>CAIRTK010000027.1 GCA_903881475.1 uncultured Opitutia bacterium | reverse complement strand
CGGCCTTGTCCTGGGAGGACTTGCGGACCTTCTGGAACGCGGGAATCGCCATCGCGGCCAGGAGGCCGATGATGACGACAACGATCATGATTTCGACGAGGGTGAAGCCCTTGTTAGACTGGTTCATTTTCTGCATGGGGATGGTTGTGTTTTATTATTTACGAATTGCCCGAAGATGAGCACGAGGCCAATGGATCGCATTAAGGCCTACTTAGGCGAGGGTATTTTCGCTGCTACGTGATAGTACCCAACGTACATTCCCTGCTCTTCATAATTTAAAAGCATCGGTCTGCCTTATATTTTTGTTTTCAAGAGCACCGGGATCGGAGGACAAAGAATACCCAAATTGAGGGCGTTTGACCTCCCATCCTACTGGGTATGAGCGCAAGGTTCAATGGGGTGAAACCCGGCCAAGATAGGCGCCCGCTCCTCGTACGCATGGACCGGTCAGGAAGGCTAATCGGTCGCCTCGATTGACCAAATCACGCGCAGTTAATGCCAAACGAAGGTGAGTGGTCCGCTGGGCCCGGGACTATTCTTGGCGCAGCTTCGCGCCGACGATTGCCGCGGCGTGTACCAAACCTGACTCCATGAAAAAATCCCTGACCTATCTCATCTCCGGCGCGCTCCTCCTGCTCTCCAGTGCCGCGCTTCGGGCCCAAAGCCCATGGTCGGTTCGTGTGCGGGCCACTTATCTCCAGACAGTGGACAAGTCCGATGCCTTCACGGCCCTGGGCATCAATTTTCCCAAGGACGCCATCTCTGTGGACGACAAGCTCATCCCTGAAATCGACGTCGACTATGCGTTCACCGACACCTTGGGGTCGGAACTCGTGCTCACCATACCGCAAACCCAGGAAGTATCCCTCGCCGGCGTCGGCAAACTCGGGACCTTCAAGCATCTCCCGCCCACCCTGTTCTTCCAATACCGGGCCAATCCAGGCGGATCGTTCCGTCCCTATGTCGGCGCCGGCGTGAACTACACCCTGATCTGGGACAACAGCCTGTCCGTCGCGGGCGTGCCGCTGCACCTGGATCATCATAGTGTCGGTCTGGCCGGCCAGGCCGGAGTGGATTGGAAAATCGACGGCACCTGGTCCTTCAACCTGGATCTCAAGCGGGTCATCATTCGCTCCGATGTCTACGCGGGCCCGACTTCTCTCACCCAGGCGCGGCTCGATCCCTGGCTGTATTCCGCCGGTGTCAGCTATCAGTTCTAGGGATTTCAATGCTTCAACCCCACTGCCGGGCCCGTGGGCCCGGCATTTTTATTTTCGGGCGGCAGGACTCATCCGGTCTGCCCACTGCGGGTAACACCCACCTATTCAGATTATGGGCGGAAGCGTAGTCTGCGCCTACATCACCCTTCACGAAGCTGAAGTCACCATTGCCCCGGATCGTTCCCGTTTTCCGTCAAGTCCCTCCATCAACCCCTCCCTCCCATGAAAGCCCTCGTTTATCACGGTCCCGGCAAGAAACAGCTCGATGAAGTCCCCAAGCCCGTCGTGCGCGAAGCGACCGACGCAATCGTCCGCATCACCAAGACCACAATCTGCGGCACCGACCTCCATATTCTCAAGGGCGACGTCCCCACCGTCGCCGTCGGCCGGATCCTGGGCCACGAGGGGATCGGTATCATCGACGAGGCCGGCGCCGGCGTCAGCCGCTTCCGCAAGGGCGAACGTGTCCTCATCTCCTGCATCACGGCCTGCGGCAAATGCGAGTATTGCCGGCGCGGCATGCCTTCCCACTGCGAGCAGGGCGGCTGGATCCTCGGCAACACGATCGACGGAACCCAGGCGGAATACGTCCGGATTCCCTATGCCGACACCAGCCTCTATCCCGTGCCCGAATCCGCGGACGAGGACGCGATGGTGATGCTCAGCGACATCCTGCCCACCGGCTATGAGTGCGGCGTGCTCAATGCCGCCGTCAAACCCGGCGACACGGTCGCCATCGTCGGCGCGGGTCCCGTCGGTCTCTCGGCCCTGCTCACCACCCAGTTCTACGCCCCGGCCAGCCTGATCGTGATCGATCTCGACGACAACCGTCTCGAGGTGGCCAAGCAGTTCGGCGCCACCACAGTAATCAACAGCAGCGATGGCAAGGCGGCCGATAAAGTCATGGCTCTCACTTCCGGCAAGGGCGTGGACGTGGCCATCGAGGCCGTCGGCGTCGCCGCCACCTTCGGCATCTGCCAGGAAATCATCGGCCCCGGGGGCCACATCGCCAACATCGGCGTGCACGGGACGAGTGTGACCCTCCACTTGGAAAAGCTCTGGTCGCAGAACGTGACCATCACCACGCGCCTCGTCGATGCGGTGACCACGCCCCTGCTCCTCAAGACCGTCATGTCCGGTCGGCTCAAGCCCAGGCAGCTCGTCACCCATCATTTTGCGCTCGGCGACATCATGAAGGCCTATGACACGTTCGGGAACGCGAGCCGGGAACGGGCCTTGAAGGTCATCCTGACGCAGGCGCCGGCCGCCGGCGGATGAAGGCCTGACCGCATTCAGACGGCTCGCGCCCCCGGATCCATGGCCCCATACTTCCGGCCTGATGAAAATCGACCCCAAGGCCTTCCGCGTCACCCACGGGAGAAAATTCCGGATCGGGCAATGGCCCACCCGTATCCCGCCGCTCTACCGTTCCGAAAAGCAATACCGCGAACTACTCGACGTGGGCGTCAGCAACCTGAGCGCCCTGCAGCGCCTGCTCTACGCCTCCAACCGCTACTCGCTGCTGCTCATCTTTCAGGGCATGGATGCCGCCGGCAAGGATGGCGCCATCAGCCATGTCCTGACCGGCGTCAACCCGCAGGGCTGCGAGGTCCACAGCTTCCAGCGCCCGAGCGCGGAGGAATTGCAGCATGACTTCCTCTGGCGCACAACGTGCCGGCTGCCAGCACGCGGGCGCATCGGCGTGTTCAACCGCTCCTACTACGAGGAGGTGCTGATCGTCCGGGTCCATCCCGAGATCCTGCGGGGCGAAGGACGGCCGGACCGGCTTGGGAACGGGAAATCGATCTGGAAGGGCCGCTACCGCTCCATCGTGAACCTGGAAAAACACCTGCACCGCAGCGGCACCCGGGTCATCAAGTTCTTCCTGCACTTGTCCAAGGACGAGCAGCGGAAGCGCTTTCTGCAGCGCATCGACGCGCCGGAGAAAAACTGGAAATTCAGCGAGGCCGACACCACCGAGCGCAAATTCTGGGACCGCTACATGGAGGCCTACGAGGACTGCCTGCGCGCCACCAGCACGAGGACAGCCCCGTGGCATGTGGTTCCGGCCGATGACAAATACAATGCCCGGCTCATCATTTCGCAGATCGTCATCCGCACGCTGCAGGAGCTCAGGATGAACTATCCGAAAATGAGCCGCGAGCGCCGCAATGAACTCCAGGTGCTCCGCCGGAAACTCGCCAGATAAACGCCGCCCGCGCCAGAAGGTTGATTTTTTCCTCGCGGAAGGACCGCCGCGGGCCGGACCCTTTCGGGGCGGAGATGCGCGATGAGCGGTCTCCTCCCTTCATCACCCATGAACACAATCCTCCTGCTGGTTCTTTCCAATGTCTTCATGACCGTCGCCTGGTACGGGCACTTGAAATACGGCCACGACTGGCCGCTCTGGAAGGCCGTCTTCGTTTCCTGGGCCATCGCGCTGCTGGAATATTGCCTCGCGGTTCCGGCCAACCGGCTCGGCTACGGCCAGTTTTCGGGGTTTCAGCTCAAGATCATCCAGGAGGTCATCACGCTCGCCGTCTTCATGGTCTTCGCGATCACCTTCCTGAAGGAGAAGCTCGCGTGGAATTACCTCGTGGCCTTCGCCTTCCTCGGCGTCGCGGCTTTCTTCGCGTTCGCCTTCAAGGCTCCCGCTCCCACCGCCTAGGGCACGCCGGCCTGCGGCTCACGGTTGGCCGCATTTCCTCTGACGGATCCGGCATTCCACAGTGAGATCGCGGGCGTGGTCGCACCGGGGTGTTCGTGGCCAAGAATGCTGACTGAGCCCGTATCCAGCGCAAAATGCCGGCCCTGGCCCGCCGCCAGGCCGATCCAGCGCATCGCGAGCACCCGCAGGAAATGCCCGTGGGAAAAAAGCGCCACCGCGCCCTCCCCCGGCCCCAGCGCGGCCAGCACGCGGTCGGCGCGCTGGGAAACCTCCTTCACCGACTCGCCCTGCGGGCAGCCGTCCTGAAATACATTCCAACCCGGGCGCCCGGCGTGAATCTCGGCGCTCGTCCGGCCTTCATAATCGCCGTAATCCCATTCATGGAGGTCCGGGTCCACCTGCGCGACGCCGCCGAGGCCGGCCAACTCGCAGGTCCGCCGGGCCCGCTGGAGCGGGCTGGTGAACACCTGGTTGAACGTGATTCCCCGCAGGGTTTCCCGCAGCTCCGCCGCCCGGCGTTCGCCCTGCCCGGTGAGCGGCAGGTCGGTACGGCCCGTGTGCCGGCCCGAAAGCGACCACGCCGTTTCACCGTGGCGAAGAAGATAGACCTGCGTGGCCATGCGCGAGGGATGAACCGGGCCGGTTAGCCAGGGCTGTTTTCCGACTCGGGCGAATATTTCCCGAGCACGGCGCGGCTGTTGCAGCGGGCCCGGTGCTGCAGCGCCGCCTGCGCCGACGCCACGTTGGCCGCCGCACCGCGCCAGGCCTGCAGCGCCGCGTCCTGCAGCGCCCGCCCATACGAAAAGCTGATCGTCCATGGGGTGCCGCCCGGCCGGCAAATCGCATTCAACCGTTCGGTCGCCTCCAGGTCTCCCTGGCCCCCGGAAAGAAACACGATCCCCGGGACCGCCGCCGGCACCGTCCGGCGCAGGCAGCGGAGCGTGGCCTGAGCCACTTCCTCCACCGCCGCTGGTTGCGGGCAATCCTTGCCCGACAGCACCATGCCCGCCTTGAGCAGCATCGTCGCCAGGCTGACACGCTGTTCGGTCAGCGCGCCAAACACCGCCTGCAGGGTGGCGGTCGTGACTTCCTCGCAGCGCGCGAGGGTATGGTCGCCGTCCATCAGGACTTCCGGCTCCACGATCGGCACCAACCCGGCTTCCTGGCACAGTGCGGCATAGAGCGCCAGCAGCCGTGCATTGACGGCGATGGCCGAAGCGGTCGGCA
This sequence comes from uncultured Opitutia bacterium, assembly GCA_903881475.1. Classification (GTDB taxonomy): domain Bacteria; phylum Verrucomicrobiota; class Verrucomicrobiia; order Opitutales; family Opitutaceae; genus Opi-474. Next base: position 51,340 of record CAIRTK010000027.1, on the reverse strand, counting down.
GGTGTTCGCCGATAGCGATCACCGCCCGCCACTTGGCAAAACGCGCGCCGAGCTGCCGGTACCCGGCGAGCCGCTCCCGCAGGCCGTCCAGCCCTTCCGTGATCTTTTCTCCGGGAAATCCGGCCAGCGCCACCGTGCCGAGGTCCACCTTGATCCCGGGAATGATCGCCTGGCGGGCGAGTGCCTCCGGGACCGCGACCCCGCCGATGCTTTGACGGATCGTTTCGTCAAACAGGATCACCCCGCTGACAAATTCACCGAGGCCGGGTGTCGTGAACAGCATTTCCCGATAGGTTCGACGGTTTTCCTCGGTCGAGGGAATGGCGAGATCCTTGAACCGCTTCCCGATGGTCGGGAAGCTTTCATCGGCGGCCAGGAGGCCTTTGCCCCGGGCCAGCAGCGCGGCGACGGTGGATTCCATGGTAGGCATGTCCTCAGTTCATCCATCCGGCCTTGCGATGCAAGACGCCGCCCGTGGACTCAGGCCAACTTCACCACCATTTTGCCGCTATTCTTGCCCTGAAAAAGCCCGAGGAACGCCTCGACCGCGCGTTCGATTCCGACCGCCACCGTTTCCTCGTTCTTCAACCGGCCGGAACGGAAAAGGCCGCCGACTTCCTGCTCAAATTTTTCCTGCTGGTCCAGCCAGTCGCGCACGATCAGTCCCTTCATCGTCAGCCGCTTGGTCACCATGTTGCCAAGATTGGCCGGACCGGGCCGCGCCGCCGATGAGTTGTACCCGGAGATGCCGCCGCAGGCGATGATCCGGCCATGCAGCCTTAGCGCCGCCAGCGCCGCTTCCAGCGGTTCGCCGCCCACATTGTCGAAGTAGACGTCAATGCCATCCGGCGCAGCCAGGTTCAGCTGCGCCAGGGTCGGGCCGGCCTTGTAATCAAAGGCGGCGTCAAACCCGCACTGCTCCAGCAAAAACCGGACCTTCGCCGCCGAGCCCGCCGATCCGATCACCCGGCAACCCCGGAGTTTCGCGAGTTGTCCGGCCACGTTGCCGACCGCGCCGGCCGCGCCGGAGATAAACACGACGTCACCGGCCGTGACCTCCACCAAATTCAAACCAGCCCACGCGGTCATGCCCGTCATACCGAGCACCCCCAGATAAACCGACAGCGGCTGCACCGGGCGGCTGACGGGACGCAGCACCTTCGGCGAGGCCAGGAAATATTCGCGCCAGCCAAAATTGGAGGTCACGATATCACCGGGCTTGAATTCCTTCGCCCGCGATTCAATCACCTCGCCCACCGCCCCGCCTTCGAGCGGATTGCCCAGTTCGAAGGGCGGAACATAGGACTCCCCGGCGTTCATCCGGCCGCGCATGTAGGGATCGACCGACATGAAGAGATTGCGCACCAGCACCTGCTGGTCCTGCGGCGGCTCCAGCTCGGTCGGCACCATGATAAAATTGTCCGCCACGGGCATCCCGACAGGGCGCGACGCCAGCCGGATTTCGCGACTCGTGATTTTTTCCATAAAATGTCCTCGGCACAGACGATCAGTGGCGCGGACCGGAAATTGCCGACGCCTGGCCCCACATTCCCGTGAAGACGAATTGGCTGAGCGGCTTGCGCAGTCTCGGGGTCAAATCCCGTTCCCGCAGGTCGGCCGGCAAGGTGTCGGCGTTCGCCTTGTATCCGATGGCCATCGCCGTCCAGGCCTCCACGTCCTTCGGAATCTGGTAAAGCTCGCGCGCCCGGTCCGGCAGGATGCCGATCATCTGGTGAACCGAAAGCCCGCGCGAGGTCGCCTCCATCACCAGGTTGGCCGAAGCCAGGCCCAGGTCATGCACCGCGGCCCGGTTGTCCTTGTGCGTTTGGGAAAACTTCAGGCTGACGACCCCGAGCACGAGCACCGGGGCCGTCTTCGCCCACGCCTGGTTGGCGGGAACGAGACACGACAGCAGTCGCTCGAATTCCGCCGGGTTCTGGCGGGTGGCAACGAAATAGGTCCAGGGTTGTTCGTTGTAGGAGGAAGGAGCCCAGCGGGCTGCTTCAAACAATGAGCTGAGGTCGGCCTCTGTGACCAGACGGTCGGTGAAGCCATACGGGCTCCACCGGTCCGCCAGGAATTCCTGGATCGGATAGTCGGGCGAGGCTTTCTTGGCGGATTGGGAGGCGATGGCGGTGGTGATCATAGTGGAAAACTTGCAGTGACTGCAAAATGGACTGGGTGGATGGCGGGACAGCCCGGGTCAGGCATCGCGCTGGTCTTTCCGGGCGGTCGCCTTGGCGGCCTGTAGCATCTGGTCCCGCTCGGCCTCATTGGCGCCTTCCTCGACGAGTTGTTCGGTTTCGCTGCGACCTTCCTCATCCTCGTCCTCGCTGGGTGACTCGGGCGCCGCGTGCCCGGCGGATCCGGGCACCGGGTCCCAGCGCTTGGATTCCGGCAAGTCGTCCATCAAGGTCTCCTGCGCATCCATCTCCGGGCCGCCGGACAGCTCGCGGCGGGCCTGTTCAAGGTCAGCCGCGGACGGCTGCGGCGGCACGCGGCCGGCGATCAGCGCCAGTTCCCGCGCGCGGGTGTGGACCATCTCGCGTGTCACCACGCCGATGCCGGAAAAATTATTGGTCAGCACACCCCGGTTGAGCGGATTCTTTTTCATGGTCGTTCGGGTCGGCGTTCAGTCGCTGAAGTGGGCTGAGCCGTGGGCGGCCGCGCCGGCCCGCACCAAGCCATGGTCTGCGGTTTCCAGGATGTCCTCCTTGGTAACGTTCACGTACACTTTGGATTCATCATAACTGATGCGCTCCACCTTGCCGGTGGGGATCAGGATTTCCTTGCCGGAAAACCAGTGGCCGGTCTTGACCGCGATCTCACGGACCGCCCAGCTGCGGTCGTCCACCATCAGCCCGCTCACATGCCCGATCGCGCCCCCGATCGACTCGATCTGGTAGCCCGCGACCGCGCGGGAGCTTCGGAGGTGCTTGCTCTCCCGGTGGTGGTAATTCAGGTGGGATTCCATCTGGTCCTTGGTCGGGGGCCGGACCATCGGATACGCGCCGAGGCCCCACATGGCGCCGCCATCCCAGTACGCCGGCCAGCCGTAATAACGGTAGTACGCGATCTCGTGCTGGCGGGAAACCGGCTGGTGCGACTCGATCGCGGGGCTCCCCTCAATCTGCCTTTTGGTCAGCTTGATCTGCAGCGTCTTCTTCTGCTCGTCCCATGAACCGAACGCATGGGGCGAGAGCAGGACGACGCGGCCGGTCAACCATTCGCCGGTGTTCGCGACCAGATACCGGACGACCCACGTCTGGTCGTCGAAGTAGCAATCTTTCACCTGGCCGATGTCGCCGTCCAAGGCGACGAGTGCGTTGTCATAGAGCGCCGTGATATTTTTGAGCATAAATCTTCCTGTGTCATTTGGGCCGGTAAAGCCCGTGGGAGCCGGCCGGCGGTTTCTGAGCGAGTCAGTCTAAACCGGCCGCCGCCGCAGAACTATGGGGTGTTAACCTGCAATCCGGACTTTCCCGGAGGGTCTCGCGACAGCATGCGCCGGAAACGCGGCTTGGTCATGTGCGGAGCACGCCCGCCTTGCTGCCCTTTGACGGTGCTGCCGAAGTTCGGAAGCCTTTCGAGCCGCAGGCCTCAGGCGTGGCTCGTCCGATGGTTGGAGTAAAATTCCCGCGCCTTCGCCAGCAGCTGGGCCTCGGTGAGGTGATGCTCGTCGATGACCAGCGTGCCGATGATGCGTTTCGCCAGCTCGGGACGATGCTGCTTCAGCCAGTCGGTGAACTGGTCCATCTCGCTGCTCGTGCCGGTGCCCGTGCCAAAGATCAGGATGTGGCCCGCGCCGTTGAGCACCCCCGCCACCGGTTCAAAAAAGGTGTTGGGATCGGGCTTTTCCTTTCCCCGGGAAAAGTCCTTCGAGTTGTGGGCGTGGCGGAAATATTCGGCCGGCACGTGCGGACGGATCTGCTGCGGAACGGCGCCCGGCTCCGCCGAGCGGTAGATCCGCGCTTCTTGGTGATCGATCACCACCAGCCACGAGGCCTCGGCGTCTGGCACCGCCGCCGGCGCGATCTCCGACCGCTCCAGAAAGTGCCGCATGGCCATCAGCTCGTCGGTCTCCGCCACGTCCTTGGTCCGGGGCTCATGCAGCACCAGGATCTGGCCGTTGCGCGTCACCTTCATGTTCCCGTTGTGCTCATCGGTCACCTCGGCGATGTGCCGGAACAGGGCATGGACCTCGCGCCATGAGAGGTTGTGCGAGACCGGATGCTGGAAAATCATCTGGTAGGTGCGCAGATGCGAGCCGCTGAGGGAGGAAATCGTTGTCATAGGTTGAAGGAAGGAGGGCAATGGTTGTGATCGGCGGATGAACCGGGGCCGGCGAAGGATCGGCTGGGTCCACCTCGCGCCGTCACGCCTCCGACCCGTTCCGGACGTCCGGGTGGCACGCGATGTTCCCGGCCATGAACGATGCCCAAAAGTTTCCGCGCGGGCTATGGGGTATTACCCGCCCGCCCTCGCCGGCGCTATGAACCGCCCGCAGGAAACAATTCCGCGACCTTGCGCGCGCGGTAGTCGAAAATCGCCGCGAGCTGGCGCCGGATCCACCCGGCATGCAGCAAATCCCCCAGCGGACCCCAGCCGACGTCGTAGGTCACCCGATCCGTCATCCGCACGCCCCGGCCATCGGCCGTCGGTGCAAACTCATGCTCATGGTGCCAAAGCCGGTAGGGCCCGATCCGCTGCTCATCAATGAACAGGGTTCCTTCCCGGACCTGCGTGATTTCGGTCAACCAGCGGGTCGTCACGCCGGGCAGGATGCCGATCCGATACTCGATCACCTGGCCGGCATACATCCGTGCCGGAACCTCACCCACGATCTTAAACGAGACATTCGGCGGCGTCAGCGCGTCCAGGTTGCGGGGCGTGGCAAAGAAGTCCCAGATCGCCGCGGGATCACCGGCCAGGACCTGCTCGCGATGGAGTCGTTGGATCATCCGCGCAAAGGGAGCCGATTACACGATTGAGGCAAGTAGCACCGGCAGAACCTGTCCCGGCCGGCCATCCTGAACGCGAGGGCAATGGGTTGGGCCGCGGGGCGGATCGCGGCGGCTATCCGCCGTCTCCGCCATACCACGCCCGCCCACCCTTACTTCCGCAGCGTCGCGCAGAACCTCGCCAGGCGAGCCACGCCCTTGGCGATGATCTCGTCGCTCGTGGCATAGCTGAGCCGGAGATAGCCCTCGGCGCCAAAAGCGCTGCCGGGCACGGCGGCGACTTTCTCGGTGTCAAGCAGGCGGCTGCAGAATTCGACGTCCTTCAGGCCGAAGCTGGAAATGTTGGGAAACAGATAGAACGCACCCTGCGCCAGCAGGCAGCGGATGCCGGGAATCTGGTTGAGCTCCGCATGGAGATTCTTGCGGCGGCGGTCGAACGCCGTGAGCATCGGGACAAGGGCGGCCTTCGTCTTTTCCGTTTCCTTCAGGGCAGCGAGCGCGCCGTACTGGGTGAAGGTCGTCACGTTGGAGGTCATCTGGCTCTGCAGCTCCGTGATCGCCTTCGCGATCGGCAACGGGGCCAGCGTGGTGCCGATACGCCAGCCGGTCATGGCATACGTCTTCGAGAAGCCGGCGATGATAATGGCGCGCGCCTCGGCCTCCGGTGACAGCGTGGCCACGCAGGTCGGCCGGACCCCATCATAGACGAGGTGTTCGTACATCTCATCCGAAAGGATGTAGAGATTGTGCCGCACTGCGACCTCCACCAGGGCGGCGAGTTCGGCGCGCGTGTAGACCGCACCGGTCGGGTTCGAGGGCGAGTTGAGGATGAGCAGCTTCGTCTTCGGTGTGATCGCCGCGGTGAGCTGGGCCGGCGTGAGCTTGAATCCCGTCCGGTCGTCGCAGAGCACGAACTTCGGCGTCGCCCCGCTGAGCTTCACCATCTCGGGGTAGCTCACCCAGTACGGCGCGGGCACGATCACCTCATCGCCAGGCGAGCAGGTGGCCAGGATGCCCAGGTAGCAGTTGAACTTGCCGCCGGGGGACACGATGACCTGCGCGGGGACGGCCTTCAGGCCGTATTCCGCGGCGTAGCGCTCCACCACGGCCTGGCGCAGCGGCTCGATGCCGGGCGTCGGGGAGTACTTGGTCTTGCCCGCCTTGAGCGCGGCGATGCTGGCGTCCTTGATGTGCTCGGGCGTGTCGAAATCCGGTTCGCCGGCGGCAAAGCTGCAGACATCCTCGCCCGCGGCCAGCAGGGCCTTGGCCTTGGCGTCGACGGCGAGCGTCGGCGACGGCGAGATGTTGCGGGCCCAAAGGGAGAGCGGCTGCGGAGCGGAGGTCATGGGAAGCACCACTAAAAGGAAACGCCGCCCGCAAACGCAAGCCCCCGCACCGGCATGCCGCTCGTCAGCCCGGCCGCTGCGGCCCGTCCCGTTGTGGGCGGGGTGCCCTCACCCCAGCCGCGCGCCCCTCAGCGCCGCGCACGCGGCGGGCTGGCCGGCAGGCCTTCGAGCGCCAGCCGCAGGAGTTCGCCCACGCTGGAGTCCTTGCCCTTCGAGTACCGCTTCAGCATCGCGCGCTGCGCCCCCGTGATCCGCACCGAGATCTGCCGGTGCGGCTCATGGTCGGGCTCGCAGCTGTCGAAGTCGAACTGCTCGATGGCCAGCCGGACCACCTCGCTGGCGGTCTTCAGTTTGCGGCCCTTCCGGATGGACTGGATTTTATCAATCAGGCTGCGGGGCAGGTCAAAGGTCAGCGGCGCGGAAATCTTGTAAGAGCGTGAAGCCATGGCGGAGGAGTGCGGCAGCGGGGAAAACGGCTGACATGAGGCCCGGCCGGAAGCAGCGGGGCAACGAAAAATTGCCGCGCATAAAAATTGACTCAACGGGGGATTGCCTGAGTTTCGCAGGGTTACTTTCGTTTTCCCCACTCCATGGCCAAAGTCATCATCGAAGACCTCGTAAAGATTTATCCTGAGAAGAGCGGCCCGGGGGTCCGGGCAGTCAACAGCATCAACCTGACCATCGAGGACCGCGAGTTCATGGTGCTCGTCGGCCCCTCCGGCTGCGGCAAGTCCACCACGCTCCGCATGATCGCCGGCCTCGAGGAGATCTCTGGCGGGGCCATCTCCATCGACGGCAAGGTCGTGAACAACGTCCTCCCCAAGGACCGCGACATCGCGATGGTTTTCCAGAATTACGCGCTCTACCCGCACATGTCGGTCTACGACAACATGGCGTTCGGCCTGAAGCTGCGGAAATTCCCCAAGGCCGAGATCGACGCCCGCGTCCGCGAGGCGGCCACCATGCTCGGGCTGACCGACTATCTTGAGCGCAAGCCCAAGGCCCTGTCGGGCGGCCAGCGCCAGCGTGTGGCCGTCGGCCGCGCGATCGTCCGCAAGCCCAAGGTCTTCCTCTTCGACGAGCCCCTCTCCAACCTCGACGCCAAGATGCGCGTCTCGACGCGCACCGAGATCTCCAAGCTTCACGCCCGCCTCGGCGCCACGATGATCTACGTCACGCACGACCAGGTCGAGGCCATGACGATGGGCGACCGCATCTGCGTCATGAAGGACGGCAACATCATGCAGGTCGCCGCCCCGCTCGAGCTCTACAATCACCCGGAGAACATGTACGTGGCCGGCTTCATCGGCAGCCCGCCGATGAATTTCTTCAAGGGTACCATCCGGCGCACCGGCAACCACCTTTCCTTTGTCGAGACCAACGAGAAGGGCGCCCCGATCACCGTGCAACTCGGCGAAGCCCTGGCCGCCAAGGCGGACGGCCATGTCGACAAGCCCGTCGTCCTCGGCATCCGGCCGGAGGATGTGCAGGACTCCCTGACGCTCTCCTCGCCCAATCCCGCGCACACCATCGAGGTCACCGTGGAAGTCTCCGAGCCGATGGGTTCCGAGACCTACCTGTACCTCGACACCGGCGCCCACTCCTTCATCGCCCGCGTGCGCCCGACTGACCGCTTCGAGGTCAACCAGAAGGTCAAGGTCACGCTGCGCATGGACACCGCGCACCTCTTCGACGCCGCCACCGAGCTGGTCCTGAAGTAAGCCGACAGCAGCCAGCCCGCGTCAGCCGAGCCCGGTAGCAGCCGAGGTAACTAGGCTGTGCGTCAGCCTCAGGCGTTAGCCACAAAGAGGCACGAAAACGCGCAAAGAAAGCCTAGATCAATCGACCGCTCCTTCCAGTTTCGCTTTCCGCGGCTTTCCCTGCTCCTTGCTCCCTTCCCCGTTCTCCTGCGCTACACGCGCCTCCCTTCTCCTTGCTCCCTGTTCCTTGCTCCTGCGCGTCGCGCACCTCCCTTCTCCCTGCTCCTTGCCCCCTTCTCCTGCGCGCCCCGCGCCTGCGCTTCTTCGTGCCTTTTCGTGGCCAATCCGGTTCGCTGCAACGCAGTGCAACCTCCGGCCAAACGATCGACCCATACCCGGGGTGAGCTGCACCCGCGCAATCCCCACCGCGCGCCCTACGATTTTCCCCGCCTGATCCAGGCCTGCCCGGAGCTGAAGCGTTTCATTCGTCCCCATCCACTCGCCGGCGACACGATCGACTTCGCCGATCCGGTCGCCGTGAAAACGCTCAACCGTGCGCTGCTGAAACTCCACTACGGCATCGCCCACTGGGACATCCCACACGGTTACCTCTGCCCACCCATCCCCAGCCGGGCCGACTGCCTTCACTATGTCGCCGATCTTCTGGCCGAGGGCATTCCCGCCGACCTCCCGCGCGGCCCGAAAGTCGCCGTCCTCGACATCGGCACCGGCGCGAACTGCGTCTATCCGCTCATCGGCGCATCGGTGTACGGCTGGAGCTTCGTCGGCACCGACATCGATCCCATGGCCGTTGATTGGGCGAAGCAGCTCGTGGCCGCCAATCCGCCGCCCGCCGGGAAAATCACGGTCCGCCTCCAGCCCGACGCCAACGCGATCTTCCGGAACGTCGTCCATCCCGGCGAAACCTTCGCGCTCTCGATCTGCAACCCACCCTTCCATGCCTCACTCGCCGAAGCCACCGCCGGCACTCGCCGAAAACTGACGAACCTCAGCCACAGCCAACCATCAAAAACGACGCTCAACTTCGGCGGCCAAAGCAACGAACTCTGGTGCCGCGGCGGCGAAGCCGCCTTCATCCGCCGCATGATCCAGGAAAGCGCCGCCCGCCCGGGCCTCTGCGTCTGGTTCACGACCTTGGTTTCCAAGCGTGCCACGCTGCCCGCCCTCTACCGCGAGCTAACCAAAGCCCGCGCCACCGATGTGCGCACCCTCACGATGTTCGCCGGCCAAAAACAAAGCCGAATCCTAGCCTGGACCTACCTCCCCGCCACCACCCGCCGCGAGCGACTTCAGGTCCGGTAATAAGTCCTGCCTTTCCTCGCGCGATTTCCCTGCTCCTTCCCACTCGTGACTCCTTTTGTCCTGCCCTCCAACTATCCTCGCTTCCAACGGGTGAGGAATTTCGATGAGCTAGTGGCGAAGCCGTTTGGGAATGGCATCAATGCACTCTGCTGGGAGCGGACATTGGCCGGTGATTTTGCCGAAGTTGTGGGCAAGCTCGGTGCCGACGAAGGAATCGCCACCATCGACGAGGCGCGGTTGCAGGCTCTGCCCGTGAGCGCAGCGGGGCGGGTGGCTATTGACGCGATGATCGAGGACCAGCGGCGGCTGCGTGAACTGGGCTTGGATCCGGTGCTCAACTGTATCGACGGCTATCCGCGTGATGAGGCGGCAGAAGTAGTGTCTACGGACGTCTACTCGTTTCATGCGGATCGGGCCACGATTGAGACCGATACCTGGCTGTGCACGTACTACGGAGCCCCGAGCGAGGGGTTGCGCAATGACGAGGCGCGGCGGCACGTGGATATCCCCGAGACCCGCGCCCGGTTGCTCGCGAGCTATGGAGGTGCGGATGACGATAGCTTTCTCGGGTATCTGAAGGAGCACAGCTACGATCTCCACTACGTGCCCTCCCCTTCGGCCCGGCTGTTTTCCTTTGGCGTGGGCCACCTCTGGCGCATCGCCGTCGACTATCCCGGCAGTCCGGTCCCGCCGTGCATCCACCGCGCCCCCGCCACCCTGCCCGGCCAGCCGCCGCGGTTGCTGCTGATCAGCTGAGGGATAACAAGGTGGGCGGGCCCGTCCCGTGCCCGCGTTTGAGCGATTAGCAGTGTGCCGGGCGTCCCGTCCGGTTTGTGCCACTACAGCCGGGCGACGGAGCGCCCGGCCCACCATGCGGGCACGGGACGGGCCCGCCCACCTTCCGCTGGATCGCAGCGTCTGGTTGCTGCTGATCAGTTGAGCGGTTCGCGAGGTGGAACGCATTGCCCCAATGCGTTGGCTTGGCTCCGGCTGCGATTGAACATGAACAGCGATGCTCAGCGCGTTGGGGGCAACTCGCTCCACCTCCGCCGATCGCTGCCGTCAGATCCCTTCGCCCCGCTGCGGGCAGCCCCGGGTGCCGGGACCGTCCGGCGACTCTGCGACTGACGGCGGGGTGCTGACTGCGACGCCCGCCCGCTCCAGTTCGCGGCGCAACGGGGCGGCGAACCGCTCGGCCAGGTCCTCGATGCGGAAGGTCAGGTCGAGTTCGGTCGCGCCCGTGAAGAACGCGATGATGTCGGCCAGTTCCGTCACGTCCTCCTCCGTGAAATGCTCTTCGATCACCGACTGGTTGCCTTCCCGGGCCGTGAGCATCGGCCAGAATCCGCCGGCCGCGGGATCGGCCTGGAGCAGGTTGACCTCGCCCGTAAGCCGCGCGCGGGCGATCCGACCGTCAAACTCCTCGAGCTTCGCATACGCGTAGGCCAGGTTAGCCAGACGCGCCTGCTGCAGCAGCCCTTCACGTTGCGACAAGAGTTGGGAGATTTTCATGGTTCCTTGTGTGCGGTGGTTATTGGGTTTGGATGTCCTCGCAAGCGACCAAACAGCTACCCGTCAACGCGGTTGTCTGTGTCCACTAATTCGAGGCAATCTCACAGTTTCCGGAATTCCCCTTTTTCGGGTCCTTGGCCTTCTTCTTCTGTGCGGCTTCCGACTCCAGAAAAACCGCCATCTCGTCGCTGGAAAGATGCATTGCCGGGGCCTCCATCCTTGGCAGATCCATCCTTTGCGGATCGAGCGAGGAAGATTTGGCACCCTTGATCAAGTCGTAGTCGCGCTTGGCCGCGTTGATGGCATCCTCAGGCGGAGGTGTCGCGGATGAGGCCGGCGGTTCCGCGCGCAGTCCTGCGGCCACGACTGCCAGAAGCAGAAACCGGGTACGCCGCACGGCACGCATGGGAATGATCAGGTCTTGATGAAGATGCCCTTGAGGTTCATCTCCAGCGCCTGCGGGTTCGGCGAGAAGCGCAGGCCCTCGGCCTTACTGATCTTGCCCGCCTTGATCAGGCGGAAGATGTCCTTGTTGAACGAAAAGCTGTTCGAGTCGGTGTTGCCGTCGAGGATGCCCTGGATCTTCTCAAACTGCCCCTCGAGGATGAGGTTTTTCACGACGGTATCGGCGTTGAGGATCTCGTTGGTCGGCACGCGGCCGCCCCCTTCGAGCGCCGGTACGAGCTTTTGGCAGATAAAGCCGCGCAGCGAACCCGAGACCGCCCGGCGCGCCTGGATCTGCTCCTCGGGCGGAAAGAATTCGAACAGCCGGGTCAGGGACTGCGCCACGGTCGCGGCGTGCATGGTCGAGAAGACCAGGTGCCCGGTCTCGGCGGCGGAGATTGCGGTTTCGAATGTTTCACGGTCGCGCATCTCACCGATGAGGATGATGTCGGGGTTTTGCCGCAGGACGGCCTTGATCGCCATTTCGAAGCTCGGGACATCCAGGCCAATTTCGCGCTGCTGAAACAGGGACTTCTCGTCCTGGAAGGTGTACTCGATCGGGTCCTCGATCGTGACGATATGCTTGTCCAGGTTCAGGTTGATCCAGTTGAGCATGGCGGCCATCGTGGAACTCTTGCCCGAGCCGGTGGCGCCGCAGACGAGCAGAATGCCATCCTTGGCCTGCGCGAGCTTGAGCATGGGCTCGGCCTGCACCCCGAGGTCCTCGAATGAGGGCACCCGGCTCTTGATGTGACGCATCACGATACTCACCAAACCGCGCTGGTGAAAGGCGTTCACGCGGAAGCGGCCCACGCCCTCGGCCGAGTAGGCAAAGTCAACCTGCCCCTCATCCTCCCACTTCTGCCGAAAGACCTTCGGGACATGCTCATCCACGAAGGCCTGGGCCTCCGGGCAGGAAATCGGATCCATCTCCACGGGCTTGAGGCGGCCGGACAGGCGCACATAGCCGGGCTTGTTGGATTTTACGACAATGTCGCTCGCACCGCTTTCCACGGCGAGTTTGAGCAGGTCGTTGAGCATTTCCGTGTGGGGAGTGGCCATGGGTAAAAAAGCGTTGCGGATTCCCTATTTCACCATGCCTTCTACCGCAAGGCAACATTGCCTGCTCCCATGAAACTCCGCCCGCTCACTGGCACGCTCACGGCGCTTGTCACGCCTTTCAAGAATCACGAGGTCGCTTATCGCGATCTCGCGAAACTCGTCGAGCACCAGATCAAAGGCGGCATCAATGGCCTGGTTCCGGTCGGCACCACGGGCGAATCGCCCACCCTGAGCCACGAGGAACACATGGATGTGGTTCGCTCGGTCATTGCGACCGCCCGCGGCCGCGTGCCCGTGATTGCGGGCACGGGATCCAATTCCACGGCTGAAGCCGTCGAGCTCACGCACCAGGCCCATGCGGCGGGTGCCGACGGCATGCTCGTGGTCACGCCGTATTACAACAAGCCGAACCAGGAGGGTCTCTTCCGGCACTACTGCGCCGTGGCGGAGGCCACCGACCGGCCCATCATCCTGTACTCCATCCCCGGCCGTTGCAGCATCGAGATCAGTGTGCCCGTCGTGGAGCGCCTGCGCGCCAAGTATCCGCATGTCCGCTGGATCAAGGAAGCCGGCGGCAATGTCGATCGCGTCGATCAACTCAAGCAGGCCCTGGGGTCTGACATCACTGTGCTCAGCGGCGATGATGCCCTCACCCTGCCCTTCATGGCCGTCGGGGCCGAGGGGGTCATCAGCGTCGCTTCCAATCTGCTCGTCCGCGAGGTCGGGCAGATGGTCCGTTTCGCCCTGGCCGGCGATTATGCGAAGGCCACGCGCCTCCATCGCCAGCTCTATCCGTTCTTCAAGGCCATCTTCCTCGATCCGAACCCCGTTCCGATCAAGGTGGCGCTCGTCCGGTCGGGCATCATCACTTCCGCGGCCGTTCGTCCGCCGTTGAGCGACCTGACCCCGGCCTATCTCCCCGTGTTGATCAAGGCCCTCGCGACGGCGCGCAAGTAACACATGGCTCTTCGCATACTCATCAATGGCGCCAAGGGCCGCATGGGCCACGCACTCTCGGCCGCGGCCGGAGATCTCGGCCTGGTCGTCGGAGCCATGGTGGATGCAGGTGACGACCTGGCGACCGGCCTCGCACAGTCCGATGTAATCGTCGATTTCAGCTCGGCTCATGCCACGAAAGCCCTGCTCGAGCAGGCGATCGCCCGGCAGAAGCCGATCGTGATCGGCACCACCGGGCACTCCGCCGCCGAAAAAAAGGAACTCGTTGCGCTCGCCGGCAAAGTTCCCTGCGTCTGGACCGGCAACTTCTCCGTCGCGGTCAACCTGCTCTTCGCCCTCACCCGCCGTGCGGCCGCCGTCCTTGGCTCGGATTACGACGCTGAAGTCGTCGAAATGCACCACCGGTTCAAGAAGGATGCCCCTAGCGGCACGGCAGCGCGCCTGCTCGAAATCATCCTAGAGGAACGCAAGCTCACGACCCAGGCGCTTCGCCATGGCCGCCAAGGCATCACGGGCGAACGTACGCCGACCGAGGTTGGCATCCACGCCTTGCGCGGCGGCGATGTCGTGGGCGACCACACCGTCATATTTGCCGCTTTGGGCGAGCGTTTGGAACTCACGCACCGGGCCAGTGACCGGGCGATCTTTGCCCGCGGTGCCTTGCGTGCGGCGCAGTGGGTGGTCAAGCAGCCGCCCGGGGTCTACGATATGCAGGATGTGCTCGGGCTGAAGTGAGGCCATGATCACCTCGATCCAGGGCACGCTCACGTCCGCCAGCCCGCTGCATGCCATCATCGAGCTCAACGGGTTTGCCTACGAGGTGAATATCCCGGTCACCACGGCGGAAAAACTTCCTCCGCCCGGAGCCTTGGTGAAGCTCCATACCCTTGTCATTTATCGCGAGGATTCGCAGACGCTCTACGGTTTCGCCACCACTGCGGACCGGGATTTCTTCCGGCTCATGATCGAGCATGTCACCGGCGTCGGCCCAAAGGTGGCCCTCAGCATCATGAGCCGGCTTTCCCTGGCCCTGCTTGAGGACGCGATCCGGGTGGGTGACATTGCCACCTTGGCCAAATGCCCGGGCATCGGAAAAAAAACCGCGGAGCGGCTGGTCGTGGAGTTGAAATCCAAGGTAGGCCCGGGCGGCACCGCGGCGCCGGCAGCCGGTGGCGCGGCCCCGGCCGACACCCCTGCCGGCGGACCGCATCGCGATGCGGTGGCGGCGCTGACGGCTCTAGGCTACAAGACCGCCGATGCCGACCAAGCGGTGCGCCGGGCGGCGCTCACGCTGGGACCCAAGGCGACCACCGAGGCCCTGATCAAGAAGGCGCTCAGCTGAATTACTTCTGGAAGCGGACTGCTGCCATCTCGACCTTGCCTTGGAACGGACGGACGGCGCGACTGGGGCGGCTGTCCGCCGGCAGGTTTGAGCGCCCGTCAAAGCGCAGGTCGTCAATCGTGACCCCTTCCAGCGAGGTGAGCTGCACATTGTTCATCCAGCCGCCAAACGACGCCTGATCGGGGGTCGCGGCGTTGTCCGCCAGCTCGGCATTCTGCTCGCGGAGTTTGAGGGAGCGCGGGCCGAAGGCCGGCTGGAGCGTGGGCCGGGCGGTGCTGGTGGATGGCGCCACGGCGAGGACCGGCTGGACCAGATGCTGCGGTTGCGCCACATCGACGGCGGGATGGACAGATGATTGTCCCACGCGGGAACGCGTCACCAAAACCAACGCGAGGCAGGCGGCCAACGCGCTGAATCCCGTGGCATAAGCCGCGAGGAGTGGAACCCGGCGGCTGTGTTGGAAATCCACGATCTTCCGGGCGCTCGTGGGCGTCTCCGCGTGGAGGCCAGCGCCCATCAGGGCACAGGCCTTCTGCATCTGGCAGTATTGGCGGTAAATGCGGCGGCGCGTGGGATTCGATTCGACTTCCGACTCAAGCAGCTTGGCGTCATCCGGGCTGATCTGGTGGTCAACATAGAGGTTCAGGAGCTCGATGAACTTGGACTCTTTCATGGCGGTGTTAGGTCAGGGGTTTTTGCAGAGGTCAGGCTGCAGAGGTCAGATCTTGAAGTCTTCGCCAAGTTTGGCGCGGAGGCTCTCGCGGGCGCGGGCAATGCGGCTTTTCACCGTACCGACCGAGATGCCGAGGATGTCGGCTATTTCCTCATAGGAGAGATTCTTGATGTTGCGCAGGGTCAGGATCTCGCGGTGCTTCGCGCTGAGTTTTTCCATGCCTTGGGCGATCCGGTCGACAAACTCCTGAGTGACGGTGATGTCGTCGGGCGTCTCCACTTCCGCGGGAATCAGGTCCGCCAAGGTGGTCGCATTGTCAGCGCTGACCGGGGCATCGAAGGAGACGGACTTGTCCCGTTTGCGGCGCCACCAGTACCAGTAGCGGTTGCGGGCCAGGTTCGTGGCGATCTGGTAGAGCCAAGTCGAAAAGGCGGAGTCCCCGCGGAAATTCGCCAGGCCGCGGTGGGCGCGGATGAAGGCGTCCTGGGTGACCTCCTCGGCGTCCTGCGAATTGCGCAGCAGCTGGTTGACCATCGCGTAGATCCGGTCCCAATAGCGCGAAACCATTTCATCGAAGGCGGACTGGTCGCCGTTCTTGAAGCGGGTTACGAGCACCTGATCGAAGGCTACTTCCTGAGCTTTGGTTGACATGCGTTCAACTTCGCTCTGATGGGCATATTTTTGAATTGTTCCCAAATTCGTAATGAGTGGACGGCTGGCTTAGGGTCCCGGCCCGGCGCGGTCAATGCCCGCGCCGTAGCTTGCGCACCCGAAATTACTTGCCAAAGCTCGACGCCGGAACCTATTTCGCGCTTTTACTTTGCCCGGGGGCTGGTAGCTCAATGGTAGAGCAGTTGCCTTTTAAGCAATTGGTTCTGGGTTCGAATCCCAGCCGGCCCACCACTTTTACGATCATATCCACTCTCCCAGCATAAACCGCGTCCGTGCCTCATGAAGCGTCTCATCATTATTGAAGACCAGACTGCCATCCGGGAGATGCTCGTGGAAATCCTCCGCCTTGACCCGAATTATCAGTTGGTGGGGGAAAGCGGTGATGGCCAGAGCGCGGTGGCGCTCTGCCTGGAGGTCAAGCCCGACCTGCTGGTCCTGGATGCCAAACTGCCCGGCTTGAACGGTGTCGATATCCTCCGGCGCATCGCCAAGAAGCTGCCGGCCATGCGGGTCCTGATCTTCTCAGGCCATGAAAAACCCGTGCTGGTCCGCGAAATGCTCGAGGCTGGCGCGCATGGTTTCGTCGAGAAGACCGCCGGTCTCATGGAATTTAAGAAGGGCCTTGAGACCGTCGCCAATGGCGGCACCTATTTTGGACCGGCGGTGGCCGCCCTGCTCCGCGATGTCGTCGCCAATCCCGATGCCAGCAGCGCCTCCGATTTCCTCACCGACCGCGAGCGCGAGATTCTGCAGCTCGTGGCCGAAAGCCACAGCACCCGCGAGATCGCCGCCAAGCTCGCCATCAGCATCAAGACGGTCGACAACCACCGCACCAACCTCATGCGCAAGCTCAACCTCCACGACGTCGCCAGCCTGACCCGCTATGCCTTGGAGGTCGGCCTGATCGAGCAGAAGAAAGCGCAGTAAAGCCTTGCCGCGGCAATCAGGTTGCCCAATAGATTTTCCGTCGACCATCTTGACCAACTCCATGAAAAACGTCTCGAAGAAACTTTGCCTCGCCATCGTCAGCGCCGTGTTTGTTTTCGCGGGCTGCGCCAAAAAGCCGGTCCGCCCTGATCCGGGCTCCACGGTCCTCGGGCCCAACAGCGGAGGCACCATCACCCCGGAGCAGATCAATCCGGCGGTGGATCCGAATGCGGCGGGCTTGGAAAAGCGCGATCCGAACGTCATCGAGACCGACGACATGATCAAGGGCCTCCTCGCACCGGTCTATTTCGATTTCAACGAGTCCAATCTCAAACCGGCCGAGCGGGCCAAGATCCAGGCTGCCAAGGACTATCTGGCCAAGAACCCGCAGTACCGCATCCTTTTCGAGGGTCACTCCGACTGGCGCGGGACCGATGAATACAACCTGAGCCTCGGCGACCGTCGCGCCACCGCGGCGAAGAAGTACCTCATCTCGCTCGGCGTCGCGGCCGACAAGGTTGAGTCCAATTCCAAGGGCAGCCTTGAGGCCTCGAAGAATGCCGATGAGGCCACGATGGCGAAGGATCGCCGCGCGGAGATCATCGTCCTCAAGAAGTAATCCGTTCCTTCCTCTCTCCGACAAAAGCCCCGGTGAAAACCGGGGCTTTTTTATTTCCGCCCATGCAGCGGGTCGCTGACCCCGTCGTGCAATTCGCCTATTTCTTTGCGATCGCTGCAAGAATCCGGCGCGACGTCTCGATGCCTTTTTTCATGACGTCGAGGTCAAAGCTTTCATTCGGTGCGTGCAGGTTGTCCTCCGGCAGGAACAGCCCCATCATGACCGAGTCCAGCCCGAGTACGCGCTTGATTTCGCCAATGATCGGGACGCTGCCACCTTCGCGCAGATAAAGCGGCGACTTGCCCCAGATTTCAGTCACCGCGGCATCGGTGGCGCGAAACGCCTGCGCAAGCACCGGAGATTGGCCCTTCGGCGTATTGGTACGCCCCGGGGGAACCACGACATAGGGCAAACCGGTATGACCGTCGACGATACGCAGCTTCACGCCCTGCGGCGCGCGCGCCTCGATCGTCCTGTAAACCAGCGCCTTGATCTTCTCCGGGTCTTGATTGGCGACGAGCCGGCAGCTGATCTTCACGAAGGCCCGGCTCGGAATGACGGTCTTGCCGCCCTCGCCCTGATATCCGCCGCCGAAGCCATTGAACTCAAGGGTTGGGAAAAATCGCACCGCCTCGAACGGCGTGATCCCCGGCGGCGTGTGAAAGGAGCCGATGCCGAGAAACTTCAGGTAGTCCGCCTCGTTGCCGCCCAGTTTCTTCAGCTCGTCGCGTTCCCACGGCTCGACGTCCAGGACATCATCGTAATACCCAGGGATGTTTACTCGTCCGTCGGGTGTGTGCAGGGTCGCGCAGAGGTCCACCAGTGCCTGGATCGGATTCAGCAGCACGCCGCCGTGCAGGCCGGAGTGCAGGTCGCTCTTCGGCCCGACGGCCTCGATCTCAAAGGTCACCAACCCGCGCAGGCCGGCGGTGATGACCATCTGCTTCTCATTGGGAATGCCTGTGTCCGACAGGAAAACCAGATCCGCTTTCTTCAGCGTGTCCTTGTAGCGCTCAAGAAAGGGCAGAAAACTGGGGCTGCCCATCTCCTCCTCGCCTTCGATCAGGAACGTGATCCGCAGCGGCAGGTTCGGATTCTGTTCCAGCAGCTGCCCGACCGCGGTGATATGCGTCATCAGCGGCCCTTTGTTGTCCGCGGCGCCGCGGCCGTAGATCCGGTTGCCCCGGATGGTCGGTTCAAACGCCGGTGACTGCCAGAGGTTGAGCGGATCCGCCGGCTGCACGTCGTAGTGGCCGTAGATGATGACATGAGGCCAGGCGGCGTCGCCGCCCCGGTGCGCGAGAATGATCGGGTGCAGGTCGGTCTTCACGACCTCGACGGCAAAGCCCATCGAGCCGAGCAGACCGGACACAAATTCCTGGGCGCCGCGCATGCCCTCCTTGAACTTGGAGTCGGCGGAGACACTCGGGAAGCGGATGAATTCCTTCAGTTTTTCAACGGGATCGAACATGCCGCACGATGGCGGAGATTCAGCGCGCTCGCCAACCGCAAAAAAGGCCCCGGGAAACTCGTCGTCGCGGGTGCGATCAGGCGGTTTTGCGGGTCCGCCGGGTCCAGAGCCAGATGCCGGTCAGGATCGCCAGCACGACGGCAAACCAGAGTGAATAAGACTGGGTGCGCGCGAGCGCCTCGTTCAATTCCTCGAGATCGTCCTGGAACCGGGCCCACAGCCAGCGGCCGATCCAGACAAAGACCGGTACGCTGATCAGCGCCGCAAACCCGTCGAGGAGAAGGAACTTCAGGTAGGAAACCTTCATCGAACCGGCGGTGAAGAAAATCGGCGCGCGCAGCCCGGGCAGAAAGCGGCCGATCAGCAGCGCCAGCGCCCCGTAGCGCTCCATCAGGCCCTCGACCCGGATCTGCTTTTTGGGCGGGAGGATCCGCTGGAGCCAGCTCGACGCGAGCATCCGCGTGCCCACATGCCGGCCCGCCAGGAAGATCATCGAGTCCCCGCCCACTACGCCAGCATACATGCACAGGCTCACCTGCAGCCATGACCTTCCATCCATTTCGCCCAGCGCTCCGGCCAGGATCAGCACGACATCCTCGGGCACCGGCAGTCCCAACCCGCACAGCAGCAGCAGGCCGAACGGCCCCCAGAGGGAAAGGGGCGAACCTTGGAAATAGTCCAGGAGGGTCTGAAACATGGGTGTCAGGTTAACGGGCGATGGCTCCAACCGGGCGAGTTTGCTGACGCGTCGGACGCCATCCCTGAAGTCCGGCGCCAGCGGGACATGTTCCGGCTATCCCGGCTCAATGTTTGAAATGGCGGATGCCGGTGAACACCATCGCCATTCCCCGCTCGTCGGCCGCCTTGATGACTTCCTCATCTCGCACCGAGCCACCGGGCTGGATCGCCGCCGTGGCCCCTGCGTCGGCCGCGGCAATCAGTCCGTCGGCAAACGGAAACAAGGCCTCGCTCGCGACGATCGAGCCTTTAAGATCAAGCCCGGCTTCGCCGGCCTTCCAGACCGCAATGCGCGAGCTGTCCACGCGCGCCATCTGGCCGGCGCCGACTCCGAGCGTCCGCTCCCCGCGGCAGTAGACGATGGAATTCGACTTCACGTGCTTGCCCACGATCCAGCCGAACATCATGCCGGCCCACTCCTCTGCTGTCGGCGCCCGCTGCGTGACGACCTTGAAGTCCGTGATCTTGCCCAGCGTCTTGTCCCGGTCCTGCACGAGCACCCCACCCACGACCGACCGGATTTCCCGGAGGGAGTCCGCCCCCATGCCTTCCTTGGCGATCATCAGCCGCAGGTTTTTCTTTTTCGCAAAAATCGCCAGCGCCTCGTCGCTGAAGCGCGGCGCGATGATTACCTCGGTAAAAATCTCGGCGATCGTCCGCGCGAGGGCCGCTTCCAACGTGCGGTTCACGACGATGATGCCGCCAAAGGGCGCCTGCCGGTCCGTTGCGAAGGCCAGCTCCCACGCCGCCTCCAGCGTTTCGGCACTGGCCACCCCGCAGGGATTCGTGTGCTTCAGGATCGCGACCGTCGGGCGCTCAAACTCGCCGATGAGATACGTCGCCGACGTGATGTCCAAAATGTTGTTATAGCTGAGCTCCTTGCCCTGCAGCTGCTGGTAGTGCTCGTGAAATGTCCCGTACAGCGCCGCCTGCTGGTGGGGATTTTCGCCATAGCGGAGGCGCTGGGCTTTTTTGTAGGTGAGCGTAAGGGTTTCGGGAAAGCCCGACAAAGCCGCCAGATCAGGCTCGGCCGCCTGGGCTTCGAGGAATTTCGCGATCGCCGTGTCGTAGCTCCCGGTGCGCTGAAAGACCTTCAGGGCCAGCTTGCGCCGCAGCACGGCGAGCGCGGCGGGATCGGCCATCGCCGCCAGCACGCCCGGATAGTCGGCCGGGTCGCAGACCACCGTCACGCTCTCGTGATTCTTCGCCGCGCTGCGCAGCATCGACGGGCCGCCGATGTCGATTTTCTCGATGGCGTGGTCAAAGGAGACGTCCGGCTTGGCCACCGTTTCCTCAAAGGGATAGAGGTTCACCACCACCAGGTCGATTAGCGCGATGCCGGCTTCCGCGGCTTGGGCGAGATGCTCGGGCTTGTCGCGGCGCGCCAGCAGTCCGCCATGGATCTTCGGATGCAGCGTCTTCACGCGGCCCTCCATCATCACGGGAAAGCCGGTGTGCTGGCTGACCTCGGTGACCGGGAGTCCTTTCGCGGCGAGCAGCTTCGCGGTGCCGCCGGTGGAGAGCAGCGAGTAACCATGCTGTTTGACCAGCGCCGTGGCGAATTCAGCCAGGCCGCGTTTGTCACTGACCGAGAGAAGGGCGAGTTTTGCCATGAAGGGACGGTCAGTGTGTGTGGCCGGCCAAATTGGCGGCAAGTCCGAAAGCCTCTTGCTCATCCTCCGTTCCCGGCTCTCCTATGCGTTGTGTCCTGTTCCTGCGAACTGCCCGGCCTCACCGCCCGGCTCGATAAGCTCCATTATCATCATGGCGGAGCCACCCTGCCCGTCGATCAGCCGCACGCGTTCGTTTATTTCATCACCATCCGGAACGGCTCCGACCACACCATCACCCTCCTCGGCCGCAAATGGGTCGTCGAGCACGCCGATGGCAGCCGCTTGGTGATCGAGGGCGACAAGATTGTCGGCGAGACTCCGCGGCTCGCGCCCGGCGAGGAATTTTCCTACAACAGCTACCATGTGACCGGCTGCGATGCCACGGCGCGGGGATCGTTCCACGGCGTCGATGAGCAGGGCCGCCGCATCCATGTGCTGCTGCCTCCCTTTTCGATGGTCATTCCCGTCGCCTGAGAAAAACAGCCTCGTTCTCGGGCGTTTTCTCCTTCTGTGTGTCTGGTTACTAAATGAAGCTTATTG
This sequence comes from uncultured Opitutia bacterium, assembly GCA_903881475.1. Classification (GTDB taxonomy): domain Bacteria; phylum Verrucomicrobiota; class Verrucomicrobiia; order Opitutales; family Opitutaceae; genus Opi-474. Next base: position 29,440 of record CAIRTK010000027.1, on the reverse strand, counting down.
ATTTGAACCGTGACGGCGGCATCGGCGCCAACTCCAATTTTGTCCAGTTCGGCGATGTCCGCGTGCTGATCGACTGCGGCCTCCACCCCAAGAAGACGGGCCGGGCGGCCACCCCTGATTTCGCGCTGATCCGCAACGAGAAACTCGACCTGATCATCATCACGCACTGTCATCTCGACCATATCGGCAGCCTGCCGGCCGTGATGCGCGAGCATCCGGACACACCGGTGATCATGACGACGTCCAGCCGCATGCTCATCGAGCGCATGCTGCACAATTCCGCCAATGTGATGATGCGGCAGAAGGAGGAGAACGACATCCCCGATTATCCGCTCTTTACGCACGAGGACATCGACCGCTGCGCCAAACGCATGCACGGCCTGCCCTTCGGGCATGCCAAGAAGATCCGCGGCGCGAAGGACGAGATTGAGGTCATCTTCCACCCCGCCGGCCACGTGGCCGGCGCGGCCGCCGTCGAGATCCATCACAAGCACCGCCAGGTCTTTTTCACGGGCGATGTCCTTTTCGAGAATCAGCGCACCCTGCCCGGCGCGAAATTTCCCTCGGGCCATTTCGACACGCTGGTCATGGAAACTACCCGCGGCACCACGGAGCGGCCCCTGGGCAAGGAGCGCGTCAACGAGATCGCCCGCCTCATCGAGAGCATCAACGACACCATCAAGCGCGGGGGTTCCTTCCTCATCCCGGTGTTCGCCCTCGGCCGCATGCAGGAAATCCTCTCCGTCATCCACGACGCCCGGAAGTTCGGCCGCCTGGTCGAGTGCCCGATCTTCGCCTCCGGCCTGGGCATGGACCTCGCCGACTACTTCGACGAGATCAGCCGGAAGACGCGGCATGTGAATTTCAACCGCGGCATCATCAAGGATCTCAAGATCAAGCCGACCCCCCGCAAGCTCACCCCCGGCGAGGACCCGCAGCAGAATGCGCTTTATATCATCAGTTCCGGCATGCTGGTCGAACGGACACCGAGCTACACCCTGGCCTCCGGCCTGGTCAGCCACGCCCGCAATACGATTGGTTTCGTCGGCTACTGCGATCCCGAGACTCCCGGCGGCAAGCTCCTCGCCGCCAAGCATGGCGACAACTTCATCTTCGAGACCGCGCATGTGAAGGCGAAGGTCAAGGCCCGCGTCGAGCGCTTCGAGCTCAGCGGCCACGCCGACCGCGAGGAACTCCTGGAGTTCGCCATCCAGACCGAGGCCCGCTGCATCGTCCTCACCCACGGCGATCCGCCGGCCCGCGCCTGGTTCGCCGAGCAGCTCGCGCTGAACGCGCCGAAGATCAAGGTCATCGATCCGGTGCCGCTGAAGACGTACCAGGTTTAGGGCCCGGGCTCTCCGGCCGGGCCGGATCGCTGCCCGGCCCTACATCTTCAGCACGCTGCGCAGCTTCGCGCACATCACCGGATTGCCGGCCACGTACATGATCCGGCTCATGTTCAGGTCGAACTCCCGCAGCGGGAATTGCTCGCCGTTGAGGAACTCCACCTGGCCCCTGCCCGCGAGGCAGAGCGCCACGGCGGCCGCGATGTCCCAGATCTTAACGTTGTGGTCCACCGTGCCATCGAGGATGCCGATCGCGACATAGGCGAGGTGCAGCGTGCTGCTGCCCAGCCCGCGGATCTTGAAGTTCTCCACCAGCGCCTGCGCGTGCGGCGCGAAGCGCTTATCGTAGGGACTGTGAAATCCGACCACGGACTGCGCATTTGGCAGCGCCGCACTCACCTGTGCCGGGCGATCGCCGTCAAAGAGCCCCAGTCCGGGCCCGCCATGGATCAGCCGGCGCCGCGCCAAGTCATAGACCACGCCGTAGATCGGCCGGCCGTGCTCCAACAGGCCGAGCGAGATGGCGCAATTCGCAATGCCCAGCGCATAATTGTTGGTGCCGTCGATCGGGTCGAGGATCCAGGCAAACCGCTTCGTCAGCGGGATGGGCTTGTCCGCCTGCGTCAGTTCCTCGCTGAAGGCGTCATCCCCGGGAAACTGCGCGAGCAGCTCGCACATGATACCCTCGGAGATGGCGATGTCGACCGCGGTCACCCGCGTACCGTCCCGCTTCCATTCGCTCTTGGCGCGCCCGAATTCCCGGTGCAGCAGCTCCGTCTGCGCCAGTACGGCGAGCTGGGCGGCGGCGAGGCGGGCGGTGATTTCGGGCGGGGCCATGCGCGCGGCCAATGCAGGGGAATTTGCCCGCCGCACCAAGCCTATTCGCGCCGGAGTTACCCGCTTCCTTTCCTTCGGCCGTTGAAGCACCTGATTCCCGGAATTCGGAGAAACGCAAAGATGCGAAGGGCCAAAGGGAGGAGCGAATTCCGGACTTCCCAATTCAACCAAGGGATCTTCAGGTCGATCTTTGTCCATTGGCGTCTTGGCGTTTAAAGCCGCCCGTCACTCTTTGCCGCCGAGCTGGTGCCCGTGCTGGACCACGCCGCTCCGGCCGCGGTTGTTCAACTTGTCCAGCACCCCGGCCAGCCGGCGCCGCTTTTCGTCGGCCTGGGCGAACATCTCCAGCTGCCCCGCGCCTTCCTCGACATTAGAAAACCGGACGCTCACCAGCCGCAGCGGCCAGCGCTTTTTCCACGCGGCCTTCAACAAAGGCGCCACCAGCGGATAAAACGGCGCCTCCAGGTCCGTCGCCGTCTCGAGGCTGCGACCGTGCGATTCCTGAGTGAAATCCGGATACCGGATCTTTACGGTCATCGTGCGCACCCGCTTCTTGTCCTCGCGAATCTTGGGCAGCAATTCGTCCACCATCCGCTTGGCGACCCGCTCGATCTCGGAAAACTCCGCGATGTCGTGCGCAAAGGTTTCCTGTTGCGAATAGCTTTTGGCGTCGTCGCGTTCCAACTCCAGCGGCCGGTCGTCCTGGCCCATCGCCCGCGCTCGCATTTCCCGCCAGCCCGGCCCGAAGATGGCCTCCAGTTCGCTGTCGTTCTTCGCGGTCAGGTCACGCACAAACTTGATCCCGTAGCGGGCCTGCAGTTCCGCCTCGGTCTTCGTCCCGACTCCCGGGAGCTTTCCCGCCGGGAGCGGCGCCAGGAATTCGGCCTCGGTTCCCACCGGCACCACGACGAACCCGCGGGGCTTGCGCAGCTTCGAGGCGATCTGGGCCACCAGCTTGTTGGCCGCGATTCCGAACGAGGTCGGCACCTGCAGGTCATGCCAGATCCGGTGCTGCAGCGCCTTCATCCGCGCCTCGATTTCCGCGGTCGTGCCGAAGCCGCATGGGTGCAGGTCGAGATAACCCTCGTCAATGGAGTTGCGCTGCACGAGCGGCGTGAGGGTTTCGCAGAGGTCGAACATCTGCCGGGACATCTTTCCGTACAGGCCCGAGGTGTGCGGCAGCAGGATCAGGTCCGGACAGACCTTCAGGGCCCGCGTGGTCGGCATCGGCGTGTAGACGCCGCAGGCCCGCGCCTCATAGCTGGCCGATGAAATGATGCCCCGCTCCCGTCCGCCCACCGCGCATTTGGTCCCGCGCAGCTCCGGCTTGAGCGCCAGCTCGCACGACACGAAGAACGCGTCGGCATCGAGATGGACGATCAGCGGGAGGGTCATGCACGGGATGGTTTGGCGGCCTGGGCCCATTTTTTCAACGCCGCACCCGTGAGGGAACGCTCGCAGGCCTCGATCGCGCTGCGCGGCCCGGCGCAGAGCAGTTCGCCGCCATGGCGGCCCCCGCCCGGGCCGAGGTCGATGATCCAGTCCGCGATGTTGATCACGTCGAGGTTGTGCTCGATCACGATCACCGTGTGGCCCTGGTCGCGCAGCTTGAACAGCAGGTCCATGAGTTTCTGGATGTCCACCCAGTGCAGCCCCGTGGTCGGCTCGTCGAGGATGTAGAGCGTGCTGCCCTGCGCCCGCTTGCTCAGCTCGAGCGAGAGCTTGAGCCGCTGCGCCTCGCCGCCGGACAGCGTGGTCGCCGACTGGCCCAGCGTAAGATAGCCCAGCCCGACGGCATCGAGCGTGGCGAGCTTGTCCAGCACCCGCGGAAGGTTCCGGAACAGCGCGATGGCCTCGCGCACCGTCATCGCGAGCACGTCCGCGATGGACTTCCCGTGGAACAGGATCTCCAGCGTCTCGCGGTTGTACCGCTTGCCCTCGCAGCTCGGGCACGGCGCGTAGGCGTCCGCCATGAACTGCATGTCGAGCTTGATGGCGCCGTCGCCCTGGCACCGCTCGCAGCGGCCGCCGCGCACATTGAAGGAAAACCGGCTCGCCTTGTAGCCGCGCACCTTCGCCAGCGGCACCGAGGCGTACAGGTCGCGCAGCAGCGTGAGCAGATCGACGTAGGTTGCGGGATTCGAGCGCGGACTGCGCCCGATGGGTTCCTGGTCCACCTGCACGAGCTTCTCGAAGAAATCCAGGTTCTCGATGTGCCGGTGCTTGCCCGGCACCGTCTTGGCGCCGTTCAACTTGCGCGCGGCCGCCGCGGCCAGGACATCGTTGACCAGCGTGCTCTTGCCGGAACCGCTGACGCCTGTGACGCACGTCAGCAGGCCGACGGGGAACTTTGCATCGATGCCCCGGAGGTTGTTCGCCCGCGCCTCGCGCACGGTCAGCCAGGCGCCGTCGGGCTCCTTGGTCTTTGCGTCCTTCAATACGCCCAGCTTGCGTGCCAGGTACGGTCCGGTGCGCGAGACTTTCGCCGACAATTGCATGCACTGCTCGGGCGTGCCTTGAAACAGCAGCTGGCCGCCCTCCACCCCCGCCTCGGGTCCGAGTTCGATCAATTCATCGGCCAGCCGCATCGTGTCCTCGTCATGTTCGACGACGAGCACGGTGTTGCCGCGGTCCCGGAGCGCGACGAGGGTGTCGAGAAGCTTCTGGTTGTCGTGCGGATGCAGGCCGATGCTCGGCTCATCGAGGACATAGATGACCCCCATCAGCCCCATGCCGAGCTGCGTTGCCAACCGCACGCGCTGGGCTTCGCCGCCCGACAGGGTTGCATAATCGCGGTCGAGCGTCAGGTAGCCGAGTCCGGTCTCCAGCAGGAAAAAAAGCCGCTGCTCGATTCCGGTCACCACGTCGCGCACCGCCTCGTTGGCCGCATGGGCCGCGACGAGTTCCCGGGCGAACGCATGGGCCTCGGCGACGTCCAGCTCCATGAACTGCGGGAAGGTCCGTCCGCCCAGCACCACCGCGCCGCTCCGGGCGTTCAGCCGCGTGCCATGGCACTCCGGGCATTCGCCCGCGACCATGAAGGTTGTCAGTCGCGCTTGGAATCCCTCGCTGTCCGTGTGCCGGAAGCTGTCCTCGAGGTCGGCGATGACGCCGGCAAACGGCATGGCCTTCGCCTCGCGCATCCGCCGCAGCTTGAACGCAAAGAGCCGCTCCCCCGCCCCGTGCAGGATCGTGTTGCGGGTGGCCTCGGGCAGCTCCTTCCACGGCACGTCCGCGTCGAAGGGCAGTTGTTCCGCCAGCTGCTTCAGGAGCGCATTGTGCTTGATGATGAGGTTTTTTCCGCCGATGCGCCACGGCTTGAGCGCGCCCTCGCGCACGGACTTCTCCGGGTCGGCCACGATCAACTCGGGCACAAACCGCAGCTTCCGCCCCAGCCCGTCGCAGGTCGGGCACGCGCCCTCGCGGTTGCTGAAGGAGAAATGGCGCGGTGTGAGCTTCTCAAAAATATCCCCGCATACCTCGCAGGACAACGACTGGCTCAGGGCCAGTTCCCGCCAGGGCGACTCGGCGTTTTTCTGCGCGAGCACCACGACCCGGTCCTTGCCTTCACGAAAAGCCAGCTCCAGCGAGTCGGCCAGCCGCGACCGCTGGTCGGCGCTGGCCACGAGCCGGTCCACCACGATCTCCACGGTCATCTCCTTGGTGCCCGCGCCGGCGGGGATCAGCTTCGGCTCGTCCAGGCTCTTGATTTCCCCGTCGATCCGCACCCGCTGGAATCCCCGCTGCCGCAGCCGTGGCAGTTCGTCACGCAGCACGCTGGGCTTGGCGCGCATAAACGCCGCGAGCAGCAGCACCCGCTCGCCGGCGCATTCCCTGAGGATCCGCTGCACATTGTCGTCGAGCGACCGCTGAATGACCCGGCCGCCGTCCTTGGGACAACGCTGCTCGCCGCTGATGGCCCAGAGCAGCTGGGCGTAATCGGCTATTTCCGTCGCCGTCGCGATCGTGCTGCGCGGGCCGCCCGCGCCCGTGCGCTGCTCGATGGCCAGCACGGGCGACAGTCCGTGGATGAAATCCACGTCGGGCCGGCGGAGCTGCTCCAGCACCTGCCGCGCCTGGGTCGACAGGGACTCCATGTATTTCCGGTAGCCCTCCGCATAGATCGTATCGAAGGCGAGCGAGGACTTGCCCGAGCCGCTCGGCCCCGTGATGACCACCAGCCGGCCCCGCGGGATGCGCAGCTCGAGATTCTTGAGGTTGTGCTCGCGTGCGCCTTTGACGTGGATGTGGGTGGCGGCCTGCATGGGTCGAACGCGCACGTTACGCATATTCCAGCGGCGTCAAAGCGATAACCGCCGATTCCGGGTCCGGCCCGGCCGAATTGGTTCTTGAACTGGCTGGGGCGACTTCGTTTCGTGCCCGCAGAACAACCCCGGGCGGCTCCCCGCCTCAACTACCCCAACCCGTCGCAGCCAAATCCCCCGCGGGATCGGTTGCGACCAGTATACCCCACCCGTACATCCGTACGTTTGTGAAGTATCAGAACGAGTTCGGCGGTGCCAACCGCGTCCTCGTCGCACTCATGACCCGGCAGGGCGATATCTTCACGCCCGGGTATTTCACCGAGCTCCGGAAGGTCACGGACGAGGTCACGTTCCTTCCCGCGGTGGACCGCTCCCAGGTCCAGTCACTTTTTACCCCGAACGTGCGGTACATCGAGGTCGTCGAGGACGGCTTTGCGGGCGGCAATGTCATCCCGGCGGATTTCACTGCGACGCCCGCCCACTTTGCCAAGGTGCGAGAAAACATCATCAAGTCCGGCAAACTCGGCCAGCTGGTCGCTACGGATTTCACGGGGGCGCTCGTCAGCGCCCAGTTGCTCGAGGTGGATCCGCGCACGGGACGGAAGATCGACTATCTGCGGGTGGCCGAAGGGCTCGAGGCCATCCGCCGGCGGGTCGAGCACGACAGCGGCGGCGCGATTTCCGTCCACATCATCGGGTTCGCCAAGGTCATCGGCGATATCAGCGACGGCGCCCGCGGGGTGCTTCTGCTGTTTGGCGTGTCCATTTTCATCACATCCCTGCTGGTCTGGCAGTACGCCGGCCGGTGGAAACTCGCCGCCGCGCCCATCGCCTGCTCGCTGGTGGCGGTCGTGTGGCAGCTCGGCGCCCTGACCGCGCTCGGCTACGGGCTCGACCCGTTTTCCATCCTTGTGCCGTTTCTGGTCTTCGCCATCGGCGTCAGCCACGGCGTCCAGAAGATCAGCTTGTTTCGCAACGAAATGTTCCAGGGTCACGACGGCCCGACGGCCGCACGGCACGCGTTCTTGCAGCTGATCGTGCCCGGCGTGGTCGCGCTGCTGACTGACACCGTCGGCTTCCTCACCATGCTGGTGATCAAAATTCCGGTCATCCGGGAACTGGCCGTCATCGCCAGCCTCGGGGTCAGCGTGATCGTGATCACCAATTTCTTTCTCCTGCCGATCCTGCTGTCCTATCTCCACTTGCCCGCGGCCTGTGGCGAATGGGTCGCCTCGCGCCGGGCCCGGACGGATCGTTTCTGGGCCCGCCTCGCCCGCGGGATGAAGCCCGTGCCCTCGCTGGTGATCATCGTGATCTGGTTTGCGCTCGGCGCCTGGGGTTACCGGAAGGCGGAGCTGGTCCGCATCGGCGACACGCAGGCCGGGGTACCCGAGCTGCGGCCGAACTCGCGCTACAACGTGGATACCCGCGTGATCACCTCCCGGTTCAGCATTGGCGCGGATATCCTCTCGGTGATGGTCGAGACCGTGCCCAATGGCTGTGTGGACTACGAGGTCGTCACCCTGATGGACCAGTTCGAAGGGCGCATCCGCACGGTGCCCGGCGTGCAGTCGGTCATCTCGCTGGCCTCGATGGCCAAACTGGTGAACGCCGGCTACAGCGAGGGCTCGCTGAAATGGCGCATTCTCCCGCGCAACCCGCAGGCGCTCGCCCAGGCCGTCTCGCCGATCGAGACCGCGACGGGGCTGCTTAACGCCGACGGCAGTGTGATGCCCGTCATGATCTTCCTCGCCGACCACAAGGCCGGGACGCTCCGCGCCGTGACCGACGCCGTGAAGGCCTTCGCCGCGGAACATCCCTCGGCCAAGGCCCGGTTTGTCCTCGCCAGCGGCAACGCCGGCGTCATGGCCGCCACCAACGAGGTCGTGCAGGCGGCGCAGACCCCCATCCTGCTCTGGGTGTTCGGCGCGGTCATCGCGCTTTGCCTCCTGACGTTTCGCAGCATGCGCGCCACGCTCTGCATCGTGGTGCCGCTCGCGATCGTCAGCTGGCTCGCCTATGCCCTGATGGCCGGCCTCGGCCTCGGCCTCAAGACCTCCACGCTGCCCGTGGTCGCGCTCGGTGTCGGTATTGGCGTCGACTATGGTATCTACCTCTTCGCCCAGCTGCACGGCGCCCTCAAGGCCGGGGATGATTTCGAGGCGACGATGTTCGGGGCGCTGAAGGATACGGGTACGGCCATCGTCTTCACCGGACTCACCCTCGCCATTGGCGTGAGCACCTGGATTTTTTCCGACCTGAAGTTCCAGGCCGACATGGGCCTGCTGCTGACGTTTATGTTCCTGGTCAACATGCTCGGCGCCATCGTGCTGCTGCCGGCCATGGCCCGCTGGTGCTTCCGGCGCGGGAGCCGGGCGGGCTGAGGGTTTTCCTTGGCCTTGGTCCCGCTTTCCCCGAGGGTCGCTCCGATGCCGGCCGAAACCCCGCCCACTTTCTTCTCCGCCACCCAGCGCCGGTTGATCGGCGGCACCCTGCTGCTGCTCTCGGTGGGGGCGGCCGTGGCGGCGGTCATGCTGGCGTTCATCGTGCTCAGCCGCTTCGTGGGCTATTTTTCCGGCGTGCTCTGGCCGCTGGCGGTGGCAGGGGTGCTGGCCCTGATCCTCCGGCCGATCGTGGGCCTGTTCGAAAAACGGCTGCGGTTGCGGCGGCCCGCCGCCGTGGTGCTGCTCTACGGGATTTTCCTGCTCCTGGCCGCGGCCACGCTCATCATCGTGCTGCCGCCGGCCGTCGACCAGCTGCTCGACTTCGCGGCCTACGCGCCGTCGCTGTGGACCAGCGGCACCGCCTATGTGGAGCAGCATTATCCGCAGTGGGTCGCGCTGGTGCAGCGGGAGCTGGACAATCCGACGGTGCATGAGATTGCCGAGGGTCTCATCGCCGAGCTGAAGACCATGCTCTCGCATTCCTTTCCCTCACTGCGCGCGGCCGGCGGCGGCGTCCTGGGGCTGTTCACCTTCGGCACCCATGTGGCAATCGTACCGGTCTACCTGTTCTTCTTCCTGCTGGCCCGGGGCGGGTCCCTCCAGAAAGTCGGCCCCAATCTTCCGTTTCTTAGTCCCGGGGTGCGGACCGACATCGTGTTTCTCCTCCGCGAATTCGTGGGCATCGTGGAGTCCTTTTTTCGCGGGCAGATTCTCATCGGCCTGATCATGGGGGTGCTGCTCGCCGCGGGTTTCACACTGATCGGGCTGAAGTTCGGGCTGATCATCGGCCTGGTCGTCGGGATCCTGAACATCGTGCCATACCTCGGCAGCATCGTCGGGCTGGCGGTCACGCTGCCGCTCGCATTCCTGCAGCCGGCGGGCGGCTGGCGGCTGGTCGGCCTGGTGCTGCTGGTGAAGATCTTCGTCCAGGCCGTCGAAGGCTGGGTGCTCACGCCGAAGATCATGGGCCAACGCACCGGGCTTCACCCGGTGACCATCATCGTCGCGATCTTTTTCTGGGGCACCGCCTTCAACGGCGTGCTCGGCATGCTCTTCGCGATCCCGCTTACCGCCTTCTTCGTGACGGTCTGGCGCCTCGCCAAGCGGAAATATTTCAGCGCCCCCGCCTGACCCGGCACCCCCGGTTGCGCATGGCGTGGGAGATTCATCACCGCAAGGGCGTCTGGCTGCCGCAGATCGGCTGGTGGCTCGATGCCCAGTCCCGGGCGGAGCGATCCTTCGTCTCGCACGCGCATGGCGACCACATCGCCCGGCACAAGGAGGTGCTCTGCACCGCGGCCACCGCGCGGTTGCTGCACGCCCGCCTGCCGGGCCGCCGCGCCGAGCTCACGCCGCCCTTCGGGCGTGCGCAGGCGCTGGATTTTGGGACCACCGCGACCCTGCATCCCGCCGGGCATATCGTCGGATCGAGCCAGATCCTGCTCGAACACGCGGAGTACGGCTCACTGCTCTACACCGGCGACTTCAAGCTCCGTCCCGGCCTCGCCGCCGAACCCTGCACGACCCCGCATGCCGATGTCCTCATCATGGAGACGACGTTCGGGCTGCCGCGGTACGTCTTTCCGCCGGAGTCTGAGACCGTCGCCCGGGTCATCGAATTCTGCCGGCAGGCGGTCGCCGACGGGATTACGCCCGTGCTGCTCTGCTACAGCCTCGGCAAAAGCCAGGAAGTCCTCCGGGCCCTGGCGCCGGCGAACCTGCCGGTGATGCTGCATTCCGAGACACTGCGGCTCACCCGCATCTGCGAACAGTTGGGCGTCCCGTTCCCACCCTACCGGGAATTCGAGGTCAACGAAGTCGGCGGGCATATCGTGATCTGCCCGCCGCACTGCGCGGGTCTGCTCGACCGGATTCCGGCTCGGCGCACCGCGGCGATCACGGGCTGGGCCCTGGATTCCGGCGCCACCTACCGGCTCCGCTGCGATGCGGCGTTCCCGCTGTCGGACCACGCCGGCTTCGACGATCTCATCACATTTGTGGAACGGGTGCAGCCCAAGCGTGTACTCACTCTGCATGGCTTTGCCCGCGAATTCGCCCAGACCCTGCGTACCCGCGGGTGGGACGCGCTTGCTATTGGCCAAGGCAACCAGCTTGAGTTCAAACTGTCCGGCTGAGCTTCCTCTCCCTTTCCATGCGTTATTTCCTCCTATTCTGTCTTCTCGGCGTGTCGCGGGCCCTGGCGATCAGCCAGATTGCCCTCAGCCCTGGGGAGGCGCTGGCCTACCGCGTGAGCTGGGGCGTGTTTCCCAGCGCCGGCGAGATCCGGATCACCGCCCGCACCGAGCGGAATGACCAGCAGCCGTGCACCGTGGTCGTGACCACCACCTCGACCCGGGGATTCCTGCGGGGGCTGTTCCCCTTTGACGCGCAGGCCGAGTCCGTCTTCAGCAACCACACCGGGAAAATGGTGGTGCACACCGAGCGGAGCGCCGCCGGCAAAAAGCCGACGGACACCATGCTCGCGGTGGATTACGGCAATGGCACGGCCGATTACCGCGACCTGATCCATCCGGAGAAGAACCAGGTGGTCACGCTGCCGGCCGGCGAGCCCATGGATCTTATCACCTGCCTGGTGCAGACCCGCACCTGGACCATGAAACCCGGGGAGCAACGCGATGTGCTGGTGATGTTCGAGGAGGAGCCCTACGAGCTGACGTTTCACGCGCTCCGGTATGAGAATGTCCGCACCCCCATCGGCAGCTTTGATGCGCTCGTGCTCGAGCCCCGGATGGAGAAGACGGCGCCCAAGGGCATGTTCAAGCGCGGCTCGAATGTCCGCGTCTGGATCTCGCAGGATGGACAGCACCTGCCGGTGAAATTCGAGGTGGAGTTCAAGTTTGGCGTCGGGGTCTCCACCCTCACGAGCTACACGCCCCCGCCGCCGGCGAATGCGAATCCTGGTCCTTAGGGGCGGCGCCCTCGGCGACTTCATCGTGACCCTGCCCGCGCTCGCCCTGCTGCGCCGGCACTGGCCCGGGGCGCGCATCGAGCTGGCCGGCAACCTCACCGCCGCTTCCCTCGCGCTGCCATCCCGGTTGATCGACACGGCGTATTCCCAGCATGAGGCCCGCTGGGCGGCCCTGTATGGCGACGCGCCCCTGCCGCCAGCTCTGGCGCAGTGGCTCGGCGAGTTTGATCTCATCCTTAATTTCTGGCCCGACCCGGCGCAGGAGCTGGCCCGGCGATTTCCACTCCGCCCGGGCCAAACCTTCCTGACCGCGAGTGCGCTGCCGCTCGTGGCCCCCGCGGCCCGTCATTATTGCGCGCCGCTGCGCCAGCTGGGGATCGTTCCTGCATCATGCTCGTATCGGCTTCGCCGCCCGCAGCCGGAAGCCCGCCGCGTTGCGCTGCATCCGGGCAGCGGGTCCGCGCACAAGAACTGGCCGGCCGAACGCTGGCTCGCACTGACCCGCTGGCTAGAGCAGGAGCTGCAGGCGGACGTGCGGGTGATTTTGGGCGAGGCGGAACCCGCCGGCCTGCTCGCTGGCGTGGGGCTCCACCTGCGGCAACTGCCGCTCGACGCGCTGGCCGATGAGCTGGCCCGCTGCCGGCTCTTTGTCGGACACGATTCCGGCGTCAGCCATCTCGCGGCCGCCTGCGGCGTCCCGGGCGTCCTGCTTTTCGGCCCGACCGATCCCCTCATCTGGGCGCCGCCGGAACCCGCCGGGCGCGTGCTGCGCCACGGCCCGGATCTTGCCGCGATTTCGCTGGCCGAGGTCCAGGAAGCCATTGCGGCAGCGCTGCGGGATCAAAGCTGAACCGCCATGGTTTCGCCGCCCACACCGGGCCGGCATAGGCCACGCCAATGCGGGGTCCGCGGCGCAGCAGCGCGCGTGGCACCCGGATCCCGTGATCCTCGATCCAAAGTCCGCCGGCTTGCGCGGCGGGCGCGCCGTTGAAGCGCCGGTCGAGGCCGAGCTGGCGCGTCAGCCGGCCGGGTCCGGTGCAACCTTCCAAACCGCGGATCAGCACCGCGGCGGGCCAGTCCGGCGGACCGACGACCAGGTTCAGCATCTCATGGACGCCATAGCACAGATAGACATACCAGACGCCTCCGGGGCCATACATGACCTCGGTGCGACGGGTCCGGCCAACCCGTGCATGGGAGGCCAGATCGCGTTTCCCGTCATAGGCCTCCACGTCGGTGATCATGCATGGCTTCCGGCCAGCGCGCACGAGATACTTTCCAAGCAGGTTCCGGGCGTGGTGGAGGGTGGCGCGGCGGCGCCATGACGCGATCGGCACAATTTGGGGCATGACTTTCCGGGAACCCGCTGTTTTAGCCTGAAGTCCAGTGCACGCAACTCCGGCCCACGCCGAAAAAATCTCCCCGCTCCGGCGAAATCTCCGGCTGGGGCTGCTGGATGGCGTCGCGGCGATGCCGCTGGTCGTGCTGAGCCAGCCGGGCAATTTCGTCCTGGCGGCGCTGCTCACCACGCTCTTCGCCTTCTCGACCCGGACCTACGGGTTCATCACGTCGCTGCCCTATTGGTTCAATTTCCTGCAGGTGCTACTCACGCCGCTGCTGGCGCAGCGCCTGCACGCCCGCTCCATGACAATTGTCAGCGCATGGCTGCACTTCGCCGGCTGGGTCGCCCTGCTTGTGGCCCTGCCCTTCCTCGCTCCCGGTGAAAATACCGTCACCCTGGCGGTTTTCTTTACGGTGCTGTCCGTCGTGGCCCTGTCCGGTGCGATCAACGGGGTCGCGTGGAATGCCTGGATGCAGGAGTGCATCCCCGTCCGCCTCCGCGGAACATATTTCGGGTTTCGCAACCGGCTGCTGTACCTCTCCCAGTTCGCCTTCATGCTGGGCGTATCGGGCCTGCTGGCCTGGCTGAATGGCAGCCTTCTGGCCTACCAGCTGCTCTTCGGCGGCGCGATCCTCGTGCGCATCGTTTCGGTCCTGGCCCAGCAGCGCATGCTGGACTCGACCAGCGCCCGGGCCCCGGCGCCCGAGTCGCCCTGGCGGGTGCAGATCGGCGTGGTCTGGCATGACGTCGCCCTTGTCCGCTTCATCGTTTTTGCCTCGGTCATGGGTTTCGCCACCAACCTGGTCGGCCCTTTTGTCCCCGTCTTCATGTTCGCCGAGCTTCACCTCAGCGCCGCCTATACCAACCTGCTGATCCTTCTTGGGATTGTCGGCGCCGCCCTGACTTTTCCCACGTGGGGCCGGCTGCTGGACCGTCACGGCAACGTGCCGGTGATGATCGTCTCGGTGATCCTCTGGCAGCTCACCCAGGTCCTCATGGGTTGGTCCACTTCCCAGAATCTCTGGCTGCTCTACGTGATCATGCCGACCGGCGGCTTCTTTCTCGCCGGCTACGGCATCGGCCTGTTCGGCCTCCTGCTTAAACTCACTCCCCCGGGCGCGCGCACGATGGGCATGGCGCTGTTTGTCTCCCTTTCCTCGCTGGCGGCCGCCTTCGGTCCGATCACGGGCGGCTACCTCATCACCGCCGCGGTCGCGCGCGGGTTTTCCCCGCTGGCGGTCTATCACGTGGCGTTTTTTGCCAGTTCGCTCCTGATCACGCTCTGCTGTTTCCTGCTGCACCGCGTGCGCGAGCCCAACTCCGCCGGATTATCGGAGGTGGTGGGGGCCATGCGGAATGTCCGCACCATGGCCTCCCTCTTCGGCCTCAGTTTCCTGGTCAATCAGGTTTTCATCCGGCCCGCGGTGCGCCGGCCCGCCCCTCCGCCCAATGCGGGCTGAGGCCTGTGCCACTTGCCCGCTTGCCCAATCGGCCTGGGGCGTTTGAGTCGGCGTGGCATCCCGATGAGCGCTTCGCCGCATTTCCTCACCCTGACCGGCAACCTGCTGTGCGAACGCACGCTGGACTTCGCCGGCTGGTCACCCGGGAAAACCCAGCGCGCGACCGGCGAGTCGTTCCAGGTTGGCGGCAAGGGCATCAATGTCTCGAAAATGCTGCACCGGCTCGGTGCGCCGACCGCGGCGTGGTGCTTCACCGGCGGTGCGACCGGGACGGAATGTGACGCCTGGCTTCACCGGCAGGGCTTCGCCCACCGGGCCTTTGCGAGCCGCCATGCCACGCGCATCGGGTTGGTCGTCCGCGGCGGCGGGCACCCAGAGACCACGTTCCTGGGACCCGATGCCCCTCACGATACGGCGGCGGTGCGCGCCTGCGCCGACGCGCTCGAGGCACAGCCGGCGGGGCAGGTTCTTGCGATCTGCGGCAGTATTCCCGGCTGGGTGTCCCCTGATTTTGAGCCGCTGCGCGATGCCCTCCGCCGCTGGCTCCAGCGTGGCGTGCTCGCGGCCGACAGCTACGGGCCACCCCTTGCCTGGCTGGTCGCCCAGCCGCTGGCCCTGGTCAAAATCAATGCGGCCGAATTGCGCACGCTTTTCCCCGATTATCCGCCGTCGGCCGGCACTCCCGCACTGCTGGCGGCGGCCACCCGTCGCTGGCCTGTGCAACGCTGGATTGTGACCGATGGCGCCGGCCCCGTGTGGTATTGCGAGGGGGGCGTCCAACCCGCGTCGCTACAACCGCCCGCCGTCCGGGAAGTCTCGGCCACCGGCTCCGGCGATGTGCTGTTCGCGTGCGTGCTCGACGCCTTTTTTCGCCGCGGTCTCGCGATGCGGGACGCCGTCTCCAGGGCCCTTCCCTACGCGGCCGCCAACGCCGCCGATCCGGGGATTGCGGAGTTTCCCGATCCTTGAGCCGGCTTGCCGCCTGGGGCGGGACGGCTAACTTGTCCGAAGCCGTTGGCGAACATTTCAGACCGGCCGCGGTCGATGCCCGTGAATATCCCATGAACCGAAAAATTATCGTCACTCTCATTGCGCTGGTGGTCGCCTCCGGCCTTTTCTTTGGTTACCGCGCCTACAAGGTTTCCGCGGATCGGGAACTCGCGCAACAGCGCGCGGCGGCCCAGCTGGCGCTGATCAAGGAGCACGAGGCCGAACTCGCCCGCCGCATGGCCGCGATTGTCGAGGCCCGCCAGATGGCCGAGACGCGGGCCCGGGAGGAACTGGCGAGGCAGGAGCGCCAGCGCGAAGAGCAGTCCGCCGCCCAGGCCGCGCTCGCTGCCGCCCAGGCCGAGGTGGACCGGTTGGCCGCGGAAACCGCCCGGCTCGTCGCCGAGCGAGATGCCGGCAGCGCCGACGCCGCGCGACTCGCCGCCGACCGTCAGCGCGATGCCGCCGCCGCCGAATCGGCCCGGCAGGCCGCCCTGCAGAAACTGCATGACCTTGACGAGAAGCGTGCCTTGGCCGATCGCGAGGCCGCCCGCCGCGCCGCCTTGCTTCATCAGCAGGAACTGGAAGCGGAGGCGCAGCGGCTCGCCTTGGAGCAGGAGCGCAAGGCCTTCGTCGTGGGCGGCTACTTGGTGACGGACTTTCAATCGATCCGGATCCTGCGCGACAGTCCCGTGCGCGATGGCAAGCCGGCGGCCGACCCGGCCCAGTCTGTCCCGCCCAAATAACGCGCGCCGCAGCAGTTTCGGGCAAATTAATCCTTGCGTTACCCGTGGCAAAACCGCTTTATCCGCGGTTTTATTTTATGAAAGCCACTATCAAAACCCAAGGACAGCAGTTCACTGTCACCGAGGGCGACATTCTGATCGTCAACCGCTATCCGAACACGGAAGCCGGTGCCACCGTGGAGATTAAGGACGTCCTCGCCACCGGCGAAGGCGAGTCCTTCCGGGTCGGCACGCCCACCTTGGCCGGCGCCTCGGTCTCGGCCAAGATCCTCGAGAACAAGCGTGGCGACAAGGTCATCGTTTTTAAGAAGAAAAAGCGCAAGGGCATGGAGCGTAAACGCGGCCATCGCCAGGAGCTTTCCGTCATCAAGATCGAATCCATCACAGCTTAAGGAGAATACCCGTCATGGCGCACAAGAAAGGTCAGGGAACATCCAGCAACGGCCGCGACAGTCGCTCCCAGCGGCTCGGCGTTAAGATTTTCGGCGGCCAGGCCGTCCTCGCTGGCACCATCATCGTCCGGCAGCGCGGCAGCAAGCTGCACGCCGGCAAGAATGTCGGTATCGGCCGCGATTGGACGCTTTTCGCGCTCAAGGACGGCACGGTCAAGTACGACAAGGCCCACCGCAAGGTGGCCGTCGTCACGACCTGAGCCCCGTCACATATTTAGCTTTCAAACGCAGCCCAAACCGGGCTGCGTTTTTATTTGCCCGGCTTCCGCCGGACCGGCCCCGCGCCGAAGCCTCGCGCAGGCCGATTTCCTCCCACCCATGCCCGACCGTCTCGAAGTTCTCCGCCAGCAGCGTGCCCTCGTGCAGGAGCAGCTCGCGTGGTTCGACCAGGAGATCGCCGCCCTGACTGGGCCCGCGCCTGGTCCACCGACCCCACCGCTATCCCCGACCGCCGCCGAAAATGCCCCCGCCCCGTTTGCGGCCCCCGGCCCGGTGCTGCCCCGGGCACCCCTGCCCGATTTTCCAGAATACCGGGCGGATCCCGCCGGCATGCAAACCGCCGCCCGCCGCGGCTGCCTGATGTATGCGGGCCTGGCCTTGCTGCTCCTCTTCCTTGGCGCCGTGGCCATCTACTTTCTGGGCTACCGCGACCACCCGGTGCTGTTCGTGACCGGCAAGCCGGCTACGTCCGCGCCGAAGTGAATCTGCAGCGCGGACTTCCAGCCTGCCGCGCCACGCTGAAATCAATGCCTCAGCTCGCCGCAGGGTAGCTGCCCAGCCATTTTACGAACGGGCAGAACTTCTGCAGCTCCGCGAGGGCCTCCTTCATCGCCGGGTCGTTGTAATGGCCGGAGACATCGATGAAGAAATAATAATCCCACGGGCGCTTCTTGCTCGGGCGGGACTCGATCTTCGAGAGGTTGATCCCGCGCTCGGCGAGGGGCATGAGCATCTTGAGCAACGAGCCCGAGTGCGAGGCCGCCGCATCCCCGAGGGAGATCGCGAAGCTGGTGATGTCCTTCCCGCCGCCGACCGCGCCGGACGGCTTCTTGCCGAGGACGAAGAACCGGGTGGTGTTGTCAGCCTTGTCCTGGATGTTCTTCGCGACAATCGGCACGCCGTAGGTCGCCGCCGCCAGTTCGCTCGCCACCGCCGCCGAACCCGGTTCCTCCTTGGCGATCTGCACTGCGCGCGCGGTGCTGGGCGCCTCGATCAGCTGCGCGTGCGGCAGGTGGCGCTGCAGCCAGTTCCGGCACTGGGCCAGGGCCTGGTCCTTCGAGTAAACGCGCTCGATCTTTTCCAGCGGCGAGGCCGAGATCAGGGCGTGCGTAATCTCCAGGTAGATCTGGGCGACGACCTTCAGGTCCGACTCGACGAACAGGTCGAGCGCGTCACGCACCGAGCCCTCGGTGGAATTCTCGATCGGAATCACGGCATAGTCGGCCTCGCCCTTCTCGACTGCGGTGAAAATATCCCCGATGTTCGCCATCGCGTGGTAGTCCACGCTCGCGCCGAACTTCTTCATCGCGGCCATGTGGGTGTTCGTCGCCTCCGGTCCGAGGTAGGCAATGAGCAGCGGTTTCTCCAGCGCGATGGCCGCCGACATGATCTCGCGGTAGATGGCGCGCAGCGCCTCGTGCTTGATCGGGCCCTCGTTCTGGGCCGACACCTTGCGCAGCACCGCTTCCTCGCGTTCCGCGACGTAAATCTGGCCGCCCTGGCTGCGCTTCAGCTTGCCGATCTCGGCGGCGAGCTTCAGGCGCTGGTTCAGCACATCGACCAGTTGACGGTCGAGCTGGTCGATCTGCTCGCGAATCGGGCCGAGGTCCATGTCAGCTCTGGGCCGGACTCTCGCCGGCCGGGGTGGCCGCGCTCTCAAGCGGCAGTTGCTCGTCCGAAAGGCCCATGTCGGTATCGCTAAGCTTCGCGGGATTCATCGCGTTGGTCAGCCATTCGTCGATCTGGCGCGAGGACAGCACGTCGGACGCCGGCAGCTCATCGAGGGATTTCACGCCGACGAACTCCAGGAACTTGTCCGTCGTGCCATACTGGATCGGCCGGCCCGGCAGGTCGGCGCGACCCACCACATAGATGAGTTCGCGCTCCAGGAGCTTGTTGACACCGGCCTCGGCCGAGACTCCGCGGATCGTCTCGATTTCGCCGCGCGTGACCGGCTGGCGGTAGGCGACGATCGCGAGGGTTTCCACGGACGACTGGCTCAATTTCAACGGCGGCGGCTCGGCGCGCAGGATTCGCACCCAGCGGGCGAAGCGCGGATGGGTGACCAGCCGGTAGCCGTTCGAACCCTCGATCAGCAGCAGGCCGTCATCCGCGGCGCGCAGCTCGGCCGCGATCTCGTCAACGACCTCGCGGATCTGGGTCGCTGTCACCAGCGAGGGTACATCCTGATAAAGTTCGGCATCCTCCGGCGCCTCGGCGCCCACCTCAGCCGGCTCGCCCGGATCGTGGGCCACCTCGGCTGGCTTGGTTTCGCCACCGGTCGCCGTCGCCTCCTCGGTCGCATCCGTCAGAGCCAGCGAACCCTGCTCGTGAAACCGCGTGAAGGCGGCCTGAATGTCTCGGATGGCAAGCGGCTGACTGGAAGAGAGGAGCAGTGCTTTGAGCACCTTTTTCAGATTGAAGGCCATGCGGTAAAGTCGTCCTGAGTGAATGCGGCGCGCCGGAGGCGAAGCAATCCCGAAACACGCGATGGGCCCGCCGCCTTGTTCCTCTAGCCAAGACACCGTCCAACTCCAAGCCTCCGGAGGGTTGGCCACAAAGAGGCTCAAAGATTACCGGGCTCCGGCATAGGTCTCCTGCGCGCCTATAGGCGCAATGGAGGCTACTCCCCAGCCGTGGAGCCCTTGGGCCCTTTCGTGGCCAATCATGGATCAGCCTTGGCTTACCTGAAATTAGCGGACCGGCATCCCGACATGCGGCTTGCCCGCGCCGGTGCCGTTTGGTTCGCTGCCAGTCCGATCATGAGCTCCTCCCCTGATTCCACCCGCACCTTCTCCTCCGTCGTCGTCGACGGCCACGACCGCGCCGCGGCCCGTGCCATGCTGCGCGCCGTCGGCTTCACCGACGAGGATTTCAAGAAGCCCCAGATCGCCGTCGCCTCGTCCCCCAGCGACATGACGCCCTGCAATGTCCACTTGGGTGAACTCAGCGAACACGCCCGCAAGGGCATCGCCGCGGCCGGAGGCAAGCCCGTCTATTTCAACACCATCACCGTCACCGACGGCATCAGCATGGGCACCCTGGGCATGCGCTATAGCCTCGTTTCGCGCGAGGTCATCGCCGACTCCATCGAGACCGCCGTTGCCGCCGAGGGCTTCGACGGCCTGGTGGCCATCGGTGGCTGCGACAAAAACATGCCCGGGGCGATGATCGCCATCGCCCGCCTCAACCGTCCTGCCGTCTTCATCTACGGCGGCACGATTCTCCCGGGTTTCGCCGCCAGCGATTGCGATCACAAGCGGCCCCTCGACGTCGTCTCCGTCTTCGAGGCCATCGGCAAACACGCCAAGGGCGAACTCTCCGACGCCGGCCTGAAGGAGATCGAGGCCGGCGCCATTCCCGGCCCCGGTTCCTGCGGCGGCATGTACACGGCCAATACGCTGGCCAGCGCCATCGAGGCCCTCGGCATGAGCCTGCCCAACAGCAGCGCCCAGCTCGCCGTCGGCCAGGAAAAGCGCGACGACTGCTTCCGTGCCGGTGCGGCCGTCATGGCCATGCTGAAAAAGGGCGTTAAGCCCCGCGACATCCTCACGCGCCACGCCTTCGAGAACGCCATCATGGTCTGCCTCGCCCTCGGCGGTTCGACCAACCTCATCCTCCACCTCCTCGCGATCGCGCACTCCGCCGAGGTCCCGCTCACGCTCCAGGATTTCAAGACCATCGGCGAAAAAATTCCGCTCCTTGCCGATGTGAAGCCCTTCGGCAAATACGGTATGAGCCACCTCATCCGCATCGGCGGCATCCGCCCGATGATGAAGCTCCTCCTCGACCGCGGCCTGCTCCATGGCGAATGCCTCACCGTCTCCGGCGAGACCATGGCCGAGTCGCTCAAGGACGTGAAACCGTACGGCGCCTACCCGGCCGAGCAGGACATCATCCACCCGTGGGATCAGCCGATCAAAAAGGAAACCCACCTCCGCGTCCTCCACGGCAACCTCGCCCCCGACGGCGCCGTCGGCAAGATCACCGGCAAGGAAGGCCTCTACTTCAAGGGCACGGCCAAGGTGTACGAGGGCGAGGAAGACGCCCTGAAGTCGATCCTCTGCGGCGATGTGGTGAAGGGCGACGTCGTCGTCATCCGCAACGAGGGCCCCGTCGGCGGCCCCGGCATGCGGGAAATGCTCTCGCCGACCAGCGCCTGCGCCGGCCGTGGCCTCATCAAGGACGTCGCCCTCATCACCGACGGCCGCTTTTCCGGCGGCAGCCACGGTTTTGACGTCGGCCACATCACTCCCGAGGCCGCGACAGGCGGCCCCATCGGCATCGTGAAAACCGGCGACATCATCGAAATCGACGCCGTCAAAAACACCATCAGCCTGCTGATCCCCGACGCCGACTACGCCGCCCGCATGAAGGCCTTCAAACCGCGCCCCGCGCGCGAAACTCGCGGCGTCCTCGCCAAGTACGCCAAGCTCGTCACCAGCGCCTCCGAGGGAGCAGTCACCGACAAGTATCTCTGACGTGGCGGACGACTTCCAGGGAACGGCGCCGGAGTTGACCACCCCGCGCCTGTCCTTGCGTCCGTTGCAGGCGGACGACGCCGGGGATATTTTCGCCTTCGGCTCGGACGAGGAAGTGACGCGGTATGTTTTCTGGCCCCGGCATCAAACCATCGAGCATAGCCGCGGGTACGTCGCGTGGCTGCGCGGGCCAAAGTTTCTGACATGGGCCATCCGCCGCCAATCGGATCCAAAGGTGATCGGCACAGTGTTTCTGCCCAGCTACCAGTCCTATCATCGAAAAGCCGAGCTGGCCTTTAACCTGTCCCGCTCGTGCTGGGGCCAAGGCTATGCGACTGAGGCGGGTAGCACCATCCGGCGACATGCGCTGGGGCCTCTGGGACTGCACCGCATCGAGGGCACCTGCATGGTCGCGAATGGAGCGCCTGCACGGGTGCTTGCGAAGGTCGGCATGAGGTACGAGGGTTTGCTGCGTGAATCCCGCCAACGCGGCGACTGCTTCTTCGACATGAAACTCTTCGCCATTCTGTCCACTGATTTACCCTGATTCCCTTCATCCATGAACTGGTCCCGCTTCAAATCCCACTTCTACCAGAACGCCGACCTCGGCGTCGCCCTCGACATCAGCCGCATCCCGTTTCCCGACGACTTCCTCGAGTCTAAGGAAGCTGCCATTCAGCAGGCCTTTGCCGCGATGGACGCCTTGGAGAAAGGCGCCATCGCGAATCCCGATGAGAAGCGCATGGTCGGCCATTACTGGCTCCGGGCCCCGCAGCTTGCGCCCACACCCGAGCTGACCGCTGAAATCTCCTCCACGCTCGCCGCGATCAAGGAGTTCGCCGCCAAGGTCCACTCCGGCGCCCTCGCCGGTCCCAAGGGCAAGTTCAAGCACCTGCTCGTGATCGGCATCGGCGGCTCCGCGCTCGGTCCGCAGTTTGTCAGCCATGCATTGGGACACCCGCGCAAGGACAAGCTCGCCGTCTCCTTCTTCGACAACACCGATCCCGACGGCATCGACTACGTGCTCGCCAGCCTGCGCGGCCAGCTCGCCAAGACTCTCGTCGTCGTGATCTCCAAATCCGGCGGCACGGCGGAAACCCGCAACGGCATGCTCGCCGCCATCGCCGCCTTCAAGGGCGCCGGGCTCCCGCATGCCAGTCACTTTGTCGCCGTCACCGGCGCCGGCTCCAAGCTCGACGCCACGGCGGTCAGCGAGGGCTGGCTCGCGCGCTTCCCGATGTGGGACTGGGTGGGCGGCCGCACCTCCGAGCTCTGTGCCGTCGGCCTGCTGCCGGCCGCGCTGCAGGGCCTCGAGATCCAGGCGATGCTGGATGGCGCCGCGGCCATGGATGTGGTCACCCGCAACCGCAGCACCGCCCAAAATCCCGCCGCCCTCCTCGCGCTGATGTGGTACTTCGCCACCGATGGACGCGGCGCCAAGGACATGGTCGTTCTCCCTTACAAGGATCGGCTCCTGCTATTTTCCCGCTACCTGCAGCAACTCGTGATGGAATCGCTGGGCAAGGAATACGACCTGAAGGGTAACGTCGTCCACCAAGGCATCGCGGTTTACGGCAACAAGGGCTCCACCGACCAGCATGCCTATGTCCAGCAGCTCCGCGATGGCGTGAACAATTTTTTCGTCACCTTCATCGAGGTGCTCAAGGACCAAGATGCGAAGACTGCGGCCGAGGTCGATCCCGGCGTCACCGCCGGCGACTACCTGCAGGGTTTCTACCTCGGCACGCGCGATGCGCTCAGTGAAAAGGACCGCCACTCGGTCACGATCACCCTGCCGGATGTTTCCCCGCGGTCCATCGGACTGCTCATCGCCCTCTATGAGCGGGTCGTCGGCTTTTACGCCACGCTGATCGGCATCAACGCCTATCACCAGCCGGGTGTCGAAGCCGGCAAGAAAGCCGCGGGTGGTGTCATCGCCCTCAAACTGAAAATCGCGGCAGCCCTCAAGGCCGCTCCTGGCAAGCCTTTCACCGCGGATGAGCTGGCCAGCCAGCTGGGCGCCCCGGAACAGACGGAACTCGTCTTCAAAATCCTCGAGCATCTCGCCGCCAACATGCCCAGTGGCATCAAAAAGCGTTACCGCACGCCCTGGCACCAATCGCGGTATTTCCTCAAGGCCTGAGGGCACGGCCGCGATCCCGCACGGCAGCCATCTTCGCCGGAACCGATGCCCGGCCCTGCGGTTCCTACAGATTCCGCTTGGTGTCTTGCACTAAGACCATTCAACCGTATTAACACACTCACATGAACTCGCTCAAGAAACCCATCGTTGCCCTGGTTCTCCTCGCGCTTGGCGCGATGCTTGGCGGCTGCACCTCCAAGACCGAGAAAGACAGCTCGATTCCGTGGAGCCGGCCGGCGGACTGGGAAGGCCAGATCCCTGGCATGGGCGCAAACGGCCCCGGCCACTGAGCCGGTCCGCAGCATGTCCCCGCAA
The DNA here is from genome assembly GCA_903881475.1 of uncultured Opitutia bacterium. Classification (GTDB taxonomy): domain Bacteria; phylum Verrucomicrobiota; class Verrucomicrobiia; order Opitutales; family Opitutaceae; genus Opi-474. The sequence continues at coordinate 5,474 of CAIRTK010000027.1, read as the reverse complement.
AATCCGGCCTTTGGCCGGATTTTTTTATGACCGAGTCCTACCCCGCCAACCCCTCGCTGACTCCCCTCCCCGGCCATCTCTACGTCGTCGCCACTCCAATTGGGAATCTCGCCGACCTGACCGAGCGGGCCCGGGCCATCCTCGGCGCGGTGGATCTCATCGCCTGCGAGGACACCCGCACCACCGGCGCCATGCTCACGCGCTTTGGTTTGCGCAAGGATCTCGTCGCCTACCATGAGCACAACGAGACCGAGATGGCCGAATCCCTCGCCGCCCAGATTGCCGCGGGCAAATCCGTGGCCGTCGTCAGCGATGCCGGCACCCCGGCGCTGAGTGATCCCGGCTTCCGTCTCGTGCGGGCCTGCCGCCGGCGCGGCCTGCCGGTCGTGCCCGTGCCCGGCCCCAGCGCCCTCACCGCCGTGCTCAGCGCCGCCGGACTGCCCACCAACGGGTTTCTCTATGTCGGGTTTCTGCCGCCCAAAAGCGCGGCCCGCGTCAGTTTCTACGAGAAGCACCGGGACTTCGCCTACACGATTGCCCTCTATGAGAGCTGCCACCGCATCGACAAGGCCGTCGCAGAAATCGTCGGCACCCTCGGGCCGTCCCGCGTGCTCTGCGTCGCCAAGGAAGTGACGAAGCTGCATGAGACCTTTCTCGTCGGGCCGGCAGCCGACGTCCAGGCCCGGCTTGCCAAGATCAGCCTGAAGGGCGAATTCGTGCTGCTCATCGCCCCGGCAGATTTTACCTTATGAACCCGCCGGTGCCGCCCCGCATCGCAGCCCTGGATGGACTGCGCGGGATCGCCATCCTGCTCGTGGTCGGCTGTCACTACTACGCTGTCGTGCCAACGCCCGCGGGGTCGGCCGTAAACGATTTCCTGCGCGGCGCGGCGGGCCTGGGTTATTCCGGTGTCGACCTCTTCTTTGTCCTGTCCGGGTTCCTGATCGGAGGCGTGTTGCTGGATCACCGGACCTCGTCGCGCCTCCTCCCCGCCTTCTATGCCCGCCGACTGGCCCGGATCATCCCGCTTTATCTGCTGCTGCTGGCTTCGTTCCTGGTCGGCCGGGGAATTCCCGGGCTCCGCACCACCAACCATGGTGCCTATTTTATAAGCGCCGTGCCGACCTGGAGCTATTTTGCCTTCATGCAGAATATCACCATGACTTGGGTGCGGGACATCGGACCCTATTGGCTCGGCGTCACCTGGTCGCTTGCGGTCGAGGAGCAATTTTATCTCGTGATGCCGTTTGTCGTCCGCCGCTTTTCCCTGCGCCAGCTCATGGGGGCCTGCATGACCGTTATTCTGCTGTCCCCCCTGCTCCGCCTGAACGCGCTCTATAACGCCCATAACGCATTCGCTGCGATGTTTTTGCTGCTGACCCGCGCAGACGGGCTCATGTGGGGCGTGCTCTGCGCCTGCTTGGTGCGTGATGACGCCATCAAGTCGACGCTCCTGCGCCACCACCGTTTGCTGACCGCGGCGGTTGCAGGCGGAGCGATGGGTTTCGGGCTGCTCACCGTCCGGCACGCGGGGGCTGATTCGCCGCCGATGCTTGGCTGGGGCTATAGCCTGCTGTCGGCCTGGTTTGCCGCCGCTGTGCTAGGCGTGATCCTGTTTCCGGGCGCCCGAGCCACCCGGATGCTCGCGTGGCGCCCGTTGGCCGCGGTCGGCATCACCTCCTACTTCATCTACCTTTTCCACACTCCGATCTGGTATGTGCTGCATTGGCTCTTCTTCAATTTGCCGCCGCTGCACCTGAGCTGGCAGTCCGGCGCGGTAACGGTCCTGGCCTTTTTCACCACGCTTGCCGCGGCGGGGATTTCATGGCGATGGTTTGAAGGTCCGCTGCTCAAACTCGGGCATCGGGTTTCCTACGAATGAATCTGTCCACCTCTCACCGGTCGGTCGCCGTCATCGATATCGGGAGCAACTCGATCAAGGTGCTCGTCGCTGCCCGGGCACCCACGGGCGGGCTGGCCATTCTGAAGACGCGCACCATTGACGCGCGCATCAGCGCCGGGATCAGCCAGGCCGTGCCACGCCTCAGCGAACCTGGCATGGCCGCCGGTATCGATGCTATCCGCGCGCTGCTCGCGGAGGCCGCGCCCTTTTCTCCCGTGGCTACCGTGCTGGTCGCGACGAGCGCAGTCCGTGACGCTCAGAATGGCACTGAATTCCGCGACCGGGTGCTTCAAGCGACCGGGCACGCCATCCGGATTCTCACCGGCGAGGAAGAGGCCACTCTCATCGGCCGCGGGCTCACCAGTGACCCGGCGCTCGAAAGGCTGCATGATTTCTACGTGTTCGATCTTGGCGGTGGCAGCCTCGAGTGCCTTGCCTTTCGTGAACGTAAAATCCAGCAGGCCGTCAGCCTCCAGCTGGGCTGTGTGCGACTCACGGAGAAATTCGTCGCGGATCCGACCCAGCCGTTTTCCAACGGGGCCGCGGCTGCCATCCGCCAGCAAACGCTCGATCTGCTCGCGCGATCCGGGTTCGGCTTCTCCCTGCCGGCCGGTACCGCGGCGATCGGCACTGGCGGAACGGTCACGGTCGCCCGCGCCATCCTCGCCGCGCGCACCGGCCTCACCCTTGAGGCCAGTGAACCCCAGGTGAGCCTCGTCCAGCTCCGTGAACTGCTCGTCTTGCTCGGACCGCTGGCGCTCGCCGAACGCCGTCAAATCGCCGGCCTGCCGCCCGCCCGGGCTGACGTAATGCCTGCGGCTCTGGTAACGCTCCTCGCGCTCGCCGAGAAAGGCGGGTTCACCGCTTACCGGCACTCGCTCTACAATCTGCGCTATGGCCTCGCCGCTGAGGCGCTGGATTTACTGTAGTGCGTCATCGCCGGTGCCGCTGATTTCAAAGGTAAGGTAAATCGTGCGGATGAACCGATCGACAGCCCGCGCACTTCACTTCCTCGATTCATGGGGATGAAACGCCGGAGGCGCCGGCTTCTTCCGCGGCTTCACGGGCGTTTCCTTCAGCCGGCGCGCCTTGGCGGACGCCACCGACAGTTTGCGCAACTGCGCCAGCATCGCCTCCATGTCCGCCGGCAGCGGTGCCCGCAGGTCGAGCGTTTTGCCGGTGACCGGGTGCTGGAAAATGAGATGTTCGGCATGCAGCATGACCCGCTCCGGCTGGTGCTTCAGGCGCGAATCGGGCTTCCAGCCATAAACGGCGTCGCCCATCACAATGTGCCCGAGCGATTTCATGTGCACGCGGATCTGGTGGGTGCGTCCGGTGTGGATCGTGCAGCGGATGAGCGTGGCCAGGTTGCCAAAGCGCGCGACGATCTCCCAGTCGGTGTGGGCGTCCTTGCCGCCCTCCTCGGCGTCGACGACTGCCATCTTGTGCCGGTGGCTGGTGTTGCGGCCGATGGCCTTCCGGATGGATCCGCTCATCAGCGCGGGCGCCCCCGCGACCAGCGCCAGATACTCCTTCTGGAGGGCCCGCTCGGAAAATTGCTCCGATAGCCCGCGGTGCGCGGCGTCGGTCTTGGCCACCAGGATGATGCCCGAGGTCTCCCGATCGAGCCGGTGCACGATCCCCGGCCGCTCCACCCCGCCAATCCCGCTCAGGCTGCCGGCGCAGTGAGCGAGCAAGGCATGGACCAGCGTATCTTCACCTGTCCCCGCCCCCGGATGCACGATCATGCCGGAGGTCTTGTTTACCGCCAGCAGGTGCTTGTCCTCGAAAATCACGTCGAGCGGGATGTCCACGGCCTTGAGCTCCGCGGGTTTCGTGTCGGGAAAGGAATACTCCAGCGTGTCACCGCCCGTCACCGACGCATCCCGGCTGATCGGCTTGCCCCGCAATAGGACCAGGCCGGCGTCAAACGCGCGATGGAATGCCACGCGGCTGTGCTCGGGGTGCGACAGGGCCAGGGCCTTGTCGGCGCGCAACTGCCGGATGCCGTCGGGAAGAGTGTAGAGCATGCTCACGATCCCCACAGCCATACGGCCCCGTTCAACGCTTGGCCAGCTCCGCGATTTCGGCGAGGGCCGCCTGGCGCACCGCGGGCGCCACTGCGGCTATTTCCCAGCCGTTGCGCGCCACCTGGGCCAGTTCGGCCCGGGAGAAATTCAATTCCGCGGCTAGCGCGGCATATTCGTCATTCAGCGCATTCGCGAAGCACAGGGGATCGTCCGTGCTCACCGTGCAGCGCACCCCGGCCTGCATCAGCCGGCGAATCGGATGTTCGGCGATGGAGCCAACCACCTTGAGCCGGACGTTGCTGATCGGGCATACATCGAAGGTCACGCCGCGTTCCGCCGCCAGCCGGACCACCGCCGGGTCCTCGATGGAGCGCACGCCGTGCTGGATGCGCGTGACCCCCAGCTCCTCGATCGCCTCGCGCACGCGGGCCGGACCGTCGAATTCGCCCGCATGGCACTTCGTCACCTTGCCCGCGGCCCGCAGCCGCGCCCAGACCGCTGCGGTGTCGCGTTCGGTCGGCATCTGTTCAAGCCCGTGCAGATCCACTCCCGCGAGATCAGTCCAGGTGTGAAGTTGGTCAATGGTCGGACGCAGGCCGCCCGCGATGTCACTGCGCAGCATCCCGGCAAAAATACGGACTTCGAGTCCCGTGGGCACGGCTGCCCGGATGGCCGCGATGATCTCGGGGCCCGGCACGCTGATGAATTGGGTGACCGGCAGGTGAAAACTCGTCTCCACGTAGCGGACGTTCTGCGCCATGTGCTTGGCGAACATGACCTTCGTCGCCTCGTAATAGCGCTCCGGCGTGGTGAACCACGGCAGGGCGTTGTCCAGCAGGATGCGCTCGAAGTCGGGGAAGGTCGCGTAGCGGTAATCCGCCCGCCGGAACGGCGGGTTGGCCTCGTAGCGCGCGGGATCCCACGCCGTCAGCAGCTCGTAAGGCAGCGCCCCCTCCACGTGCAGGTGCGTCTCCGTCTTCGGCAGCGCCTGGATAAAATCACGCATTAGCAAAGAAACCGAACCGGGTTGGATTACAGGAGAGAACGGAGAGAAAAGAATGGAGTCTCTAAGAATTCCTCACTCCGTTTCCTCCGTTACCTCCTGTAAAAGGATCCCGGAAATGGCGACGATCAGTGTCACTTCGATGCTCCCAGCAGATACTCCGGGTTCAGCTTGTGCAGCGACTTCGGCACGAAGAGCCCGTCCTTGCGGATGAGCTTGCCGTCGAACCAGATTTCGCCGCCGCCGTATTCCGGGCGCTGGATGCACACCATGTCCCAGTGGACCTGCGATTTGTTGCCGTTGCCCACGCCCTCGTAGGCTTGTCCGGGCGTAAAGTGGAAGGAACCCGCGATCTTCTCGTCAAACAGGATGTCCCGCATAGGCTCCAGGATGTATGGGTTGAACCCGATCGCGAACTCGCCGATGTAGCGCGCGCCGGCGTCGCTATTCAGGATTTCGTTCAGCCGCTTCGTGTTGCTCGACGTCGCCTCGACGATCCGGCCCTGCTTGAACACCAGGCGGATGTTGTCGAACGAGG
>CAIRTK010000026.1 GCA_903881475.1 uncultured Opitutia bacterium | reverse complement strand
CTATCGAGCGCCGCCGTTCACCCGCCGTCGATGCCCTGGAATCATGAAGTTCTATGGCTGGCTCTACTGCTACCGCTGGGCTTTATCAGGCGCCGACATCGGTCGCTGCGGCCAGCACTCATAGTGCTGATCGCGATCACGGGCTGCTCCACTGGCCGCCTAATCCCCGCCTCAACGATGCCCGGAGGCACCGTCTTCACCACGCCCGCTGGCACCTACACCCTCGTTGTCGCCGGATCCAGCGCCGGCATCGTCCACGCGGTCAACCTAACCCTCATCGTGCAGTAGCGGCCTTACGCGACTTGACCCGCACAAAATCCCGAAGCCCAGGCCCACTGGAAGTTGTACCCACCCAGCCAACCGGTCACATCGACAACCTCGCCAATGAAGAACAATCCCGGCACCTTCCGTGCTTCCAGCGTTCGCGGATCAAGCTCTGCCGTATCCACGCCACCTGCGGTCACTTCGGCTTTAGCGTAACCTTCAGTCCCGGCCGGAATCACCCGCCAACGATGTACCGCCTCTTCCATCGCGCTGATCGCCGCGTTCGACATCACCCGAACATCCGGCGCATGTCTCGCAAGCCACCGTTCCGCCCAGCGACCCGGCAACACGGTCTTTACGCCAGCCATGGCCGCAGCCCAGTCCCGCGTGTCCGTCATTCCGGCAAACACCTTCAGCTCCGGTGCCAGGTCAAACTCCACCGCCTCGCCCGGCTTCCAGTACGAGCTGATCTGCAACACCGCCGGCCCACTCACTCCGCGATGCGTAATCAGTAGCTTCTCGCGAAACCGTGGCTGCTTCGACCCCCGCCGCGCTGGCTTCTCAGCCGTCGCAACCACCTCCGCCGACACACCGGACAAGTCGCACCAGGCCTCGCGATCCTCCGCCGAAAACACAAACGGAACCAGCCCGGGCCGAGTTTCCACCATTCGCAGGCCGAAGCCCCGCGCGACGTCATAGCCAAACCCGGTAGCGCCCATCTTCGGAATCGAAAGCCCACCCGTCGCCACGACAACCGACTCGGCCTCAAACACACTCGACGACGTCTCCACGCTGAACCCGCCGCCCTCATTTGCCGTAACGCGATCCACACGCGTCCCGACCTGAATCCTGACGCCCGCCTCTGCGCACTCCCGTTCCAGCATCGTTACGATGTCGCGTGAGCTGCGGTCGCAGAACTGCTGCCCCAGCGTCTTCTCGTGATACGGAATCCGGTGCGCCTCAACCATCGCGAGAAAATCCTGAGGCGTGTACCGAGCCAGCGCTGACCGCGCAAAATTCGGATTCTCCGACACAAAGTTTTCCCACGTGCAGCCCAGGTTGGTGAAGTTGCAGCGGCCGCCGCCGGAGATCAAAATCTTCTTGCCAACGGCCTCCGCATGGTCGAGCAGCAGCACCCGCCGACCGCGCTTTCCAGCCTCGATCGCGCACATCAGCCCCGCTGCGCCGCCGCCCAGCACAATCACGTCAAACTGCTGCCGCCCGTCCGTCATCCCTTACCCCACGCGGCAGATCAGGCACTTCAGATAGCTCGTCTCCGGCAGCGTCAAAATCGCCGGATGATCCGGAGCCGCGCCTCGTGCCTCGAGAACCTGAACCCGCTTGTGGCTATCCGCCGCAGCCGACGCAACCACCGCCGTAAACTCCTCCATCGACACATGGTGCGAGCACGAGCAGGTCACCAGTGTCCCGCCCGGATTCAGCATCTTCATCGCGCG
>CAIRTK010000025.1 GCA_903881475.1 uncultured Opitutia bacterium | reverse complement strand
GCCGTCCCGGTAGATCATCGTGTAGAATTTCGTGTCGCCGTCCTTCGGCCAGATTGCGACGTGCCGGATGTCGAGGCCCATGAAGGTCTTGTCGGCGACCTTGCTGACCTTGAGCGTCGCGTCGCCCATGATCGTGAGCACGCTGTCGAGGATCGTGCACTCCGTCACGAACTCGTGCTGGCGCCAGTTCAGGCCGATGAAGCCGTCCTCGCGGTTGACGTAGAGGCGCTGGTTGGCCGAGACGACCTCGGACGCGTCGATCTGCTCGATCTCGTCGTAGCTCGTCTTCCGCCTGATGCCCTTGCCGTATTTTTCCTGCAGCATCTCGAACCACGCGACGGCGTACTCCGTGAGCTTCTTCAGGTTGGCCTTGGTCTCCTTGATCCCCTCCTCGATCTTCTTCATGGCCTCCTCGGCTTGGAAGCGGTTGTAGGCGGAGATGCGCTTGATGCGGATCTCGGTCAGCCGGACGATGTCGTCGTCGGTCACGTCGCGGCGCAGCTGCTTGAGGAACGGCTTCAGGCCGCCGCGGATCTCGGCCAGCACGCTCTCCCAGGTCTTGGACTTCTCGATAAGCCGGTAGATGCGCTCCTCGATGAAGATGCGCTCGAGCGAATCCCAATGCCACTGCTGCTCGAGCTCGCCGAGCTTGATCTCGAGTTCGCGCTTGAGGAGTTCCTTCGTGGCCTCGGCGCTGGTCTTGAGGATGTCGCGGACGCCGAGGAAGTGCGGCTTGTCGTCGCCGGTCTTGGGGTCGCGGACGATGACGCATGCGGCGGGGTTGAGCTGCACCTGGCAGTTGGTGAAGACGTAGAGCTGCTGGATGACCTTGTCGGGCTCGGCGCCCTGCGGGAGGTGGATCAGGATCTCGACCTTGTCGGCGGTATTGTCGTCGACGTGCTTGACCTTGATCTTGCCCTTGGCGTTGGCGGCGAGGATGGACTCGATGAGCGACTCCGTCGTGACGCCGTAGGGGAGTTCGGTGATGGCGAGCAGGTACTTGGACCGCTCCTCGATCTTGGCGCGGACCTTCACCTTGCCGCCGCGCTCGCCGTCGTTGTATTCCGAGAAATCGGCGGTGCCGCCCGTGGGGAAGTCGGGCAGAATGCGGAAGGTTTTCCCTTGGAGGTGGTTGATCGCCGCGCGGCAGAGGTCGTTGAAGTTGTGCGGGAGGATCTTGGTCGAGAGGCCGACCGCGATGCCGTCGGCGCCCTCGAGCAGGACGATCGGGAACTTGGCGGGCAGCGTGATCGGCTCCTTGTTGCGGCCGTCGTAGCTGAGCTGCCAGGTGGTGGTCTTCGGGTTGAAGAGGACGTCCTTGGCGAAGGCGGTGAGGCGGGCCTCGATGTACCGGGGCGCTGCGGCATCGTCGCCGGTGAGCAGGTTGCCGTAGTTGCCCTGCGGCTCGATGAGCCAGGCGCGCTGGCCGATGGACACGAGCGCAGCGCCGATGGAGGCGTCGCCGTGCGGGTGCAGCTTCATCGTGGCGCCGACGACGTTGGCGACCTTGTGAAAGCGGCCGTCGTCCATGTCCCAGAGCGTGTGGAGGACGCGGCGCTGGACGGGTTTCAGGCCGTCGTCGATGTGCGGGACGGCACGGTCGAGGATGACGTAGCTGGCGTAGTCGAGAAACCAGTTGCGGTAGCTCTGCGCGAGCGGCGCCTGCTCGTCCTGGACCTTCTCGCCTTTCTTGCGCTTCGGCGGCGGAGCCTCGGAAGCGGCCGGCGGCAGGCTTGAGGCGGCAGGCTCGGACTTTGGAGCCGCACCCGGCTCTGGCGGCGGTGCACCTTCTTCAGATGGGATCGCAGGCGCGGCGTCGAGCGGCAGCTCGGTCTGGTCGTTTTTCTTGGAAGGCTTTTTCTTGGGCATTGCTGAAAGGATTGGGTCCCACGCAAAGGCGCGGAGTCAGGGAGGGAGGAACGGGATTATCTCACGCAGAGACGCAGAGGCGCGGAAAAGGGGAAGTAGGGCGCGGATTAAGGCAGCAACGATCCGACCAAATTTCATTCCGGTCCCTCTGCGTCCCTGCGTCTCTGCGTGAGCCCATGATGATCAGGCTTCGACCAAATCTTTTTCCACCCTGAGATTATCAATGATAAAATCCTGCCGCTCGGGCGTGTTCTTGCCCATGAAGAAGGACAGGAGCTCCTCGCTGCTGAAGAGGTGGTGGAGGTTCACGGGATCGAGCCGGATATTTTCTCCGATGAAGTCCTTGAACTCGCCGGCGGAGATTTCACCCAGGCCCTTGAAGCGCGTGATCTCATGGCTGGCGCCGCACTCGGCGACGGCGGCCTGCTTCTCCTGCTCGGAGTAGCAGTAGCGCGTGAGCTTCTTGTTGCGCACGCGAAAAAGCGGCGTCTGCAGGATGAAAAGGTGGTTGTTGCGGATGACGTCGGGGAAGAACTGCAGGAAGAACGAGAGCAGCAGGAGCCGGATGTGCATGCCGTCGACGTCGGCGTCGGTGGCGATGACGATCTTGTTGTAGCGGAGGCCGTCGAGGCCGTCCTCGATGTTGAGCGCGGCCTGCAGGAGGTGGAATTCCTCGTTCTCGTAGATGACCTTCTTGGTCAGGCCGTAGGTGTTAAGCGGCTTGCCCTTGAGCGCGAAGACGGCCTGCGTCTGGACATCGCGCGTGGCGGTGAGCGAGCCGGCGGCGGAGTCGCCCTCGACGATGAAGAGCGTGCTCTCCTCGGAACGCGGGTTGCGGTCGCCGAGGTGGAGGCGGCAGTCGCGGAGCTTGCGGTTGTGGAGCGAGGCCTTCTTGGCCCGCTCGCGGGCGATGTTGCGGATGCCGGCGAGTTCCTTCCGCTCATGCTCGTTCTCGTCGATCTTCTTCCGGATGATCTCGGCCGTCTCCCGGTTCTTGTGCAGGTAGGTGTCGAGCGACTGCTGCATGAACTTGCCGACGAATTCCTTGATCGAAGGGCCCTTGGGGCCGAGGTCGGCCGAGCCGAGCTTGGTCTTGGTCTGCGACTCGAAGACCGGCTCCTGCACGCGGACCACGATGGCTGCGTCGATGGACTGGCGGACATCCGCGGCATCGAAGTCCTTCTTGAAGTGGTTGCGGAGCGTGTCGACCAGCGCCTCGCGGAAAGCGGCAAGGTGCGTGCCGCCCATGGTGGTGTGCTGGCCGTTGACGAAAGACCAGTACTCCTCGCCGTAATGGTTGCCGTGGGTGAAGGCCACCTCGATGTCCTCACCCTCGAGATGGATGATCGGGTAAAGGGGCTCGCCGCTGAGTTCCTTGGTGAGGAGGTCCTTCAGGCCGTGCTCCGACTTAAAGGGCTTGCCGTTGAGCGTGAGGGTGAGCCCGCGGTTGAGAAAGGCGTAGTTCCAGAGCATGTCCTCGATGAATTCGAGGCGGAACTTGAAGTCGGCGCCAAAGAGCGCGGTGTCGGGGGTGAACTCGATCAGGGTGCCGTTACGCTCGTCGGTCTTGGTGACCTTGGTCTCCTTCTTCAGCTTGCCTTGGGCAAACTCGGCCAGCTTGGTGTCGCCGTCCCGGAAGGCCTGGGCGCGGTAGGAGACGGAAAGGGCGTTGACCGCCTTTTGGCCGACGCCGTTGAGGCCGACCGCCTTCTGGAAGGTCTCGCTGTCGTACTTGGCGCCGGTGTTGATGATCGAGACGCAGTCCACGAGCTTGCCGAGCGGGATGCCGCGGCCGTAGTCGCGCACGCGCACGGTGCGGTCGGTCAGCTCGACCTCGATCTTCCTCCCCTGCCCCATCATGAACTCGTCGATGGAGTTATCGATGGTTTCCTTGAGCAGGACGTAGATGCCGTCCTCGGCGTGCTGCCCGTTGCCCAGGCGCCCGATGTACATGCCGGGGCGCAGTCGGATATGGTCGAGGGAGCTGAGGGTCTTGATGCTGGCTTCGGTATAGGCTTGGGCCATGGGGAATCGGTATGGCGCACAGCGTCCCGCCATGACGCGGGGTGACAAGCGAAATTGCCGGGGCCACCGATGGGGAATTTTTGGTCAAAAAAGCGCCGGCAGGTAACAAACTCCGGCCGGACACGTCTGAACGCGCATGAATCCTACTGCCTCACGCAGTTCGGGTAGATTCGCGGCCCGCAACCTGAAAGTGCGGGATGAGCTGGCTTCGGGATCGGCCCAGTGGCGGGTGGTGGCCTGCGCGCTCTGGCTGCTGTTTCTGGGACTGGGCCTCGGGTATGTCGGAGAAAGGTTTTCTTCCGCCGGGACCGACTTGTATCCGACCGAGGCAGACCATCCCGTGAGCGCACCAGGCGGGCTGGCGCAGCGCTAGGTTCCCCGGCGGATTCCAGCGGAGTTGTTTCGGCGTGGACCGGGGTTTGAACCAACCGGCCAATCCATGGTCCGTGGATGGGATTGTGCCGTCGGCGGGACCGTTCATGCTGGCGGGGTTCCGCTATGAAAAAATTCTTCACTTACCTCGGGGCCTCGGTCGTCGTGCTCGCACTGGTGATCTATGTCGGCCTGGCATATTTTCTCGGCTCGGTGGTGAAAGCCGGGGTCAACCGGATCGCGCCCTTGCTCACCCAAACCAAGGTAGAGCTCGCCGGCGCGAACATCTCGCCGCTCTCGGGCAGCGGCACCCTCACCGGCCTCGCGGTGGACAACCCCGCCGGCTGGAGCCCGGGCCGGGCCTTTTACCTCGGCCGGGTGCACATTGTAATGAAGCCGTTCTCCATTTTCGGCGACCACGTCATCATCGAGGAAATCGTGATCGACCAGGCGGAGTTTGCCTACGAGACCAAGATTATTTCCAGCAACATCAACGACCTGCTGAAAAACGTCGAGGCAGCCATGGGCGGCAACCGCCAGGCGGCCGCGCCCGGTACCCCGCCCGGCGGGCCCACCAAGTTTGAAGTCAGGCATTTCCGCCTGACCAACGGGAAAGTCACCCTCGGCGTCGGGGTCGCCGCCCTGCCGCTGCCGATGCCGCCGATCGAACTGGACGACCTTGGCACCAAGGAAGGCGGTATCACGGCCAACCAGCTGGCGTTCGCGATCATGAAGAGTGTGACCAGTGACGTCGTGGGTGCCACCACGCATGCCGCCGGCAAAATCGGCACCACCGCCGGCGCCGCCGCAGTCGAGGGAATCAGGAAGACCGGCGAGGGCCTCAAGAAACTCTTTGGGGGCGACAAGTAGGACTTTGTCCCCGTCGCATTTGCATCGACGCCCGGCGTCCTGCGCGCTGCGCTGGCGGGCATGAAAATCACCTACTATCTCGAGGTTCTTTCGTCGTGGTGCACGTGGGTCGAGCCCACTTGGGATGCGCTCAAGGAACGCTACGGCGGGCGCGTGGAGTTTGAATGGAAAATCGCGCTGATGAGCCCGGGGGATTTTCCCGCGTCGCAGGCGCAGTGCGACTGGTACTATCGCCGGAGCGGCGGCACGGTCATGCGGTCGCCGTTCATGCTCAACTCGGGCTGGTTTGAGGCGGAGCGCAAAGGAGTCTACAATGTCCCCAACTTGGTCGCCGAGGCCGGCCGCGATTTCGGCTTCGACGGGGATGAAATGCGCCGGGCCCTCGCGCACGCCGCCGTGCGGGAAGGCCGGAAAGTCGGCGACATGGCGACGGCCGTGGCAGTGGCCGCGAAGGCCGGCAAACTCGACCCGAAGAAACTGCGGGCCAAAGCGGAATCAGCCGCGGTAAAAGCCCGCATCGAGGCGAGCACCCGGGAGTTCTTCGCTCACCAGATCAACCAACGGCCGGCGTTTGTCTTGACGGACGCCATCGGCGACAAAGCGGTCTTTTCCGGCCTGGTCCGTCTCGAACCCCTCGCCGCCACCATCGACGCCATGCTCGCCGACACCGCCGCCTACGCTGCCCACGCCGCCCACCACGGAAAACCTCCCAGCTGATGGGGTCAGCCCCTAACTTTTGTGGTCAGCTTTTCCACTAAACGTTGGGAATCATTTCTTTGTCCTTTTCGATATTCACCTACATAACGACTGACAGCATCAGGCGGGCCCATTTTCAGGTTCTCGGAAAGCCATCGGTTGGTCACGTGACCCCGAGATTTCATCCACACGGCAATCGCGATCTTCCAAGGCGCTGATTTTGGGGACAAGCCGACGAATTCGGGGGCATGGCCCAAGGCCTTCAACGCCCGATCCAGAAGCGGGCCGTGCTCGGTCTGGTTGATCTGCCTGACTTCCCCGTGGCTCCAGTCCCGGGCCACGGTCATTTGTTTGAACTGCCCGAGCACGGCTTTTTGGAAGTCAGCCCCGCCATGCAGCCAACCTTGGCTCATGTGATCAAAGGCCTCCTCTTTTTGCCGGTCTTCATCCGCCATCAGCCACGCCAGATGCTCCCGGTAGAATCGCCACCCTGCGGGGGAATCACCCGGCGCGCCCATGGCATTGAGCCAGTCAACGCAGACCAACGCCGGCGGCCGCTCCGAGGGGGAACGCATGAAATGCCGGTAGCTCGACCAGCGAAACTGCGGCAGCAAATCAAGTGTCACAATTTTCGCGCGCACCGGGTTGAGATGGATGTAATTCACGAGCCGTGACAGATGCAGCCCCGGCTCCACGAGGATCGCCTTGTAGCGTCCCTGAAAGGCGCGCCCGTTTTCTCCGCGGAAACGATTGAAGCGATTCCCAAAAGTGCTCTGCAGCCAGTGGATCCCATCCACCAGGTTTCCGTTGGGTGTCTCCAGCGCCAGATGGTAATGATTCCGCATCACGCAGTAGGCGTGAAGCCGCCAGCCCATCCGCTCACAGGTCTGAAAGAGGCAGTCGACGAATGCCTGGGCCGCTCCCGCAGAATCAAATAAATCTGTCCGGTAATTACCCCGGTTCAGCACATGATAAATCGCGCCCGGAAATTCAATACGGGGTTGTCGAGACACAATGTCACAAAATAGACATAAAATATCGGGTCAACCACAAAAGTTAGGGGCTGACCCCATCAGTGCCATCAGTGGTGTTCGCCGCGGTATTTCTTTTCTCCGGCGGTTACGGCTAGGTCCAGCTGGTTTTCCTTCGGGGGCAGCGGGCAGGTGGCGAAGGAGGTGAAGGCGCAGGGCGGGTTCTGGGCCTTGTTGAAATCGAGCAGGACTTTGCCGTCGACGGATGGCGCGGCATACAGAAACCGGGCCGCCGCGTAGGTCTCGTTGCCGCTCGTCAGATCCGAGATCACAAAGAATAGCGGCCCTTCCGGCGTCTCCTGGATCGGCCACAGTTCATAGGTCCGGCCCGCGCGCGTGAACACCGCCTTCCCGAGGATCAGCGCCGGCGACACGTTCCCCAGGATGTTGCGGATGGGCACCTCCCGCGGCTTTTCAAAGGGCACCCACGTCGCCTCAATCCGCCAGCTCGGATCGATCGGAAAGTAATCCAGCCCCAGAAAATGCGTGCGCCGCTCCGCCTCGCTGTCCTTCACCCGCAGCGCCTTTTTCCCGCCACGATCGATCACGATGAAACTGATCTCGCCGAATTTGACGATCGTCGGAACGCCCTTGGTGTCGTCCCGCAGGTCCGCCGACAGCACGGCGTTCCCGTCCACCTGCATATCCAGCCCTGGATTGAACAACGCCTTCACGCGGCCTTCCGGGCTGACGATCAGCGTGCCCACGTGCGCGGGCCCCTTCGCCAATACCACCGCATTGTCCGGCGCGGAGCCCACGGTATTCTCACCCGGCTTCAGGAAATGCAGCCCAATCAGGCTCAGCCAGCCATCCGGCCTGGTCAGCTGCTGCACCCGCGCCACCCGCCAAGCCTCGATTTCATGCGTGTAGTCCGCGTCGCCTGTCTCCGCCGCCATCGCGACAATGACGCCCAAAAACGCTCCGATGCACCACCAGCCAGCTCCCTTGAATGTAATCATGGCCTGAACTTACACCCGCGCGGTCTCCCCGCCAGTCTGGATGCGCCTTTCCCCGTCATCCTGACCGGGCGGTGCCCGCGCTCATCCGGGGCAACCCGCTGCAGGTTGGGGCCAGATTGTCTGCCGTGGCATTTTACTTTGCCGGCGGAATGACTCATTTTTTTCCCATGAAGCAACGCGCGCTTGGTAAAAACGGTCCGCTCCTCTCCGCCCTCGGCCTCGGCTGCATGGGGATGTCCGATTTCTACGGCGCCCGCGACGATGCCGAATCCATCGCCACGCTCCACCACGCGATGGACCGCGGCCTGACATTTCTCGACACCGCCGACATGTACGGCTTCGGCGATAATGAGGAACTGGTCGGCCGGGCGCTGAAGGACCGTCCGCGCCAGAGCGTCTTTCTTGCCACCAAGTTTGGGATCGTGCGCAGCCGCACCGACGCCACGGTCCGCGGCATCAACGGCCGGCCCGAGTATGTGCGTGCCGCCTGCGATGCGAGCCTGCGCCGCCTCGGCGTGGATGTTATCGATCTCTATTACCAGCACCGCGTCGATCCCGCCACGCCGATCGAGGAGACCGTCGGCGCGATGGCCGGCCTCGTTCGGGCGGGCAAGGTCCGCCATCTCGGCCTGTCCGAGGCCGGAGCCGACACCCTCCGGCGGGCCTCGAAGGTTCATCCCATCGCCGCCCTGCAGTCGGAATACTCGCTCTGGACGCGCGATCCCGAGGAGGGAATCCTCGCAACCTGCCGCGAACTCGGCATCGGATTCGTCGCCTACAGCCCACTCGGCCGCGGTTTTCTGACCGGGCAGATCAGGCGCTTTGAGGATTTTTCCGCCGATGACTACCGCCGGCTCTCGCCCCGATTCCAGGGCGAAAACTTTCAGCGCAATCTCGACCTCGTCCAGCAGGTCGGCCAACTCGCCGCGGCCAAGGGTTGCACGCCCGGCCAGCTCGCCCTCGCCTGGGTGCTCGCCCAAGGCGCCGACATCATCCCGATCCCCGGGACCAAGCGCCGGACCTATCTCGACGAAAATCTCGGCGCCCTCGACGTCACACTCACGCCGGCCGACTTGGCGCGGATTGACGCCATTTTCCCCAAAGATGCCGCCGCCGGCCTCCGTTATCCCGAAGCCATGATGAAAGCCGTCGGCCGCTGACGGCCGGTCGCATGGCGCGCAAGGTCACGGCAAGGCAGACGCGGCCGGCATCATCACCGTGTTGCGGTCGCGCCGGAAGCTGCGCACCGCCAGCAGCAGGGCAAGGGCCGACAAGACCGCGGCTTCAAAGAAGGCGATCCCGGGCAGATGAAAGGAACGCTCCGGTGCGATGGCCCAGCCAAAGCTGTATAGTGCGATGAACGGGCCGGGAATGCTCGCCAGGCTTTGGAGGCTGGCGAATACGCCCTGCACAGCACCCTGTTCGTTGGGCGGTACGTGACGGGTGGTGTAGGATTGCAGGGCGGGACCGGCAATGCCGGCAAAACAGCCCACGCAGATGACGGCGTAAATCACCCAGCCCTGGGGGGCCAGGCCGTAGCCGATGTAGGCGATGATCGCGATCCCCATGCCAACGATCACGGCCCGGGGATCGCCCAGCTTGGGCACGATTTTTTTGACGAGCGTCGCCTGAACCAGGCCGGTGGCGACCCCCACGAACATGAGGGACAGGCCGATCTGCAGCGGATCCCAGCCGTAGCGCTGCTCGGTGTAGAGTGCCCAAGTCGTCTGCAGCATGACTTGCGCAAGCGTGATGATGAAAAAGCACTCGACCAGACCGAGCACGGACGGGAAACGCCGCATCGAGAGCAGCGCGCCGACGGGATTGGCGCGCTTCCAGGAGAAGCCCCGGCGGTTTTCCGGCTTGAGCGATTCAGGCAGGACAAAAAATCCCCACACCCAGTTCAGGGCGGAGCAGCCCGCCGCAAACCAGAACGGCAGGCGGATATCGTATTGGCCGAGCAGGCCGCCCACCACCGGCCCGATGATGAAGCCGATGCCAAAGGCGGCGCCGAGCAGGCCGAATGACTGGGCGCGCTTCTCGGGTGGCGTGACGTCGGCAATGTAGGCGTTGGCCGTGGCGAGTACCCCGGCCGTGGAGCCCGCCACGACCCGGGCAATAAAGAACCACGTCAGCGAAGGCGCATTGGCCATGATCACGTAATCAATGGCCGAGCCGGCCGTCGCGATCAGGATGATGGGGCGGCGACCGAAGCGGTCGGACAGCGATCCGAGGATCGGCGAGAACACGAACTGCATGAATGAGTAGGTGCCGACAATCCACTTCAGGGTGTTCGCCCCGCTCGTAAAGTCGCCACCCTTGTATTGCACGATCAGCTTCGGCAACACCGGGATCAGCAGCCCGAACCCGACGATCGAAAGGACCAGCGTGACGAAAATGAAACCCGTGGCGGGCTTGCGGGCTGCAGCGTTGCTCATGCAGTCATGTTTTGAGCCCGCCGGGTTCTTGGCGAGCCTGCAAACGTTCGTCCCCGCCGGCGAATGCCGGGAACCGGGCGGGCTTTGATGCTACCATGCTGGTACCCGCCCCCCGGCGCGGGTCAAACCGTCGGCCCATCCCTCCCATGACTGCATTCATCCTTGCCCTGCCGCCCCTGGCGGCGATTGCCTATTCCCTCGTCTATCTCCTCCTCGGCGGCGGATGCTTCGGTGCCGTGGTGATTTTTATCGTCGCGAAGACCCTCAGGAAATAAGGGCTCGCCGGATCCCGGCACACGCCAGGTTCGTCGCCTGACCGCCGGAGATCAGTCCCGCTTGAATTTGACGCCCGGCGGTTTATGAAAACGGTTTCCTCGCCGGTTGGGTCGGACAAGTCGCTCTCTCATTAAAATATCTCAAGCCAGCCTGACACCACGCAACCCCTTCCGCCGTCATTCCCCCAGTCAAACGGAACCAATTCCCTTCCTTACTCGTCATACCGCAAAACCCATGAACTCCACAAAACCCTTCCTCACGGCCCTTGCCCTCACCGGTCTTCTGACCGGTTGCGTCGGCACAGGCCCCAACACCCAGCAGGGTGCGGTCGGGGGCGCCGCCCTCGGCGCGCTCGCCGGAGCCATCATCGGCAACAACAGCGGCAGCCACAATGGCGCCGCGGGCGCCGCCATCGGTGCCATCGCCGGCGGCATCGCAGGTGGCACGATCGGGAACAGCCTGGATCACGAGCGCGGGACGCTTTACACGTCCGAGGCCCAGGCCACCACCACGGTCGTGGTCGCCCAGCCCCCGCCCCCGCCCCCGCCGCAACCCGAAGTCGTCTATGCCCAACCCGACCCCGGCGTGGTGTGGATCTCCGGCTACTGGGCCTACGATGGCGCCCGCTATGTGTGGATCGGAGGCCGCTGGGCCCGCCCGCCGCACCGCCGCTATCACGCCTACGTTCAGCCGCATTGGGAACCCCGCGGCGGCAATTACGTTTATATTCAGGGTTACTGGCGCTAAGCGCATTAGCTTGCCGGCTACATCAGCCCCAGCCAGCCCCGCCTTCCGGCGGGGCTTTTTTATGTTCAAGTCATTCTGTCCAGGCTGGCGATCGCTGGCTTTATGATTCGCCACGTCCGACCCCCCGTGTAGTCAGGTCGGCGCACAACCATGAAAATCTGTATTGTCACCGACATGGAGGGCCTCGCCGGCGTCAACGACTGGGAGCAGTGCTACGCCCGGGATGACCAGGCCCCGGAGTATGCGCACGGGCTGGCGCAGCTTGCCGCCGATACCAATGCCACTGTCGCCGGCTGCTTCGATGGCGGCGCCACGGAAGTGGTCGTCTGGGACGGGCACGGCCGGAATGGCCAGAAGGCCTTTGCCCGCGTCGCCCTCGACCCCCGCGCATCGCTTCAACGGCTCGAGCACGCCCTCCCTATCCGCCTGCATGGTCTCGACGAGTCCACCGCGGGCGTCGTGATGGTTGGCCAGCATGCCATGGCCGGCACGACCGGCGGTTTTCTCGACCATACCCAATGTCCCAAGGAAATCTGCCGCTTCCTCATCAACGGTGTGGAACACGGCGAGATGAGCCAGTTCGCGCTCCATACCGGGGCGTATGGCGTGCCGCTGCTGCACGTTTCCGGCGACGAGGCGCTGTGCAGCGAGGCGAAGCAACTGTTTCCATGGGTCGCCAGCACACCCACCAAACGCGGCCTCGGCTGGGAAACGTGCGAGCTCTATCCCACCGACGAAGTCCGCGCGCGCATCCGGCGCGAAGTCGCCGAGGCGGTCCGCCGCCGCTCCGCCGCGAAACCATGGCGGCTGGCCATGCCCGTCGAGATCACGGTCGAGTTCGGATGGAGCGCGTTCGCCGACAAGCTCGCCGCCTTTCCCGGCGTCCGCCGGCTGCACGCGCGCATGGTCTCCTGGAAAATCAACGATCCGCGCTTTATCTACAACTGGCCGTCAGCCGACTGGCATCCGGAATCCTGAGCCGGGTTGGCCACGAAAAGGCCCAAGGCTACCGGTGCGGTGACGTGGATCCGGCTAGGCTTTTTGCGCCGCGGCGAGCT
Organism: uncultured Opitutia bacterium; assembly: GCA_903881475.1. Classification (GTDB taxonomy): domain Bacteria; phylum Verrucomicrobiota; class Verrucomicrobiia; order Opitutales; family Opitutaceae; genus Opi-474. The sequence goes on along the minus strand of CAIRTK010000025.1, from coordinate 27,403 downwards.
GGTCGATCAGGACGGCGATGTAGGACGTGAAACCGTGGTTGCAGCTGACGTTTTTCTCGAAGAGTTCCCAGAGCGTGCCGGTGAGCTTCACCATCGGGACGTAGCTCTTCAAGACCTCGCGGCGGGCGGCGGCATATTCGCCGTTCTCGATCAGGAGCTGGAAGCGCATGATCTTGCCGACGAAGACATTCGCCGGATGCAGCTCGCCGTAATCCGCGCGCACGAGCCGGTGCCAGAGCGCGACTTCGCGCTTGGTCGAGGCGACGCCGGTGAAGAAGGCGTAGTATTGGCAGGCCTCGCTGGCCTTGTCGTTCACCACCAGTTTGCCCTGCTTGTCGCGCACGGCATTGTCGACGAAGCGGCCGTCGCGCCACGCGAGCTCGCGCACCTTCGCCTCGATGCGCTCCGCCTGTCCGGCCAGCCGGGGTTGCCCCAGCAGGCGCGCCGCCGAACGCAGCATCATCGCATAGAGCATGTTTGAGGGGAAGTTCACGTCCTGCACATAGTCGTTGGCCTTGGACCATTCGACAAAAACCCAGCTCTCCAGTTTTTCGAGCAGACCGAGTTCGTTCTCGAATTTCCTGAAGTAGGCGACCAACCCGCGCACGCTCTGCTCGATCAGCGGCTGCCACGCCGCCGGCAGGCCGCGCAGCCGCCGGGCCTCGTCGAGCTGGATGACATAGAACATCGCCCAGTTGGGGATGAACTGCATGCCCAGCGCTTCAGCCGGATAGCACATTGCGACCATGCCGCGTGGCAGGTCCTTCAGTTGCGGTGCGACCAGGTAATTCTCCAGAAAGGCGCGCTCGATCGCGTTGTCGCCCGTGAGGTGCCACTCGGCCCGCGCGGTGAAAAGGCTGTCGCAGAGCCAGCCGGCGCGCTCGCGCGACGGGCAGTCCATGAAGATATCGAGCGCGTTCTGCCGGTAGCTTGACAGCGCGGCGCGGCGCACTCCGGCCGCGGCGGCCTCCAGGTTGGCCGGCGCCTCGCGCAGTTGCGCGGCGTTGCGGTAGTGACGCAAGCGCACGTCGGAAACCTCCACCTGGCCATCCCAAACCAGGATCTGCAGATGGCGCAGCGTGTATGGCTCGAACGCCTCAAAATCGATTTCCACGCCGGCGGCGAGATCGAGGCGGATCGCGTTGACGTTCGAGGAGCGGTCGAACACGAGGCGGCCGTCGACCAGGATTTCCTCGAACATCAGGATCAGCCGCGTCGCCTTCACCGCCTTTGCGCGAAGCGCCGGAAATCCGGTGAAGTCCGCCCCGAAATCCGCGCGCACATAGTCCCGCGTCCGCAGGGCCAGCGGCTTCGCGCCGAGCTTCGCGTGCCCGCGGTCGGTGAACTTCGTGCCTTTCAGCGGGAGATAGATCAGCCACTCGAGCTGTTTGATTTTGAAACCCTTCGACGTCTTCGGCACGTCGTAAATGTGCCGCCACTCCGTCGCCTGCCTGGCGAGCTTCGCGCTGTAGGGCGCCGCGCGGCCCTTGGCGAAGGACGGCTGCGGGCGAGCGATGGAGAGGTCGGGGTAAGCCATGCCGCGCTCGAGCCAGTTGCGACGATACGCGACCCGCGCCAGCGCCAGCGGCCGCCGCGGCGTGTAGCCCGGCGCGCGCCACACCAAGCCCCCGGTGCCGAAACGGTAGGCTTCGGCAAATGCGCGTTGGTAGCTGTAGCGCTCGACGCGCTGAATCCGCTCGGCGCGGTGCTCGACCGCGAAGTTTCCTCCGCGCGGGGCGGTCCACGCCACGACTCTCCGTCCGACGACGATTTCCGCGCAGCAGAATTCCGGCTCAAACGTCGAGCAGAAGGTCGGCACGCCATAGGCCATCACCTCGATGACCACGGCCAGCGCGCCGGCGGCATCCGCCCGCACCGGCCACTCGTCCACCCGGGCATGGCCGTGCGCCGTGCGGGCCGGGCCGCGGCCGGCGAGCTCGCCGTTGACCCACACCCGCCAGGCCTGGGCCGCGGCGATTTTCAGCGTGGCCGTGCGGCCGGGGGCAACCCGGATGGCGGCATGGAAGCTCACCCAGATATTCATTCGGCCGGAAAGTTTTTTCGGCCAGACAGGAAGGGCGCGGGCAAAAGGACGGTAGGGTGACATAAGCAGGGGAAGGCGCGCAGTCTTGCACGGAAGCTCCGGGGGTTGGCCAGCTCCGACTCGCGGCATCACGCCGGGGTCCGGAGAATTTTCATTTTTCGGGCGACGCTGGCACTTGCCATGCTGAATGTTGCGGCTCTTCTCCCTTTTCTCCCATGCCTATCCTCGTCGGAAAATCCGCCCCCACCTTCAACGCCAACGCTGTCGTCAACGGGGAGGTCGTCTCAGACTTCTCCCTGACGCGCTATCTCGGCAAGAAGCACGTGGTGTTCTTCTTTTACCCGAAGGACTTCACGTTCGTCTGCCCGAGCGAGCTGCACGCCTTCCAGGCCGCGCTGCCCGATTTCGAGTCACGCCACACCGCGGTGGTAGCGTGCTCGACCGACACCGAGCAGTCCCACTGGGGCTGGCTTCAGGTGCCGAAGGACAAGGGCGGCATCGAGGGTGTCACGTACCCGATCGTCGCCGACACCAACAAGACCATCTCCTCCGCCTACGGCGTGCTGGCCGGCGAACTGCAGGCGGGCGGGCGGCCCGGCGATCCGTTCACCGCGACGGGCGACCTCATTGCCTACCGCGGCCTGTTCCTCATCGACCAGAAGGGCGTGGTTCGCCACCAGCTGATCAACGACCTGCCGCTCGGGCGCAGCATTGACGAGGCCCTCCGCATGGTGGATTCGCTGCAGTTCTTCGAGCAGCACGGCGAAGTCTGCCCGGCCAATTGGAGCCGCGGCAAGAAGGGCATGAAGCCCACGAGCAAGGGCGTGGCCGAGTACCTCGCGATGGCGTCGTAGGCGCCCCGCCGTTCCCGCTGATTTGGCGCAGCCCGGATGTTGCATCCGGGGCTGTTTGTTTCTCGGAGCCAGTCAGGTCGGATGACGTTTGCCAGAGGGCGGATCCGTGACCCGCCCTGCTCACGGCCCACTACGCCTTGACCGGCTTGGGCTGGCTGGCGGACATCGGCAGCTCGGCGACATACTGGTAGGACGGCTCCTTTTCCTGGCGCCGCAGGACGGAGATGATGTGCCGCCACGAGGCGACAAGTCCGACCGGCGGCGGCGGCACGTCATAGCGGATCGCCGCATGGAGCTCCTTCAGGTTGTAGCAGGGCACCGCGGCAAACATGTGATGCTCCATGTGGTAGTTCATCTGCCAGAAGAGAAAACTCACCACCGGGTGCAGGATGACGGTACGGCAGCACAGCCGGAAATCGGGCACCTTGTCCTGGAGGCCGATGTGCTGCGTGTTGTTGCAGAAGAAAAAGAGCCAGCCGCCGTACATCGGGGTCAGGGAGATGAGCACCGGGATGATCCACAGCCCGTAGTACAGCGAGACGGCCGCGATCAGCACGTGGCCGGCCAGCATCACCCGCGCCCAGAGGATCGGCACGCGGCGCAGCCGCGGCTGGTCCGGCGGGAAGCAGATCAGCTCCCACGCACCCGCGAAGCGCCCGCAGGCAATGCGCACGGTGTAGAGGAACATCCACCGGAAGCCGCGCGGGTTGATGAACCCCTGCTCGAGGAAATGCTTCAGCATGAGCTTCACCGGCAGCACGACCTCCTGGTCGTCGGGCGGATGCAGCGTGTAGCGGTGGTGCCGCTGGTGGCTCCCGGTGAACAGATCCGGGTGCAGCCAGCCGAGGAAGGAGACGGTGCGCAGGGCAATCTCGTTCAGCAGCTTTGTCTTGAAGACCGTGCCGTGGCCCAGCTCGTGCATGCCGTTGGTCAGGAAGCTCGCCACCATGCCGTGCAGGAAAACCAGCAGCACGGTCAGGTACCACGGCTCGTGGTGCCGCCAGGACAGGAACGCGAGCGTCGCGGTGGTGGCGTACACGCCGAGAAATCCACCGGTCTGCGCGAGGGCCTTCCAGTCGCTGCGCTGGTGCAGGCGTTTGAAGACATCGGTCGGGAGCGGGGTACGGTACCAATCGACCACAGGGGGAGTGCGCGCTTCGGTCATACGGCGTCGGGTATTGGGAACGCCGCCCGGCATGGCAAGCCCGATGGCGTCGACGAACCAGGCGACATTCTGCCGGTCACAGCGGACGGGCGGAGGCTGGCTTTACCGCTTCAGCCCGGACCAGCCTCCTCACGTCGGCTGCTACCGCCACGCCCTACGCACCGGTATCCCGCGCCCGGCGCCGGGAGAGTTTCTCGAGCAATTCGGGCAGTGCGACGCGGACCGGCGATTCCGCCAGGTATTCCGCGGCCTTCGCCTTGGCCCCGCGGGAACAAAGCCCGGCGTACACGTGCAGCTCAAACTGCAGGCGGAGCTGGTCGCGGGCCGTCGTCAGCCCGAGCGCACCCAGCAGAAAAATCAGCGCCTCGACCGTGCAGAACTTCCCCTCGCCCGCCTGGGTGCGCAGCCAGTAGCGGCTGTCACCCGTCATGGGCAGGCAGACCCGGCGGCCCCATGGCTCGACGGCGCGCATCATGTCGCCCGCCTGCCGCCACGTGCCGTCGAGCAGCAGCACCTGCAGGCCGCCGGGCAGCTCCGCCGCCGGCAGCGGTTCGCCGAGCGGGTGCAGGATCCAGAGCGCCTTGCCCGGTTGTATGATCGCCTCACGCTCCAGCGGGCGCTCGCGCCGGTAAAGATGCACGTCCGCCGTCGGGATCACGCGCTTGATGAGATGCCCCGTGCTGCTGGGGCGCCAGTTTTCCATGTGGTGCATGAGCACGTCCACCTTCACCGGGCAGTCGATGCTCCGGAGCCCGTCGCAGATGCACCAGCGCGGCGGCAGCTGGCAGCGCTCGCACCGGGGACTTTGGTTGAGGACCACGCTTCGCGCCATCGTGCCGCCATCGGGAGCAACAAACGCCGGCCGGTCAACCCGGACTTCTCCGACGGCTGCTTCGCGCCTGGCTGCAGCCGGCCGGCGGTATAATTCGCTATTGGCGGCAATCGCGGTGAACGTAGGGCTCGCCCGCCCGCATCCTCCGCTCCCTCCGACCACCATGGCCCGTCCCATCCACCGCCGCACCGTCACTTTCGCCCAGAAAGCCTACAGTTATGATCCGCATGAGCGCATTGAGCTGATCGGCGGGCTTAATTCCGACAAGAGCCGCTGGAAGCTTTCCCAGCAGGCCGCCATCAGCGCCATCGAGTCCGGCACCGACGAATTTTTCGTGGTCACCAAGGACCGCACCGTGAAGGTCGTCGTCGTCACCTATGCCGGCCAGAAATACCTGAAGACCGAGCAGGGCGAAAAGGGCCCGGACTCCCTGCTGGCCCTGCCGTCCAGCTAAACTCCGATCCGACCTCCGGTCGCAGCCGACGTAAGGAGGCCGGCCGGACAGCGCCGCCGTCATCTCCCGGCCGAACTCAGGTGCCAGTTTCCGCAGATCGGGCAAAAGTAGGCGGTCCGCTGCCGCTCCACGCCCGCCAGCATCGCAGCCTCAAGGGCATCGCCCTGAGTGCGATAACGCCGCTTGCGCGTGCACCGGTGCCGCTGCTCTTCCCGCGTGGGCTTCTTCATGGCTGAAGGACCAGAGTGTGCACCCTTGGCCGGACACATGTCACGGGTGCTTTTCACCCAAACGGCGGCGCGGCCGAAGACCACGAACCACCGGGGGAAAGCGCGGTCCGTGTTTAATGCCGATGCACCCCTTTCGCCAGGCCCTGAAACTCGCCATGTTATCCCTGCTCCTGGCCGGTCCGTGGCTCCGCGCCCAGGAACTGACCCTGCTCGGGGGCGTGATGCGGACCGACAGCACCGGCTCCAGCTATACCTGGCAGGTCGACTACCGGCAGAACTTCACCGACTATTTCGCCGGCTCGGTGGCCTACATCAATGAGGGCCACGTGCCCGACCATCATCGCGACGGCAATGCCCTCGAGGCATGGGGCCGCCTGCCCTTCTGGCAGGACCGGGTCGCGATCTCCGTCGGCGCCGGTGCCTACTATTTCTACGACACGCAGTACGCCCCCGACGGCAGTTCGGCCAACGTGCACGGCACGGCGCCCATCTACAGTTTTTCCGCCACGGGCTATCTTTCGAACCGGTGGTTCTACCGGCTGATGATCAACCGCATCGCCCCCGCGCATGAGATCCAGACGACCACGACCGCCGTGGGCGTGGGGTTTTGGTTCGGGCGCGACCAAAAACCGGTGCCAGGAAAACTCGGCGACGCCCCCCCCATGCAGGACTACGTCACCGGCAGCGAACTCACGGCCTTCGGTGGCCAGAGTGTCGTGAATACCTTTCTCAGCGAAAAGGCCCGCGCCTACGCCCTGGAGTACCGGAGCGGCATCATGCCCCACCTCGACTGGACCGCCACGGCCGTCTACGAGGGCGATCCCGAGATCGTCCGGCGCAACGGCCTCGCCAGCCAGCTTTGGGCGGTGAACACGTTTTTCAACGACCGGGTCAGCGTCGGCATCGGCGCCGGACCCTAGCCACGGCGATCGCGGATGCCCGTCCCGGTAACAACAAGACGGTCGATAAGCTTGCAGAGACCTACCAAATGGCGGTGACGGTTTGTGGCACGTTATAATCGCCCTGCGGGTCGCTCTTCCGTCTCCTCTATCTCCAAAGAGGTAGCAAACCACCGCACAATCCATGCTATCGCCCAAGGTGCTGTGATGAGAGGAATTGATGCGACCAACGCTGCTACTGTTCTCCAGAGACACTGAAAGCCGGTGCCGACAAAGCGAAAAGCAGAACCACGAGATTTAATATGTCTTGTGACCCATCTGAAACTCCAGACCAACCACCATGCCCACCCAATTATAGTGAATACGCTTAATACGCCCAACACCTGTATCAGAATGAATTTCAGCAGCGGTACTGATGACTGAATCGTTGTTCCATCGGGCCATCGCAGGTTATCCACAAAAAAGCGGAATTGCAGGTATGCGACTGCACCCTGCACCGCATAGAATATCAGGGCCACGAACACGATAGCTGCCCACATCGCGGTAGTGCTCCCGAATAGCGCATAGAATTTACCTAAAGGTAGGAATTGCTGCGAAAGCTGTACAACCACCCCGAGAATCATGATACCGTAAGCGACGGATATCGGGCCTACGAACGAAAAGGACTCCCCTTTTGCTGTCGCTGTATGCTTCGCAATCCACCTGTTGAAATAGACATCCCATATGGGAATTCCCAGAATTGATATCAGTGCGAGCGATGAGATTAAGCCGTTGCCTGAAAACACATCTGCCCCCTTTCCGGTAAATCGCAGAGGCGAGTAGTTCGATGCAGGATTAGCGGATGGCTGTGTCTTCGCGGTGACGAGCAAGCCAGATAAAACAAGGACTCCTCCTAGGCTGAGTGCTAGGGCGAATGGCAGTATCCAGCGGTTATTCCGAACCTGCCACGCGACATGGTCACTAAAGTCACAGTAAGTGACTTCACCGATTTTGACTGCCCGAACAAAAGCAACATGTGCATCTCCGAATTTCCTTGGGCTAGCTAGGTCTGTTTTGAGAGCCCATAATTCAATCATATCTCCATGGTGAGCTTCTTTGAAAAACGCCTCTCGCTTGAAGTAATCAAAATAGCCGTCACTCGGCACCCTATATACGATATCGCTGTCTTTGACTTTAATATCTAGGTAGCCCGACTGGTTGGCACCACTTTGCTGCAAGTGCTCTTGAGCGGCTTCTAGTTCTCCAACCAGATTACCATAATCGTTTATCGAGTCTGGCTTGAACGTCAGGAACGTGGTCCACAACCACGCTGAGAGCGCGGCTAGAATCACGAGAGCGAGCACGGCAATAACTCTAGTTTCGTTCTGTCCCGACGCTGAACTTTCAAGAGTTGATTGGTTTGGCGGCGTGTAGCTCATAGCAGGAGCATCATCAGCATGGGTATCACTAGGCAAGCCTTCGCCCAAGCTGTACGAGTCCCTGACGACCACGCCCAGCCCAACGCCCTGTGCGGTCCAGCGTGATGCCAGCCAACTCACGCGCAACGAGTCGCCCTTTGGCATCGTAGACCGTAACCTTGCCGTCCCGTTCGGAGTGGAGCCAGCCGATGAGACGGCCCTTGCTGTTGAGAAGCTGGACCCGTGATGGAGTGGAATTACCCTCGTTCTGTTTCGGTTTTTGCACCTGCCGTTCATGCTCCCTGCGCTGCCGCTCAACCTCCAGATTGTGCCGCTGCCGGTGTCGCAGGTCAGCCAGTTTTTGCTTTGCGGCGAGCGTGTCTTGGCGTAACCGCTCCAGCTTGTCCCTCGCGGCATCGGTAGCGGCAGCTCAAACTGGCGAGGAATATCGTTTGGAATTAACCAAAGCGTTAAAAGAACGGAGACCAGAAATCGAGGGCTTACCGTGGCGAGTTGGAACTGGTTTTAGAAAAGGCAATCAGGCGGGATTCTTCTTTTGCGCGCGAGTCGGACATGATCGGGTTTACTTATCTACTTGAAGAGTCAAAGGTGCATCAGGTCCTAATGCCGGCCACAAAGAAGCACAAGGGCACCAAGGCTCCGGCTCAAATCTCCCGCGCGCCTATAGGCGCACTTTCAGCTCCTTCGCAGCTCGTGCCCCTTTGTGCCTTTTTGTGGCCAACTCGCCGGGTCCTCCCGCGCCCGAATTGCGCGAACCGGACCCGCATCCGGCTGTCCGTCCTAGCACCGCCATGAAGAAACACGCTCCCATCACCCGAAAGGAAATGGTCAGGCTCCTCAACGAGGACCTGGCCCGCGAATTCCAAGCCATCATCGCCTACACCGTTTACAGCCAGACGATCAAGGGAGCGAAATACAAGGGCATCGCCGACGAGCTGAAGCTGCATGCCGGGGAGGAACTGGAGCACGCCCTCCAGATCACCAAGCAAATCGACTATTTCAACGGCACGCCGGTGACCACACCCAAGCCGGTGAAGCTCTCGGACAAGCCCGAGGACATGCTCCGCTTCGATCTCGCCAACGAGGAAACCACGATCCGCCACTACCGGGACCGCATCCGCCAGGCCGAGGCGATGGGTGAATTCGCGCTGGGCGAGGTGCTGCGAAAAATCATCGCGCAGGAGCAGGAACACCTGACCGACCTCGCGGACGCGCTGGGCATCGACAACCCGGCCATCAAGGACTGACGGCAAACCGACCCGCCGGCGGCCTAGGTCCGGTTGTTTTTTGCCAGGGTGGACTCGATAAACCCGAGGATGTCGCTCCGGCCGGCCTTGGTCTTCGATGAGCTGAGAAAAATCTCGGGGACCTCCACGCCGCCTTCGACCAGGTTCGCGCGAAACTGCCGGACGCTCGCCTCGGAACGGAGCGTGGACTGCTTGTCCGTCTTGGTGAAAACCAGGACGAAGGGCACCGAGACACTTGCCAGCCACCGGACAAACTGCAGGTCGATGGGCTGCGGCGTGAGCCGGGAATCGATCAGCACAAACACACAGAAGATGTTCTTCCGCTTCTGCAGGTAATCGCTCACCGCTTGATTGAACTCGTCGCGCCGCTGCTGCCCGACCGAGGCATACCCGTAGCCGGGCAGATCCACCAGGCTCCAGGTGTCGTTCATGGTGAAGAAATTGATCAGCTTCGTCTTGCCCGGAGTCACCGAGACCTTGGCCAGCTCGCGCCGCTCGGCCAGCAGATTGATCAGGGAGGACTTGCCGACGTTGGACCGGCCGATGAAGGCAAATTCCGGCAGGGCCGAGGGCGGGCACGACTTCAGGTCGGGCGCACTGGTGTCAAAGAGGGCGGATTTGATTTTCATGCGCGGGAGTTCGGACGGTCCGAACCCATCGGATATCCGGCGCCGGCCGCCTGGGCAACCAGCATCGGCACCGGCCGCGAAGCAGTTGACCAACGTTCGGCTCTCCGTCACTCCAGACCGCAGCCGAAACCCCGCGCCATCCCATGCCCGCCCCTGCCGCCCTGGTTGACCCTGCCCTTGCCCGCGAAAAAGCCGTCCAATACGAGCGCGACGGGTTTTGCATCGCCCCGCCGGTCGTGCCGCCGGAACTGCTCGCCCGGGTCATCCCGCGCATGGACGCCGTGCGTCACGGCGAGTATGAGACCGGTCAAAAGCCGCTGAACTCCTGGGCCGCGCCCGACGATGCCCCGGGCAAGCTGAGCAAGATCGACCAGGCCCATGTGTCCGACCGCACGATTTACGAGACCATCACGCACCCCGCGATCGGCGAATGGGTCGCCGCCATCACCGGCGCGAAGCGGGTGCAGGTCTGGGCCGTGCAGATGCTGCACAAGCCGCCGGGCGGCGACGCCCGTGGCGCCGTGGGCTGGCACCAGGATCTTTACTACTGGAACACGTGGTGGCAGCCGGGCAGCGACGTGTTTACCGCGTGGCTGGCCATCAGCGACGTGCGCGAGGAGAGCGGCCCGATGCATTTCGTGCCGGGCTCCCAGCGCTGGGGCCTGCTGGAAGGCAGCGATTTTTTCGGCTCGGTTGACGAATCGAAGCGCAAGATCGCCCTGCCGCCCAAGGCGGAGTGGAAGGACGTGTCCGGCGCCATGCCCGCCGGCGCCTTCAGCCTGCATCACCGCCTGACACTGCACGGCAGCCAGCCGAACGTTTCGCATGCGCCCCGCCGCAGTTTTGCCATCCACCTGTGCACGGAAAAGGCCGTTCCGGTTCCCGACCGCGGGATCGATACCAAGGGCGGCGGCTACGATTACCTCGGGCACCTCGGCAATCCCGCGATCTGCCCGGTGATCTACGGCGGCTGAGGTTGCCGCGCGGGCCTCTGGCCCGCCCTGCCCAGGAAACGCTCGTAAGCCATGCCTACTCCTCCTACCCCCACCCCGTGGAAACGCGCCAACACCGACTGGTTCCGGGACTGCCGCTGGGGCCTGTTCACGCACTACCTCGCGGATTCTGCCAGCAACCTGAAGCCCACCGTGCTGCCGGTCAGCGATTGGAACCGGCGCATCGACGCCTTCGACGTGGAAGGCCTCGCCCGCCAATTGGCCGCGGCGCATGTGCCGTACTTCGTCATCACCCTTGGGCAAAACTCGGGATATTATCTTTCGCCGAACCGGACCTACGATGAAATCGTGGGCATCACGCCCAGCAAGTGCTCGCAGCGCGACCTCATCGCCGACCTGGCCCGGGCACTCTCGGCCCGCGGCATCCGGCTGATGGCCTATGTGCCGGGGGCGGCCCCCGCGAGCGATCCTGTCGCCAAGGCTCGACTCGAAGGCGTGCCCGACGAGCGCATGACCGTCCTCCAGCGCAACTGGGAGGCCGTCGTTCGCGAATGGTCGCTGCGCTGGGGCTGGGCCCTGAGCGGCTGGTGGGTCGACGGCCCCTACGAGAAGGAAAAATACCAGCATCCGGACGCGCCCAATTACCGCAGCTTCGCCGAGGCCCTCAAGGCGGGGAATCCGGACTCGATCGTCGCCTTCAACAATGGCCTGCGCACACCGATCTACTCGATCACCGAGTACGAGGACTACACGCCGGGCGAAATCGAGCGCGACCTGCCCGTCGCCCCCGGCTGCCTCCCCGACTACTCGCGTCTCCGGAATTTCGACCGCTTCCTCGACGGCGCCCAGCTCCACCTCCTTACGATCATGGGCGAGTGGTGGGGCAAACATCCCCTGCGCTTCGACGACGAGTTCACCATCGCCTACACCAAGTACATCAACGGCAAGGGCGGTGTCATCTCGTGGGATGCCCCGCTGACGCTCGGCGGCCTGATCGATCCCGTGTTCCACCCCCAGATCACCGCGCTCGGCCACGCCATCCACGCCACGCGCTGAGCGGGATTTCCCGGGCGCAATCCCACGCCAGGCCAGGGCGGGTCCCGGCCCGCCCTTTTTCGTGAAGCCTGCCGGCGGCCGCGCTTGTTGGTTGGACACCCGCCGGGCCGCGCCTTTCGATGCCCGCATGAACGTGCTCCTCATCGGCGGTACCGGCCTGATTTCCACGGGAATTGTCAAAGCGCTCCATACGCGCGGCGCCACGATCACCGTCTTCAACCGCGGCCAGACCGATGACCGGCTCGGCGCGGTGCGGCACCTGACGGGCGACCGAAACGACTTCAAGGCCTTCGAGCGCACCATGGCCGCCAACGGCCCGTGGGACGTCGTGATCGACATGATCTGCTTCCGGCCCGATCAGGCCGAGAGCGACCTCCGCGCCTTTGCCGGCCGCTGCGGGCAGTTTATCTTCTGCAGCACCGTCTGCACCTACGGCAACACCCAGACGGTCGTGCCCACGCTCGAGACCACGCCCCAGGCGCCGCTCTCGACCTACGGACGCGACAAGGTGGCGTGCGAACAGCTTTTCCTCCGCGCCCATGCCGCGGGGAAAATGCCCGTCACGATCTTCCGGCCATCGCACACCTATGGTCCCGGCGGCAACGTGATCAACAACCTCGGCTGGGAGCCGACATTCGTTGACCGCCTGCGCCAGGGCCGGCCGATCATCGTCAGCGGCGACGGCCACGGGCTCTGGCAGAGCACCTATTCCGAGGATGTCGGCGTCGGGTTTGCTTACGCGGCAGGAAATTCAAACTGCCTGGGCGAAGCGTACAACATTGTCGGCGACGAGGTCGTCACCTGGGACGACTACACGCGCCGCACCGCCGCGGCCATCGGCGCGCCCGTCCCCCGCCTGGTGCACTTGCCCACCGATTTCCTGCTGGCCGTCGACCGGCCGCGCTATGCCGCCTTGGAGGAGATTTTCCGCTTTCATGGCGTCTATTCCAGCGCGAAGCTGAAACGCGACGTGCCTGAATACCGCCCCGCCATGCCCTACGAGGAGGGCGTGCGCCGCACCGTGGCCTGGATGGACCGGCACGGGAAGATCGTCAGCGCCGACACCGATCCGATGGAGGACCGGCTGGTCGCGGCGTGGGACCAATTCTCCGCCGAGACGGTGAAGGCGTTCGCGCCAAAATAAATCCTACCCGCGCGAAGGCTCCGGCATGGCCGCACGGGCCTTGCGGGATAGCTCGGCGATGTGGCCGTCATTGGCCATCACCTGCTCGAGATGCCGCCGGCGCCCCGGAGTGGCGGTGTTCATCATGATCTCGCCATAGGCGCGCTCGACCCAGAAGCGGGAGACGCCGTTGAGGTAGTCGCGCAATTCCTGCAGCCTCGCCTCGGGATAACGCTGGCACAGATTCATGGTGAACATCCGCCGCCAGCCGTTCCCGCCGAACGCCGCGTGCTTCGTGTTGTGATTGAAGACCAGGAGGTCGCCCGGCACGGTCTCCAGCGCCAGGCTGGGAACATCCCGCCCGTGCAGTCCCAAGGTCTCGGGGGACTTCTGAATCTGCTCCTGCAGCGAATCGGCGAACCCATCGCCGACCTTGTGGCTGCCCGGAATGACGCGGAGGCAGCCCGTGTTGCGCGTCAGCGGATCGAGATAGAAGGCGATCTTGATGTGCAGATGCTCCTTGTGCCAGCCGTCGGAATGCCAGCCCGTGTCACCGGTATAATAATTCCCGTCGCTGGGCATGTAGTTGAAATCGTCACCCAGCAGCCCGGCCGCGATGCCGTGGATCCGCGGGTCATCCAGCAGGCCGGAGAGCACGGCGCTCTGGTCGGGGAACGGTACGATGCAGGACCGCTGCTTGCCCTCGTGCGGCTTGCCCGCGTGGCCGCCACCGCGCTTCGCGAAGATGGCCTCGAACTCCCGGATGATCTCGTCGATGCGGTCCTTGAGCAGGCCGGGAAACGCGATGAAGCCAAAGGTCCTGAAGAACGTCACCTGCTGGTCGGTCAGTTTGAAGTCGGACATGGGAATGGGGTTGGGTGAAAGCGGGCCTTCTCTCTCTGCCTAATGAGATTCGGTCAATGGCGGGATATGATTGTCATTCTGAGCGCAGCCCAGAATCCAGTTGGATGATATCGAAGCTCGTAGCGGAATCTTTCTGGATTCTTCGCTGCGCTCAGAATGACAAGGTCGGCCGGGCAATAAATGACCAGCCGGCTTCAGGCCAGCGGCGGTTTAGCCACAGCCTTCGCCACCGGGATGTGCGCCGCCTGGCGGAGCAGCTCGGCCTTGGAGATCCCCAGGCGCTGCGCGAGAATGTTGAGCCGCACCACCTCGGCCTGGCTGAGCACCGTCTGGCGCACGGTGCCGTCCCGATCGGTCCACGCCACATGGTGGGTTTTCTGGCGGGAGGTTTTGACCAGGTCGCGGAGGAAGCCTTGGTCGTCGTCGGGGAGGTCCATGCATCCACGGGCTTGGCGGCTGTCATCTGCGCTTTCAACCTTCAACTTTCACCCTTCAACTGTTCCCCGGATGTCACGCCTCAACTTCAAGCTCGACCGCGCCGCCAGCCACTCCAAGGCCCGGGCCGCGACCTTCCAGACGCTGCACGGCCCGGTGCAAACCCCCGTGTTCATGCCGGTGGGCACGCAGGCCACGGTGAAAAGCCAGACGGTGGAAACCCTGAAGGAGACCGGCGCGAGCGTGCTGTTGGCCAACACCTACCACCTGCTGCTCCGGCCCGGGCCCGCGGTGTTTGGGAAATTCGGCGGCATCCACCGCTTCATGAACTGGGACCGCCCGGTGCTGACCGATTCCGGCGGCTTTCAGATTTTCTCCCTGCCGGGCGAGCGCGCGATGAAGGAGGAAGGCGCACGGTTCCGGAGCTACGTCGACGGCGACGTCCACCTGCTCTCCCCCGAGTCCAGCATCGCGATGCAGAAGGTGATCGGCAGCGACATCATGATGGCGCTCGACCAGTGCATTCCCTCCACCGCCGCGCATGACGAGGCCCGGGCCGCGATGGAACTGACGCACCGGTGGGCGCGCCGCTCGCTCGACGCCCGCGGCGACTCGCCCCAGGCGCTGTTCGGCATCGTGCAGGGCGCCTGTCACCATGACCTCCGGAAAAAGAGCGCCGCCTTCCTGAGCCAGCTCCCGTTCGACGGCCTCGCGATCGGCGGGCTCGCCGTCGGCGAAACCCACGCCCAGCGCTACGAGTTCACCGGGCTCGTGACGGATCACCTCCCGGAGAAACTCCCGCGCTACCTGATGGGCGTGGGCACGCCGATTGACATCCTCGAGGCCGTTCACCGCGGGGTCGACATGTTCGACTGCATCATCCCCTCGCAGCTCGCGCAGCGCGGCGTCGCCTTCACCTTCGCCGGGAAGCTCCAGCTGCGCCGGGTGGCACACAAGCTGTCCGAAGCCCCGCTGGAGGCCGGCTGCGCCTGCTCCACCTGCCGGACCTATACCCGCGCCTACCTGCATCACCTCGTGAAGGCCGACGAGGTCCTCGGCTGGCACCTGCTCGGGGTGCATAATTTCGCATTCTACCACCGGCTGATGCGGGAGATGAGGGAAAGCATCCTGCAGGACACATTCGCCGCCTACTACGAGGCAAAACGCCACGACCTCGGCGGCAGCGACGAGGAGAATGTCGTCCACCCGGTCAAAAAGCGCGCGCCCGCCCGGCCCAGGCACCTGGGCGACTACGATATCGTCACCGGGCCGCAGGGCTTCTCCAGCATCCGCCAAGTCAGCTCCGGGGAGGTGATGCACTCGGTGAACCGGCCCAGTGAGGAGGCCAACGCCCTCTATGTGGCCCAGTCCCGCTTGGCGGAACGGCTTGTGAAACGTCCCGATGATGTCGCCGAGCTGGTGATCTGGGATGTCGGCCTCGGGGCCGCGTCGAACGCCATGGCGGCGCTGCAGTGCTTCGAGGAAACCCTCGCTGCGCGCGGCCCGGAAGCGGTGCGGCCGCTGCGGCTCGTGAGCTTTGAGATCGACCTCGATCCGCTGAAGCTCGCGTTGCGCTTTGCCAGCCACTTTCCGCACCTCCGCCACGGCGCACCGCATGCCGTGCTGGCATCCGGCCGCTGGGCCCATGTGTCGGAGCTGTTCCAGTGGGAGCTGCGCCACGGCGATTTCCTCGGGTTCCTGGAGTCATCACCCGCGCCCGACCTGATTTTCTACGATCCGTTCTCGGCCAAGACGGACACCGGGCTGTGGACACTTGCGGTTTTCACGCGGCTCTTTCACCACTGCCGGCCGAAGCCCGCCGAGCTCTATACCTACTCCGCCGCGACCGCGGTCCGCGTCGCCCTGCTGTCGTCGGGCTTCCATGTGGCCGAGGGCGTCGGCACCGGCCCGAAGGCCACGACAACCATCGCGTTCACCCACGAACCCGGCGCCAGCGGGCACCCGGCGGCGGCCCGCCTGCTGGGCGACGAGTGGCTTGCCCGCTGGCGGCGCAGCGACTCGAAGTATCCCCCCGGGCTGGCCGTGAACGAAAGATCCGCTTTCGAACAGCGTTTTGAGGCACATCCGCAGTTCGCGGCAAGGCCGGGCAAGCGTCGCTAATCCCGCCCTCCATTGACGCTGGACGGCGAACCCGCCAGATCTGGCTGATGTCATCCGAGCCGACCAAGGACCCTTCACCGAAGCGCGGACTGCCCTGCCCCTGCGGCAGCGGGCAGCTGTTTGAACAGTGCTGCGAGCCAATCCTGACCGGCCAGCGCCCGGCCGCGACCGCGGAGCAGCTGATGCGCGCCCGCTTCACGGCGCATGTTGCGCACGATTTCAAGTTTCTGCACCACTCGTACCGACCGACCGCGGGCACGCCTTACGTGGCGGAGGAAGGCGAACCTTCCGTGCAATGGACCAGGCTGGTCGTCCATAACCACGAGACCACCGGCAATCCGAACAAGGCATTCGTCGACTTCTCGGCCTATGGAACCGAGGGCGGCGTGGAAAAAGTGCTGCACGAAAAAGCCGAGTTTCTTCGAATCAATGGAGCCTGGCTCTACACCCGCGAGGCCCGGCTTGGACCCGCCCCTTACAAGTCCGCTGGGCCCAAAGTCGGCCGTAACGACCCCTGCCCCTGTGGCAGCGGCAAGAAGTACAAGCAGTGCTGCCTGCTGAAGGCCTGAGGCGGGACCCGTCTCCGCCCGTCACGGCCGGTCCCCGCTTCAGGGATGATCCGGTGAAGTCCCGCGGTGCTCCGCCTCGACCTGCCGCCGCAGCGCCGCCATGTTGTCCACGAGGTTGGGATAGCGCCGGCCCGCCGCCTGCGCCCGGGTTTTCGCCCAGAGGATGCTCGCCGGCGTCAGCTTCACCTTGGCCGCGCCCTTCGGCTTGGGTTTCTTCCAGGGTGGTTGGCGGTGCGTGGGCATAGAGCGGGCGGGGCATTCAGCCCACGCGGTTCAGGTCAATGTAGCCGCGCTCCACGTCGGTGTGGACGAGCTGCACCCGAAGACGGTCGCCGATCTGCAGGCCGTCGAATCCGGCCATCAATTTCCCCTCGACCGGGGGATGCGTCAGGCGGACATAAACTCCCTTGTCCGAGACCCCGGTGACGGTGGCGGCGAATTTCTCCCCGATCCGGGAACCCAGCAGCAGGGCCGCCGCGGATTTCACGACCTGGCGCTCCACCTTCTTGGCGGCATCCTCCTGCTCGGTGCAGTGCCGGGCGAGCGCCGTGAGTTCGTCGTTCGCATAGGGCACGGGCTTGCCGGCAAGCGCGGCCTTGAGCAGGCGCTGCGTAATCAGGTCGGGAAACCGGCGGTTCGGCGCGGTCGAATGGGCGTAATCCTTGACCGCCAGGCCGAAGTGCCCGGGCGCGTTTCCGCCGGGGAACTCCACGACATATTCGCCCGCACCCAGCAGCTTGATGACGCTGAGCGACAGATCCGGGAAATAATCCGGATCCTCCTTCTGCGCCGCCACGAGGAATTGCTCCAGCGCGACCCCATCGGGCTCCGGCGGGAGCTCGGTGTGCCGGGCCGCGGCCAGCTCGACGATGCGGTCCCAGCGGTCGGGCGTTCGGACCACGCGGCGCATCGAGGGGAATTTATGCGCGGTCAGGTACAGCGCCGTCACCCCGTTGGCGGCGACCATCAGTTCCTCGATGAGGTTTTTGGCCACGTTACTCTGCTCCGCCTGCAGGTCATGCAACACGTCCCCGACAAACACCGGCCGGGCCTCGATCGTCTGCAGGGACAGGGCGCCGCGCATGTGGCGGCGGGCGCGGAGCCGCTGGGCCATCCGGTGCTGCAGCCGGAGATTGGCGTCGAGTCCCGGCACCGCGCCGAGGGGTGCGGGCATGGGGCCTTTGCCGTCCAGCCAGGCAGCCACGCTGTTATAGGCCAGCTTAGCCCGGTTGTGCACCTGGGCTTCGTAGACATCGGAGTGGCGCAGTTCGGCCTCCGGCGAGAAAACCATCTCCACCACGACCGCCAGGCGGTCGACCCCGAAGTTGAGCGAAGTCAGGTCCGTCGAGAGCTTCTCCGGCAGCATCGGGAAATTCTGGGCCGCCGTGTAGACGGAGGTCGTGTTTTCGCGCGCATGGGCGTCGAGGGCCGAGCCCTGCACGAGCAACGCGGCCACATCGGCCACTGCGACGAGGAGCTTGACGCTGCCATCCGGCAGGGCCTCGGCCACCGAGAGCTGGTCCAGGTCACGGGAATCGTCGTTGTCAATCGAACACCAGAGCAGTGGCCGCAGGTCGCGCGTCCCGGCGGTCTTATCCGCGGCCGCCCGGATCGCGGCGAGTTCGGCCAGGGCGGCCGGGGAATATTGCGGTTCCAACCCCTTCTCGCGCATCACGCGCTGGGCAATGCGTTGCAGGATGAAGCGCGCCTGGCCGTTGACCGGAGTTGGCATGGGTGAGCGAGCGAAATTGCCGCGGCATCCGCCCGCGGTCAATCCACGCATTCATGCGGTTAATCGCAACCCGCGACGTGCTTCCATCGCAGCGGATCACCGACCGACGGGCCGGGCTCAGGCCTTGGCACTTTCCGGCTTGCGACCTCCAGGCAGCGTGCTGCCTGAAAAAAAGAGCACATCGGGATAGATCTCCAGCTGGCCGAAGATCTGCGGGTTGATGTTGAATATTTCCGTCGCAACCGCGGTGAGCAGCAGCGTCTTTGCCTCGGCCGTCTCCTTGTTCTCCCGGAAAAGCTGGGTCGCCCATTTGATGGCCGCCGTGTCGCCCATCCGGGTCATCGACACCAGAAAGGGCAGCACATGGGTGTGTTCCGGCAGGCAGGGTTCGTGATAGGCGCCCGCCTTTTCCAGCTCCGCGACATCGGTCGAAGGCGGATATTGCGGAGGCACGCCGAAGATCGCCCGGGCGAACACCCGCGGGCCGTGATCCTCCGTGATGCCCTTCTCGCTGTTTTGCAGGATGTCCGCCGTGTACAGGATATGCCGCGAAATGCCCGGGCCGCATTGCTTGAGAAAACCCACGGGGAGGGTCACGGGCGAGATGACACAGAGCACCTCCCCCTGCCCTTCGAAGTAGGCGCGAAACGCCTGTTGTATGCCGGCCATCGCGCCCTCGGTGAGCCGGATGCTCGGGTAGGAAGCCGGGCCGGGCTCAAGGATGATCGCCCCGACCGCCGAGTACCAGTAGCCCTCGTTGCCCTCGGCATCCTCCAATGGCATGAGCTGCGATGATAAATATGAACTGGCGAGCTCCTGGGCATATTTTCCCGCGACCGGGCCGTTGACCTTCCCAATTTCGCGGGCCGCGTCCTCCAGGTCCTGGGGCTTGGCCCGATGGATGAGATCGTCCTCCACCCCGATCCACCGCAACCCCGGGTAGGGCCCGCACTTCTGGCTGCCATTGACGAGCTGGCGCAGACGAAGGAGCACCTCCGGGTATTTCGGCGTGGCCCACATCTGCTGGAAGATGGGGCGGGTGTCGGAGGATTCCATGTCGGCCCCCATGAGCATGGACCATGCCCTCGCCTTCAACTCCAAATGCGGCCGCATTTCCGCCGAGGATCGCGGCGAAGCGGCTTTCTTACCGGATTTTTACCAGCACGCCGGCGCCGGGAGCTACACCGGCCCGTGATCCCACCGCATTTTGCGGCAATGTCAGGGTCACGCCGGCACGTTGCTGCGCCGGGCTTCGTGGACGACTCTGGTCCCGGTACGCTCGCACACCTGTGCGACCAGGAATAGGATGCCGAGCATGATCGCCGTGCCCAGCCAGGTCTGGACATTGGTTGAGGACACATACTGCGGAAAGGCGAAGAGCACGTAGGCCATCGCCACGTGCACCGAAAACACGACGAGTGAGTGACGGCCAAGCAAGGCCAGTGACGGCCAGAAGAACAGCCGCGGCCAGCGTACGAAGGCCAGATGGACGAGGAAGAAGAGCGCGAGCGTGTCGAGCAGCCGCGCAGGGGCCAAGTTGTTCTTGTTCACCCAATCGGCAAACCCGGCGAAAGGCGCCGGCAGATACCAGTGACGGACCAGGAAGCAATACGTGCAAAGGGCCAGCGCCGGCAGTACCAGGCGGAGAGACCACCGCGGCAGCAGCGAGCGCCCCGTCGCACTGGCATGACCAAAGGTCACTCCGAGCACAAAAAGCAACTGCCAGGCACCCCAGTTGAAGGCGCCCATCTGCACCACGCCGAAAATCAGGGGCACCAGCGGCCAGAAAAAGTTGGTCACCACCCAACCGGCAAAACTGACGCACAGGACCAGCTGATACCGCCGGGCATCAAGCGCAGCCAGCAGGCCCGGCAGCAGCAGCATGAAACCCGCGTACATGGGCAGGATGTCGAGCAAGGGCGGCTGGTTGACCAGCAGGACCCCGCCCAGCCACGCGGCCCAAGGGTGGTCCAGCATGAGTTGCGGCGAATTTCCCGGCGGCGCACCCGTGACCGCGTCAAAGGCGTTGGTCCACAGCAACAGACCGAGAATCAGCACCAGATGGCAGCCGTAGATGGTGCACACCCGCAGCCGGCTCGAGCGCACGGTGGCATCGTGGCCGTAGCGCTGACGCCGCCGGGTGTAAACCAAGCCGGCGACCAGTCCGGAAACAAACACGAAGCCCTCGGCACTGGTGGTATAGCCCAACGGATGATCGGTGAACAACCGGAGCGGGCTGGCGATGTGGTTGACTGCCATGCCAACGAGCATGAGGCCGCGCAGCGAATCGAGCCGCAGGTCGCGCGGCGGGGATTCCCCGCCAGAAACCATGTCCGGTCTCCGCCCCGCGGATCCAATCGCCGCGGCAACGGCTGGCGACGGGGCTGTGACCACGCGGGCAGGATCGTGAGACATCACCCGCTTGGATTGGCGCGGGAGTCCCGGAGTTCCCAATTATGATCCCTAGATTTTTACCGCGAAAGGTCATAATGGAACCAGGAACCGACCAGGCACTACCATGGATTAGGGTATGGGACTGCTTCTTCGCGATCATCGCGATTCCCACTGGCGGCCCTGTCATCTCATGCCGGCAGGATCCGGCTCAGAACGTGAACTTGACCGCCATCTGCTGCGAAGACCCCAAGTCACGGATCATGGGCTCGGTCCAACGGCCATACGAATTCCCATCGGTCAGGATTTTTTGGCAAAGGGCCTTGGCCTCCTCGGACACAGGTCCTTCAAAACTGATGACCCGGGCGACGTTGCCATCCGCGGACAAGAGAATCTTCACCGTCAGGCGACTGCCCGGCGGCTGGCTGAGTTCACTGGCAGCCATCTCCTCCCGCCAGTGGCCCTCCACCGTCGCCTTGAAGTTGGCAATATAGTCCGGGTAGTCATGCCACCGCTCCGAGATACCCAGGCTGATCGGCGAGCGCGGAGGATTAGCGCGCACCACCCGAACGCTGCCAGCCGGCCTCACGACCGGGACGACGGCGGGACCGGCTCCGGGCCCAAACAACTCCGAATGCGCCTGATGCTCCTGCCAGTTCCGATAATAACGTGCCGCCAAGGCGGGGTCGCGCAGGACCAGGAGATTCTCCGCATTGGTTTCCTCGGCCGCCCGGGTAAAGTTGAACGAGCCGGTGATCACGATCTCCCCATCGATGATGATCACTGTGTTATGGGCCACGGGATGGCGGGCGTCGATGTACAGCGGAACGCCGCCATTGACCACAAAGCCGGCCTCGCTGAAGCGCTCGGTGCGCTGGCTCTTGTCGAGAATCATCTCAACCACGAGGCCGCGCTTGCGGGCATCGACAAACGCCTTCGCAATCGCTGACGAAGTCAGTGAATACGCCTGGGCATATACCGTGCGCTTGGCGCCATTGAGCGCGGTAATGCAGGCCTCGGCACAGCCGCCAGCGGGGGAAAATGAAACAAAGACACTTTCCGGGTGAAACGGCCCGTGATCCTGGCCGGCCGCGAGGGAAGCAAAGCCAAGGGCAAAGAAAATCCGGAGACGCATGGCGATAGAGAGGGCAACGGCTGGCTTGACCCGAACCGTCGTCTTCCCGCTACAAAAGGCAAGAACTTGCACCAAGAGGGAGTCGGGATGACAAACGTCAGCCCGGCTGAACCGCACAAAAAAAGCCCGCCGGAAAGGCGGGCTTTGAAAATCGAGGAAACGCGGGACGCGGGTTATTGGCAGGCCTCGCACTCGCCGCCATTGCGCATGGCTTCGATGCTGCAGACGGTCTTTTCCTCGGCCGTGTAGGTTTTCTTCGCCGCTGCGGTCACCGCATCGGCCTTGACCTGCTCGACGCTGTGCGTGCCGCCCGAGTCGCCGGAATTCTGGCCGCCATCCCGGCCTTCCTTCACGGCGCCGCGGACCTCCTTCTTCACGGAGACCGTGGCCTTCTCGATGTTGGAGGCACCGAGGCTGCGGAGATAATAGGTCGTCTTCAGACCGGTATGCCACGCCGCACGATACATGTGCGAGAGCGTCTTCAGATCGGGAGTCTTGATCCAGAGGTTCACCGACTGGGACTGGTCGATCCACTTTTGGCGGCGGGCGGCGGCATCGATGATCCACTTGTGGTCGATATCGAAGGCCGTGAGGTACTTCGCCTTCAGGTCGGCGGGAACGTTGGGGATGTCCCTCAGCTCGCCGTCGAAGTACTTGAGGTTGTCGATCATCTCCTGGTTCCAGAGCCCGCGGGCCTTGAGGTCCTTCACGAGGAAGGGATTCAGGACGATGAACTCGCCGGAGAGGTTGGATTTGACGAAGAGGTTCTTGTATGTGGGTTCGATGCAGGGCGAGGTCGCCGTGATGTTGGAGATCGTCGCCGTGGGGGCGATGGCGAGGACGTTGCTGTTGCGCATGCCCTGCTTCGCGATCTTCGCGCGGACGGGAGCCCAGTCCATCTTGCCGCCGCGGGGCACCTCGACGGGAACGCCGCGCTCCTGTTCGAGGAGATCGATGGTATCCTGAGGCAGGAGGCCGCGATCCCATTTGGAGCCCTTGTAGGAAGAATAGGTGCCGCGCTCGGCCGCGAGGTCGGAGGAGGCCTCGTAGGCGTAATAGGCGATGGCTTCCATGGCCTCGTCGTTGAACTCGACGGCCTCGGAGGAGGCGAAGGCATGGCCGCGAAGGTAAAGGGCGTGCGCCAGGCCCATGACGCCGAGGCCGATCGGGCGGTGGCGGCTGTTGGAGGTCTTGGCGGCGGCGGTCGGGTAGAAATTGATGTCGATGACGTTGTCGAGCGCACGAACCGCCATGCGAATGGTCGCCCGGAGCTTGTCGTGGTCCAGGGAGCCGTCGGGCTTCAGGTGGGAGTCGAGGAGGACGGAGCCAAGGTTGCACACGGCGGTCTCGTCGTTCGAGGTGTTGAGCGTGATCTCCGTGCAGAGGTTGGAGGAATGGATGACCCCGACGTGGTCCTGCGGGGAGCGGATGTTGCAGGCATCCTTGAAGGTAATCCACGGGTGGCCGGTCTCGAAGAGCATCGAGAGCATCTTCTTCCAGAGCTCGAGGGCGTCGATTTTTTGGCCGTAGATCTTGCCCTGTTCGGCCAGCTGTTCGTAGCGGATATAGGCTTCCTCGAATTTCTTGCCATACAACTCGTGGAGATCCTTGGTCTGGTTCGCGCGGAAGAGGGTCCAGGACTGGCGGGCCTCCATGCGCTTCATGAACAGGTCGGGGATCCTGTTGGCCGCGTTCATTTCGTGCGTGCGGCGGCGGTCGTCGCCGGTGTTCTTGCGCAGCTCGAGGAACTCGGTGATGTCGTTGTGCCAGGTCTCGAGGTAGGCGCAGCCGGAGCCCTTGCGCTTGCCGCCCTGGTTGACGGCGACGAGCTGGTCGTTGTGAAGCTTCAGGAAGGGAATGACACCCTGGGACTCGCCATTGGTGCCGCCGATGTAGGCGCCGGTGCCGCGCACGGCGGTCCAGGAGCCGCCAAGGCCGCCGGCCCACTTCGAGAGGAAGGCGTTTTCGGCGATGCCGCGGAGCATGATACCCTCGATGGAGTCATCGACGTAGTAGAGGTAGCAGGAGCTGAGCTGCGAGTGGAGTGTGCCGGAATTGAAGAGCGTCGGCGTGCTGGAGCAGAAGCGGCGGGACTTGTAGAGGTCGTAAAGCGCGGTGACGCGGCTTTCGCGGTCGCCCTGCTCATCGATGAAAAGACCCATGGAAACCCGCATCCAGAAGAACTGGGGCGTCTCAAGGCGGCGCGAGGGCTTGGCGGTCTTGTCCACGATGAGGTAGCGGTCGTAGAGAGTCTGGATGCCGAGGAAGTCGAACTCGAGGTCCGCGGAGGGATCGAGCACGGCGCCGAGCTTGGTGAGGTCGTACTCGAGAAGGCGGGGATTGAGGCGCTTGATGGCGACGCCGTGCTCCAGGTACTTCTTGAAGGCCCGCTGATGGGCGGACTTCAGGGCGCCGATGCCGTCGCGCGTGATGTCCCAGCCGAGGATTTCCTCGTAGATGTAGGTGAGCTGGATGCGGCCGGCGAACTTGGCAAAGTCAGCGTCGCGCTCGATCAGCGTCTTCGAGTTGAGGATGATGGTCGAATCGAGGTCCTTCTGGGAAATCTGGTCGTAAACGGAGCGACGGAGCTCGGCTTCGATCTCATCGGTGGAGAGGCAGAGATCGAGGCCGATCTGGGCGAACTCGATGCGCTTGCGGAGGTCGGCGCCATCCCAGAAGACATTCTCGCCGTTGGATTTCTTGACGACGATGAGGGCGGACTGCGCGGGGCTGTCCACGATCGTGTTGGTGGCGAACGGGGCCTCGGAAGGCGTATCGATGCCGGCATCACGGGCGGCGCTGCGCTGGGCGCGGAAGAGGATGTAGGCCTCGGCGACCTTGAAGTGCCCGGACTTCATCAGCTCCTCCTGGACCATGTCTTGGATTTCCTCGATGTGGACAAAAGACTGCTTGGAGGAATGGACGCGCTCAGAGACGGCCTTGGTCAGGGCGACGGCCGGGGCGGAGTCGCGCTGGAGGGAGAGGAAGGTCTTGCGGACGGCGATCTCAACCTTCTGGTCGCTCCAAGGGACGACCTGGTTGTTGCGGCGGATGACGCGCAGGGTGGATTGCGCGGCGGCCTCGCGGTCGATGGAAATCTTGCGGGCGCGGTTGAGGAGGAGGCTCTTCGCGACGAAGTAGGCGTTGTTGTCGACGAGGGTCTTCTCGATGAGCTCGTAAAGAGAGTTGAGCGAGAGGCGGAGCGGCGTCTGCGTACGGGCGAGTTCGGCGAGATTGCCGGCGACCTCGCGGCAGATGCGGGCGAGCCAGGCGCGGTTGGTATCGTTGAAGATATCCTTCTCCCCGCGGGCGAGGCAGACATTGGTCAGGGCCTTGCCGAGCGTGTCGGCAACCTCGGCGAGCACGAAGCGCTCCTCGCCGTGCGGGCAGAGCAGGATGATGGCGGGAACCTCGATGGCTTCGGCGGCGACGACATCGCGCCAAGCGTAGTGGGGCTTCTGATCAACCGGAGTGTGGACGGTGCGCTTGAGGGCCAGATCGTGCGCCAGGGAGGGATTGCTCATGGAACGGGAAAGATGTAACTGAATTGAAACAAATAGAGGGATGGGCGAAGAAGATAAACAGCAGAGCCGGCGCGCAGCCCAAAAGGGGCATCAGCACCGGCCCGGAACGGGATGAGGACTAGTGAAAACTAGGCGGCAGTGCGGGAAAGCCGACGCGACAGGCGGATAATTCTCAGAGTTCGTCGTCGGCAGCGACGTTGAGGGAGGAAGCTTTTTGGTATTCGGTAACGCGGCCCTCGAAGAAGTTTTGCTCCTTCTTGATGTCCATCATCTCGGCGAGCCAGGGCAGCGGATTCTTGACGCCGCTGGCGAGCGGAGCGAGGCCGACACCTTCAAGGCGACGGTCCGCGATATAGTCGATATACTGGGTAAAATCCTCAGCGCTGAGGCCCACGGAGTTTACCGGCAGGCAGTCGCGGATGAACTCCTTCTCGAGCGTCACGGCCTCGGCCATGAGCGAACGGAGCTCTTCCTTGAACTCAGCGGTCCAGATCTCGCGATTTTCCTCGATGAGATCCATGAACAGGTTGCGGAACACCTCGATGTGATTCGACTCATCGCGCAGGGTGTAGCGGAACATCTGGCCGATGCCGGGGAACTTGTTCTGGCGGTACAGCGAAAGGATCATGCCAAACAGGCCGTAAAACTGCGTGCCCTCCATGCACTGGCCGAACACAAAGATGTTGCGGGCGAGGAGCTGCTTGTTGGCCGGCTGCGTGAGGTCGATGTCACGGCGGAGTTCGCGGGAAACGCGGGTGACGAACTCGTTTTTGCGGACGATCGTGGGGACATCTTCAAACATCGCCTCGCACTCATGCGGGTTGATGCCGAGGGAGGAAATCATGTAGAGGAGTGAATCGGCGTGGATGTTCTCCTCGTGCGCGTGGCGGCCCAGGACAAGCTTCAGCTCGGGGGCCGTGACGAGTTCGCGGACAACGTGCTGGATGTTGTCCCCGACGATCCCCTCAGCTGCGGAAAAATAGCCGATGCCCATGCGGATGATCCAGCGCTCGGGTTCCGTGACCGATTTCTCATCGCGCCACTGCTCGATATCCTTGCCCATCGGGACATCCTCCGGCTCCCAGTGGTTGGCCTTCATTTTCCGATAAAGGTCATAGGCCCACTGGTACTTGAGCGGGAGGAGATTGAAGGTCATCGTCGCCCGGCCATTAATCACCTTTTTGGCGGCAAACGCAGCTTCCGCCTTGTCCTGGTCGAGAACGAAGGTTTTGGAGCCAACTTGGAAGGTCTTAAGCATGGGAACGAAGGGGAATGGGAGGGATATGAGGGTGTTTTTGACGCGCGGGAAGGCGAAGCGAACTAAAGATGCTGGAACTTACTGACGCGTTGTTAACCACAACAGGATGTGGTCGGGCACCGCTGCGACCACAACCTATTGGTCCCGTGATTTTGGGCGTCAATAGGTTTATGGGCAAAATCACGTGAATTTTTAGACTATTTTGGGCTTGCACAAAATTCTTGAACTTCCCCCGAGCGAAAATTTCCCCTCCTTGGCGGCGGGCGGCATTTTTCGCCCCTGGAACCACGCAAGCCTGGCTCGACCGCCGAACGGATCTGCTGCGATTCAACGCACTGTGTCGGCACCGGTTGTCTGGACACAAGACAAAGGTTAATCAGGCGGCTAAGAGGGTAGATTTCTGGTGGTCGCGGCGGGCTTCGAGCGGGCTCCTGTAGCGGAGCTTTTCGAGGCGCCAGTCGCGGTTGTAT
>CAIRTK010000024.1 GCA_903881475.1 uncultured Opitutia bacterium | reverse complement strand
TTTGCTGTCCCGTGTCCAAGGAAATCGGTGGCGAGATAAGTGGTTCAGCGAACCGATGGTATCCATCAAAGTCTTGAATCTTTGGAGCTGGATTGTCGGTGACGTCTCGTAGGCGTGGGTGAGCGTTCCAAAAATCAGCCACTGACTGTCGTCATAATCTTTAAGAGCTGCGTAGTAAGGCAGGTGCTTCAAAAGTGCATCTGCGGAGGGGGTGACTGAGACTGAGTTATTTTTCATTGGATTCGGTTCGCTGGTTTCGCCCAATGCAGCGATACAAGGGGATATGAACTCCCCCCGTCTCATGACCTTCAACCCGGTTGAAGATTTTTCCGCTTGGACTTGTTAGATAACTAGTGGTCGCAAATCGGAAAACGCTGGTTCTTTCGGATAAATAAAGTCGGCTACAAATTAGCCCACCCCACTTAAAATTAGTCAGTCGCTCACACCCCTAACATTGGCGGCTGGACTCCGCTTTAAAATCGTCAGGAAGGCTGTTTCTGACCAAATGGATCGATTCTTTAACGCAAACCCTGCCGTTCCCTACCCAATCGATCATTTCAAATGTATGTCGTTGAAATCGTCGAAACGGCTTTATCAGTGAATAAGTAAAACCGTTCCCGTGCGGCTATCTCGGCGATGCCAAGCACGAGTGCCGGTGCACGCCAACCCAGATTCAGCGCTACCGCTCGCGCATCAGCGGGCCGCTGCTCGACCGCATCGACATCCATATTGACGCCCCCGCCCTGTCCCTGGGTGAGCTGCGCTCTGAGAAGGCCGGCGAACCCTCCTCCGCCGTGCGCAGCCGGACCGAGGCCGCCCGCTCCAGCCAGCAGTCCCGCTTCACCGGCACGAAGGTCGCGGCCAACGCCCGCATGACTCACGCGCAGATCCGGCGTCACTGCGCAATCGACGCTTCGCTGGGCGACCTGCTCCAGCAGGCGATGGAGCAGCTCAGCCTGTCTGCGCGCGCCTACGACCGCATCCTCAAGGTCGCCCGCACCATCGCTGACCTCGCCGGCGTCGAAAGGATCGAGGCACAGCATCTGCTGGAGGCCATCCAGTACCGCAGCCTGGATCGGACGCTGTTCTACTGAGAACGAGGCCGGCAGCAGTCTCGGGCGCGGGCCGGCGGGGTTCGGTCCATCGGCGCTACGTTTCGAGCGGCCCAAAACTCACACTTGACGCCCGCCGCGAAAACCGAACCCTATCGCCTCCGATTTTCGCCCTCATCGTCTATCGGTTAGGACAGGAGATTCTCAATCTTCAAAGCGGGGTTCGATTCCCCGTGGGGGCACCATCTATCCGACGCTGCGAGTGAAGTCGAAGTTGACTTGGATGCAGAAAAGGGGACTTGAACTGAGTTAGGCGTCCGATAATGTCCGATTTTTGATCGCCATTCTCGCCTCGTGAAAGCCCTTTCCTTCCCGCTCCTGATTCGTGAGCAATCGGTCACCGTCAAGGTCTACCGATATGGGGCCCTGACCACCAGAAGCGGTTTTGCATACTGCGCGACTTGGATTGGCCCGGACGGACGCGAGAAGAAAACTTTTGCCGATCTGGATGGGGCAAAGGATTTCGCCGCGCTCAAGGCCTCCCAACTCGCCGCGGGGCTGGCACAGGCGGATCAAATGAGCCGGACAGATGCGCTGGAACTCACAGAGGCCAGGAGGCTCGCCGAAGGTGTCCCTCTCCTGCCCAGTCTTACCACTTCATTGCCTAAACAGCTCGCGTAACCCTCCGCTGCTCGCGTTAACAGGCCGCGATCAGCGTTCCATCCTAGCTCTGCGCCGCCAGAACCTCGGTGATCGCATCCAGCAGTTGCTGGGAGGTGAAGGGCTTGGCCAGCATGCGGTTCACCCCCAGGCCACCGGCCATGTCCAGGCGCACGTGGCTGCCCGACATGGCGATGATTGCGAGTTTGGGGAACTCGCTGCGTAGCACCCGGATCGTGGGCAATCCGCCATGCGGCATCACGATGTCCGTCAGGATCAGGTCCGCCGATTCCGCCCGGTAGAGCGCCACGCCATCAAACCCGTTGGCCGCCGCCTTCACGCTGTGGCCGGCCTCCGTGAGCACCCGCATGATCGTCTCGCGGAATATGTCGTCATCTTCCATTAATATGATTCGGGCCATGGCGCAGGTTGGGTTCAGACGGCGGATTTACCGTCATTTCTTACCGTGGCCCCAACCCCGAAGCAAGGCCGGTCAGCGGTGACCAGGGCGCTCACCTGGCGCTCCGCCCTGCATCCGGACCCAAAAAAGGCGCACCGTCGCTGGTGCGCCGCCAAAAACCTGACGTGTCCCGCCGCCTTACAGGGCGTACAGCTCCTCCGGCCGGAAGAACCGCGCCAGTTCCGCCTTCGCGTTTTCATCGCTGTCGGAGGCGTGGACGACGTTCTTCATCATCTCGGTGCCGAAATCGCCCCGGATCGTGCCCTTCGCGGCCTTGCGCGAGTCGGTCGGCCCGAGCAGGTCGCGCACTTTCTGGACGATATTGTCGCCCTGCAGCGCCATCACGATGACCGGGCGCGAGCTCATGAATTGCTCGATCTCGGGATAAAACGGCTTGCTCGCGACATGGGCGTAGTGCTCGCGGAGCTTCTCCGCGGACAGGCGCACCATCTTGCAGCCGATAATCGTGAAACCTTCCTTTTCGAAGCGGGCCAGGACGTTGCCGACGTGGCGTTGCTCCATGCAATCGGGTTTAAAAATGACGAACGTTTTCTGCATAAACCGTCACCAAAACATCCAGCACCCGCGATGGGAAGCCTAGAGTTTGTCCCCTATCCCGTGCGCAGATCCTCGAGTGCCATCGCGAGTTCAGGATGCTGGAAAACATAGCCGGCCTGTTCCAAAGCCCGCGGCACCGCCCGGGTGCTCGCGAGGAGGGCTTCGTCCGCCATCCGGCCAAAGAGCAGCCGCAAGGCCACCGCCGGCACCGGCAGCAACGCCGGTCGCCGGAGCGCCGCACCCAGCCAGGCGGTGAATTGCGCGTTGGTCGCACTGCCCGGCGCCACGACATTGACCGGGCCCGCACAGGCTGAATGAACCAGCGCATGCCCGATCGCACCCAGGGCATCGGGTAGGCTGACCCAACTCATCCATTGCTTCCCGGAGCCAAGCCGCCCACCGAGCCCCAGCCGAAACGCCGGCAGCATCTTCGCCAGCGCCCCGCCCTCGGGACTCAGGATGACGCCAAAGCGCAGCCGCACGGTACGGACTCCCGCTTGCATGGCAGCTTCCGCCTCCTTCTCCCATTCCTGGCAGACCTCTGCCAAAAACCCGGGACCCGGCCCACTCTCCTCCGTCAGCACCTCATCCCCGCGGTCCCCATAAAAGCCCACCGCCGATGCGTTGACAAAAACGCCGGGCTTGCGAGCGAGCGCGTTCATCGCGGAGACCAGCGTGGCCGTTGAATCCCTGCGGCTCGCCCTGATCCGCACCCGCCGCGCCTTCGTCCAGCGCCCGGCGCCAACATTCTCTCCGGCCAGGTTAATGATCGCGTCCGCACCCTCGATCCGCGCCAAGGGGAGTTGCCGGTCCGCCGGATTCCACGGGATTTCATCCGGCGCCTCCGGCCGGCTCCGCACCAACCGCATCACCTCATGCCCCTGCATGCGCAGCACCGGGATCAGCGCCGAACCCACCAGACCCGTCGAACCGGCAATGATGATTTTCACGTTCGACGAAATTATGGCTCCACGGTGCGGTCCGTGCGCAACTGCCTGAATGCCGCCAGCGCCTCGCCCCGGGCCGTCGCGTGATCCACCATGGGGTGCGGGTAACTTTCCCCCAATGTCACCCCGGCCTCCGCCAGCGTGAGCGGCAATGCCTCCCACGGAGCATGAATGTGCTCGGCCGGCAGTCGCACCAGTTCGGGCACCCAGCGGCGCACATAGTCGCCCTTCGCATCAAACTTCCGCCCCTGCAGCACCGGGGCAAACACCCGGAAGTATGGCGCCGCATCCGCGCCGCACCCGGCCGTCCATTGCCAGCCGAGCGTGTTGCTCGCCAGGTCGGCGTCCACGAGTGTGTCCCAGAACCAGGCGGCCCCGGCCGTCCAGGGCAGACGCAGGTGCTTCACCAGGAAAGACGCCACGATCATCCGCACGCGGTTGTGCATCCAGCCGGTCTGCCAGAGCTGCCGCATGCCGGCGTCCACGATCGGGTATCCCGTCAGGCCCCGCTGCCAGGCCCGCAGCCGTGCGCCGCCCGGATCGTCCGCCCACGGAAACCGCGCGAACTCCTCGCGCAGCGGCTGCTCCGGGGTGTGGGGAAAGTGAAACAGGAGGTGATGGGCGAATTCGCGCCAGCCCACCTCCGCGAGAAACACCCGCGCCCCGTTGCCCGGCGGAAACACGCCGGTATCCTTCGACAGCGCCTTGACCGCCGCCCACACCTGCCGGGGGCTCAGCTCGCCGGTGTGCAGCCATGGCGACAGTCTCGAGGTGCCGTCGAGATCCGGCCGGTTGCGGTCCTCGGCGTAGGCCTCCATCGCCTGTCCCACGAACTGTTTCAGCCGCTTCGCGCCGCCGGTTTCGCCCGGCT
Source organism: uncultured Opitutia bacterium (assembly GCA_903881475.1). Lineage (GTDB taxonomy): Bacteria > Verrucomicrobiota > Verrucomicrobiia > Opitutales > Opitutaceae > Opi-474. The sequence goes on along the minus strand of CAIRTK010000024.1, from coordinate 56,783 downwards.
GCCAGGCCGCGGCCAAGCCGGCATCCCAGGGTATCCGTGGTTGCAGCTGCAGCTCCGCCAGCTCCAGTGAGCGGGGCCATTTGGCCGGCGCCGGCAGCGCCTGGTCGGCAAACTTGACCGGCGCCGCCACCGGCAGGGTCAGGCAGGTGCGCCAGTAGGGCGTGAAGACCTGAAAGGGCCGCCCCTGCTTGTTCAGCACCGCATGGGGCTCGTTGAGCAGCGCGCCGTTGAAGCTCTTCGCATCAAGTCCGCCCGCGGCGAACTCGGTCTTGATCGCCTTGTCGCGGGCGATGATGGCCGGCTCGTAACGGCGGTTCCAATAAACCGCCCCGGCGTCCGTGGTCACCACGAGTTCGCGCAGCACCGCCCGGGAATTCCCCCGCAGGAGCACCAGCCTCGACCCGTGCTCACGCAGCGCGCCGTCCAGCGAGGCCAGCGCCTGGTGCAGCCACCAGCGCGCCGCGCCGCCCGCCCGCCAGTTGCCCTCCCCCGCATCATCGAGGATAAAAATCGGGATGATCGGCGCCCCCCTGGCCAGCGCCGCATGCAGCGCCGGATTGTCCTGCAGGCGCAAGTCCTGCCGGAACCAGAGCAGTGTGGGCGTCGATGGCACGAACCCAAAAAGTGACACCTCCGCACCTTTGCAAGCACCGCCGCCTAAGTCCTGTGGCAGCCGACGTAAGAAGGCTGCCTCACTGCCACCCAACCGTAAGCATCAACCCAGGAAATTCCTTCGCATTCGGCCGGCGCGCCTTGGCGTCTTCGCGAGTAAATGAAAACCCCGGCCTACAGCGATTCCTGATAAAGCCGCTCGTAGGCCGCCGCTGCGGTCTTCCAGCTGAAGTCCCGCGCCATCCCGCGCCGCTGCACGGCGCTCAGCCGGGCCTTGTCGGCATGGAGCCTCACCGCCCGGTGCAGCGCATCACCCAGACTTTCCGCCGTCGGCGCACACATCAGCCCGGTGCCGCTTTCCGGGAACTCGTCGGCATCCGTCACGGTGTCGATCAGCCCGCCCACCTTGCTGACGATGGGCACCGTCCCGTAAACCTGGGAGTACATCTGGTTCAGGCCGCAGGGCTCGAACCGCGACGGCATCACGAAGAAATCGCTGCCCGCCTCGATCAGATGGCTCATGCCCTCGTCCAGCTTAGCGCTCAGGAAAACTTTCGCCGGCGCCTGCGCGGCCAGCGACCGCACCGCGTCCTCGTAACGCTTCTCGCCCGCGCCCAGCACGACCAGCCGGCAGTCCTGCCCCAGGAAGAAATCCTGGTTCGCCAGCAGCAGGTCCAGTCCTTTCTGCTCCACGAACCGGCAGACCACGCCAAAGACCGGCCCCTTGAAGTTGGCGGCGAAGCCGCAGCTCTTCAGCAGTTCCGCGCGACAAGCGTCCTTCCCCGCCAGGTTTGCCATCGAGTAACGCGCCGGCAGCAGCGCATCCGTGCCGGGATTCCACACCGCCATGTCAACCCCGTTCAGCAGGCCCACAATGTCGTGCTCGCGCGTCTGCACCACGCCCTCGAGGCCATTGCCAAACTCCGGGGTCTGGATTTCCTTCGCGTACCGCGGGCTCACCGTCGTCACCCGGTCGGCAAACAGGATCCCGCCCTTGAGCAGGTTGGTCTGCTCGTAATATTCGAGCCCGTCCATGTGGTCGAGGTCCTCGGGGAGATTGGTGCGGGCAAAGACGCTGCGGGGAAACAATCCCTGGTAGGCGATGTTGTGGATCGTGAAGACCGTCTTCACCGCCAGCGTCACGCCGTGCTTCCGCTCCGCGTCCCGCATCAGCAGCGGCAGCAGCGCACCCTGCCAGTCATGGCTGTGCACGACGTCCGCCTGGAGCTCCGCCAGGCGCAGCGTCTCGACCACGCCCTTGCAGAAGAAAATGAAGCGGTCCGCGTTGTCCTCGTAGTCGCGCTCGCCGTTGCCGTAGGGATTGCGCCGGTCGAAGAATTCCTCGCGGCCGATCAGGTAGACGGTGAGGTTCTGACGCGGCGAAAACACCCGGACGTCACCCGAGAGAAACTGGTCCCCCATCTCGATTTTCAGGCGCAGCTTCCGTTCCGCCGCCGCGGCGTCCCTGTGTTCCAGCACCGCGCGGTAGCCGGGCAGGAAGACCGAGACCTCGTGGCCGGCGTCGGCCAGGGTGCCCGCCAGCGAGGCCACGGCATCCGCCAGCCCGCCCGTCTTCACGTACGGGAACAATTCACTCGCCACGTGGACGATTTTCATCGCGCCACGTTAGACATGCGCCTTTCGTCAGGCCAACAACGAAAGCACAGCCTGCGCGCCGTGCAGCTATCATCCCATGACTCTTCGAGACAGCCTCCTCGCCCTTTTGCGCGAGGCAAATTACTCGCCCGCAAACGAATTCGAACTCTCCCGCCGCCTCGGCCTCGCTAAAAAACAGCGTCCCATGCTGGCCCACGAGGTCCGGCTCCTGCTGAAAAGCGGCCAGTTCGTCCGCGCCAAGAGCGGACGCATCAGCGCCCGCGGCGCCAAAAGCGAATCCGAGCGTACCCCCGGCACCCGCCCGGTCTTCACGCCCACCAAGCGCGGTGCCGCCCCGCCGGCCGCCACGCCCCCCGCCCAGGGCCATCGCGCCGAGTCGAAAAAGCCAGCCCCCGCCCCCGCTGACCCGGCGCCCTCCGCCGCGCTCAGGCTCGGCAAAGACGAACTGACCGGACGCATTCAATTCCGCGCCGGCGGTTCCGCCTTTGTGATCCGGGATGACGTGCCCGGGGCTGCCAAGGAGCCTTCGGTGCAGATCTTTCCCGAGGACACCGGCGTCGCCCTGCCGGGTGACCGCGTCATTGCGCGCATCACCCCCGGCCGCCGCGGCCGCCGCTCCGGGGAAAAAATCGGCAGCATCGTGCGTGTGCTTGAACGCGACCGGCAAATCATCGTCGGCAACCTGCGCCGCGGCCGGCGCGAGTTTGTCGTCCAGCCCGACGACCCGCGCTTCAGCTATGAGATTATGGTCGGCGATCCCGCCCGCAGCGGCCTCAGCCCCGTGCCCAAGGAAGGCGACAAGGTCGTCGTCCAGCTGGCCGAGTGGAAAAACCGGCGTGACCCGCTTACTGGCACCCTCACCGCCCGGCTCGGCCGGACCCACGAGCCGCGTGCGGAACTGCTCGGGATTTTCCTCAAGTACGAGCTCGCCACGGAATTTCCCGCCAACGTCGAGCGCGAGGCCGCCGCCATTCCCGACCGCGTCCAGCCGGCGGATCTGGCCCACCGGCTCGATTACCGCGAGAAATCCGTCTTCACCATCGACCCGGACGACGCGAAGGATTTCGACGACGCCCTCTCCTACGAGCCGCTGGACGGCGGTGAAGTGCGGATCGGCATCCATATCGCGGATGTCTCCCATTACGTCCTTCCCGGCACCGCCCTCGACCGCGAGGCCCAGCGCCGCGGCAATTCCACCTACCTCGTCGGCGTGGTCATCCCCATGCTCCCGGAGAAACTTTCCAACGGCCTCTGCTCGCTCGTCGAGGCGCAGGACCGCCTGTGCAAGGCCGTCTTCCTGACCTTCACAAAGCACGGACGCATCAAGGAAACCACCTACGCCAACACCGTCATCCGCAGCCGCAAGCGCCTGACCTACAAGCAGGCCTATGCGTTCATGTTCGAGGACGATCTCGCCCGCATCCGCGCCCTGCCGCTGCCGCCCAAGCACCAGACGGGCTCGACGGGCCGCGCGCTTCGGGACATGAGCGATGCCGAGCTCAACGACCTGAAGACTTGGATCCGCGCCCTGTGGACCATCGGCAGCCGGCTGCGCAAGGACCGCATGGCCGGCGGCAGTCTCGACCTCGACATGCCCGAGACGAAGATCTTCGTGGACGAACAGGGCTACGCCGACCGCCTCGAGAAGATCGAGCACGACGAGAGCCACCAGCTCATCGAGGAATTCATGCTCGCCGCCAACGAGGCGGTCGCCCGCCTGACCCGCACCCACTCCCTGCCGTCGCTCTACCGCGTCCACGATGAACCCGACATCGAGAAACTGGAGGAATACCGCAGCCTGCTCGCCACCTTCGGCATCGAGGTCGGCGACCTCACGGTCCGCGCCGAGCTGGTGAAGCTGCTGGTCACGCTGCGCACCCATCCGCAGGGCTACACGCTGCGCACCCAGTTGCTCCGCAGCCTGAAGAAGGCCGCCTATCGGGCGACCCCCGACGGGCACTTCGGCCTGAACAAGAAGGACTACACCCACTTCACCTCGCCGATCCGCCGCTATTCCGACCTGGTCGTGCACCGCGTGTTTGAGTCCTACCTCGTGAAGCACAGCGGCCACCCGATTTCCGCCCGCGGCGCCGGTTATGATCTCCCCCGCATCGAGCGTCTGGGCGAGCATCTCAGCCTGACCGAAATCAGCAGCGCCGAGGCCGAGCGCGAAAGCGTGAAGATCAAGCTGCTCGAGTTCTTCGAGCGGGAACTGGACAAGAAGCCCCGCACACGCTTCGCCGCCGTGATCACCGACGTGCGTGCCAACGGCTTCTTCATCGAACTGCTCGAGTCGATGACCTTCGGCTTTGTTTCCGCCGACAACCTGACCGGCGACCATTTCACGCTCAGCGATGATGGCACCGCCCTCGTCGGGCGCCGTACCAAGCAGCGCTACGCTCTCAACGGCCGGCTCGACGTCATCGTGGACAAGGTCGACCGCTTCAAGCGCCTCATCGATTTCGCCCCGGCTTGACCGTGAGGCTGCCGCGGCCCGTAGCAGCCGACGTGAGGAGGCTGGTTCGACGATCAACGCCAAGCCAGCCTCCTCACGTCGGCTACTACCAGTATGCCCAGTTTGAGCTGCCGCAGAGGCGAAGGAGCGACTGCCTGACCCGCCGCGAGTTGCACGCCGCAGCCTTCTGGCATAGTTTCCCAGTCCTCATGAAAAACTACGACTTTGCTGCCAAGTTCCGCGCCATCTACGATCAGGCCGTCGCGCTCTACGCCAAGGGCCAGCGCGACGCCTCCAGCTATTTCGACGCGACGCAGCTCGCCTTCCTGGCTGCCAACGGCATCACCGCCCAGCACCTGTACGACTATGCCGAGGATCAGCTCAACGGCGGCGAACCCGGCTATGACAACGCCCTGGCCATCGAGCTCGTGCGTCGCGACTATTTCCTGAACGTGCAGGGCGGGCGCGCTTCGACCACCGTCCTCGACGAATCCAAGCTGCCCGCCAAGACCGCCGCGGTCCAGGGCATCGAGTGGCTCCCACGCATCATTCCGAAGGCCAAGGCCAAGCTGCGCGGCGAGATGCCCGCCTCCCTCATGTACAGCTGCGGTGGCGATCGGCGCTTCCTTCGGACCAACGACATCCTGGCCGCCGAGTTCCTGAGCTTGGTCTGGCGCCATGAGAACAACGACGCCGCCATCATCGACTGGGTGGTCAAGCGCAGCGCCGGAAAGTAAGAGGTGGGCGGCCGCTTACCGTGGCCGAATTCAAGTCGCGGCACACGGTCATGCGTCAATCCAGCCCAATGTCTTTCTGAGCGTAGCGTAGAATCCAGTTGGACGACATCAAACCTTCCAACGCTATCCTTTTGGGTTCTTCGCTACGCACTGAATGACAGATTGGGATAGGCAGGCCCAGCCCAGTCCAACGCCCACGCCACGCCCCTCTCACCCTCCAAACAGCTCGCCTTGGTCGCTCGCCGCCGGATTCACGCCGAGAAAGCTGCCGTAGCGTTCCAGCCAGTCGTCGAGTTTGTCTGTATAATAGCCTGGGTCGTAGGGCGTCGCGACCGCATCATGCAGCGCCAGCGCCCGGGCCCGCTGCCAGTCGCTGGTTTTGCCCTTCGCCTTGGCCGTGATGTAGTAACTGACCCGCTCGCCCATGCGCGGACGCGGCGTCAGCTGCAGCGCCGCCTCGGCCGAGGCCCGGCGCGGCTTGCCGCCCTCCGCCATGAACCGTTCGTAGGCCTCGGGGTTCTGGTTCAGCGTCTCGCTCTTCGCCAGCTCCTCGACCGGCATCGCCCGCGCCGCCAGCCGCTGCCGGTAGTCCTCGATCAGCGCCAGTGGCGAATCGGGCGATACGCCCAGCAGGAACGTGATGAGCTGGTTGCTCAGTTTCTTCAGGTAAGGCTCCATGCCGCGCGATCGCAGCGCGCTGCCGCGCAGCGTGATCTTTTTACCGTCGTAGAGCGCATAGTTCTTCATCTTGTAGCAGAACATCGCCTCATACCGGCCGTCGTATTCCAGTTCGATACCCTCGGGCAGGATCGGCGCGACCAGGGCGAGCAGGTCGTCCGGTTTGTCATAGTATTTGGGGGACGCCAGGTAGATGCCATCCGTGTCCGCCTCGAGAATCGTGCAATCGTGCTTCGCGAACTCGGCGATCAGGGCCTGCAGCAGCTCCCGCCCGCGGCGCGTGACCTCGGCGGCGAGCTCGCCATCGCCAAACCGCGCCCCGGAAAAACCCAGATATCCGTAGAACGAATTGATCAGGATCTTGAAGCTCGCCTGCCGGGCCTGCGCCTCGGCCCGCTCGTCTTCGGTGGGCGCCGTCTTGGCGAGCACCTTGTATTTCAACCGGTAGTCGCGCAGGCGGCGCAGCAGCGGAATGAACACGCCCAGCGTGTCGCTCTTCGGATTGCGCGCGATGCTCAGCAGCAAACTGGGATAAAGCGACGCGACGTCATAGTGCAGCACCTGGCGAAAGATCCCTTCCTGGAAACTTCGCGTGTAGCCGCCGTCGAACGGCTGAACTTCCGGCGGCAGCGGGCACGCCTGCCGGGCATGATAGTACTCCTCCAGGAAAAGCAGGTCGATCTTCGAGGTCGCCCCGCGCAGGGTCGCCTCCTGCAGCAGCGTCGGAAAAGTCCGGGCCTGTTCGAAATAGGTCGGCAGCAGCTGGTCCGCGAGCCCCTGCGTTTCCCGCAGGTCATCCTCCAGGTAGGCGCAGAACCGCGCCCGGTCGTTCACGAAGGTCTCGTGGATCTTGCTGCCCTCGATGTAGGTGCGGTCCGCGCTGTCCTCGTCGGTGATCCCGAAATAGACCGCGACATCCTTCAGGCCGTAGGCCGTCAGCTCGCGGGTCGTGATGTCGTAGAGCTGGACCAGCAGATAGGTGTCCACGATCGCGCGCCCCGGCAGGTCGCAACGCGGAAAGTCGATCCACCGCTCGGCCACTTTGAGCCGGCTGTTGCGGAACGTCGCCTTCTGCCCGTAGCGCCCCCAAGCGAGCGGCACCTTGAAGCGCCGGCTGCGCTGGCGCAGATAGTCGAGGTCGAACTTGAAAAGATTGTGCCCCTCGATCACGTCCGGGTCCATTTCCTGCAGCGCCGCATTGAAGGATTCCAGCAGCTGCTTCTCCGCCGCATCGGTCATCGCCTCCAGCAGCAGCAGCCGGTTCTTTCCCGCCAGCCTCAGGCCGATCGCCAGCACGCGGTCGCCCGGTTTACTCGCATCGCTGAAGCTGCCGTCTTCCGACGCCGTCTCGATGTCGATCTGGCACCGGCGGACGTGGCCAAAGCTGAGATCCCCATAAAGCCGCTGCCGGTGCTGCAGCAGGAACTGGCTCTCCAGCGGCCGAATGACGTCCACGCCGACCTTTTCCTTGGCCTGCTTGATGAAGGCATCGAAGGTTCCGAGGTCATCCGCGTGCACCAGGCGGTCATACGGTCCCTCGCCGGTCAGACGCTCGATTTTCAGCCCGTGCAGGTTCGTCTCCGGGGGCGTGTCGTTGAGCCAGGCGAAGGGCCGGAAAGCCTCGGTCCGCTCCGCGCGACCGCCATCGGGCGTCGCCACCGTTAGGTGCGCCTGGCCATCCTCGGCGATCCACAGTCCGCAGATCGTGTCAACCATGCACCCGCCGCGTTAGACCGGCCGCATGTAAACCATCACCAACGCGATCAGCAGCGCGGAAAAGCCGATCAGGGCAAATTTTCCCCGCAGATGCGGCCGGCGATAAGCCATGCCGGCGAGCACGGAAAACAACAGCCAGCATACGATCTTCACGATCATCCAGCCGGCGAGATGGCCGCCGTACAGCTTCGCCACCATCCCGAACCCGCTGATCAGCATGAGCAGGCTGGCGATGCCCGTGACGATGAGCGTCTGCCGGCGGGTCTCCGGCGCCGGGTTGGCGAAGGCCGCGAAGGTCCAGGCAGTTAGCACCAGCAGCGAGAAGACGTGGAGAATTTTGTAGTAGACCGGATCCATGGTAAAAGAGAGTGACGCCCCGCGTGTGCCGTATGCCCAAAGGCTCAGGACCTTTTTAAGTTAAGGTGGGCGCCTCCTCCACAGCGTCTGCTTTCCGGTTTACGGCCTAGCATCTTCCGCGGCGGGTTCAGCTCCCGTAATAATTTCAAGGCAAAGAGCAGTTATTGAAAGCACCTCGAACACTGCAGGGTGTCGGGGATGAAGGTAGGTCACTCACCGCTCCCGTCAAATGCCAATCGCGAACCGATGGAAGGCCATCGGAGGCACGAATAGCAAAATCCGAAATTCGAGGAAATCAGGGCATTCAATTTCTAAAATCAAGAGGCCCGCAATCCGCGCCCCCAATCAGTTTCTCCAGATTTCCCTGATTCTCGCGCCGGTTGATCAAAATTCCCTCGAATTTCGAACTTCACCCTTCGAGCTTCTCCGCAATCACGACTCCAGGATGCTCGAATCCAGATGCTGGATGATCAGCTCCTGGATCGTGGCCAGAAACAGATAGCACATGAACGCCTTCCGCAGGGGCTCGTCCAGCTGCTCCAGCTCCACGTTGCCGCTCTCGAGCGTTTCGTCGCCCAGCGGCTTCAGGTAGTATTCGCGCAGCCGCAGCCGCACCGCCGCGGTCGCGCGGACGATCTGCTCGGCATTGCCTTCATCAAAGGCGATCACCCCGTCGGCAAAAAATTCGTCGTTGAACAGCGCCAGCAGCGTCTGCACGTCCTCGTTTTGCGCCGCCATCAGTTCGTCCGTCCACGCCGAGCCGAACTCGGCGTCGAGGTCTGTCAGCCCGAGCGGGGCCGCGAGGTTGCGCCGCAGACTGTCGGCCATGCCCTTGATCACGTCCAGCAGCGGTGCGACGACGGGCAGCGCCAGTTTGACTTCAATGCGCTTCATCGGACTCGAGCACGGCGGTGAGATGCCATTGCTGCAACGTAAACGCGTACGCCTCGGCCTTCTCGCGCAAGCCGCTCCAGACCACCGACCGGCCCTGCTCATGCACTTCCAGCATGTGCCGCCGCGCCGTTTGCTCGTCGAAGCCGAAGACCTTTTTGAACACGAGGACCACGTAGGACATGAGATTCACCGGGTCATTCAGCACGACCACGCGCCAAGCCCCCTGCAGGGCGAGTTCGGTCTCGGCCTGCGGCGCGGGGGTTCCCTGGGTCTTGGCCTGGGCTTTCGTCATGCCTTCGCCTGCGCTTCCTGCACCGCCGCCGTGACCTTCGCCGCCGCCTCGGACAGCGGCACCTTGGCCACGTCCTTCTGGGTGCGCCACTTCATCTCGATGATGCCTTCCTTGAGGCCCTTGCCGCCGATCGTCAGCCGCAGCGGCACGCCGATCAGGTCGGCATCCTTGAACTTGACGCCCGGCCGCTCCGCGCGGTCGTCGATCAGCACCTCCGCCCCGGCCTGTTCCGCGGCCGCCGCCAGCGAGCGCGCGAGATCCATCGCCTCCGGCAGCTGCGGATCGAGCACGCAGATCAGCACCTGGAACGGTGCGATCGCCCATGGCCACACGATGCCGTCGGCATCGTGTCCCTGCTCGATCAGCGCCTGCAGCGTGCGGCTGATGCCGATGCCGTAGCAGCCCATTACCATGAGGTGGTTCTGCTTCTGATCGTCGGTGTAGGTCGCGCCGAATTTCTCGGAATACTTCGTCCCGAGTTTGAAGATGTGCCCGACTTCAATGCCGCGGCGTACTTTCAACGGCTGGCCCGACTTCGGGTCCGGCTCGCCGGGGCGCACCCGCCGGAAATCGCCGAACCGGGTGAGCGCGAGATCGCGCCCGACATTGACGTTGCGCAGGTGGAATCCGTCCTTGTTCGCGCCGGTCACCCCGTTGCCCACCAGCCGGATCGCATGGTCGGCAAAGATCCCGGCCAGGGCTTCGGGATTTGTGATCGAGCCTTTCACCGCACCCAGGCTGCCGGGCTTCGCGCCCATGACCGGCTCGATCTCCTCCGGTGTCGCCGGCCGGAAAACCGTGAAGCCGAGCGAGCCCAGCTTCGCCTCCTCCAGTTCGTCGCAACCCCGCAGGATCACCAGGAAGGGTTTCCCGTCGCCCATGTACACCAGGGTCTTGAACTGCTGGTCCGCCGCGACCGTGTACGGCGCCGCGGCCAGGGCCGCGATCGTCACCACGCCGGGCGTGGCGAATTCCTCCAAGGCTCCCGCCGGGGCCGCGTCCTTCAGGTCGGCCGGCACCAGGGCGCTGGTCGCCTTCTCCCGGTTGGCCGCGTAGCCGCTCTCCTCGTTGTAGATCACGTCGTCGTCGCCGATTTCCGCCGGGACCATGAACTCGTGCGAAAAACTCCCGCCCATCACGCCGGTGTCGGCCTCCACCGCGATCGCCGTCGCCCCGATCCGCCGGAAGAACGCCTCGTAGGCGCCCTTCATCGCGTGGTAGCTCCGGATCGCGCCGTCGTCGGTCGTGTCGAAGGAGTACGCATCCATCATCACGAACTCGCGCGCCCGCATCAGGCCGAAGCGCGGGCGGATCTCGTTGCGGAACTTGGTCGCGATCTGGAAAAAATTCTTCGGCAGGTCGCGGTAGCTCGTGATCTCGGCCTTCACCAGCGGCGTGATGACTTCCTCATGCGTCGGCCCGAGCACAAACTCCGGCTCGCGCGGCGGCCGCTTGCCGTCGCCGGCGCTGTCCGCGCGGAACATGATCTCCCGCGCCGCCGCCCAGCGCGGACCCTGCTGCCAGTTTTCGGCCGGATGCAGGTGGGGCATCTGCAGCTCGATGCCGCCCGCCCGCTCCATCTCCTCCCGGCAGATCTGCGTCAGCTTTTGCATGACCCGCAGCCCCAGGGGCAGGTAGGTGTAGAGCCCGCCGCCCAGTTTCCGGACGAGTCCCGCGCGGATCAGCAGCTTGTGCGAGGCGATTTCGGCGTCCGCCGGGCTTTCTTTCAGCGTGGGGATAAAGTACTGCGACCAGAATTTCATGGAGCTGGGCAACGAAACACCGCGCACGCACCGGCGCAAATTTATTTGCGACCGCGTCCCGGGCCGGAGTTAATCCCGCCCCGCATGTCCGCCGCCTCCCGCTCCCGCCAGCCTTGGTCCATGAAGTGGATCGTCCTGGCGATCGTCGTCAGCCTCGTCCTCTACACCTACCTGACCCTGCACTTCCGCAAGGCAGGGCCGGCGTTCCGTCCGTACGCCGACATCAAGGATCATGCGAACACCGTGCGGCTCCTCGACGCCGGCTATCAGCGCATCTCTGTCGAGGCCGAGCTGCCGGCCGATCCGGCCCCCGCCGGCCCCGCCGCGGCCGTCTCCAGCGCGTCCGCCGGCCTCCCGGCCGCATTGCGCGACACCCTCATCGACCAGCCGAAGCTACCCGCTGAGATCGTCAGCGTGTCCGCCGCTCCGTCCGTCAACTCGATGTTCACTTATGCCATCGGCTTCCGCTGCACGCTGCCCGACAACAAGCAGCAGCTCGCGGGCGCCGAGCTCTACGTGCGCGGCGGCGAGATCATCGTGGCGCCCGACTTCGACCGTCTCGCCGGCGGCCTGCTTTCGCGCACCCGGGAAAACCTCATCCGCCTCACCGTGCCGGCGGGCGCACTGAAACCCGGCCAGTATCACGTCACCCTGGTCGGCGCCCGCGCCTCGAAGGCCTGGACGCTGCAAGTGCATTGACGCGCCGCGCCGCATCGTCGAGAACAGCGCCTCCCACCACCATTGATGAGTACCGGCAACGGCCAATCCATTCCGCCTCCCGCGTCCAGCGCCATCGCCACGACGATCAAGCCCACGGACCTCCGCGGCATCCTGAAGTACGTCCCGCGCTTTCAGGGCCAGATTTTCATCATCGCCATGGATGGCGCGATCGTCGCCGACGAGAACCTGGGCAACCTGCTCGTCGACATCGCCGTCCTCCGCAGCCTCGGCATCAAGGTCCTGCTCGTGCACGGCATCGGCCAGCAGCTCATCGATCTCGCCGCCCTCCGCAACGTCCCGATCACCGACGCCTACGGCACCGGCCTCACCGACGCCGCCACGCTCGACCTCGCGATCCGCGCCTCCTCGCGCGTTTCCCACGCGCTCCTTGAGGGCCTCACCCAGAACAGCCTGAAGTGCGTGCTCACGAATTCCATCCGCGCGCTCCCCGTCGGCATCATCAAGGGCGTGGATCAGCAGTTTACCGGCCGCGTGGAACGCATCGACAAGGAGTTCATCAGCGAGCTCATCGACAAGCAAGTCGTGCCCATCGTCTCGCCCGTCGCCTTCGGTCCCGATGGCAAGTCCCTCCGCGTCAATTCCGACCTCCTCGCCGCCGAGCTCGCCGAGGCGCTGCACGCCACCAAGATCATCTACCTCACGCCGTCCGGCGGACTGGAGATCGACGGCAAGGTCCGCCGCGAAATCTCGGTCGACGCGCTCCGCACCATCCTCAAGGACAAGCCCGAGCTCATCGCCGAGCCCGCGCGCAGCAAGGCCGCGCACGCCGTCAAGGCCATCGAGTCCGGGACGCCGCGCGTGCATATCGTCGACGGCCGCATCTTCGACGGGCTCATCAACGAAATTTTCTCGAGCGAGGGCGTCGGCTCGCTCGTCTATGGCAACGACTACCAGCAGATCCGCCAGGCCAAGCGCAGCGATGTGCGCCTGATCTACAACCTCACGCGCAACGCCGTCCGCCGCGAGGAGCTCATCCACCGCACCCAGCAGGCCATCGAGAAAAACATCGACCAGTTCTTCGTCTTCGAGATCGACGAAAACATCATCGCCTGCGTCACCCTCTACTTCTACCCCGACATGCCCGAGCTCGCCGAGGTGGGTTCGCTCTATGTGCTGCCGTTCTACCACAACCGCGGCATCGGCAAGAAGATGGTCGATTACGCCTGCCTGATGGCCAAGGAGCGCGGCGCCACACGCGTCATCGCCCTCTCCACCCAGAGTTTCGGCTTCTTCTCCAATGTCCTGGGATTCGAGGAGACCACCAAGGAGGTCCTCCCCGAGGCGCGCCTCAAGCTCTACGACGACAGCGGCCGCAACGCCAAGGTCCTCGTCAAGCAGCTGGCCTAAGGTAGGGCGGGTTATCCCTAACCCGCAGCTGAAGGAATCAATTGTCTTTCGCGCCGTCTTCGGCCGAATGCGGCGCGTTAGGGATAACGCGCCCTACCCGCTTCGCCCTTTCCCAAGCTTAACCCGAAAGCCGTGGCCGGCGCTCGCCGATCCCACAGCCGTTCGCGCATCCGCAGAAACGGACACTCGACTAGGAAATACAGTGCGGTCCCCACTCCCAACGCCGCCGTCGCATACACCGCAAACGCCCACCAGCCCCCGTCCGCGACGAGATCCGGCAGGCGCGTCCGGACGACCTGCCATGTCATCTTGTGGCTCAGATACAGGCTGAACGTGATCGTTGCGATCGCCCCGGCGCCCGGCACACGGATTCGGTCCAGCAGGCTTTTCGGGCTGACAGCCGCCGCAACGATCAGCGCCATGCTCACCGCCAGCAGCGGAAACGCGAAAACACATCCCCCGAATCCCGTCCGGCTCCCGGTCAGTCCGATCGCAGCCGCCATGCCCGCCGCGCCGGCGCCGAGCAGCCGGTAGGGCCGGTCCATCGCACGCCGCCACCACTCCGGCCTGAACCACTGGACCGTCGCCACGACCATTCCCGCCGTCAGGCCGTCCAGCCGCACGTAAGTCGGGTAGTAAATCAGTTCGACAAACCGCCATGGTTGCGTGGCCAGGACCTCGCCGCCGGCCAGCCCGTGGCGCCAGATCCAGGCCCGCAGAGCGATTCCACCCATGAAAATGACCGCGCCCACGGCGGCCGTGGCCTTCCACGAGGATCGCCGCATCAGCAGCCAGACCAGCACCGGGACAAACAGGTAAAAGTGTTCCTCCACGCACAGCGACCAGGCGTGGGAGAAAGCCCGGTTGCGCCCATAGTCAATCAGCAGGTTTTCGGTGAAGGTGAGGAACTGCCAGGCCGGCTGAATCCCGCGCGCCTCCCGCGCCGCTGGAAACAGAAAATAGCAGGCCAGCACCACCCAGTAGGCCGGCAGGATGCGCAACGCCCGCCGCAGGTAAAACGACCCGGCCGATGGCGCCTCGCCGCGCGCATAAGATTTCAGCAGCTGGGATCCGATCAGGTAGCCGCTCAGGACGAAGAACAAATCCACGCCCATCCAGCCGAGATCACCCACCGGCCGCAGCGGCCGGCCCAGGCCTTCCGTCATGGCGTGGAAGAGCATGACCCACAGGATCGCCGTCGCCCGCAGCAGATCCAATCCCGGGTACCGGCGCCCGGCGCCTTCCGCCGGGGTTTGTTCCGGGCCCGCGACCGCCGTCATGCGCTCCGGGCCTGCCGCAGCCGGTCCAGGAAGACCGCCGCAATGATCACCACGCCGATGATGATTTCCTGGAAATAAGTCGGCCAGCCCATCTGCTGCGAGCCGTTGCGCAGCACCGCCATGATCAGCGCCCCGATCATGGAACCGAGCACCGTGCCCATCCCGCCGCTCAGGCTGGCGCCGCCAATGATCACCGCCGCGATGATGTCGAGTTCCAGCCCGACCGCCACCGTCGGATCACCCTGCCGCAGGCGGGAGAGCTGCATCAGCCCCGCCAGCCCGAAAAACGCCCCCGCAACCGTGTAGATCAGGATCTTCGTCCGGACCGTCGCCACGCCGCACAGGCGCGCCGTGGCCTCGTTCGACCCGAGGGCGAAGATATGCCGCCCGAACACCGTTTGCCGCAGCATCACCGCCGTCCCGACCGCCGCCGCCAACGCCACCCAAGCCCCCGCCGGCAGCGACCACCCGGCCGGGTCCGGCGTGGTCATCCAGTTGTTGATCACCGATGCGTCGTAATTGACCGTTTCATTTCCGCCCAGCCACTTGGCGGCCCCGCGCACCACCCCGAGCATGCCCAGCGTGATGATGAAAGGCATCATCCGCAGCCCGGCAATCGCGGCGCCATTCAGCAACCCGATGCCCGCGCCCGCCGCGATTACCGCCGCCACCACCGTCGCCGTCGGCCAGCCCCGTTGGATCAACAATGCCCCGACGACACTCGTAAAGGCGATGCCCGAGCCCACGCTGAGGTCGATGCCGCCGCTCACGATGATCAGCGTCATGCCCAGGGCGCCGATGGCCACGATCACGGTCTGTGTGAGGATGATCTTGAAGTTGGCGTATGTGAGGAAATATCCGCGCACTTCCGTCGGGATCGAGAAGAGCGCAATCACCAGCACCAGCCCGAGGAAGGGGCCGAGCTTGGCGAGTAGGGATCGGGTGTTCATGGGAAAATCAGGCCGCGGTACCCACCGCCGCGGCCATGAGCGAATGCTCCGTCCAGGCGCCCCGGGGCAAGCAGTCCACGAGTTCGCCGCGGCGCATCACCGCGATGCGGTCGCACATGCCGAACACCTCCGGCAGGTAGGAGCTCACCAGCACGACCGCCCGGCCCTCGCGCGCCAGCCCGGCGATCAGCTCGTAGATCTGCGCCTTGCTGCCGACATCGATACCGCGGGTCGGCTCGTCCAGCAGGAAGATCCGCGCCGGGTATTCCAGCAGGCGCGCCAGGGCCACCTTCTGCTGGTTGCCGCCGGACAGTTCCGCCACGCGCTGCGCCGGGCCGCGGGCCTTGACCCCGAGCCGCTCAATCCATCCGCCGGCCGCCGACTCCATGCCGCGGCGATTCAGCCAGCCCAGCCGGCCGAATTTTCCGAGCTTCGGCAGCACCGTGTTCTCGGCCACGGACAGCGCCAGCATGAGGCCTTCCTCCTTGCGGTTCTCGCTCAGGAATCCGAGGCCTGCGCGCCAGCCCTCGCCGGGCGTCCGGCCGGTCGCGTCACGGCCTTCGAGCACCACCGTCCCGCCGGTGCTCTTGTCCAGCCCGAACAGCGCGCGCACCAGTTCGGTACGGCCGGCGCCGATGAGTCCGGCCACGCCGACAATCTCACCCGCCGCCACCGTTAAGTCAGCTTGTCGCAGCCGCGACCCGGCCTTCAGTCCACGCACCTCAAGGACCGTCTGCCCGGACTGGGCCGCGCGCACCGGGTACAGCTCGGTCACCTCGCGCCCCACCATCAGCCGGATCAGCTGCGCCTGCGTCGTGCCCGCCACCTCGCCGCTGCCCACGCTCTGGCCATCCTTGAGCACGGTGTAGCGGCCGGCAAGGCGGGTGATCTCCTCCAGGAAATGGCTGATGTAGATCACGCTCACGCCGTGGTCACACAGCTGGCGGATCACGGCAAAGAGGCGCTCCGTGTCCGCCTGCGCCAGGCTGCTCGTCGGCTCATCCATGATGAGGACCCGCGGCTCCGTGCGCAGCGCCCGCGCAATTTCGATGATCTGCTGCTCAGCAATCGAGAAGCCCCCGGCCCGCCGGTCGAGCGCAAGGTGGTCATAGCCGAGGCGGGCCAGCGCCGCGCGCGCCTGCGCCTTGGCTTCCCGCCGGTTCAGCCAGCCGCCGCGCTGCGGCTCCGCGCCGAGCATGATGTTCTCCCAGACACTGAGGTGCGGCGCGAGGCTCAGCTCCTGGTGGATCATGGCGACCCCACGACGGCGGGCCTCAAGGGTGTCACGCGGCGCGTAGGGTGTCCCGTCCAGTTCCATCACCCCGCCATCGGCGGCACACCCGCCGCTCAGGACATTCATCAGCGTGCTCTTGCCGGCACCATTCTCGCCGACGAGTGCATGCACTTCCCCGCCGGCAATCTCCACAGATACGTCCCGCAGCGCCTGCGTGGCGCCAAAGGCCTTGCGAATGCCGGAAAGGCGAAGCCGGGTAGCCATGGTCCGGAGGGTTACTTCAGGTATTTTTCCAACGGAGGGTGCAGCAGGTCCGCCATCTCCGGCTGGGCCATGTTCGCCTGCGTCACCAGCCCGCAGCCGGTATCGATCACCTTTTCCACCTTCGCCCCGCGCAGGCTCGCCACCACGGTCTTCACCCCGAGATAGCCCATGCGGAACGGATTCTGGACCACGAGGCCCTGCAGGTCGCCCGACTTGAGCGCCGCCACCGTCTGGGTGCCACTGTCAAAGCCGACCAGCTTGACCTTGCCACCAGCCAGACCTGCATCCTTCAGTGCAAGCAGCATGCCCGTGGCGGACGATTCGTTCGGCGCAAAGATGCCCGTGACCTCGCGGCCGAAACGGTTCAACAGATTCTGCGAGGTACGGTAGGCCGTGTCGCGGGTGGCGCCGGCGTGCTGGTCGCTTGAGAGGATCCGGATTCCCGGAAATTCCCTTGTCATCGTGTCGAGAAAACCCGCCTCGCGCTGTTCCGTGCTCGTCGAGCCACCCAGGACCCGGAGCAGGATGACTTTGCCCTGCCCACCCAGCAGTTCGCCCAGCCGGCGCGCCCCCAGTACGCCGCCCTGATAGTTGTCCGTCGAGACCGTGCTCACCGGCGCCGGGGAATTCAGCCCGGAATCGATGATCACCACCGGGATGCCCGCGTGCACCGCCGCCTCCGTCGGCGCGACGAGGGCGCGCGCATCCAGCGGCGCGAGGATCAGGCCGCTCACCCGGCGGCTCGTGAAATTCTCCACGACCTGAACCTGCTGCTCCCGGTCGTCCTCCCGGAGCGGGCCCTTCCAGATGATGTTCACCGTCACGCCCTCGGCCTTGAGTTCGTCCGCCGCGGCCAGGGCGCCGGCATGGATGGACTTCCAATACTCATGCGTCGTACCCTTGGGCACGACCGCAATGTCATAGGAGGGCTGGGCAAAGGCGGCGGCGGCGAACGCCGATGCGCCAAGAAAGGCGGCGAACCGTTTCATCGTGGGGTATGGGATTGGGGTGGAAGCGCAGGCTAGCCCTTCAGCTCGACCACGACCTGAACCTCGGTCGTCGAGCCCTTGGGCAGGCCGTTAACCGCCACGGCGGCCCGGGCGTGCTTGCCGGCCTCGCCGAAGACTTTCAGGAAAAGGTCGCTCGCGCCGTTGATCACCGCCGGGCTGTCGGCAAAGCCGTCCACGGCGTTCACGAAGCCGCTGACGAACACGATCCGGGCCACCTGGTCCAGCGAGCCGACCGCCGCCTTGATGTTGGCCAGCGTGTTCAGGGCGCAGATTTCCGCCGACTTGTTGGCGGTCTGGATCGTCTGCTCCTTGCCCACCTGCCCGGTGTGCGTCATCTGGCCGGCCACCATGCAGATGGTCCCGGCGCAGTAGAGGAGGTTCCCCGTACGCACGGTGGGCACATAGCTGCCCGCGGCGGCGGGTGGGTTCGGGAGCGTGAGACCGAGTTCGGCGAGTTTGGCTTCAGGATTCATGGGATGGATTTGGGGAGAAATTTCCACGGTGACAAAGGTTATCAGCGCACCCCGGCCGGCGGCAGAAATGCCCGGCTCGCCACGCTCGCCGTGGTCACCGGCTTCTCGAGAATCCTGAACTCGCGCAGCGTTTCAAGCTGCCGCTGGATACGCTCGAGGGAGAGATGGCCGATCCCCTCGCCTTGAGCCGGGTCACCCGTCACCAGCGCGTTCGCGATCAATTCCCCCCGCGAAAACCGGAGCTGGTCCAGGGTCATCTGGTTGTTGCGCTTCAGGATGAGTTCGAATGCCGGCGTCGGATCGCCTTCCAGGTAGTCATGCCATCCGCGGATCGAGGCCGCGAGGAACGCCCGTACCAACTCCGGGCTCGTCCGCGCCAGCGCCCGGCGGCACATGATCGTATGATAGGGATCGTAGCCCGAGTCCGCGATGCGCACGACCCGGACCTTCGCCCCGTGCTGCCGGGCAAAGAACGGCTCGCTCGTCATCAGGCATTGCTGGATCGCGGTCTGGTCCCCGAGGAAGACCGTAAGGCCGTAATTGAGCGGACGCAGGTCAAACTTGATCCCGTATTTCTTCTGCACGTAGGGAATCCACGTCATGCTGGGCGGCGCGATCACACTCCGGCCGTTGAGGTCGGCGAGCGTCCGGACCGGGCTGGCGTCATGCACGAGCAGGCCCTCCGGATCGTGCTGCAGCACCGCCGCCACGATCATCAGCGGCAGGCCGCGGCTCGCCGCCACGATGATATCGTCGCTGCGATAGAGGCCGAAATCCGCGACTCCCTTCACCACATCCAGCTT
The DNA here is from genome assembly GCA_903881475.1 of uncultured Opitutia bacterium. Lineage (GTDB taxonomy): Bacteria > Verrucomicrobiota > Verrucomicrobiia > Opitutales > Opitutaceae > Opi-474. The sequence goes on along the minus strand of CAIRTK010000024.1, from coordinate 37,560 downwards.
GATGGACATGCCCGGTCCGCCCGGCCGGATCTCCACGTCGAGCCCGGCTTCCCGATAATAGCCCTTCGCCAGCGCCTGGTAAAATCCACCGTGTTCCGCCTGCGGAAACCAGTCCGTCTGCAGCACCACCTTGCGCAGTCCCGCCGCCGGCGTGACCGCGGCTTCCTGCCGGGCACATCCCGCCGCCAGGGTGAGCAGGAGGCCTAAGCCTGAGAATGTCAGTAAACCGGGACGCATGCCGACATTGGAAACCGCCGGCAATGCAGCGCGAGCCCCAAGTGAGAGTCCATCGCTCATTCGATTTGGGTAGGGCGAAGCCGCCCGTGATCCGGCTGCCACCGGGAGTTGCCCCCGGCCCGGCCCTCCCTAATTCTAGCCCCATGACTTTTCCCGCGTGGCAGCAGCTCACCCCGGCGGAGGCCGCCCACGAGGTGCACCACCGCGTCAGCACACGGCTGGCTTCCGGTCAGCAGCGCGCGGTCATCGCTGCGCTGCCGGATGAGACCGAGCTCGCTGAAAGCTTTGCGCGGGCCCCACGGAATTCGCCGTTGGGCGGCGTGCCTTATTTCCTGAAGGATCTTTTTCCTGTGTCCGGCCAACCCATGTTCGCGGGCTCCACCTTCCTGCCGGAGGTCCGGCCGACCCCGGACCATGACAGCGCGATGGTCCGCGCGCTGCGCGACGCCGGCGGGGTTCTCGCCGGCCAGACCCATCTGCATGAGTTCGCCTACGGGATCACGGGGGAAAACCCGCACTATGGCGACTGCGAGCACCCGCGCTTTCCCGGCCGGACCACCGGCGGCTCCAGCAGCGGCTCGGCGGCCATCGTCGCCGCGGGCATCGCCCCGCTCGCCATTGGCAGCGACACCGGCGGTTCCGTCCGCCTGCCGGCGGCTTTTTGCGGGCTGTTTGGATTTCGGCTCATGCCCCGCGACGCGCTGATCGCCGATGCGTTTCCCCTCGCCCCGAGCTATGACACCGCCGGCTGGTTCACGGCAGGCGCCGCGGACATGAAGACCGCCATCGGTGCACTCGTCGGTCTGTCCTCAGGCCAGGATACTCCCGCCGGCTGTTACCTGGAGTTGCCCGGGCTCGACCCCGACATTGCCTTGGCCTGCCGCGAGGCGGCCTCCGCGTTGGCTCCGCCCGCCGATGTCGCAACCCGGGACGCCCTGCTCGCGGCCTTTTCCGGCAGCCTCGATGCTTACAACTCCACGGTCGCCGATGAAGCCTGGGCGGTTCACCAGTCCTGGGCTGAACGCTTCCGCGACCGCTACGACCCCGCCGTCTGGCAGCGCCTGAACCGTGTGCACGCTTTGACCACCGGCCAACGCACCGCCGCCCAGCTTGCCACCACGGCGATCCGGAATGCGTTCGGGCAGTTTTTCCGCGCGTACGATTTCCTAGTGCTGCCCGCGTCGCCCTTCGCCGCCCTGACCAAGGCCGACTGCACCGCGGCGAACCGGACCCGGATCCTCGCCCTCACCGCTCCCGCCAGCATCGCCGGCCTGCCGGTCCTGACGCTGCCCGTGGCGCTGCCGTCCGGACTGAGCACAGGACTTCAGGTCATCATCCCCCATCCATGCAGCCCCGTGGTCTCATGGGCTCTGTCAACCTGCCTGGAGCAGCTATCGTTGTAGCACTCGCCGGCAGCCGCAACCGTCCTTGTCGCACACTCGAGTCTCCCCATGCGCGCGAGTGCCCAAAAGCGATTGTCACCTATTGGGTGACAAACCGCCTCTGGGTTTTGGCTGAAAAGGAATCTGCGCCAAGCGCCGTCCGGAGATTGGAAAGATTGCGCCCGGTTCGGAAATCACCAGCTTGCCGCAACCCTACCCCATGAGCCTGCGCGCCCGCATCCAGTCCACCTTCGATCAAGGCCAGGGCGTCCTGCGCCTGATGCCCATCTTCGTGCCGCGCCGTTTCGGCCAGGCCGGCCGGCGCCTGCGGCTGCACCCGGACGACTATTACGCCCTCGGCACCGCCCGCGGCTCGATCAAGGAGCGCTGGTTCAGCTCGGTCATCCGGTGCATGAACGGCCCGCTTGCCGCGGCGGATGAAGGACTGAGCCAGGTGCTCCCCCTGTCCAACCGGACCGAGGAGAAGTTCACCCTCGCCGAGGCCCAGGCCGAGCTGGGCGCAGCGCTCGTGGGCGAGGAGCTCATGCGCCGGCACGGCGGCTGGCCGGTCTATTCCAAGTTCTTCGACTATCAGACCCCGCTGTTCCACCATCTTCATCTCGGCTTCGACGCGGCCGCCGCCATCGGGCGTCTCGGCAAGCCCGAGGCGTATTTCTTCCCGCGCCAGCTGAACAACCACCTCGGCACGTTTCCCCACACCTACTTCGGCTACGATCCCGATTGCACCCTGGCCGAGGTGCGCGAACGCCTCGCGCGCTTCGAGTCCGGCGACACCCGCATCACCGAGCTGTCCCGCGCCTATCGCATCGAACTCGGCACCGGCTGGTACACTCCGCCGGGTGTGGTTCACGCGCCCGGCTCGGTCCTCACTTACGAGCCGCAGTGGAACAGCGACGTCAATTCCGTCCACGAAAACATCGTCGCCGGCGAAATCTATCCCCGCTCCTTTCTCGACGAGAACTGCCCGCCCGGGCGCAACGATCTCGATACGCTTCTCACCCTGATGGATTGGGAGAAGAACACCGATCCGCACTATAAACGCCATTATTTCCGCCCGCCCCTGCCCGATTCCGCCGCGCCGGCGCCCGCCAGCGTGACCTGGATCACCTACGGCAACCCGTACTTCAGCGCCAAGGAATTTTCCCTTCCACCCGGCGGCGGCATCACACTGGTCGAACCCGTCGCCTTCGGCTGCATCGCGATCCAAGGGCATGGTCGCTTCGGCGCCTTTCCCGTCGAGTCGGCCATGATGCTGCGCTACGGCCAGCCCAGTGCGGATGAATTTTTCGTGAGCGAGCCAGCGGCCCGCGCCGGCCTCCGCATCGTGAACGAGAGCCCGTGCGAACCGCTGGTGATCCTGCTGCACTTCGGGCCGAATCATCCCGGGGTTCCGCCCGCGCCTTGACCGGCGACAGGGCATTTTCACCACGATGATACCAAGAGCACGAAGGCCAAACAGATTCCTCCGGCTTGGCCTTCGTGCTCTTCGTGACCTTGGTAGTTAAATCATAATGCGAACAGCCGCTTCGCGTTGCCACCGGCGACGGCGCGCAGCTGCGCTGCCGTGAGTCCGCTCCGGTGCAGCTCGGCCACCAGCCGCGCCATGGCCGGCTCAGCATCGAGGCGCGGATAGACGTTCAGCGGATAATCCGAGCCGAACAGCACGCGCTCCAGCGGCACCTGCGCCAGAAATCTCCGCCAGATCCCTTCGTCGTAAAGCAGCGGTGATGCGGCCGTGTCGTAGTACACATTCGTGAGCTTCAGCATGGAGAGGCGCCGCAGCGGCAGCAAGCCGCCCCAGTGCGCGAGAATGAAGGTCGTTCCCGGATACTTCCTTGCCAGCCAGATAAAGTCCTTCAGCGGCGTAGCGACCCGGCCCGGATACTCCCGGCTGTCCGGATCCGTCACATGCAGGTTGACCGGCAGCTTGAGCCTGGCCGCAAGCCTCAGCACCGCCCCGAAAGTGGCATCGCTGACCTTATAGCCCTGGGAATGCGGCGAGAGTTCGCCCAGCCCGCACAGCCCTTCCCCCCGGGCCCGGCGGACTTCCTCCAGGGCCGCCGTGCGTCCCGCGGCGGGATGAACCGTTGCAAACGCCGCCAGCCGGTCGGGATGCGCCCGCACGCACGCCGCGTAAAACCGGTTTTGCCGCGCGCAGGTTTCCGGCCGCTCCCAGTACCAGCCGAGCAGCACGGCCCGCGCGACCCCCGCCGCGTCCATCGTGCGAAGCAGCTCCGCCACGCCGGGAAACCCCTGCACCGCCCGGCCATCCGGACGGCGGCGGGTGCTGAGTAGCGCCCACTGCGCTTCGCCCTGCCGTTTTGCCCAGCCGGCCGGATTCCGGTTCACCGCCGGCGGATAAAGATGGACGTGGCTGTCGATGAACATCGGCGATCGTGCGAACATGGAACACTGAACTTCGAACGTCCAACCTCGAAGTCCGCCCGGCTATCCGGATTCGATCTCTCATCTCCCAACTCCAATTTCCCGGTTCCCATTCGCGGAGCGAATCAGGCGAACGGCGTCGCCGTCTCGCTGCCCGCCCGCACCACCAGGATGGGAATCGTCGTGTTGTGCCGCACCTTGTCGATCGTGCTGCCGAGGAAGAAATCACCGATCAGCTTGTGGCCGTGCGAGGTCAGGGCGATAAGATCGCAGGCGCGGGCCTCGGCCGTCTTCAGGATTCCCGTCGGCGGATTGCCCAGCACCAGCTCGCTGGTCACCTTCAGCCCGGCGCTGCGCAGCCGCGCCGCCACGCTGTCGAGGTAGGCCTGGTCCGCCTTCATCTCGGCCGAGGCGGCCAGCTTGAGCTGGTCGAAATTCCGCGCCGCCCAGCCGTCGGCCACATGCACCAGCAGCAGCTCCGAGCCCAGCCGCCGGGCCAGCTCCGCGATGTGCGGCACCAGCGTGTCGTCGGCCCGGCCGTTCTCCAAAGCAACGAGGATTTTGTGGTACATGGCCTAGGAGCCCGGACTGCCGGTCAACCCGGCGAAATCGAGCAGGAGTTTGACGTTGAGGATGACGATGATCGCGGTGGTGACCCAAGCGAGCAGTTTCACCCACGCCGAATTGGCAAACTCGCCCATCTTCGCCTTTTCACTCGTGAAGAGCACAAGCGGGATGACAGCAAACGGCAGCTGCAGGCTCAGCAGCACCTGGCTGAACACGAGCAGCTTCGCCGTGCCGCTTTCGCCGTAGAGGCTGGCGACGATCGCCGCCGGAATCACCGCCAGTGCGCGGGTGATCAGGCGGCGCAGCCAGGGGCGCAGCCGGATGTTCAGGAATCCCTCCATCACGATCTGGCCCGCCAGCGTCCCGGTGAGGGTCGAGTTCTGTCCCGAGGCCAGCAGCGCCACGGCGAACAGGATGCTCGCCAGGCCCACGCCCAGCATGGGCGAGAGCAGCTGGTAGGCCTGCTGGATCTCTGCGACGTCGTGCCGCCCCTGCCGGTGAAACGTCGCCGCCGCCACCACCAGGATCGCGGCGTTGATGAACAGCGCAAAGGTGAGCGCCACCGTCGAGTCGATCATGGCAAACTTGATCGCCTCGCGCTTGCCAGGGGCGTTCTGCGCATACTTCCGCGTCTGCACGATCGACGAGTGCAGGTAGAGGTTGTGCGGCATGACCGTCGCCCCGATGATGCCGATCGCGATGTAGAGCATCTCGGGATTCGTCAGGATTTCCCTGGACGGCAGGAAACCGCCGAGCACTTCCCGCATCCCCGGCCGCGCAAACAGGATCTCCAGCCCGAAGCACACCCCGATGAGCAGCACCAGCGAGACCACCAGCGCCTCGAGCCAGCGGAAGCCATGGTGCGCGAGCCAGAGCACCACCAGCACATCCAGCGCCGTCAGGCAGACGCCCCAAACCAGCGGAATGTGGAACAGCAGGTTCAGCGCGATGGCCGTGCCGATCACCTCGGCAAGGTCGCAGGCGCAGATGGCGACCTCACACATCAGCCAGAGGACGACTGCCACCGGTTTCGAATAGTGGTCGCGGCAGGCCTGGGCCAGGTCGCGGCCGGTCACGATGCCCAGTTTGAGACAGAGCATCTGCAGCAGGATCGCCATCAGGTTCGAGAGCATGATGACGCTCAGCAAGGTGTAGCCAAAGCTCGAGCCGCCAGCGAGGTCCGTCGCCCAGTTACCCGGGTCCATGTAGCCGACGGCCACCAGGTAGCCCGGGCCGGAGAAGGCGAGCAGCTTCCGCCAGAACCCGGCGCCCGTCGGGATAGCGACGCTGCCATGTGACTCCGGCAGGCTCTGGCCGGCACTGGCCTTGCGCCAGCCGGCCTCCGGCGGGGGATTGGCGGGCGGGACGTCGTTCATTGCCTACTGCTCCGTTTGGTTTCGTCCATGATGTAGCATTAGCTACATAATGGTGGCTCGACTTGTCAACGGAATCCTTGTTTCGATCTGCCTGCGCGTGAAAAAGACCTCCCGTAGTCCCAAGAAGCCGGTGCGACCTTCGGCCTTGCAGGCGGAAAGCCTGCGGCAAACCCGGCGGATGCATGCGTCCGAGATCGCTGAGGACTACGTCGAGGCCATCGCCGACCTCTCCGCGGCGCAGGGCGAGGCGCGCGTCGTCGATCTTGCCCGCCGGCTCGGTGTCACCCATGTGACCGTCAACCGCACCCTGGCCCGCCTGGCGCGGGACGGCTATGTAGTCGCCCGCCCGTACCAGGCGATCCTGCTCACCGCGGCCGGTCGGAAATTGGCGGCCGAATGCCACCAGCGGCATGCCGCGGTCGTCGCGTTCCTGCGCGCTCTCGGCATTCCGGAAAAAACCGCCGAGCTGGACGCGGAGGGGATCGAGCACCACGTCAGCCCCCAGACACTCGCCGCCTTCGAGCGCCACCTGCGCCGGGCTGCGCGGTAGCCCGGCGCGATTGCGGATTTCGGATACCGGAAATCGGATAGCTCTGAAGAAGGAAGTGCGATAACGGATGTGGCAGCCGAGGCGAGAAGGCTGGCGTGGGGTGAACACTCATCGGGCCCCCTAAAGGCGGCTGCTACAAAGGCTCCTTCGGGCCGCTCAGCCTTTCCGGTTTCCGGTATCCGCCATCCGCAATTGGTCCATCCGACTTCCGCCTTGCCGCGCGCTGCGCGCCGGAATCACACTGCGCGCCGATGTCGAAAACGTTTGCGCGCATCGTCTTTGGGTTCACCGCCGCCTTTTTCGGGGTGTTTTTCCTCTGGCCCATCAGCCAGATCCTGAAGGGCGGCTTCCTCAACGCCGACGGCCATCTGACGCTTTCCTACCTGACCGCCCTGCTGGCCGACCCGACCTACCGCGATGGGCTGATCAATTCCTTCCTTATCGCCTGCGCCACGACCACGCTCGCGCTCCTCATCGCCCTGCCGCTGGCCTTCATCAGCGACCGGTTTGTTTTTCCCGGCAAGAGCCTGCTGGGCTCGCTGGTCCTCATCCCGATGATCCTGCCGCCGTTTGTCGGCGCGATCGGCATCCGCCAGATTTTCGGGCAATACGGCGCCCTCAATGCCCTGGTCATCGCGCTCGGGCTGCGGCCTCACGGCTGGACCTTTGACTGGTTCGCCGCGAACCAGTTCTGGGGCATTGCGGTCGTCGAGGCGCTGGCACTCTACCCCATCATCTACCTCAACGCCGTCGCCGCCCTCGCGAACATCGACCCGGCGATGGAGGAGGCCGCCCAGAATCTTGGCTGCACCGGGTTCCGGCGTTTCCGAAAGATCACGCTGCCGCTCATCCGGCCGGGGATTTTCGCCGGGGGCACGATCGTCTTCATCTGGTCGTTCACCGAACTCGGCACGCCGCTCATTTTTGACTATGCCCGCGTGACCAGCGTCCAAATTTACTACGGGCTGCGGGACATTGGCGGCAATCCATTCCCCTATGCGCTCGTAGCCCTCATGCTCGTCTCCTCCATCGGAATTTATGCGCTGGGCAAGGGCCTGTTTGGCCGCGCCGGCTATGCCATGATGGCGAAAGCCACCAGTTCAGGCGGACCGCGAGTCCTGCCGCGCGGCCCGGCCTTGCTCTGCACCGCCCTCTTTGCCGGCGTGGTGGGTTTCGCGGTCCTGCCCCATGTCGGCGTCATCCTCGTCGCCTTCTCCCGCGAATGGTACGCCACCGTCCTGCCCCATGCGCTCACGCTGGACAATTTCCGCCTCGCGCTCGGGCATGACCTGACCGTGCCCGCGATCGCCAACAGTCTCAAATTTGCCAGCATTTCCACGGTCATCGACGTCCTCCTCGGCATCGCCATCGCCTACGTCGTGGTGCGCTCACGGATCGCGGGCCGGCAGGTCCTCGATTTTCTCGCGATGCTGCCGCTGGCCGTGCCCGGCCTCGTGCTCGCCTTCGGCTATCTCGCCATGTCGCAGGAGGGCCGGCTTTTCGCGTTTCTCAATCCCGTGCGCGATCCGACCATCCTGCTCATCATCGCCTACTCGGTGCGGCGGCTGCCCTATGTCGTCCGCGCGGCGGCCGCCGGATTCGAGCAGACCAGCGAAACCCTGGAGGAGGCCGCCCAGAATCTCGGCTGCCCGCCACTCAAGGCCATGATCAAGGTCACGCTCCCGCTCATCATGGCCAATCTCATTGCCGGCGGCCTGCTGGCCTTTGCCTTCGCCATGCTCGAGGTCAGCGATTCGCTGATCCTCGCCCAGAAACAGGCCTTTTACCCGATCACCAAGGCCATCATGGAACTATTCCAGCTGCTCGGGGACGGCAAGTTCATCGCCAGCGCGCTCGGCGTCTGGGCCATGGCGTTCCTTGGCATCACCCTCGCCGGCCTGAGCGTGCTGCTGGGCAAAAAACTGGGGGCCCTTTTCCGGGTGTGACCCCATGACGACCACCTGGGCTGAAGACTCGCACTGGACCGTGGCAGCCGACGTGAGGAGGCTGGGTTTGGTTTTAACCACAAAGGTCACGAAGCGCACGAAGCTCGGACCACTGAAGCTCCGCAGGCCTCGAAATCCGGTATCATGACGGGGGATCGGAAACCTTCGTGCGCTTTGTGATCTTAGAGGTGAACTTTCCGGTGCCTAAATTTTTCCTCATGTAAAAGCCCCATGTACCTCCTGCTCCTCGTCTCCCTCATCTGGGCTTTCTCCTTCGGGCTCACGAAGCGGCTGGCCGGCATTGACAGCACCGCCATCGCCACGCTGCGGCTCGTGCTGGCCCTGGTGGTGTTCGTCCCTTTCTTGCGATCCGCCGCTATTTCCGTGCGGACCGGCTGGCGGCTGGCGTTCATCGGCGCCGTGCAATTCGGCTTGATGTACCTGCTCTACCAGCGCTCCTACGTTTACCTGCCGGCCTACGCCGTCGTGCTTTTCACCCTGACCACTCCGCTCTATCTCGCCCTGCTTGACGCCCTGGCCGAACGCCGGCTGCACCTGCGCTACCTGCTGGCCGCAGCCCTGGCCCTGCTGGGTTCCGCGACCGTCTGTTTCAACAGCCCGCTGCAGGGCGACCTCCTCAGGGGTTTCTGGCTGATCCAGCTGGCCAACATTTGTTTCGCCGCGGGCCAGGTCGCCTGGCGGCGCGAGCGCGACAAACTGCCGGAGAATATCACCAGCGCCTCCCTCTTCGCCCTGCCCTTTGCGGGCGCCACCGTTGCCTGCGCCATCGGTTCGCTTTTTTTCACCGACTGGCCGGCCGTGCACCTCACCCTTCCGCAATGGGGCATCCTCGCCTATCTCGGCATGATTTCCTCCGGCCTCTGTTTCTTCTGGTGGAATGTCGGCGCGACCCGGGTCAATGCCGGTACGCTCGCCGTCTTCAACAACGCCAAGGTCCCGCTCGGCATCGCCTGCTCCCTGCTCTTCTTCGGTGAACACGCCAACCTGCCCCGCCTGCTCATCGGCGGCGTCCTTATGATCCTCGGGGTGTGGATCGCCGAGAAACACTCCTCCCCGGCCGGCCAGGATCGGTGATGCCGCTTTCCCTATGTCCGTGCCCGCCCGACTCACCGCCGACCAAGCCAGCGCCTTGCTCCCCCAGCTTGTCACCCTGCTCCAGGATGTCGTGGCCGGCGGCGCCTCGATCGGATTTCTCCGGCCGCTTCCCGCCGACGTCGCCCTGCACTTCTGGCACGATGTGATCGGTGAGGTCGCCCGGGGTTCGCGCCTGCTGCTCGTGATCCGCGAGGGAGACCAGGTGGTTGGCAGCATCCAGCTGGGGCTCTGCCTGAAGCCCAACGGGCTGCATCGCGCCGAGGTGCAAAAGCTCCTCGTCCACACCGCGGCCCGCCGCCGCGGACTCGGTCGCGTCCTGATGTCAGCCGTTGAGGCAGAGGCGCGGGCCGTCGGGCGGAGCCTCCTTTACCTCGATACCGAACCGGACCAGCCCGCAGAAGTGCTGTACCGCAAGCTGGGCTGGACTGAGGCCGGTGCGATTCCCGATTACGCCTGCACTCCTGACGGCCGGTTGCACCCCACGGTGCTTTTCTACAAAAAAATCGCGCCATGAGCCCCGTTGGGCTGAACTGCCTTCACTCCCGCGGTTAGTCCCGGCCGTTTTGCCCGCCCACGTCCGTCATGCGCACCCTGCTTATCATCCTCGGTGGATTCCTCCTGCTCGGACTTTGCCTTCAGGCCGGTCGCTGGCTCAGCGGAACCGGCGCAAAGGCGCTCGGCGTTAGATTTTTCCTGCCGCTATGGTTCGCCGTGGCGGCCTGGAATATGTACTTCGGCGTGGAACACGCCGGCTATGGATTCAGGGATGAACTGCCCGTCTTTCTGGTGATCTTCGGACTTCCCGCCCTCGCGGCCGGCGCCCTTTGGTGGAAATTTCCCTGAGCGGAAGCAATTAGGTCGCCTGTGGCAGCCGTCATTGCCGTTCAACTCCTCAGCTTCTCCCGAAACGTCCCCGCCGAATCCCAGTTCCCCGCCGTCACGGTTTGGGCGATCGAGGCCTGACGCAGGAGTTCCAGCGCGGGCCCATCCACCGGATGCGCCCGCAGCACTTCTTCCGCGAGGTGAAGCGCCTTGGTCGGCTGGCCCGCAGCGAGCCAGGCTTCACCAAGCGCAATCAGGTTATCCCGGGCCGCGGGTCGCAACTCCCTTATCGCCTCGCGGGCAAACGCCTCCGTCTCCGGCCTGCCCAGGTGCAGCGCCGATTCGGCCAGGAGCGTGAGCAGCGCCACGCTCGTCGGATCCCGCCTGAGTAATTTTTCCGCAGCCGCCAGGGTCCGCCCGGCGCGCTTCGGGTCAGCGCATGCTCGCAGGGACGCCGCGGCCATCCAAACCGCGGCCCGGGCCATCAGCCCGCCCCGCGTCTTGAACCGTTTCAACTGCGCCTCACGTTGCAGCCGGCGCACCGCCACACAGGCCGGAGCGGCCAGCAGGATCTCGCCCGTCGCATCAAGCGCATAGTCGAGCTGCCCGCGTTCCAGCGCGATCCGCGCATTCTCCATCAGCTTCCGCTGCCGGGCGTCCAACGAGGCGACAGTTATTTCGGCCACAATCCACGAGCAGGTTCGCCCCTTCACCCGGGTCAACGCCGGAGTCCACTTCCGCCACTTCCCTGCGAAAATTAGTTCACCGGCAGTTCCATCCGGGCCGCCGCTTCCAACCGCGCGAGGCCGTCGCGCACCACGCCATCATTCGGACCCTCGATCAATAGCCGCAGCTTCAGCTCCGTCCCGGAATAGCGCACCAATACGCGGCCCTGGGTCCCGAGTTCCTTCTCCAGCACGCGAATCACCGCGCCCAGGGCCGGCAGTGACTCGAGCGGTTTTTTCTCCGCCACGGTCAGGGCAGATGTCAGTTGGGGGAACTTCACCAGGACCCGCCTTAAATCCGATAAAGGCTTCCCCGTCTCCCGCATGACCTCGATCACCTTCAGGGCCGCCACCAGTCCATCGCCGGTCGGGGAGATTGCAGAGTAGATGATATGGCCGCTCGACTCGCCGCCCAGCGTGGCCCGCTCCTTCGCCATGCCTTCGATGACATACCGGTCGCCAACCGAAGTCCGGACCACCCGGCCACCCGCGGCGACCACAGCGGCATCGACGCCGAGATTGCTTTGGACGGTCGCCACGAGCGTGCGGTTTGCCAGCGCATGGTGCGCGAGCGCATGCGTTGCCAGCAGCGTGAGAACTTCGTCCCCATCCAGCACGACGCCGCGCTCGTCGCACACCACGCAGCGGTCGCCATCGCCATCGTGCGCCACCCCGAGCCGGGCCCCGCTCGCCCGCACCCGGGCGGCCAGCTGGCCCGGATGCTCGCTGCCCACTCCGGCATTGATATTCCGTCCATCGGGCTGGTCACCCAGTCCGATCACCTCGGCCCCCAGTTCCCGGAAAACCGCCGGGCTGGTCGCGGACGTCGCGCCGTTGGCGGTGTCGAGCACGATCCGCCAGCCGCGGAGCGCCTGCGCCGGCAGGAGTCTGGCTGCGGCCGTGACATACCCCGCACACGCATCCATGACCGGCAGGCCAGCGGGGCCCGGCGCCGGTCTCACCGCCGGCGGCAACAGTTCTTCGATCCGAAACTCCTCGGCGTCGGTCAGCTTCACCCCGCCTGCGCCGAAAAACTTGATGCCGTTGTCCGCCGCCGGATTATGCGAGGCCGTGATCACGACCCCCAGCACGGCGCCCTCGGTCCGCACTGCCCGGGCCACGGCCGGCGTGGGCGCGACGCCGAGTGAAATCGGCTCCGCCCCGCCGGCCCGCAGGCCGCGCGCCACGGCGGCTTCAAGGGAGACGCCTGAAGCACGGGTATCCCGGCCGATCAGCACCCGGCCCTTTTTCGCCAGCCACGCCGCAGCCGCGAACCCCAGCCGCTCCGCAAACGCCTCGTTGATCAACGGCCCCCCATAGGGCCCGCGCACGCCATCGGTGCCAAAATAGCGGCGGGTCATGGGCGGTAGAACTCCCGTGTCGCCGCGATTTTCCTCGCCACGGCGCCACCCAGCAGCAGTTCCCGCGCGGGCGTCAGGCCGTCGCGCACGGAGGCAACCCGGCCGGTGATCCAGAGTCCCGTCGCGGCGTTGAGCACGATCGTGTCAACGAGGCCCGCCGGGCCGCGCCCCGCCAGCACTGCGTCTGTGAGCGCCAGGTTCTCCTCGAGATTGCCGCCCAGCAACTCGGTGAACGGTGCCTCGCCAAGCCCGAAGTCCCCCGCCTTCCATTCGGCGGAAAAGTCCCGCAGCCGGCCGGCGCCGCGCACGCGATTGACCGTGGCGGTCGTCAGCTCGTCGATCCCGCGGCCCTCCGCGATGACTCCATGGGCCACCAGCCCCGCCTCCAGCCCCAGTGCGTTGAGCGCCGTGGCGATCTTTTCCACCAAGGCAGGCGTGGCCGTCCCGATCAGGGCGTGGGCGGGCCGGCCGGGATTGATGAGCGGGCCGAGGATGTTGAAGATCGTGCGCTGACCGCGGGCGGCGAGCGCCTTGCGGGTGGGCGCGATGGCCTTGAAGGCCGGATGCCACGCCGGGGCGAAAAAGAACGCGAAACCGAGTTCATCGAGCGCGCGGCGGATTTTTTCCGGCGGCGCCTCCAGCTGGACCCCCAGGGCCGCCAGCAGGTCGGCGCTGCCGCACTTCGAGGTGATCCCGCGGTTGCCGTGCTTCATCACGACCACCCCCGCGCTTGCGAGCACGAGCGTGACCAGGCTGGAAATGTTGAAGCCCCCCGCGTGGTCGCCACCCGTGCCCACCACATCGATCGCACGGCCCGCCCAGGCCTCCACCCCGGGATTCAGCGCCATTCCGCGGTAGGCCGCGGCAAACGCGGCCAGCTCCTCCGCGGTCTCGCCCTTACCGGACAGGGCCGTCAGAAACGCCGCCTTGGCCTCCTCCGCAATCCCGCTCGAGGCGAGCTCGGCGGCCACGGTTGCTACCTCGGCGGAGGTGAGGTTCCTTCCGGCGGTGAGATGGGGCGTAAGCGCGGCGAGTTCGGTCATGCGCGAAGCCTGAAAGAGCCGACCGCGCGTCGGCCTGCAATTACAAATGCGGACGGGCGCCGGCCGCGCCGGCGGATCAGAATCCGCGCCGCGCCAGCACGGCGACGACCGCGGCCGCCCCGAGGCAATAATAGCCGAAATACTGCCAGCGACCGGCCTCCAGCCAGCGCGAGAGCCAGCGGAGGGCCAGCAGTCCCGCGAGAAAACTCGCGACCATGCCCACCAGGCCCGGCAGCAGCATCTGTCCGAGGTGGGCCGGACCGGCGGTCCCCCCGTGGGATTTGAAGAGACGCCACGCCTCGAGGGCGATGGCCGGCGGCGTGATGACCACGCCGAGCGCAAAACTGAACTCCTCGGCCCGCCGCCTTCCCACTCCCCTGAGCAGCGCCGTCGAAATGGTCGTGCCCGAGCGGGTGAAGCCGCGGATGACGATGCTCGCCTGGACGGCGCCGATCCAGGCGGAATCGCGCAGGGTAAGGTCATTGCGGCCAGTATCGCGGGGAGCCCGGGCCGCCGCGATGAGGATGAGGGCGCCCGCCGCCGCCAGCGCCCCGGCGATCAGCGGCAGCGAGGAAAACAGCTGCTCGAACTCCGCCTTGCCCCCGCCGAGGATGATTTTCTCGATCAGCAGCTTCAGGATGCCCCCGACCGCCAGGGTGCAGACTGTGGCCACGGCCACCTGCCTGATGGCCTCCCTCAGTCGCGGCACGCTGCCAAAAAAATTCTCCCGCCACGCCCGCCAGAAATACGCGATGACCGCGAACATCGTGCCCGTATGCAGCATCACCAGCAGGAACGTCATCTCGGGATGGGAAGGATCCAGGCCCATCATCTTCTCCGCCACGATGACGTGGGCCGAGCTCGAGACCGGCAGCAGCTCGGCCGCCCCCTGGATAAGCCCCAGCACGATGATCTGAAGAAAGGTAGGCGACATAGGGGGTGCCGGATGGACGGCGGGTCGAGATTTGACGGCCTTTCCGCCGCCGTCCAGCGCGCGCTGCGCTCCCACCGGATTTCCGGGCCGATTTTGTCCCGGTTATCGCGCTTGACCCGCTTTGTCGCCGCCCTTTACTCGGCCACCTTACACACGACGCCGGGGCGTTTTCCATCCGTCCCTCCCACTCCTCCACTCCTTCCTCCCATGGCCAATCCGAAACGCAAACAATCCAAACGCCGCAGCGCCAACCGCCGCGCCGCCAACGCCTTTAAGGCTCCTGAATTCGCCAAGGATCCCACGGATGGCAGCGCCTTTCGCCCCCACCGGGTGAACCCCAAGAACGGCATGTATCGGGGCCGTCAGATCCTTAACGTCGAGGTTTAATCCTCGCCGTTTCCCTCCCCCGCCATCCTCGCGATGGGCACTTCTTCCGGCGATACCGGGCGCATTGCAATCGATGCCATGGGGGGCGACATGGGCCCCGCCGAGGTCGTCGAGGCCGTCAAGCTCGCCTTGCGCCAGTATCCGGCTCTCAATCCCGTGACCTTGGTTGGGGATGAGGCCGTGCTCCGTCCCCTCCTTCATGAGGCCGGCATCAGCCGCCGCCATCATGTGATCATCCATCATGCCTCGGAGGTCGTGACCATGGACGACAAGCCGCTGATGGCGCTCAAGCGGAAGAAGGATTCCTCGATGGTCCGCGCCATCGAGCTAGTCAAGGAAGGCCATGCCAGCGTCGTGGTCAGCTGCGGCAATACCGGCGCGCTCATGGCGTGCGGCACCCTCCGCTTGCGGACCATGGAGGGCGTCGCCCGCCCCGCGCTCGCCGCCGTCGTCCCGCGGGAAAACGGTCATTTCGTCCTCATTGACGCCGGCGCCAATCCCGAGGCCAAGCCGGAGCACCTCGTGCACAACGCCATCCTTGGCAGCCATTACTGCCGGGCCGTGCTGGGCATCGCCTCACCGCGCGTCGGCCTCATGACCATCGGCACCGAGGACGGCAAGGGCAACGCGCTCATCACCGAGACCAACGACCTGCTCCGCCGGACCGGCGACATCGTCAATTACGCCGGCCCGATCGAGGGGTTCCAGGTGTTTGCCGACCATGTGGACGTCGTCGTCTGCGACGGCTTTGTCGGCAACATCATGCTGAAGAGCTGGGAGTCGCTAGTGCGCTTCTTCTCCAGCATGCTGCGCGAGGAACTGCAGGCCAATCCCATGCGCGCCACCGGCGCCCTTCTGGCCAAGTCCGCCTTCAGCGCCCTCAAGGAGCGTATCAACCCCGAGCGCTACGGCGGCGCCCCCCTGCTCGGCCTGAAGGGCAACATCCTCAAGGCCCATGGCTCCTCCAACCGCCATGCCATCAAGAGCGCCATCCATGCCGCCAGCCAGATCATCAAGTCGGACATGAACCATCGCATCGAGGCCGACATTGCCCGCGCCAACGAATGCCTGCGCGATCCCGCCGGCGTCTGAGCCGCGCTCCCCACCTCCACCCCATCCCTTTCATGGCCACCGCCTCCACCGTCATCCTCGGCACCGGTTCCTACGCCCCGGCCCGGATCCTCACCAATGCCGACCTCGCCACGATGGTCGACACCTCCGACGAGTGGATTTTCTCCCGCAGCGGCATTCGCGAGCGCCACATCGCCGCGCCCGGCGAGGCCACGTCCGACATGGCCGTTGCCGCCGCCAAGTCCGCCCTGGCCGACGCCAAGCTGACTGCCGCCGACATTGACCTCCTCATCGTCGCCACGGTTACGCCCGACCAGACCGTGCCCGCCGTCTCGTGCACTATCCAGCACAAGCTGGGCGTGCCGACCCACGCCGCCTGCTTTGACCTGAATGCCGCCTGCTCCGGCTTCGTCTACGCCCTCGACACTGCCTGCGCCATGCTCGGCTCCGGTCGCTACCGCCGGGCGCTCGTGATCGGCGTGGAAAAACTCTCCTCCATCGTTGACTGGAAGGACCGGACCACCTGCGTCCTGTTCGGCGACGGCGCCGGCGCCGCCGTGGTCGGCCTCAGCGACCAGCCCGGCATCGGCCTGATCGGCACCCGGCTCGGCGCCTACGGTGACAGCGCCGACCTGCTCTGCATTCCCCGCGGCGGCAGTTCGGCCCCGGCCACGATCGAGTCGCTCGCCGCCGGCGAGCATTTTCTGAAGATGAAAGGCAAGGAAGTGTTCAAGATCGCCGTCCGCGCCATGGAGGAGGCCGCGCGGGATATATTGGAACAACATCATTTGCGTGCTGATCAGATTGGGCTCGTGATTCCCCACCAGGCCAACCTCCGCATCATCGAGGCCATCTCCCAGTACCTTGAGCTCCCGATGGACCGCTTTTATGTCAATGTGAGCCGCTACGGGAACACGTCCTCCGCCTCCATCCCCATCGCCCTCGACGAGGCTCGCCGCGCCGGCCGCATCAAGTCCGGGGACCTCACCCTCTTGGTCGCATTTGGGGCGGGCTTGACCTACGGGTCTGCGCTGATTCGCTGGTAATTTCCCTTATCATGTTTCCTTCCCTGCTCCGTCGCCTGCCCGTTGGGCCCCTTCTCGCGACCGTCCTTTGCTGCCTGCCGGGCCGATTGGCGGCTGAGCTGGTGTGGAACCCCCAGACGGGCTGGCGCATCGAGGGCGGAGCCCTCGCCGGGATCACCGGAACCGAGAGCCGGAATGCCGTGGAGCTGATGAACAAGGCCCGGACCGCCGAGGAAAATGGCAGCATCCATTCCGCGATCAGCAGCTACCAGAAGGTCGCCAAGAAATATCCCAACTCGGTGTACGCGCCCGAGGCCCTGTACCGGGTCGGGAAACTGCGCCTCGCCCGGAAGCAGTACATCGACGCCTTTGATGCGTTCCAGCAGGTCGTCGGCCGTTATCCAAACACCAAGCGCTTCAACGAAATCATCGGCCAGCTCTACCGCATCGCCTCCATCCTGGTGGATGGCGGGCGCCCCCGCCTGTGGGGCGTCATTCCTGGTTTCACCGCCCGGAGCCGCGGCATCGAGTTTCTCGAGGTGGTCCTGATTGACGCGCCTTACGGGGATTACGCCCCGCTTGCGCTGATGACCATCGCCCGCGGCCACCTGATGCTCAAGGACACCGAGGACGCCATCAATGCGCTCGACCGCATGATCAACTCCTATCCCCAGAGCCTGCTCACGCCCGAGGCGTACCTGCAGATCGCGAAGGCCAACGCCTCGCTGGTCCAAGGCCCTTCCTACGACCAGGCCTCCACCCTAGAAGCCATCACCTATTACGAGGATTTCATGATTCTCTACCCCAACGACATCAAGATCGGCGAGGCGGCGAAGGGGGTCGACACGATGAAAAAACTGCTCGCGGAGAGCAAATTCAAGATCGGCGATTTCTATTTCTACAAGCGGGACAATTATGTCGCGGCGAAGGTTTTCTACAACGAGGCCATCACCGCCTATCCCGACTCGGAAGTCGCCAAGCGCGCCAAGGTGATGCTCGCCACGGTCGAGGCCAAGGCCTCGAACAAACCCGTCGAGGCCCCGCCGCGCAAAAAACGCTTCTGGCTGTTCTGAGCGCGGTCCGCCGGGTTTTGGTTTGTCATTTCGGACGAAGGGCCGATTGCTCCCTTTCCTCGCATGACCCTACGGCTTCCGGCTCTCTGTCTTTTGTCCGCCGTGCTCTGCCTCACCGGCTGCGCCCACTACCAGCTCGGCACGGACGCCAAGCCGGGCTTCGCCACGCTCTACGTCGAGCCCGTCGCCAACAAGACCCTGCTGCCCCAGGCCCAGGCCATTGTCAGCACGCAGCTCCGCCAGGCGTTCATCACCGATGGACGCGTGGCGCTGGTGAATTCCGCGGAGGCGGCCGACGCCACGCTCCGCGTGGTCATCCGCGACTACCATCGCGATGTCAGCGCCGCGCGCGAAGATGACACGGGCTTGGCGCGGAAATTCGCCCTGACCCTCGGCACCGAATGCACTCTCCGCGACAACCATACGGGCAAGGAGCTGTTCAGCGCCCGCAAGGTCAGTGTCAGCCGCGATGCCTACACCGACAGCGGCCAGCTCCAGTCCGAGTACCAGACCCTGCCCCTGCTCGCCGAGGCGTTGGCTCAGAAAATCACGCACACGGTGCTCGACGTCTGGTGAACGCTATGCACGCCCCGATCCTGTCCCCCTCACTGCTGGCGGGCGACCATGCCCGCCTCGGCGCGAGCGTCCGCCAGGTGGAGGAACTCGGCCTGCACTGGATCCACCTCGATATCATGGACGGACACTTCGTCCCGAACCTATCATTCGGCCCGCAGACCGTCGCGGCGATCCGCCCGGGGTCGAAACTCTTCTTCGACACCCACCTGATGCTCGACGAGCCGCAACGCTACATCGAGGCCTTCGCCCAAGCCGGCTCCAATCATATCAGCATCCACATCGAGCCGGCCTATGACCATCTCGGCACGCTCGCCCGGATCCGGGCGCTGGGCTGCGGGTGCGGCATCGTCCTCAATCCCGGCACGCCGGCCGAAGTCATCGAGCCGGTGCTGGCGCACGTTGACTTGGTCCTCGTGATGACGGTCCAGCCCGGGTTCGGCGGCCAGGCATTCCGGCGCGACGTGATGCCGAAATTGCGCCGGATCTCCGACCGCCGGCGCGAACTCAGCCTGAACTTCCGCCTGGAAGTGGACGGCGGCATCGATTTGGCCACCGCCGCCGAATGCCGGGCCGAGGGTGCGGATACGTTTGTCGCCGGTACCTCGTTCTATCGCGCCGCCGATCGCGGCCAGTTCGCCGCCGAGATTTCCGCCCTGGCCTGATTCGCGGGGATAATAAGCCGCCGGCGAAGGCAGTCGGGACTATTTCGGCCGCGCCACCCCGGCCCTTTCGTTCTCCCGCGCGAGCTCGCCGGCCCGGCGGTACTGTTCCCGAAACCCCGCCGCCAGCGTCTTGGCCAGCCGGATCTCGTCCACCTTGTCCTTGGAATTGAGCGTTCGGCGGATGGCCTCCATCCGGTCGTAACTGATCGCCGACATGTCACCGAGGGCGGCCAGCGCCGCCGGCGGCACTCCTGCCCTGATGAGTTCGCGCCAGGCCGCCGCCAGTTCGTCGTGCGTGTCGAGGCACATGATCCGGATCACAAACGCCATTTCCCGAAACAGCCCGCCGGTCCACTCCGGCCGATACACCAGGTGATCCTCGTCGTCGAAGGGCGAGGCGTCGGGATCGCTGCGATAGGGCTTCCACTCGTCGTGCGCATAAAAATCCTTCCGCAGCGGCATGCGCCGGAGGGCAAACCGCTCCGTGCCTCCCGGTGTTCCCGGTTTGAAATTCCACAGCTTCTGTCCGTCCATCGATAGCGTATATTCGATGAAGGCTTCCGCTGCCTCGCGGTTCGGCGCTCCGCGCAGCAGCGCAATGGGATCCACCGAGGCGACTGAGCCGCCCCGCGGAGTCACAAACACCAGCCGCGGCTTGCCGTCACTGCGCTCGTCGGTCACCTCCGCCTGCGCCCGCCCATAGAAATCGATCGCGATCCCCGCGGCACAGTCGCCCTGCGAAACGTCGATCGGCGGCTTTTGCGAGCTATCCGTGAAATACCGCGCATTCGCCCCGATCAGCTGGATCAGCTGCAGCCCGGTCACCCAGCCCTCGCGCACCGCCTGCGCTTCCAGGTCCCTGGCGGCGCGGTTCCCGGCGGCCTGCCGCAGCACCGCCAGCCGCTTCTGGATCTTTTGCTGGATCAGGTTTTCAAACGCCTTCGCGATCGAGCTGCTCTTCGTCGGGTCGGCGAGGCCCAGTTCGGCCACCAGTCGCGGATCCTTCAGGTCATCCCACCGCTCCGGCGGCGAAGCGATGCCCAGCCGGGCGATCGCATCCCGGTTGTACAGGATACCATAGGTGCTGAGGACATTGCCAAACCAGAGTCCCTGCCGGTCCCAGTAAACTTCGCCCGAATACGTCTGCGGGATCACCGCGTCCGCAAACCACTCGGGATGGGTTCGCAGCAGCTGCGACGGCACCAGTCGGCCCGCGTCCGCCTGCCGGATGAAATCATAGCTGCCGCCACCAAAAAACAGGTCGATGCCGCA
This sequence comes from uncultured Opitutia bacterium, assembly GCA_903881475.1. Lineage (GTDB taxonomy): Bacteria > Verrucomicrobiota > Verrucomicrobiia > Opitutales > Opitutaceae > Opi-474. The sequence goes on along the minus strand of CAIRTK010000024.1, from coordinate 17,029 downwards.
GCTCACCCCGGAGTCGAGGAACGCCCGCCGGGCCTCGCGCACCAGCGGCGGCGCATCCGCCGCCAGTTTCGGATTGGTAAACCCCGCCTGGATCTCCGCGTTCCAAGGCTTGCCCAGTTTCCCGGTCCAGTAGTTGCGGAACGCCGCGATGTACTCCGCCTCCAGGAACCGCGTGATGTCACTCGTGCCGCCGATCACGCGCCAGTCCAGTAGCACCGTCCTGCCCGTGCGCGCATGGTACCATTGGCGGAAGCCGCGGCCGAACTCGGAGCGGATCGCCTCGTTGTGCGGCGTGATGATGACAACGGTCACATCCGCCCGCTCCGGGGCCGCCTGCCTGGACCGCAGCAGGAACGGCAGGGCCACAACGGCCACCAGCGCCACGATCAGGATCGTCCGCTTGATCATGCGTGGCCCTCAGCTCCGGAGCACCACCACGTCCTCCGGCGCCACGCTGGCAAACAGCTCCCCGCACGCCGCCGGATCGAGAAACCGCGGATTCAGTTCGAGCATCTTCAGCGTGTGGCCGCCGGTGATGAAATCATACTGGGCCACTTCCCCTTGATAAACCGACTCGCCGATTCGCCCTGCCACCGTGTTCCCCGCCGGCCGCACCCGGCTCAGCATCCAGCACTCCGGCCGGATGGAAAGCGTGACCGGGTCTTTCACCGCCGGCGCCGCGGCCGGGTCGCCCGCCACGCCCTCGAAGCGGCCGATCGCCGTCTCCACCGTCACCCGGCCGCCGGCCAGACCGGTGACCGTGCCCGGGATGAAATCCGTCTCCCCGATGAAATTCGCGACGGCCTTGCAGGCGGGGCGGCGGTAGATTTCCCCGGGTGTGCCGACCTGCAGGATTTTTCCGCCGTCCATCATCGCCATCCGGTCGGAGATGGACAGCGCCTCCTTCTGGTCGTGGGTCACATACACCGTCGTCAGCTTGAACTCCTTACAGATGCGGCGGATTTCCGTGCGCATTTCCAGCCGCAGCTTGGCATCGAGATTGGACAGCGGCTCGTCAAGCAGCAGGCAACGCGGCCGGATCACCAGCGCCCGGGCCAGCGCCACGCGCTGCTGCTGCCCGCCGGAAAGCTGGTTCGGCCGGCGCTCCGCGAATGGTGCCATGCGTACGGACTCAAGCGCCTCGCCGACGCGCCGCCTGAGCTCCGGCTTCGCGACCTTCCGCTCCTCCAGCCCGAACGCCACGTTCTCTGCCACCGTCAGGTGCGGCCAGAGCGCATAGCTCTGAAACATCATGCCCGTGTTCCGCTTGTGCGGCTCGAGCCGGGTCACTTCCTCGTCGCCGAAAAAGATCCGCCCCTCCTCCGGGATATAGAACCCCGCCAGACTCCGCAGCAGCGTGGTTTTACCGCAGCCGCTGGGTCCGAGGAGAAAAAACAATTCACCCGGATTGATCGTCAAATCCAGGTGGTGCAGCGCCGTCACCGTCCCAAAGCGCTTGGTCAGGTTCTGAATGCGGATGGAGATCATGCGCGCGGGTTAATCGCCGCCGAAACAAGGTTTCGCCTCCGGCCAAGTCAAAGGAATACGGCCGCGGCGAACGCCGCGGAGGCACGAAGCGAGAAAATTCGAAGTTCGAATAGAGAGCGGCCCCAGGCCCTGTCTCGAAGTGATCGTTTGATGGGTGGCTCCGCTTCGAATTTCGGATTTCTACCTTCGTGCGTCCCGCCCTCGGCGGGCTTGCCACGCCCACTGCGCTTTGTCTCGCTCGGACCTTCGCATCATGGCCGCACCCACCCCTGCCCTGCACCCCGACATTGAAACCGTCCTCGTCAGCGAGGAGGCCATCCGTCAGCGCGTGCGGGAACTCGGCGCCGAGCTCAAGCGCGTCTATGGCAATGAGGAGCTGACCGTGATCGCCCTCATGAATGGAGCGATCCTCTTCACGGCGGATCTCCTGCGCCAGATCGACAACCCCGTGCGCCTCGACTGCATCCGCATCTCCAGCTACGGCAGCGCCACCGAGTCGCAGGGCAAGCCGAAGCTCGTCCACAGCCTGACCCTCGACGTGACCGGCCGCCACGTGCTGATCGTTGATGACATCCTCGACACCGGCAAAACCCTCGCGTTAGTGGCCGGCATGATTCGCGGGCTGCAGCCCGCCAGCCTCCGCGTCTGCGTGCTCCTCGACAAGAAGGGCCGCCGGCAGGTCCCCTTCGAGGCGGATTTCGCGGGCTTTGTCATTCCCGACAAATTCGTCGTCGGCTACGGCCTCGACTACGCCGAGCGCTACCGCAATTTGACCAGCATCGGTGTCCTCAAATCCGAGCGGCAGAAGGCGCCCTGAAATAATCCGGAACCAGGGTACTCAGGAAATCAAGGGCCTTGTTCCCGAGTTCATGAGTTCCAGATTAAAACCATGCCGGCGACTAGCGCCGGGCTTTGCCCTTCGCCTTCCCGCCGCCCCGCGTCGGGTAGTTCTGGCCCGTGGTCCGCGCCGATTTCTTGTAGTCGCCCGACTTGAGGGCGTTGACTTGGTCGCGCAGCACCGCCGCGCGCTCAAACTCCAGCTTGCCCGCCGCCTCCTGCATCTCGTCCTCCAGCTCTGCGATCACCGCCGCGACATCGTCCACCGCCTCGGCGACCATCGGCTCGTCCTGGTTTCCGGTGCCATCATAGGTGTGCAGGCTGGATTGCGCCGAGCGCTTCACGCTGTGTGGCGTGATCCCGTGCGCCTGGTTGTAGGCGAGCTGCTTTTCCCGGCGGTAGGTCACCTTCTCGATCGTGCGCCTGATCGAGTCGGTCAGGTTGTCGGCATAGAAAATCACCCGGCCCTTCTCGTGCCGGGCCGCCCGGCCCGCCGTCTGGATCAGGCTCGTCTCGCTGCGCAGGAAACCCTCCTTGTCTGCGTCAAGGATCGCTACTAGCGCCACCTCGGGCAGGTCAAGGCCCTCGCGCAGCAGGTTGATGCCGATCAGGACGTCAAAGTTTCCCAGTCGCAGGTTGCGCAGGATCTCCACCCGCTCGATGGCATCGATGTCGGAGTGCAGGTACTCGACGCGGATCTTCGCTTCACGGAGAAAGCTCGTCAGGTCCTCCGACAGCCGTTTCGTCAGCGTGGTCACTAGCACGCGCTCGCCCGCCCCGGTCGCCCGGCGGATCTCGCCGATCAGGTCCTCCACCTGGCCCTTCGAGGGCCGCACCGTGATCAGCGGATCCAGCAGACCCGTCGGACGGATCAGCTGCTCCGCCACCACCGACGATAGCTTCAGCTCGAACTCCGCCGGTGTCGCCGACACGTACAGTGTCTGTCCCGTGACCTGCTGAAATTCCGCAAAACTCTGCGGCCGGTTGTCGAGCGCCGAGGGCAGCCGGAACCCGAAGTTCACCAGCGTCTGCTTGCGCGCCCGGTCGCCGTTGTACATCCCGCCGATCTGCGGCACCGTCGCGTGGCTCTCGTCGATCATCAGCAGGAAATCCTTGGGAAAGAAATCAATCAGGCAGAACGGCCGGTCCCCCGCCTTCCGGCCGGTGAGGTGCCGGGAGTAGTTTTCGATCCCGCTGCAAAACCCCATCTCCTGCAGCATTTCCAGGTCATAGTTGGTGCGCATCCGCACCCGCTGGGCTTCCAGATACTGGGCGTTCTTTTCGAAGAACGCCACGCGCTCGTCCAGCTCCGCCTTGATGGCGGCGATGGCCGGCTCCAGTTTTCCGCGGCTCGTCACATACTGGTTGGCCGGATATAGGTCGAACTGGTCCAGCGGCCGGACGATCTCCCCCGTGAGGGGCTCGAACTCGCTGAGCGACTCCACGTCGTCGCCGAAAAACTCCACGCGCAGGCCGTTCTCCATGTAGGCGGGCATGATGTCCACCACGTCGCCCCGCACCCGGAACCGCCCGGGCTTCAGCTCATAGTCGTTCCGCTCGTAGATGTTGTCCACCAGCCGCTCCAGCAGCCGGTGCCGGCCGAACGGCTGGCCGCGGCGCAGCGGGATCCGCATCGACGTGAATTCCTCGGGCGAACCGAGGCCGTAGATGCACGACACGCTGGCGACCACAATCACGTCGCGCCGTGACACCAGCGAGCTCGTCGTGGCGATGCGCAGCCGCTCGATCTCCTCGTTGATGGACGAATCCTTCTCGATGAAGGTGTCGCTCGACGGAATGTAGGCCTCGGGCTGGTAGTAGTCGTAGTAGCTGACGAAGTACTCGACCGCATTCTCCGGGAAGAAATTCTTGAACTCCGAGTAGAGCTGCGCGGCAAGCGTCTTGTTATGCGAGATGATCAGCGTCGGCCGGTCGCACTGGGCGATGACGTTCGCCATGGTGAACGTCTTGCCCGAGCCCGTCACGCCCAGCAGCGTCTGGTGCCGGTGCCCCGCCTTGATCGACGTTACGAGCTCCCCGATGGCCTGCGGCTGGTCGCCCTTGGGTTCGTAGTCGGCCTTGAGTTTGAAGAGCGAAGCCATGAACCCCGGAAGCAATCTGCTATGCCCGCGAAGGCAACTCCGGTCCGATGCGTTTTACTTGGACAATAACGGAGGCGAAATTCAGCAGCAGGCCGACAGATTTTCCCGTCGCCCTCAGATATGAGCGTAACGTCGCGTAGAAAATGTCCTGCAGTTCAAGCACAGCCTTCAGTTCAGTGACGACGGTGTCTTCCACCAGCAAATCCAGCCGATGCACAGCGATCCGTTGACCGCGGTAACAAATCTCCACCGGCTGCTGCCGGGTGATTTTCAAACCCGTCGCCGCGAGTTCGATGCATAGCGCCTCTTCATAGACCGATTCCAAGTAGCCCGGCCCAAGTTCACGGTGCACACGGATGGCGGCGCCGATGATCTTCCCGGTCAGTTCCTCCTGCTCCATACCTCATCGTGGTTTCCGGGTTTCCTCCTTCACAACCCAAACACCTTCAGCATCCCGCTCCAGACATTCGACCAAAACCTGCGGGCTTTTTTGGCGTCGCCGTCCGCCGAGACCTGCTGGCAGAGAAACAGCCCCTGGCCCGCGAAGAGGTCGTCGAACAGCGGGTTCATCCCGCGGTAGTAACTCCAGAACGTCTCCGCGCGCGCCGGCTGGTAGTCGAGATTCGGCGTGAACCCGATGGTCGCATCCTGGTTGGCCCGGCGCGCCGGGTGCGGATTGCCCGCGCGGTTCACGAGCCACTCCGCCCGCACGCCGCGGCTGCCGGCGACAATCAGGCGGCAGGGCCCGACAAACTCAAAGAAGCGGAACTGCAGCGTCACCCAGGCCTGCCAGCGGAAGAGCTGCCAGCGCCGGCGGATCACCAGCGGCTGGCTGTCCGCGCGCGCGATCCCGGCCAGAAAACTCGGCCGCAACACCATGCTCACCCCCGGCCGCAGCAGGACCACCGCCAGCTCGCTGTGCGGATCGGACTGGTTCGAGAGCGTGCAGCCATAGCCGCCCTCCAAGCGCCGGTTCCGCATCTCCACCAGCTCGACCAGGCCGCTTGCCAGGCAGGTAAACGGCATCCGCCAGTCGAGCAGGAACCGGGTTTTCCGGATCAGGCCCTCGTCCGAAGCCTGCAGGTATTTCTCCCTCACCCACAGCCGTTCCCCCGGCTGCAACGTCACATCGGCCGACACATGGCTGGGCCCGACGCCGGGCATCTCGGGCAGCGTCTCCGCCAGCCGCACGGGACGGCCGCGCGTGATCAGCGGTGCCACGATGAAGTACATGGCCAGCTTCCCCGCGGTCGGCCCGAAGAAATAGAGCCCGAGCACGATCAACGCCCACTGTTTCACCGTCAGGCGGCCCACGCGGTAATTCCACGCCACCTCCAGGTAATGCAGCACCTTCGAGCGCTTTGCCTCGATGGTGCGCAGCTGCACGTCGATCTTGCCCAGGGCGATCTCGAGGCCGTCCCGCTCCCACGTTGTGCGCTTGTACACCAGCTGCAGCGCTCCGATCCGCGCCGCCGCCTCACTGTTCGCCTGCTCCAGCTTCGCGCGCCGGTCCTGGTTGGCCTTCTGCTGTGCGTCACCCGTCATCCGGTCCCACGTGCTGTCCAGCTCCTTCAACTGTGCGATCACCTTGTCCGTTTGCCGGATGTGCTCCTGCTCCGCCGCGATGCCGGCGTTGGCCTGGTTCAGCCGGTGCTGCACATCGTCCAGCGCGGACTGCACCCTGGCCCGTTCACCCGTGAGCGTGCGGAGGACATCATGGCGCCACTCGTCGAAATCCACGTTGTCCTTCAGGAAAAACCACAGCCCGCCCGCCGCCAGGGCCAGCCCGAGAATGAGGCCGGCCGTGGCGGTCTTTTCGAAGATCCAGCGGAAAATTTTGATCACAACACCCATGTATCATGCGCCGTTTTCAGCGCGATTAGTGAGGGTCATTGAAGGCGCGGCTCGCCCGGAAGCCAATTGCTAAACCCCGGGCTTCCGCCCAAGTTGAGTCCAATCGGATCGGTACCCCACCTCAACCGCCCTCAACCCCGTTTGTTCCATGTCCAAAGCCATTATCTCCAGCCTTTACGATTCTGACGTCTTCAAGATGGCCTGCCGCCAGTTCGACCAGGCCGCCGACGCCATCAACCTCCCCGAGGCCATCCGCGACCGCACCAAGTATCCCCGCCGCTGCCTCGCCGTCACCCTGCCGGTCCGTCGCATCGACGGCAGCGTCACCGTCTTCGAGGGCTACCGCGTCCAGCACAACGTCTCCACCGGCCCGTCCAAGGGCGGCATTCGCTTCCACCAGGACGTCACCATCGGCGAGGTCGCGGCCCTCGCCATGTGGATGAGCTGGAAGTGCTCGCTGGTCGGCCTGCCCTACGGCGGCGCCAAGGGCGGCGTCATCGTCGATCCCAAGCAGCTCTCCGAATCCGAGCTCGAGCACCTCTCGCGCCGGTACATGCAGGAAATGGTGAACTTCCTCGGGCCGCACATGGACGTGCCCGCCCCGGACGTCGGCACGAATGAGAAGATCATGGGCTGGATGATGGACACCTATTCCACCCACGTCGGCCATCTCTCCCCCGCGGTGGTCACCGGCAAACCCATCGCCCTCGGCGGCTCGCAGGGCCGCCGCGAGGCCACCGGCGCCGGCGTCGCCTACCTCATCAAGAAATACCTCGAGGACATGAAGGTCCCGATTACCAAGGCCACCGTCGCCATCCAGGGCTTTGGCAACGTCGGCAGCGAGACCGCCCTCGCCCTCGAGAATTTCGGGGCGAAGATCATCGCCATCTCCGACTACACGGGCGGCGTCTACAACGCCAAGGGCATCAACATCAAGAAGGCCCTCGCCTACGTCCAGTACGCCAAAGTCCTGAAGGACTTCGACGGCGCCGAGCCCATCACCAACGAGGCCCTGCTCGAGCTCAAGTGCACCGTCCTCGTCCCCGCCGCCCTCGAGCGAGTCATCACCGAACAGAACGCCCCCAAACTCAAGTGCCGCCTCCTTGCCGAGGCCGCCAACGGCCCGACCACCAACGCCGCGGACAAGATCATCGAGAAGCGCGGCGACATCGAGCTCATCCCCGACGTGCTCTGCAACTCCGGCGGCGTCATCGTCTCGTACTTCGAGTGGCTCCAGAATCTCTCGAGCTTCTATTGGACCCGGGACGAGGTCCTCACGAAACTCTACGGCATGCTCGACAAGGCCAAGGACTCCGTCGACGCCCAGAAGCGGAAATTCAAGTTCAGCCGCCGCCTCGCTGCCCTCACCCTCGGCATCGGCCGCGTCGCCGAGGCCAAGGCCGCCCGCGGGTTGTTTCCGTAAACCGGCGGTCCGAATTTTACAGAAGATCGCAAAGCGCGTGAAGAATGACCGACCGGTATTCATCGGCTCCTCTCCGTGTCCTCGGTGACCTCCTGTAAAATTTACGGAGCTCCGGTGCGACCTTTGATCAGAGGAAAACCCACCCGACCAGCAGCAGAATCGGCAGCAGGATCGGCAGGCTGTACTTGATGATGTAGCCGAAAAATCCCGGACAGCGCACGCCCGCGCTCTCGGCGATCGACTTCACCATGAAGTTGGGTCCGTTGCCGATATAGGTCATCGCCCCGAAGAACACCGCGCCCAGACTGATCGCCACGACGATCGGCGCCTGTTTCTGCAGCAGCCGCGCGACCGCCCGCCGGTCATAGTCGCCCTCGCCCCCGGCCTGCTCCGTTGGCGTCTCCTCGACAAAGGTCGTCTCCGCCAGGGTGAGGAAATTCACGTAGGTCGGCGCATTATCCAGCACCGCCGACAATCCCCCGGTCGCATAGTAATACTGCTTTGGCCGGGTAAACCCGAGCTGGCTCCCGTGCGCCTCGAGGTAGTTCAGCGCCGGCATCATCGTGGTGAAGATGCCGATGAACAGGAACGCGACCTCCTTGATCGGACCGAAGTTAAACTGGTTCTGCGCATGGATCGACTTCGGCGTGGTCTTCAGCGACACCACCGCAGCCGTCACCATCACGATCTCGCGGATCAGGTACGCCTCCGGCAGGAACACGCCGGCCACGATCACGCCGAGCAATCCGAGGTTGGGCCAGCCCTCCAGCCTGAAAGTGTCGTGATGCTGTGCCACCTCGCCCTGGATTTTTCCCGGCATGCGCCGGAAGCCGCGCCGGTCCAAGACATGGAACACCGCCAGGATCAGGACGAGTGCCGCCAGCCATTCCGCCCACAGGTGCTGGATCAGCCAGAAGAACGGCACGCCGCGCAGGTAGCCCAGAAACAGCGGCGGATCCCCGATCGGCGTCAGCGCCCCGCCGACATTGGCAACCGCAAAGATGAAAAAGACGATGTGGTACGCGTTGATCCGGAGCTTGTTCATCCGGATCCACGGCCGGATCAGCACGACCGACGCACCCGTGGTCCCGATCACGTTCGCCAAAACCGCCCCCATCGCGAGAAACAGCACGTTCTCCCAGGGTGTCGCCTCACCCTTCACCCGCAGGTGGATCCCGCCCGCGACGACAAACAACGCCCCGATCAGGGCAATGAACGACCCATATTCGTGCAGGGTATGCCCGAGTGTCAGCCCGCCCGCCGGCACTTTCAGCAGATAGTACCCGCCGACCAGCCCCGCCAGGCCCAGTGACACAAACGGATAATTATGCTCCCACCAATGCTTCATCCGTCCCGGCGCGAGCGGCATCACGGCGATCAGGAGCAGCAGCAGGCCAAATGGCACCAACAGCGCAGCCGGGATCTCCACCGGGATCGAGGCAAGCAGGGATAAATTCATCTTAGGATACGCGTGATTTCATCCAGCGAGGTGATGAAGGTCGCAGCCTCGGCCTTGACCCGCGGCCGCACCACGTAACGGCCAAACCCGATGAACCGGTCCACCACCGGCTTGGTTTCAAGGTCGCTCATGCCGTCCCCGACCATGATCGTGACGGCCGGCTGCAACTCGCGCTGCAACCGGACGATAATCTCCGGCTTGCCGCCGGAACGCGTCGTCGGATAGGCCGCATCATAGCCCCGATAGCTGCCATCCGCCGCGAAGTGCAGCTCCACTGCCTCGACGCGCGCCACCCCCAGGTAGTCCGCCAGCGGCCGGATCAACGGCAGGAACCCGCCGCTCAGGATGAGGACGGTCCAGCCCTGCGCGACCAACCAGGCAACCGTGGCCTTCGCCGACGGCTCCACCGTCTCCACGTATTTCCGCCCCACGGCCGCGGCATCCTCGCGCCACGGCTGGATGATTTCCAGCCGCCGGCCGAAGACGCTCTCGATGGACACCCGTCCGTCCATCGCCTCGTTCGTCATCGCCTCGATGCGCGCCAGCACCTCCGGTCCGCGCAACCGCGCCAGCTCGTCGATGCCTTCGATGGCGCTCAGCGTGCTGTCACAGTCAAAGCAGATCAACTTGGTCGCGGGCACGCCTCACACAGGCAGCGCCACGAATCGTCCGCCAACCAAAAATCTCGCCCTGACCTGTCATTGCGAGGAGTCCCGCCTGGCGGGACGACGACGCAAGCCAGCTGGATCGCAACCGCGCGGGACACGCCTCGCGATGACAAACGATTGACAGCGCAGCCAACAAAAAAGCCCTCCGAGAGGGAGGGCTTGGAAAACAAACGAAGCAACCGCGGGTTACTTCTTGGTCACGCGCTTGAACTTCGAGGTGAACTTCTCGACGCGGCCGGCGGTGTCGACGAGGCGCTTCTCGCCGGTGTAGGCGGGATGCGAGTCCATCGTGACGTCGCGGGCGACGATGAAGTACTCCACGCCGTCAATCTCTTCCTTGCGGGCGGACTTCATCGTGGACTTGGTGAGGAAACGCCTGCCGGTACCGATATCGAGGTAGCAGACGTTGTTGAGAGTGGGATGGCCTTCGGCTTTCACGGCGGGAATAGGAGGTTAATCAGCCCTGACGCGCCTTGTAGCGCGGCTCGACTTTGTTGATGACGTAGATCTTGCCCTTGCGGCGCACCACTTGGCAGGCCGGGTGACGCTTCTTGGCAGATTTAATGGAGGAAACGACTTTCATAAAAGAAACCAAAACACAGAGCGCCCAAAGCCCTGTCAACCGAAATGTCCGGCGGGTAGTGTATCAGTTGAGGCTCGTGTCGTCCGGCTCGTCGGCCAGCAGGCGCCACTCGTCGCCCATGCCCCCGAGCACGCCCCGCCACAGCCCGTCATTCTGGGGATGATCCAGCAAGTCGAGCGGCACGTCCGCCACCACCCAGGTATTCTGCCTGAGCTCGTTCTCCAGCTGCCCTTTCGACCAGCCCGAATAGCCCAGAAACGCCCGGATATGCGTGCCTTCCTCGCCCAGCAGCTGCACGGCCTTTTCCACCTCGATGCCGAAATGCAGCTGAAATCCGTCGTCCCGCGTCCGCCAGGCCGCCAGCAGCAGCTGCTTCGTCTCCACCGGCCCGCCGCAGTACAGCGGCACGCCCGCCAGCGGGCCCAGGGCAAATTCCCCGTTCAGCTCGCCGAGCCGCTGGCCCAGCGGACGATTGAGCACCACCCCCATCGCGCCGTCCGCGCCGTGTGACGACATCAGCACCACCGTCCGGCGGAAATTGGGATCCTTCAGCGTGGGATGCGCCAGCAGCAGGGAGCCGGCGATGGAGGCCTTGGAAACTTTGCGACGTTCGCGCATGCAGGGATGATTCAGGTGGAAACCACGAATGGGCACGAATTCACACGAATGGGGATCCTGAACGTATCACGGACCCGGCCTCCCAGCGCCCATCACGGGTTCGGAATTTCGTCTGATCTCCATTATCCGCGCAGCATTCGTGTCGATTCGTGTCCATTCGTGGTTCACTCCTGTTGCCTGGCTCAAAGCTGCAGGATCTTGACCCCCGCCTCGGCCAGCAAGGGCGCGACCAGCGGATCGTTCGCATAATCCAGCCGGTAGCGAACCTCCGCGATGCCCGACGCCGCCAGGATCTTCGCACAGTTGATGCACGGGTAATGGGTCACGTAGGCCACGCAGCCCTCGACCGGGCTGCCGCGCCGCGCCGCATCCGCCACCGCGTTCTGCTCGGCATGCACCGTCGCCTGCTCGTGGCCCTCCCGGACATGGGAAACATGCGGCGTGCCCGGCAGGTAGCCGTTGTAGCCGGCCGCCACCAGGCGGTTCTTGCGCTCGCCGCCGGTCACGATCACGCAGCCGACATGGAGCCGCTCGCAGTTCGAGCGCGACGACATTAGCACCGCCGTCGCCATGAAATACTCGTCCCACGTGGGCCGCGCAGGGAACTTTTCGGCCGCGGCGGCAATCAGGTCAACAGGGCTGACAGAATCGTTGCTCATATATAAACACCCATGACTCTGGACACTCACCCGCACCCGGGCAACCTTCCTCTCTCCTCCATGCAACGCACGCTTCAGCCCGAGCTGCTCGACTCGCTCGCGCCCGACGATCCCGCCGCGATCCACAACCGGCGCGATTTGCGGCTGACGAACCAGATCATGGGCAATCATCGCTGGCTCGCGCGGCGGTTGCCGGGCCTGCTCCGCCCGGGCGAACTCGCACTCGAGCTGGGCGCCGGCACGGGGGAGCTCGGCCTGCGGCTTGCACGGGCGAATGTCCGGGTCGACGGCCTTGATCTCTGGCCGCGGCCGGAGGCGTGGCCGGCCGGCCGGGCGTGGCATCGCGCCGATCTGCGCCTCTTTTCCGGTTATGCCGGCTACGCCGCGGTTCTGGGCAACCTGATCTTCCATCAATTTTCCGACGATGAGCTCGCGGTCCTCGGTTCGGTCCTGCGCCGCCACTCGCGGGTCATCGTGGCCTGCGAACCGGTGCGGCGGCGCATTTCCCAGGTGCTCTTCCGCTCGCTGGGCCCGTTGTTCGGCGCCAACCAGGTCAGCCTGCATGACGCCCACGTCAGCATTGCCGCCGGCTTTCGCGGCGATGAACTGCCCCGGGCCCTCGGACTTTCCGCCGCCGCGTGGGACTGGCTCTGCACCACCACCGCCCTCGGCGCCTACCGGATGGTTGCCCTGCGCCGTTGACGCGCCCCGTCCACTTTGCCCCGCCCCTGCCGCCCTTAACTGAATGCATCTCCACGCCCTCGCCACCGCCGTCCCTCCCGCCACCTTCACGCAGGCCGAATGCTGGGAGATCGTGCAGCGTTCCGACGTGCGCCAGCGGCTCAAGAAGCGCTCGATGCTCATCCTGCAAAGCATCCTGCGCGGCGACCACGGCATCGCCACGCGCCATTTTGCCGCCCCGGATGTCGAGCATGTCTTCGACCGCACGGCGGATGAGCTCAATGCCATCTTCCGCGCCGAGGCGCCCCGGCTCGCGGGTCAGGCCCTGACCGCCGCATTGGAGCAGGCCGGCCTGCGCGCCGCCGATCTCGACGCCCTGCTCGTCTGCACCTGCTCAGGTTATCTCTGCCCCGGCGTCACCAGCTACGTCGCCGAGCAGCTCGGGCTGCGACCCAACGCCTTTCTCCAGGATCTCGTCGGCCTCGGCTGCGGTGCCGCGATCCCCACCCTCCGCGCCGCCAGCCACGTGCTCGCCGCCCAGCCCGGCGCCATCGTCGCCTGCGTGGCGGTGGAAATCTGCTCGGCCGCATTTTATCTCGACGACGATCCGGGTGTCCTGATCAGCGCCTGCCTGTTCAGCGATGGCGCGGCGGCCACCCTCTGGCGCAGCACTCCCGGCCCGACCGGGCTGCGGGCCTCCGATTTTGCCACGCTCCACCTGCCCGCCGAGCGGGATAAACTGCGCTTCGAGCAGCGCGCCGGCAAACTTCGCAACCTGCTCCACCGCTCCGTGCCCGAACTCGCCGCCGGCGCGGTCGGGCAACTCTGGGCTGGGCGTGGACCGCGCCCTGTCGCCCAGGTCGTCGTCCACCCCGGTGGACGCGATGTCATCCATGCCCTCGCGCCCGTGCTCTCGCCACACCGCCTCGACGCCAGCACCCTCACGCTTTCCCGCAATGGCAACATGAGCAGCCCGTCCGTGCTGTTCGCCCTGGAGGAGACCCTCCGGACCGCCCGGCCCGGCCCGGATGGTGATTTTTGGCTCGTGAGTTTCGGTGCGGGCTTTAGCGCACATAGCTGCCGGATCGGCCCCAGCCATGACCAAGCTCACTGACCTCGTCGCCTATTGTGACCGGCGCACCCGCCGCGCCGCGTTCAAGGATGCGCCCGCCGCCTTCAACGGCCTGCAGGTCGCCAACCAGGGCCGCGTCACCAGGATCGGCGCCGCCGTCGACGCCGGGGTCGTACCATTTCAGCGCGCCGTCGCGGCCGGCGTGGATTTCCTGATCGTGCACCACGGCATGTACTGGGACATGCCCCGTCCGCTGACCGGGCCGGCCTATGAACGCATCGCCACGCTGATCCAGGGCGATTGCGCGCTCTATTCCAACCATCTGCCGCTCGATGGACACCCGCAGATCGGCAACAACGCCCTCCTCGCCCGCCAGCTCGGGCTCAGGCCCAAGCGCGGCTTCCTGCCCGTCGAGGGCGGCGACGTCGGCTGGATCGCACCCAGCCGCCTCCCGCGGGCCGCCCTGAGGAAAAAGCTCGAATCCCTCTACCCGCGCGTGATCGCCATCGAGTGCGGTTCCCCGGTCCCGCGCGAGATCGCGTTTTGCAGCGGCAGCGGCAACAGCGCCGTTCCTGCCCTGCTGCCGGCCGGCGTTGACACCCTGGTCACGGGCGAACTGCGCGAGGAGTTCTTCAACCGCGCCCAGGAGGAAAAGCTCAACCTTTACCTCTGCGGCCACTACGCGACGGAGGTGCACGCCGTGAAGGCACTCGCCGCCGAGCTCGCCAGGAAATTCCACCTGCCCTGGGAATTCATCGCCACGGAAAACCCGCTATGAAGAAGATCGCCATCCTGCACGGCCCGAACCTTGACCGCCTCGGCATGCGTCAGCCCGAAATTTACGGCACGGCCACGCTCAAGGAGCTTGAGCAGCTGCTCCGCACGGCGGCGAAGCCGCTCGGCGTGACCCTGACCTTCTTCCAGTCCGCCCACGAGGGCGCGCTCGTGGATCGCATCCACGCCCTGACCGACCGCGGCGTGGAGGGCTTCATCGTCAATTTCGGCGCCTACTCGCATACCAGCATCGCCCTGCGCGACGCCCTCGCCGCCTCCGGCCTCCCTGCCGTCGAGGTCCATATCTCCGACATCAAAAAACGGGAGCCATTCCGCCGCACCTCCATGACCGCCGGCGCCTGTGTCGCCATGATCAGCGGCGAGGGCTTTCCGGGCTACGTGAAGGCCCTCCACCGCCTCCTCCAAACCTGATGCCCATGGGCGAGACTCCGGCAACCGCACTGGCCGGGCCCCGCTGGTGGGTCTGCCATACGAAGCCGCGGTGCGAGAAAAAATTCGCCGCCCTCCTCGCCGCGGAGCACCTGCCGCATTACCTGCCGCTCGTGACCAGCATCCGGCGTTATGCGCAGCAGACAAAGAAATTCACCAAGCCGCTCTTTCCCGGCTATGTCTTCGTCCAGGCTCCCCCCGCGCGGCAGTCCCGCCTGTACCAGCAGGACCTGCTCGCCCGGTTGATTCCGGTCGATGACGAGGCCCGGTTTCTCCGCCAGCTCGACGACGTGAAGGCCATCGTCGCCTCGGGCTATGAGCTGACCGTGCTGCCCCTGCTAACCCGCGGGCGCCGCGTCCGGGTCACGGGCGGACCCCTGCACGGTCTCGAGGGCTTTGTCGACGATTCCTCGAACTCTCTGGGCGTGGTCTTGTCTGTCGACGTGCTGCAACAAGGCCTGCACGTTCGCGTGCCGGCCGAAAACCTCCAAATCCTTCCCTGAATCCCCCTCATGGCTCACCGTATTCTGACCCGCCTTCCTCGCTTGTGCGCAGGGCTGGCTGCATTCGGCCTGGCACTCCTTCCCACTGTTCGCGCCCAATCTGACACCGCCGCCGTCTCCACCCCTTTCTGGGACATCAGCGACCTGCTGGACCGGCTGCCGGACATGAATGATTTTGGCGCGCCGGCCCTCTCTGACACCATCCCCATCCGCTATTATGCCCGGCCCCATCTCGGCGATTTCATCCACCGCGATTACCTGAGGCTGCCGGTCGGAGCCCGCGCCAAGATCAACGAACACATCGAGCTCAGCACCGAGCTCGAGAGCTATTTCACCACCGGGCTCAAGGACTCCGCCGGCTACGGTCTTTCCCAGCTTCGGGTCGGAGGCAAATACGAGGAGATTATCAGCCCGCTTCATCCCCTGGGGTGGAGCACCGGCGTGGACTTCCAAACTCCGCTGAGCCGGCCGCCCATCGATCTCACCGACGGTTACCGCCACGTGCTGCCCTATTTCGCGGTCTCCGAGAAACTGGTGCCCGATTGCAACCTGATCGGCTATGCCAGCCTGGGCGCGGACCTGATTTCGCACACGCCGCTGCCTTCAAACTTCGCCCGCAACCAGCTCCACTCGGATGCCCTCAGCCTGTCCATCGGCCTCACGCGCGATTGGAAGCGCTTCCAAGTCGCCCTGACCGGCATATGGAGCACGACGGCCTTGCTGAGCAATGAGAACCACAATGTGTTCGCCCTGCGCCCCGACCTCCTGATCCCGCTGACCCGCCGGCCCGACCGCAAGACCCACACCCATTTGCTCATGATCATTGGCGGCCGGGCGGTGCATGGCCCGGACGGAACCGACCTGGGCGTGAATGGCAGCCTGCGCATCGAGTTCGCGGTCCAGCCCAACCGCACGGCGCACTGACGACCGTAGCAGCCGACGTCAGGAGGCTGTTCCGAAAACACGGCGCCCAACCAGCCTCCTCACGTTGGCTGCTACTGGCCCATCGCCTGAAGCTCAGTGCATCCGCCAGAGCCAGACGCCCAGGTGCAGCGTCGCGCACGCCGCCAGTGCGGCCGCCAGGTCGTCCACCACGATCCCCCAGCCCGCCGGCAGGTCCTGAAGTTTGTTGATGCCGAGCGGCTTGAGGATATCGAAAAACCGGAACAGGCCGAACCCCGCCAGCAGCACCGCCCACGGTGGCAAAGGCCCGAGGAGGGAGGGCCAGCCCAGGAAACACAGCGGCATCGCGACAAATTCGTCGAGGATCACCTCGCCCGGATCCTTGCGGCCGAGACGAAACTCCGCCTCGCCGCAAATCGCCACCGCGAGGTAGCTGCCGATGGCGCTCAGCACCAGCGTGCCGGTCAGGCCCAGCCGGTCTAGAAAAAACACCGTGTAGTAAAGCAACCCTGCCACCGAACCCCAGGTGCCCGGGGCCGGCAACCGCTCGCCCACCGGCCCGAGCCGGGCCAGCATGAGCACGGTGCGGGTCGGCAAAAACCGCGGCCAGATCGGCTGCTCCAGTTTCATGGCTCGGCGTCGCTGAAGACCACGCCCTTGTACTGCATGACATAGCGCCAGCCCGACCAGACGGCGAGAAAGGTCCCGACCAGGAAGATCACCAGCCCGGTCTTGTGCACGTATTCCACGAAGTGGCTCAGGTCGGTCGTCGGCATCAGGTACGCCCAGTCCCTCGCCGCCATCGGCGCGCCCAGCAGGAAGCCGAGCGCGATCAGCTGCGTCATGGTCTTCGACTTGCCGCCCCGGTCCGCCGACACGATCACGCCTTTCGACGCCGCCACCATCCGCATGCCCGTGATGAGAAACTCCCGGACCATGGTGATCAGCGCAAGCG
>CAIRTK010000023.1 GCA_903881475.1 uncultured Opitutia bacterium | reverse complement strand
GGACTCCTTGCGCTTGCGGTCTTCCTCGGCGTGCTCCTCGGCATCGCGCTTGGCTTTTTCGATCTCGTCATTGCTGAGACCGGAGCTGCCCTGGATGGAGATGCGCTGCTCTTTGCCGGTGGTTTTCTCCTTCGCGGAAACGTGGAGGATGCCGTTCGCATCGATGTCAAAGGTGACCTCGATCTGCGGGGCGCCGCGGGGCGCCGGCGGGATGCCGTCGAGCTTGAACGTGCCCAGCGTCTTGTTGTCCTTGGCCATCGAACGCTCGCCCTGAAGGACGACGATCTCGACGCCCGGCTGGTTGTCGCTGTAGGTCGAGAAAACCTGCGTCTTCTTCGAGGGAATGGTGGTGTTGCGCGGGATCATCGCCGTCGACACGTCGCCGGCGGTCATGATGCCGAGGGTAAGCGGGGTGACGTCGAGGAGCAGTACGTCGCGGACGTCGCCCTTCAGCACGCCGCCCTGGATGGCGGCGCCCACGGCGACGACTTCGTCGGGATTCACGCCCTGATGCGGCGGCTTGCCGCCCAGGTTCTTGGCGATCTCCACGACCTTGGGCATGCGGGTCATGCCGCCGACCAGCACCAGCTCGTCGATCTGGGCGGAGGTGAGGGCCGCGTCCTTGAGGCAGCTCTTGAACGGCGCGATGCAGCGCTCGAAGAGTGGGTCGCAGATCTGCTCCATCTTCGCGCGGCTGAGCTGCACGTTCAGGTGCTTCGGGCCGGACGCGTCTGCCGTGATGAATGGCAGGTTGATGTCCACGGACTGAGTGGAGGACAGCGCGATCTTGGCCTTCTCGGCCTCTTCCTTCAGGCGCTGGAGTGCCATCGGGTCCTTGCGGAGATCGATGCCGTTTTCCTTTTTGAAAGTATCGACGAGCCAGCCAATGAGGGCGTCGTCCCAGTTGTCACCGCCGAGGTGCGTGTCGCCGTTGGTCGCCTTCACCTCGAAGACGCCGTCGCCGATCTCGAGCACGGACACGTCGAACGTGCCGCCACCCAGGTCGAACACCGCGATCTTCTCGTCCTTCTTCTTGTCGAGACCGTAGGCGAGCGAGGCCGCCGTCGGCTCGTTGATGATGCGGAGCACGTCGAGGCCGGCGATCTTGCCGGCATCCTTCGTGGCCTGGCGTTGCGAATCGTTGAAATAGGCGGGCACGGTGATCACGGCCTGCGTGACCTTTTCACCGAGGAACGCCTCGGCATCGGCCTTCAGCTTGCCGAGGACGAAGGCCGCGATCTGCTGCGGCGCGAATTGTTCGGTCTTCTCGCCGGACTGGACCTCGATGTAAGCGTCGCCGTTTTTGCCCTCGACGACCTTGAACGGCATGTTCTTGGCCTCGGCGCTGATTTCGGAAAATTTGCGGCCGATCAGCCGCTTGGCGGAAAACACCGTGTTGCGCGGGTTGGTGACGGCCTGGCGTTTCGCGGCCTGGCCGACGAGACGCTCGCCCGATTTGGTGAATGCGACGACCGAGGGCGTCGTGCGGGCGCCTTCAGCGTTGGGAATGACCACGGGCTCGCCGCCTTCCATGACGGCCATACAGGAGTTGGTGGTGCCGAGATCGATGCCTAAAATTTTGCTCATAGAGATCAACCATTGAGCAATGCTCATGCCTGCATTCCGTCAGTTTTTTTAAGTATTCATATACTGATATTTAAAAGATTTCAGAGGCCAAACCAGGCGCCTCCACCGACCCTCAAACAGGCCACTTTGGCGCACCATTACTGCGCGCACCGCACAAGTGTGACAGCGCTGGCACAGTTGAATTTCGCAAAGGATCTCCTATCATGTCGACATGGAGATGGAAATCACGCTGCCGGACGAAGTACCGGTGATGACGCTGCCCAACATGACGTTCTTTCCGCAGGCCCTCCTGCCGCTCCATATCTTCGAACCGCGTTACCGGAATATGCTGCGGGATGTCCTCGCCACCAACCGCCTCTTCGCGGTCACCGGCCTCAATCCCAAGCTGGCCGACCAGGCGGGCCAGTTTGAACCGCCCCACCGCATCGCGAGCGTCGGCATCGTCCGGGCCTGCCAGAAGAACGACAACGGCACGTCCAACCTCCTGCTGCAGGGAATCTGCCGGGTGGAATTCACGGAGATTCTGACCGACGAGCCCTACCGGCGCGTCCGCATCCGCGCCCTGGCGAGCGAACCTGTCACCGACCCGGCCGAAAACCTCCGCCTCCGCACCGAGCTCGCCCGGCTGATCACGCTCAAGCAGAAATTCGGCGCGCCGGTACCGGCGGAGATGGCGGAATTTCTCCGGACCGTCGAGGACCCGGAAGTCTTCATCGACCTCGCGGCCTTCAGCCTGTGCGAGAACAGCGCCTTGAAACAGCGGCTCCTGGAGACGCTGAACGTGGGCCGCCGGCTTGAGCTTTTTTCCCGGCAGCTGCGCGCGGACATCGAGACGATCCGGCTGCGCCAGAGGCTTCAGGGCGGACTTCCCGACGACCGGATCTCGGACAACTGAAATCCCCGCCGCGGCGAACCGGGCGGGGATGGGAAATGGAGCCGAGCATCGGATTTGAACCGACGACCCACGCTTTACGAAAGCGTTGCTCTACCAACTGAGCTAGCTCGGCAAAAAAAAGGGCTGTTATCGTGTGGGAACGAGTGCTGGGTATTACGCTTTGCCCGGGAAGAGTGACAAGCAATTTCGCCAGCAGCATGCGCGTATGCTGCCTTCTCGCCCATCGCCGGGCCGAATCCTTCCCCACAAGACGCTGCGGGCTTCAGCGAAGTTTTTCCCATTCGACACGTACAACCGAGGCAATCACTGTCGGACTGTCGTGGCGGAGACATCCAAGCGAAACCCTATGGTCTTCGGGGTCGTGATCCTGATGACCGGCTCACTGGGATTATTTGCCTTCGGTTACCTGCCTCGGCATGCGGCCGTCAACAGCTGTCCCGATGTGAGCCTGAGCCTCAAGGGGATCGTTTTATCCGCCGTGTTTGTCCTGCTTGGCGCCGTGGCCTTGCTCCCCATCGGGCCCGCTTCAGTATCGGCTCCCAGTCCCGATGGCCGCATGCCACGGCCGTGGCGAGAATGGATTTTTATCGCGGTCATGCTTTCCATCGTCGCCGGTGCCGTCGGATATTACCTCTGGCTCCGCTCCTTCCTGCGCCAGCAAGGGCTACGATCTCTAGGCCCGGCGGAACCGCACCCTCCGCTCCTTCCCTTCGCACCATGAATCCCCGCTCCCGCATTCTGCTTCCCTGCGCGGTGCTTTGCCTGGCCGCGATCATCGCCCAAGCTGAGGTCGTTCGACTCGAGTGGCTGACCAGCGGTGCGGTGAACCAGCGGCTCGGATTCTACATTCCCGCCAGCATCGCCCTGTCCGCGACCCGTCCCGCGACAATCAAGGTGGTGCCGCCTGACTTGAAGGCCCCGCTTTACGGCGTGGTGAAGGTCGGCCCGACCGACTGGCCCAACACCTTCGCCGTCATCGTCGATGAACCCGAAGACGGTCCGCTGCGAATTTTCTTCGACGCCAATGGCAACGGCGACCTGACCGACGATGCTCCGCTCGAGTTGAAACCCATCGTGATCAAAGGAGCGATCGCCACGTACCTGACCGGAGCCGATCCCCTCGTGAATTACGGCAAGGAGCCCGTTGGCCTGCATATCTGCCTCTATCGCTTCGTCCGTGGCTCTCCACGCTACGAGCAGTTCAAGACCGTGATGTTTTACTATCCGGACTATGCGAGGATCGGGAACATCACCTTGGATGGTAAAACCTATCCCGTGACGCTTATCGATGAGATCGGCTCGGGAGATTTCCGCAACATGGACAGCGACGGCGGTGAGCGCCTGTCAGCCACCAGCATGGCCACGCCCACGATCCAGCTATTCGTCGACACCGCAGGAGTGGGCAAAGTCCAACGGCAGGTGGACCAGAAACTGGTCGTGCAACCGCTCTTTCCCGCCAACCTGCCTTTCCAAGTGGACGGAAAGGCTTATGAGATCCGTCATCTGACTGCCTCGGGCGACAGCTTCGAGGTGATTCCTTCGCCGGCGGAATTGATCACTTCAGCCCAAATTGACCGCTTGCGCCAGATGGCCAAGGGCGCGGATGGCCATGATTACACGCTGCCACCGGGCGTGGCGGCGTTCTTTGGATTAAAGCCCGACGCGTCTTTTCGCAGCATCACATTCAGCGATGATTTCCAGAACACTTCCGTACAGATGATCCTGCTGCCCGACGGCTACCTGCTTGTTCGCAGTCTCTACCAGAAAGCTTATCCATGCCGATTGCTTCGGGTTGACGCTCATTTCGGCCTGCAAACCGCAGCCAACTGGAACCAAAAGAATCCACCCATCGCGATCGAGTACGAGCGGGCGGCCAAAGTGCACCACATGGACGTCACCCTTTGGCGACGGATCGTCGAAGAGATCGGCGATTCGAAGTAGCAACACTCCGCCAAAGGAACTGGCCAAACTACTCGTTGGATTCAGGCGCAGCCAATCCGCCAAAAAAGACTGCGCCCGCGCGGGAGTGTATGCCCGAGGGGATTGCGCTTTGAACGAGATTGGGGGTGCGGGAATTTCACGGCCCTATCTAAGGAGGAACGGCCGCCCGGCCCGGGACAAAGGCCGGAAAGCCGTTAATTTAATCATGGGTGTGGGCGAGGCCACTCAGGAGCTTGGGCGGAATGTGTCCGCTATCACCCACCGCGAGCACCTTGAAGGCGCCGGATGGCGACACCTGGATGATCGTGAGGCTGCAGTGGGCAACGGACAGCCCCAACCAGGCCTGCGGATCCACGCCCAGGGCCTTCATGACAAAATAGCGGATCACGTTGCCGTGGCAGACAATGATGTCGCGCTGGTTGGCGCCCCGGGCCGGGACAAACCAAGTCGCAAAGGCCTGGTTGAGCTGGGCCTCCGCGGCATCGAGTTCCGCCGGAGTGGCCCCTTTCATGGCCTCTATGCGTCGCGTGCGCGGCAGACATTCGCGCAACTGCGGCGTGGTCTGCAGCTTGAGCCGCGGAAACGATTCGCCGATAACCTCCGCCGTCTGGCGCGCGCGGGTCATGGTGCTCGACGTGAGCGATGAAAACTCCACCGGCATTCCCCGAAGCCGGGCTGCGATCAAACGGGCCTGCATGAACCCCAGCGGCGTCAGTCCATTGATCACGTCCTCATCGCCCTCCGGCTTGAGGTCGTACTCCCCGTGTCGGACCAAATAGATCGTCCGCGTGAAACCCGGCGTCACCGCAGGTGAAGCCGGCGGGACGGCCGGCGCACCGGGGGCGACGGTCAAAGCCGCAGTTAGAAACAGGAAGGCCGAGGCCATTCCCGCGAACAAAAGAGGACGTTTCATGGATTGTGGGTGAACGTGCAGCCCGGTGTCTTGGTGCGGAACCGGCGTCTTTCAAGGTGTCTTTGAGAGATCGGAGTCATGGCTGCACGGCACAACGCCAGCCTGGAGTCGGGCCCAGCGCATGGGTAATCCTCCCTAGCCGGAGTCCGCCTCCAGGAAACGCCACTGCCGGAGGTTTCACTTTGCTTCCGGCAAACCGTGCCGATAAACATGGATCGTTGTCGCGCCGGCTCGACGCGGCATAGCCATGAAGCCCATCTCCAGTTCCGTCCCGGGCTTCACTCTCGTCGAACTGATGATCGTCGTAACCATCATCAGTTTGCTGGCGGCGATGGCACTGCCGGCGTTCAACCGGATTCGGCAGTCCGCACAGGACAAGGCGGTCCTCAACAACGCCCGCCAGCTCTCGTCCGCGGCGGACCAATATTTCCTGGAGAGCGGCAACTCTACGGTGGCCATCGACGACATCGTGGGGCCGTCGAACTACGTGAAGGCCCTGAACCTGATCGCCCATGAAAGCTATCCCGACAGCTTCACGCAGGGCACGACGCTCACGATCAGCGGCGTGGCGGGTCTCCGCACCATCACGTACGGACCGTGAGCCTGCGGCCGCCCCGGTCGCGGGCGAATGCTGGCGCAGGCGGCGAGCCCCGATCCAGCGTGCGCTCCTCGAGGCTGCGGACCGGGACTTGCGCCAGGACCGTCTGCGGGCTCAATGGGCGGGAAGATCCGGCGCGGGCTCCGGCGGACAGCGACGCTGCTTGTTCTGCCACAGCACCACGGCCATCAGGATCACCACGACCAGGTTGAGGGCAAAGGCGCTGATCCTGATCCAAGTGAAACGGTCCATCAGCTCATAAAACTCGATGGGCAGGTAAATCGCGCCGCTGAGCAACGCGAGCCACTCGCCCCAGGCCTTGGCCTTCCACAGGCCGTAAGCCTCGGTGAACCGAAACGCCGCATAAATGAAGCCGAAGCCGGCGATGAACCAGAGCCGGCTGTCCGTGACGCGGGAGGCCGCCTCCACGAAGACGCTGGCATAATGCTTCGCCGGGTTCAGGTGCAGCCGGCCCACCAGTGCAAGCGCCAGCGCCCGGAGATCGCGGTGCAGGAGGGAGAGCACGCCAAAACCCGCCAGCAGCACGATGCCACCCTTGATGGCTTCGAAAATGGCCACCGACTTGACCATGGTGCGGGATGCGGTGCGGGAAATCACGAGAGGAATGGAATAAAGTTGCGGGCAAGGGGTTCAACAGACGAAACCGGGGCAGGCAACACTGGGAACCCGGTTGATGGAAAGAGGCAAGGCGGGAAGGGAGACAGGCATAAGGGCCAAGGATTAAATTGGGCGGTTCAAGCGACCGAGGCTCGCCCCAAACCCAGCCTCCTCACGTCGGCTGCTACTGGCGCGTTCCAGCGCCTGAAGGACTCCTCTTCATCCCCGCTCTTTTCTCCATTCTCCTTTCGCCTGCAACCGAGATCCCACGCCGCGGTTAAGGCTCATCGAGACTGCGCCGCACGGTGTTCAGGAGCGTGAGGCGGTCAATCGGCTTGGACAAATACGTGCCGACCTTGGTGAACGGCGTCCGCGAGTCCGAGGCTTCCGGTGAATAGCCGCTGATGATGATCACCTTCAGGGCGCTTTTCATCTCCTTCAGCATCGTGGCCAGTTTCAAGCCGCTCATCCCGCCCGGCATCACCATGTCCGTGATCAGCATGTCAAACCGCTGCCCCTGCTCCTGCCATTGCTTCAGGCCCTCGATGGCATTCGGCACCGCCACGACGTTGTAGCCCACCTGCTCAAGGCACATCGTGGAGATTTCCCGGACCGCATCGTCGTCCTCGACGATCATGATCCGCTCGCGCCCACCCCGGGCTTCCGGGACGTCGAAACCCGACGCGCTGCCGACGGGGCGCTCCACGGCAGGCAGATAGACGCGGAAAACGCTGCCCTTGCCGACCGCGCTCTCCACCTCCACCCAGCCGCCGTGCTGCTTCACGATGCCATAAACGGTCGCCAAGCCCAGGCCGGTGCCCTTGCCCACCTCCTTGGTGGTGAAGAACGGCTCGAAGATCCGCTTCAGCGTGGTCGCGTCCATTCCGTGGCCGGTGTCGGCCACGGTCAGGCAGACAAACCGGCCCGGACGGCGGTTGTCGGTCGCGGAGCTGGCGTCGAATATCGCAAGCTCCGTGTCCACGGTCAGCTGGCCGCCGTTCGGCATGGCATCGCGCGCATTGACGGCCAGGTTCATGACCACCTGCTCGATCATGCCGGCATCGGCATTGATCCACATCGGCAGCCCGCGGTTGCGGACTCTCAGATCGATGTGTTCGCCCAGGATGCGGCCCAGCATCTTGAAAACATCAATGAGCGCCTGGTTGAGGTCCATCGGCTGCATGTCGGTCGCCTCCCGCCGGCTGAACATTAACAGCTGGCGGGTCAGCCGCGCGGCCTTCTGCGTGATGTCCTCCAGGCCCCTCAATTTCTCCACTGTCGCCGCCGGCAGGCTGGTATCGGCCGCCAGCAGGCTCAGCTGGATCATGAACACGGCGAGGATGTTGTTGAAGTCATGCGCGATGCCGCCGGCCAGCTGGCCAAACGCATCCATCTTCTGGGCCTGCACAAACTGGGTCTGCAGCAGCTGGTATTCCGTGATGTCGGTATCGACGCCGCCGATCGCATAGATCTTCCCGTGCGCGTCGCGGAGGGGAAACTTCACGGCGAGGTAGGTCTTGATCACCCCGTTCTCCTCGCTCCGTTCCTCCATCGTGATCGGGGCGCCCTTTTCCACCACCAGGCGGTCGTGGCTCTCGCGCAGCTCCGCCACCGCCGGCGGCACCAGGTCCCGGATCATCATCCCGATCATGCTCGCGCCGCCGTGCTGGTACTTCTCGTTGAACAGCCGGTTGGTCAGAAGGTAGCGCCCCTCCAGGTTCTTCACGTAGATCATGGCCGGGCTGTGGTCGAGGATCGCCTGCAGCCGCTCCTGCGTCAGGTGCAGCGCATCCTCGATCCGCTTGTGCTCGGTGATGTCCTCCACCATGCCGACCGCATATTGCATCTTACCGTCCGGCCCCTTGACGGGGGAAACCGTGAGATGCCCCCAGATGATCCCGCCGTTCTTTTGGATGTACCGCTTTTCCACCTGATAGGTATCCCGCTTCCCGGCCAGCACCTCCCGGTAAAGCATCACGTCCTTCTCCAGGTCCTCCGGATGCGTGATGTCCATGAACGTCAGCTCGGCGCACTCGGCTTCGGAGTAACCCATCATCTTCTGGAAAATGGCGTTCGTCTGCAGCAGTTGCCCGGCGGTGCTGACCAGCGCCATGCCGGTGCCGGCGTTGTCGAAGGTGGAGCGGAAGCGGGCCTCGCTTTCCTGCAGCGCCCGGGCCTGGGCGGAAACCCTCGCCAGTACCCGCCGCTGCCACACAAAGAGGGCCGCCACGGCGATCAGTGCCAGCATCATCGGGAGCAAGTACGGGCGCAGGTCCGCAAGCCGGATTGGATGCGGCTCGATCGGACCGATCCATTTGCTCCAGAGCCGGTCGAACTGACCGTTGTGCCGAACGGTGGCCAGCGCCTCGTTCAGGCGCGCCAGGGTCTCGGTGTCGCCCTTGTGGACGGCGAAATAAAACTGATAGATGATGTCATCCAGGAACTGGCTGCGCAGCCCGTGATCGTCCACCTCCTTCGCCAGCGGCAGCATCAGGAGGGCCGCGTCGCATTCCCCTTTTTCCACGGCCACCAGCATCGCCGGTACCGAATCAAACCCCCGGATCGTCGCGCCCCACCCCTGGTGTTCCTGCGCCGTATAGAAGGTCACGCTGCCCTCGAGAACAGCGAGTTTCAGGCCGATAAAATCGGCTGTCTTGACGATCGGCGCATGGTCCCGCCGCAGGTACACGATGCCGTGCAGATAGGCGTGGGAGATGGAGAAATCCATCGTCGCCCGGCGCTCGTCCGTGATGTTCACATTCGCCAGGGCATCAAGCTTGCCGGCCTGGAAGTCGCGCAGGATGGTTGCCCAATAGTTCGAGACGACCTTCGCTTGGAAATCCCCGTGCTTGGTCATTTCCTGGATCAGCTCCGCCGAGAACCCGGTCGGCTGATCCTTGGCATCACGGAAGGAAAGCGGAGCGGAGTTGCGCTCGACACCGATCCGCAGCACCGGCGCCGCGGCCGGGGCGGTCAGGACGCAGAGGAGTAAAAACGGAAACCAACAGAGCGGTTTGCTCATTCGACAGGCGTCAGGTTACCGCCAAATGACCAACAGGAAAGAACCGATTGCAGGCCGCTGGGCCAGGGATTCCCGCTGAATCCCCAAGGCCGGTCCTGTCCGGGCAGCGCGTGGGGGCCGGCGCCGGTCCGGCCCTCACGCGGATTGCCCGATCACCCGACCCGCTTCCAGCGCAGGGTCCGGGTGATCGGTTCTCCGTCCGTCGAGGCCGTTGCGCGGCGCAGGGTAAGTTCATCGCCGGCTACGCTGATCGTGCAGGTGAAAGCCTGGCCGACATTTTCCAGCAAGAGCGCGCCCACCAGCGTGGTCGTCACGGTCCCTGCGGCTTCATCCATCGCAAAGGTACCAAAGTAAGCGTCGTACCCTCCGCGCACACGGCTGTTACTCGGCGCCGGGCCCTACTTCGCACAACAGTACTGATGTCCAGTGCTCCGTTTTCTTGTATCGCCGGTGACACGCTCTCCGAGGAATGTTGCGGGAAAACCTGGCCCGCCAAAAGTGCGAAAGGCCGGACGTTTTCGGCCTAAAGCCCATCCCTCATCCTCTGACGTCCTCTAACCGACCTGCACCCGCAGCAAATCCAAGTAAACCGCCGACGCCCTCTGCAACTGCTCCAGCGCTACCCATTCGTCCTTCGTGTGCGCCTGGGCCAGGTCCCCCGGCCCCAGCACGATCGTCGGCGCGCCCGCCGCGGCGTAATGGCTCGCATCCGTCACGTACGGCGCACCCCGTGGCGTGGCGTCGCACCCGTGGCGTTCCAGCACCAGGCTGATCCAGCGGTGAAACTCCCGGCCCAGCGCCTCGTCCAGCGCCGGCACGACATAAAGCGAGTCATGCTCGACCACGTGACCGGCCAGCGCCTCGTCCCGCTCGCGCAGCACCTGCTCCGCCGTTTCGCCCGGCACCGTCCGACGGTCGCACTCGATCTCGCACGCCGCCGGGATGATGTTCACCGCCGTCCCGCCGCGGATCACGTTCACGCTCGCCGCCGCGCGGCCCGTCATCGGGTGGCTCCGTGTCACTGACGGCAAGTAATTCGACTCCAGCGTCTCCATCACGCGCAGCATCGCCGAGATCGCCGACACGCCCTTGCTGGGATCCGACGAATGCGCCGCGCGTCCCCGCGTGGTCGTCTTCCAGCGGATCACGCCGTTGTGCGCCACGATCGGCCGCAGCAGCGTCGGCTCGCCGACGATCACCCCGCGCAGCCGCGGCAGAAAATCCTTCAGCTCCTTGCGGGCAAACGCCTGCGCGCCCGTCATGCGCGCCTCCTCGTCCACCGCAAAGATCAGCCCCGCATTCCGCGGCCGCCGCGCATCGCGCGCATACTCGCGCAGCGCCCACAGCATCGCCGCCCCCGAACCCTTCGTGTCGCAGGCCCCGCGTCCGTACATCCGGCCGCCCTCGATCTTTCCACCCAGCGGCGCCACGGTCATGCCCGCGGTGCTCACCGTGTCGAGGTGGCTCTCGAACAGCAGCCACTCCCCGCCCGGCACCGGCTCGCAGGTCACGATCAGGTTGCTCACGACATTGCCTTCGACCGCTGCCCGACGGGTCGCCAGACCCCAGCCGCGGGCAAGTTTCTCCAAGTGCAGTGCGAGAGCCTCTTCACCCCCCGTGCGTCCGCCAAAATGCGGATTGACCGTGTCGAACGACACCATCTGCGCCAGCAGTTCCTCCAGGGAGGCCGGGGTGTTGCTCAAAGTGCTCATGATCGCAGTGGGGTAACGGAAGGCGGGTCAAAGACCCGCCCTACTTCAAGATCCATCGTTCGCGATGTCACGGTCCGCGATTCCCCGCCCTCAGCTCAGCCACTTGTCCCGGTTCGCCGCCACAAACGCCTCGTCGGTCAGCTCCGGATAGGCCCGCGCCACCCGGGTCAACTCCTCCGCCTGGCCGGGTGACAGCACCTCGTGCGGGTTCAGGCAGTGGATCGTCGGCACCAGCCCGCCACGCCGCAGGACTTCCAGGATTCCGGGAATGCAGCCGCGGTAGCCGTTGGCCGCGTCAAAAAGCGCCGCGTTCATGTCGGTCACCGCGATCGCGCGTTCCAGCCAGAGGACATCGAGCGTCGCCGACGTGCGCGCCTGCTTGATCTCCTCCAGCAGCCGCACCGCGCTCCGCGTCCACACGCCCCAGTGCCCGAGCAGGCCGCCGACGATCCGACGCGTGACCTTCTTGCCGTTCTGCTCGAAGGTAAACGGCGTGAAAAGATCCACCACGATGCTGTCGTCGTTGCCGGTGTAGAGCGCGATATCCTCGCGGCCTGACTCGGCCAGCGCGCGCATCACGTCGATCGTCTGGTAGCGGTTGAACGGCGCGAGCTTGATCGCGATCACGTTCGGAATCTCCGCGAACCGTCGCCAGAACGAATAGCCGAGCAGCCGCCCGCCCGCCGACGGCTGCAGGTAAAAACCCACGACCGGGATGATCTCCGCGACTGCGCGGCAATGCGCGATCATCGCATCCTCGGTGTCGGCCTTGAACGCCGCCATGCTCAGCAGGCCCGCCTGGTAGCCCAGCGACTTCGCCAGTTCGGCCTCGCGCACCGCCTGGTCGGTGCGGCCGCAGATGCCGGAAATCTTGATGAAGGGACGCGGCGACTTCGCCAGCTCCTCGTCAATGGTGCGCGACGCGAGCTCGAGCACCGGCTTGAACAGGCCGTGCTGCGGCTCGCGGATCTCGAACTGCGTCGAGTGCACGCCGACGGCGAGACCGCCGACGCCTGCGGCCACATAGTAGCGCGTGATGGCGCGCTGGTGGCGCTCGGAGAATCTGCGGTTCGCGTCGAGGGCGAGCGGTTGCGCCGGGATGACCTGGCCGGCGTGGAGATGGTGGCGAAGGTCCATGGATCAGAATTTTCCGTCGCGGGTTTCGAAATGCGTCGGCTTGCCCAGCAGCTTGCCGCCGGCCTGGAGATGGCCGGCGACCATCGCGATCATCTCGTCGAGCGACTTCGTCACCGGGCCGAACAGCCGCAGCGACTCCGTGGCGTCCGAATGCCATGCCGCATCCGCCGGCGTGCCGGTGAACACCGGCGTCCGGCCGAAGACTTTCCCGAAGCGTTCCGCGACATCGCGCAGGGCGATGCGGTCGGGGCCGGTAACATTGAGGAGCTTCGGCGGATTCGAGACGTGCAGCAGGCACTGGATCGCCCGCGCGCATGCGTCGCCCTGCCAGATGAGGTTGAAGACGTTCATCGTGATGTCCACCGGCTCGCCGGCGAGCACGCGCTGGCCGATGTCCACCAGCACGCCGTACCGCAGCTCCACCGCGTAGTTCAACCGGTACATCAGCTGCTTCGTGCCGTATTTCCGCGCGTAGTGCGTGAACACCCGCTCGCGCCCCACGCACGTGCTGGCGTACTCGCCCATGAAGGCGAGCGGCGTTGTCTCGTGCGCGCCGCGGCCGGACACCGGCGTGAACGGATAGACGCAGCCCGTCGAGAATACCACGATCCGCGATGCGCGGAATTTCTGGGCCACCAATGAGGGCACCACGGTGTTCTGGATCCACGTCTCGTCCGGCGCCGAGTCGGTGCCGAACTTCTGGCCCGCGAGATACTCCACGTTGGCGACCTCGGGCAGCTTCGCCACCTGGGCCGCATCCGCGAGGTCGCACGAGAGCGGCAGGATGCCGCAGGCCTCGAGCTCCGCCTTCGCCTCGGGTCGGCTGAAGCGCGACACGCCGTAGACCTTCGCCTCTTTCCCGGCCGCATCGAGCGCGCGCCGCAGCATCACCGCGGTCGTCGTGCCCATCTTGCCGCCGACCCCGAGGACCATGTAGTCGCCCTCCAGCTGCTTCACCGCGTCAATCGCGTCGACCGTCGGCTCCGAAAGAAGTTGCTCGATTTCGTGATCGTTCAGGGAGGGCGTTGGCATGAAAAGTGCCGGAATGTGCAAGGTGCAATCGGTCTTGTCACTCCGTTTTCTCTGCCGCACGGTCGGCACAAATCGTCCCTTCTTTCCTGATCTTTCATGCGCATCATCGACGTCCATACCCATCCGATTTTCTTTGGCAGCGGCGCCAAGCGTCCCGAGGTGGCCCGGCTGGTGGCCCGAAGCCGCGCCCTCGGCATCGTCCGGATGGTCTCCCTGGGCGACGTGCTGTTCCACGGCGCGCACCCCACCGCCGCGCAGGTCGCGGAGCTGAATGACGACAATGCCCGGGTGCAGTCGTGGCACCCCGATTTCTTCTCGAGCTTCTGCATGCTCAACCCCGTGCTCGGCGAGCGGGCCGTGATGAAGGAGGTCGAGCGCTGCGTCACGAAGTACGGCTTCAAGGGCATCAAGCTCGAGATCTCCAACAACGCCCGTGACGCCTGCATGAAGCCCGTGATGGAGGCCGCGCGCCGCTTCGGCCTCGTCGTGCTGCAGCACAGCTGGAGCATGGTGAACCTGAAGCTCCGCCGCTTCCACAGCGATCCCGCCGACACCGCCGCCCTCGCCCGCCGCCATCCCGACGTGAAGATCATCATGGCCCACCTCACCGGCTGCGGCTTCCGCGGCGTGCTGGAGGCCAAGGGCTGCGCCAACCTCTACATCGACACCTCCGGCGGGTATCCCGAGGAGGGCCTGGTCGAGTACGCCGCCGAGCATCTCGGCGCGGACCACGTGCTCTACGGCTCCGACCTGCCCATCCGCGAGAACACCGTGACCATCGGCCGCATTCTCGGCGCCCGCCTTTCCGCCGCCGACAAGCAAAAGATGCTCTACGGCAACACCGCCCGCCTGCTGAATCTCAACTGAGCCGCGCCATGCTGATCGACACCAACGCCCACCTCGGCCCATGGCCGTTCTCCCCGCTGCCCGACTACACCGGCCCGCAGCTCGCCGCGCACCTCGCGGCCAGCGGCATCCGCCGCGCGCTCGTCTCGCATCTCGGCGCCGTCTTCCTCCCGGACCCCACGCCCGCCAACCGCCGGCTCTTCGCCGCGGTCAGGCGCACGCCCGCGCTGCTGCCCGTGCCGATCCTGAATCCCGCCCTCCGCACCTGGCCCGAGCAGCTCGCCGAATGCCGCGCCGCCGCGCCGATCCGCGCCGTCAAGCTCCTGCCCAATTACCACAACTACACCCTCACGGCGCCCGCCCTCGACGAATTCATGGCCGCGCTGGCCGCCGCGAAGCTGAAGCTGGTCCTCAACGTCCGCCTCGAGGATGAGCGACACAAATATTTCGCGCTGCGCATGAAAGGCGTGCCCGCGGCCGCCCTCGGCGGATTCCTGCGGCGCTTCCCGTCGCACCACGTCCTGCTCACCGGCCTCTACAAGCCGGACCTGGAAAAGCTCGCGCCGGAGCACACCAATTTTTCCGCCGACATCGCCTTCTGCGAGTGGACCAACACGCTCGAGCATTTGCTGAAGAAGATCCCCGCGAACCGCCTCATGCTCGGCACCTGCACCCCGCTGCTTTCCACCCGCGCCGAAACCGACAAGCTCGTGCGCGCCAGCCTCCCGGCCCGGACCAAGGCGCTCATCGGCTCCGAAAACGCGCGGCGGTTTTTCAATCTCTAAGCCTGTTTTACAGGAGGAAACGGAGGCAACCGAGCCGCGAGCAAATCCTCCGCTCTCTCGGTTTCCTCCTGTAAAAACAAATCCGTCCCATGAGCACGCCCCCCGCCCGTCCCATCGTCGACGAACCCGTGCCCCCGCTCACCCGCTGGGGCGCCGCGGAACTCGCGCGGCTCACCGCCATGGTGCAACAATCCTCGCTCTTCTACTGGAAGGGCCCGCAGACCACGGCGCTCGTTGACGAATTCCGCCGCCACTATCCGCTGAAGTACTGCTTCCCGTGCTCCTCCGGCTCGGCCTCCCTGCACATCGCCGTCGCCGCGTTGCGCCTGCGTCCCGGCGACGAGGTCATCGTCGCCCCGATTACCGACATGGGTTCCGTCATCGGCATCCTTTACCAGCAGGGCGTCCCGGTCTTCGCCGACCTCGACCCGCACACCTACAACCTTGATCCCGCCGATGTCCGGCGTCGCATCACGGCCAAAACCCGCGCCATCACGGCCGTGCACCTCGCCGGCAACCCGTGCGACCTCACCGCGCTCGCCGCCCTCGCTCGCGAGCACGGGATCGCCCTCATCGAGGATTGCGCGCAATCGTGGGGCGCCCGCCACCGGGGCACACCCGTCGGCCTGGTCGGCGATTTCGGCTGCTACTCGTTCAACGACTTCAAGCACATCGCCTGCGGCGACGGCGGCATCATCGGCACCAACAGCGAGCATTACGGCCCCGGCCTGTCCAAATGGGGCGACAAATCCTACGACCGCGTTGCCGGCGGCCGCGCCCCCGAGGAACTGGCGCCCAACTACCGCATCAGCGAACCGCAGTCGGCCGTGGCCGTGGCGCAGCTGGGCAAGCTCACCGACATCGTCGCCCGCCGCCATCACGCCGGCGAACTGCTGACCTCGCTCCTCGCCGGCGCCCCGGGCGTGATTCCGCCCCGCGTCGCCGCGGGCGACACCCACAGCTATTGGTTCTACATGCTGCGGCTCGATCTCGCGCGGTTCACGGTGCCGCGCGCCGAACTCACGGCCGCGCTCAATGCCGAGGGCCTGGCGGCGACCTCCGGTTACATCCCGACCGCGGTCTATCGCTACCCGGTCTTCCAAAACCACAATTTCTTCGGCGGCGCGTGGCCGGCCCGTGACGCCGGCCACACCGCCATGGATTACCGCGCCGTCTCCTGCCCCGTGGCCGAGGCCATCCTCGAGGACTGCCTTGTGCTGAAACTCAACGAGGCCATGTCCGACTCCTATCTCGAAAAAGTCGCCCGCGCCGTGACGACTGTCGCCCGTCGGCTTGGGAAATAATTTTCGCCGCCAAGGACACGAAGCGCACGAAGACCGGAATTGGTCTTCCAAAAGGTAACGGAGAAAACCGAGGTTCCAGACTCCGACTTTTCCTTTGTTACCTTCGTTGCCTCACGTAAAGAGTCCGCGGCTTGGCCTTCGTGTTCTTCGTGCCCTTCGTGGTTAAACCGTCTGCGCTGCGCTCAGTTTCCGCTCCTCCGACGGGCTGTGCCCGGTGGCACGCCGGAACTGGCGGTGAAAATACTGCGGGTTGCCCAGCCCCGCCTCGATCGCCACCGCCTTCAGCGGCAACCGCGTGACCGCGAGCAAATGGCGCGCGAGTTCGATCCGCCGGCCCAGCAGGTAGCGCTGCAAGGTCATGCCATGCCTGGCGCGGAAGCGCCGCGAAAGGTGATTCTGGCTCACCCCCGCCCGGCGCGCCAGGGCCGGCACGTCCAGCGGCTCGCGCCCGTGCTCGTCAAGCTGCCGGCGCACCTCGTCCAGCGCCGCATCCACCCGCGTCGGCGCCGCCATGGCGGCACGGCGTCGCGGGCCCGCGGTCACCGCCACCCAGAGCAGCAGGCCTTGCAGCGCCGCGCCCGCGGCCAGTTGCGCCAGCCGCGCCTCGGCGCCGGCCCCGGTTCCCAGCCGGAAAAGATGGATGGTTTCCTGCAGGCGTTCGCTGATTCGCCGGGCCTGCGCGCCCGGCCGCCAGTGCAATGGCAACCGAAAGGCCGCCCCGCCCGCCGCTGCCGCCTCGAAATGCACGCACCAGTGGTGCCCCGCCTGATCCAGGTCGTAATGCGAGGGCATCCGCGCGGGGGTCAGCGTGAAGTCCCCCGGCTGCAGCCGCACGAGCCGGTGCCCCAGCCACATTTTTCCGGCGTAATTGTGCAAGTGAAGCGCCACCGCCCCCGGGGTCACATACACCAGCCCCGGGTTGTGCGCCAACATGGGGAATCGTCCTCCGCTCAGCAGGACGGGGCGGCTGTCCCGCGGCCAGTTCAGCGTCAGGGTGGAAGGGGCCATGTGTTGAAATTGGACAATAGGAAGCGGAATTCGACAACCGCTTTTTCTTTCCGCCTCGGCGCCGACCCGCTCCGCTGGCCGCGCCACCCGCACCCCTCTTTCGCATCTCCTCCGCTTCCCCCATGGACACTCCCCAGCAAATCAAGGCGTTCTTCGAAGCCAACGGCTACTATCTCGCGCGCGGCCTGTTCAAGCCCGCGGAAATCGCCGCGCTGGAAAAGGAATTCGACTTCATCATCGGCGAGCTCGCCCGCACGGGCGACATCGACAACACGCAATGGGGCGGCGAACTCCAGAAAAAGATCGGCGGCGAGAAAAGCATGATCACGCACACGCACAACGTGCAGTGCTTCTCCGCCGCGTGGCTGCAGGCCTGCCAGGCGAAGGCCTTCCTCGATGTCGCCGAGGCCATCCTCGGGCCGGATATCATCCTGCACCACACCAAGCTGTTTCAAAAACCCCGGGAAAACGGCATGCCGTTCACCATGCACCAGGACTGGTCCTACTTTCCCTCGGTCAAGGACACGATGATCGCCGGCATCATCCATGTCTCGCCCGCCACCGACGAGATGGGCTGCCTGCGCGTCTATCCCGGCTCGCACAAGCTCGGCCGGGCCGCGCACACCGGCGGACAGGAGCCCTCGGAGTTGCTCGAGCACTACCCCCTGGAAAAGGCCACCGTGCTCGAGGCCCAGCCCGGCGACGTGCTTTTCTTCCACTATTTCACCCTCCATGGGTCCAAGCACAACCGCTCCAACCAGCTCCGCAAAACCGTGCTCGTGCAGATGCACGCCGGCCACGACGAGATCGAGGACAAAAACTACCATCCCAACGTGCGCCTGGTCCTCCGCGGCCGGAACCACTGCATGAGCCGCCACGTAGCCAACAGCCTGTAGGAAAACGCCGATAGGTCGGGCGCGTTGCTTGTCCCGCGTTGGCCCGAGCGAACGGGGATCCCTCACGCGCCGGTTGGAGCCTGCCGGAACAAAACGCGGCGGCTCAGCGAGAATCCACCCCACCTCTCCCGGACAAATGCGTCATCGCCCGCATGCGGCTTGCGGTCGGTCCGCATTTCCTGCCAAGAGGTAACGTGCCCCGTCCCCCAGCTGACCAGACAACCCCCTCCCCATGCGTACTGTTCACATCGTCTTCAATGCCCACATCGATCCCGTCTGGCTCTGGCCGTGGACGGCCGGCGTCGATGAGACCCTCAATACGTGTTACACCATGTGCAACACGCTCGACCGCCACCCCGACATCGTCTTCACCCGCGGCGAGGCCTGGGTCTACGAGCAGGTCCGCCGCCATGATCCCGCGCTCTTCAAGCGCATCGTGAAACACATCCGCGCGGGCCGCTGGTCCGTCGTCGGCGGCTGGTGGATCCAGCCCGACTGCAATCTTCCCGGCCTCGAGAACATGCACCGGCAGATCTCGATCGGCCGCGCTTGGTTCGAGCAGCACCTCGGGCTTTTCCCCAAGATCGGCTACAACGTCGACTCCTTCGGCCACACGGCCGCGCTGCCCGACGTCCTCTCCGCCCACGGCCAGAACAACTACGTCTTCATGCGCCCGATGGCGCACGAGACCGTGCTCCCGGCCAATGTCTTCCGGTGGCGCGGCCGGCCCGGCGGCAAAACCGTCACGGCCTTCCGCATCTCCTATGGCTACGCCACGATCTTCCCGCCCAACCTCGAATGGGTCGAGTCCTCCCTCAAGCCGCTGCCCCACGGCGTCACCCATACGATGTGTTTCCTCGGCGTCGGCGACCACGGCGGCGGGCCCAACGAGCACATGATCCAGTGGGTCCGGGACAACCGGGACGCCATTCCCGGCGCGAAGCTCGAGTTCTCCTCCCCCGAGCGCTTCTTCCGCGCCCTCACCCCGGAGCTGAGGCACCTCCCGCTCGTCACCGGCGAACTCCAGATGCACGCCATCGGGTGCTACACCGGCCACCGCCCGGTGAAACTCGGCGTGCGCCGCGCCGAGAACATGCTCGCGCTCGCCCAGCGCGCCCTGGCCAAGGCGACACCGGCCGAGCGCAGCGCCGCCGCGCCCGTGCTCGACGAGTCGTGGCGGACGCTTTGCTTCAACTCCTTTCACGACACCCTCGGCGGCAGCTGCACGCCCAGTGCCGCCCGCGCGGCAGACGACCAACTCGCCGGCGTCAAGGCCGGCGCCGAGACCGTGCTCAGCGAAACCTTCCGCCGCCGCGCCCATGCGCTGCCCGCCGACCCCCGCCAGCGGATCGTCCTGGCGAATTACTCCGGGGAAAAATTCTCCGACTTCATCGAGCACGAGCCCTGGCTGGAGTGGACGCACTGGAAGCCCGACTGGTGCCTGCTCGACGAACGCAACCGCCCCGTCCCGCACCAGCTCATCGAGCCCGAGACGCTCATGCCCGACACGATGCGCCTGCTCTTTCCCGCCGAGATCGCTCCCGGCGCCTTCCACACCGTCCGCGTCGCGCGCAATCCGTCTGGCCGGACCGCCCGGCTCATGGGGACCAAGCCCGATTTCACGCTGCTCACCCGGCCCGACGGCAGCGGCACGCTCCAGCCCGCCGCCGGCCCGGCCTGCCCGCTGCCGGAACTCCGGCTCATCGAGGAAAAATCCGATACTTGGTCGCACGGCCTCGACCGCTTTGCCGGCCCGCAGCTCGACCATGCGCACTGGAGCGAACCCGTGCAGGTCGAGACCGGCCCAATCCGCCAGATGTGGCGGATCGACGGCACCATCGGCCAGAGCCGCATCTGCGCCGACTGGCGCCGTTACCTGGGCCGGGATTTTTACGAGCTCCGCCTGCGCGTGACATGGCACGAGCAGCACAAGCTGCTCCGGCTCTCATGGGCGCCCGGCGCTGACATTCTTCGGCGCGAGGACGGCATCTCCGGCGGCGGCCTGCCGCGGGCCAGCGACGGCCGCGAGCTTCCCCTCCGCGACCGCACCCTGCTCCAGCTCGCGGGTGGCGCGCGGGCCGGCATCGTCGCCCCGGAGGTTTTCGCCCTGAGCGGTGATGCGGGGGCCGTGCACCTCACGCTGCTGCGCTCCTGCCCCTTCGCGCACCACGACCCGAGGATCCTGCCGCCCAAGCTCGAGCACTACGCCTGGCAGGACCAGGGCGAGCACACCTTCACATTCCGCTATTTTCCCGCCGGGAAGGTATCCGCGAAGGAACTCGACCGCCACGCCCTCCTCCTCCAGCAGCGGCCCGTCGTTGCCGACCTCACCCGCGGCATGCCCTATCGTCCCTACAAGGACGATCCGGCCTGGCCGGCGTGAGCGCGCAGCGCTGAGCCCAATCCCGTCGCGAAAACGCGGAGGGGCGGAAACACGGAAACCAACCCGTCCTTTCAGCGCTTCCGCTCCTTCGCGCTTCCGCGATAATATTCCACGGCCTTCCCCTTTCTCCCATGGACATCACGCAGACCACCAGCCAGCTCAACGCCACCCGCGCCAACCTGTCCGGCTCCGTCTTCAACGACGTAAACCTCGCCGCGGCGCAGTTCACCAACGTCAATCTCAGCGCCAGTCGCTTCACCGACATCAATTTCACCGGCACCCGCATCACCAACGTCAACCTCACCAACGTCGACATCCGCGACTGCAATATTGACGGCCTTCGCATCGACGGTCAGCTGGTGACCGACCTCCTCAACACTAGCGGCAAATGAGCCCGTTACCTCTTGCCCTGCCCCTGCTCCCTGCCCTTTCCCCATGAGCGTTGTCACCCCCACCCCTGAACTGCTCGACCAGTTCAATCGCGACGGATTTCTCGTTCTGCCCGACGTCCTCACGCCCGCCGAGGTCGCCACCCTGCGTGCCGGCCTGGAGCGGGTGTTCAACCAGTATTCCCCGGAGGCCGAGATCTATCACATGCAGGACATCTGGCGGCCCAAGATGTTTGAGCACGGCGAGGAATTTGAGGCGCTCATCGACCATCCCGGCATCGCCGACTTCACCGAGGCGGTACTCGGCAATGACTGCCACATGATCGCCCAGACCGGCCTGAAGACCTCGCCCGGCAAGACCATCACGTTCTGGCATCTCGACGACACCTGCCGGTTCCCCATTCCCGAGGGGCAGAAACTCAACCCGGGCATCCCGATGCCGACCTACGTCATCAACATGAACTACTACCTGTGCGACGTGGACGAGGAACTCGGGCCCACCCAGTTCATTCCCGGCAGCCACCGCGCCGGCCGGGTTCCGCGCCCCGAGGACAACGATGCCAACGGCAACCCGGTCTTCGAAGGCCGCACCATGGTGAGCTCGGCGGGGAAGGCCGGCACCCTCGTCCTCTGGAACGACCAGACCTGGCACCGGGGCGGCCCGAATCTTTCGCAGGGACGCATTCGCTGGGTCATCCAGACGCCCTTTGCTCGCCGCGCGATCGGCCTGCGCTACTGGCCGCATGTCAATTATCATATGCCCGAGGCTGTGATCGCCCGCGCCACGCCGCGCCGCAAGCGTCTGCTCGGGTTTCATCCCATCGGGGCGTACGGTTGACCGATTGACCGCGCCCTGAGGGCGCCGCTGCCATTTTAGGGGGCAAAATAGCGGCTAAAATGTGTTATAAGATATTTGCCTTTAATTGTTTATATAATATTAGTATTATACCCTATATAATATAGGGTAAAATACTCATATATATCGCGTGCCCACCCCGAACCTAACCGGCTCAAACGAGTCTGTGACTGGGTCGTGCGTGCATTCGATATGCAAAACCCAGCTCAATCCGTTCCCGTTCCGAATCCCAATGCCGGCGGCAGTGCCGCTACACTGACGGGATGGATTCTGCTCGTGGACGACGACGCGTCGGTTCGCTCACTGATCGAAATGATCCTGAGCAGGGCCAAGCTGACCGTGCGCGCGGCTGAGAGCGGCATGGCCGCACTAGCCATCGTGGAATCTGCGCCGACTCCGCCCATTCTTCTGATCACCGATGTCATGATGCCGGGCATCGACGGACTCAGCCTCGCGCGGCGGATGCTGGCCCGCCTGCCCCGGCTGAAGGTGATCCTGATGAGCGGACAACTCAGCGATTCCGCCTGGTGGCCGGAAGACCTCAGCGGACTGAGGTTGCTGAAAAAACCCTTTGCCCATGATGAATTGATTCTAGCCGTGAACGAGGGGCTCACTGAAGCCAGCCGCGAGCGCTGACGTCTTCGATCCATGGACACGAATCTCACGCTTTCCGCCCAGAGCCTGACCCTGGCGCCCAATCTGCAGCACAGCGAACCGGTCCATGGCCTGCGGGTGGTCAAGAACGCGTCGGCGAAAACCTATCTGCGGGTGACGTCCGCCCAATGGCGGCTGCTGGAGCTTTTCTCCTCGCCCTCCACCGTGCCCACGGCCCTGGCCCAGGCCTTGGACGAGCGCGTCTGCCTGCCGCTCGGCGAATTTTATGAGCTGATCCTGAAGGCCGTCCGCGAGCACATCCTCGTGGAGCCCGGTGCGCTCATTCCCCCCACCCCGGTCCATGCCTGGCGCGTGGGCATCCGCCCGCGCCATGTGATACGGCCGCTCGCCGCGCTGCTTGTCACCGGCATCGTGCTGGCCTTCGCCTTTCCGCCCCTCCTTCCCTCGTCCGTGCCCGGTGTCCTCATCGGTCTCGTCACCGTCAGCGCGGCCTTGAGCCTGGGAGCGGCCCTGGCCGCCTGCATCGTCCGTGGCGGCGGCGGGGAAGTGTACCGCCCCCGGTGGAACTGGTGGAGCCTGCCCCCCTGTTTCGAAGTGGATACGGGCGATGTCGTGATGCTGTCGATCCAAGCCAAGCAGGCGGTCGTCATGGCCCGGTCCGCCATCCTGGCCGCCGCCGCCGGCATCATGACCTGGCAGAAACCGGCCTGGAGTTTCTTTCCCCTGCTCGCGCTGATCATCAACCTGCGGCCGATCTTCGGCGGACATTTCTACACCCTTTTCCGCTTCAGTCACAAGGTCCGGCTCAGCGACGCGGAACACTCGTACATTTTCCTGCCCAACCAAAGGCCGCAGATACGCTGGCGGACGCTCCGGCTCGCCCTGCGGCATCCCGACACCTGGGTCCGCGTCGCCT
This sequence comes from uncultured Opitutia bacterium, assembly GCA_903881475.1. Classification (GTDB taxonomy): domain Bacteria; phylum Verrucomicrobiota; class Verrucomicrobiia; order Opitutales; family Opitutaceae; genus Opi-474. The sequence continues at coordinate 34,779 of CAIRTK010000023.1, read as the reverse complement.
ACGGGGTGATCTGGACCCTGGCCCTGATCTATGCCGGCGGCCGGCTGACCGATACGCCACCGTGGACCCTTGGATTCTGGGAAACCAACGGCAGTCGCGTCGCCCTTGCCATCGGTGCGTCGCTGGCGGCACTGGGCGCGGGTTATTTCGCCTGGGAGTCTTATTATTTCCTCCGGCGTCACGCCCGGGCACTGCGCCGCGGTTTCCGGCTCTGGAAGCAGCGCTGGTGGAGCGGCAGGAAACTCGTCCTGTTGGAGGGAGCCCGGCTCAAGGCCGTGGCCGACTCCCCGCTGTTCCGCTCGCTGCCGCCGCCGGAGCGCCAGCAGCTCGCGCGCGCCATGCAGACCACGCACCATGGCGCCTGGCAGCCCTTGCCGGAATACGGCGGGGTGCCCGTGCAGGTCTCCCTGATTGTGAGCGGCACGGTCGGCCTGTATCGCCGCCTGCCTTCCGGCCGCCTCCGCCGCGCCCAGGTGCTCGCCGAGGGCGATGTGGTCGGGCTCCAGGACCTCGCGGATCCCAAGCATCCGGACTACTTCGTCCGGACCCTGAGCCCCGTGACCCTGCTCACGCTGGATCGGGCGGCGGCCGAGGAGATCGCCGTCCACCGCATGCTCCGCTCCACGCTCAGCAACACCATCCTGAAGCTCCCGTTCCTCCGCCGGACTTCCCTGTGCCAAAACTGGCACATCCAGGCGGTCGAGCGCTTCGCCCATCTCTCCACTATCACCGACTTTCCCGATGGCGGGGTCATTTTCCCCGAGGACCAGTTCAATCAGGAGTTTTTCATCATCTTCGAGCGCGATGCCCTGGTCAGCCGCAGCGCCCGGCGCGTGGCCGTGATCCATGCGGGGGATTTCTTTGGCGAAATCGGCCTGCTGCAAAACAGCACGTCCAACGCGCGCGTCAGCGCCAGGCAGGGCACCCGTTGCCTGAGCATCTCCCGGGTCGAATTCCTGCGGTTCGTCACCCACAACTACACCGTCGCCCTCGAGCTCGAGCGCGTGAGTTCCAAACGTCTCGGCCGCCCGATCTTTCCCCTGGAAAAGGGCAACTTCCGCGCCACGTGAGCGCCGCCAAGGTTTCCCGGTAGCGGCCTGGCAATGAGGCTGGAAAATTAAGCGCCAAGGCGCTGATTCCACTCAGCCGAACATCTCGCGGTGCACGGCCAGCACCGCGTCCGCGATGTAGTCGGCATCCGCCTCGGTATAGAGCCAGCCCAGTGGCAGCGCGATGAAGCGCTTCGTCAGGTTCTCCGTCCGCGGAAAATCCTCCGCCCGGTAACCGGGTGCGGGCCAGTCCTTGAACTCCCGGAAAGGCGACGCCGCTGGCGCATGGGCGAGGCCGGTCTTCACATAATCCCGGTTGTACTGGGGGTAGGTCCCGGTGCGCTGGCCGCAGTTGACATTGCGCGCGTCCAGCTTGTCCCGGAACGGCCCCACCCGCGCCGGATCATCCAGCAGCAAATAGGGCTCAAACCCGAAATCCCCCGCCGGGTCCGCCACCGGGCGCAGCCTCAGGCCCTGCAGGCCCTGGAGCCGCGGGACAATGCGCGCCTGCAGCGCGCGGCAATGCGCCCGGATCCGGTCCACCTTGCGCAACTGCGCGAGGGCGACCGCCGCCGTCAGCTCTGACATGCGGAACTGCCCGCCGGCAAACGCCGGCTCCTTCGCCGGCACCTGCGCAGCGTGCACCGGCCGGTAGCTGCCCAGGTCGCTCATCCGTACCGCGCGCTCGTAGAGCCGCTGGTCCCGCGTCACAATCATGCCGCCCTCGCCCGAGGTCGCGACCTTGTTGTACTGGAAGCTGTAGGTCGCGATGTCGCTCCACGTCCCGATCTGCCGGCCCCGGTAGCGCGTCCCGAGTGACTGCGCGCAATCCTCGATCACGTAGAGCCCGCGGCGGTGCGCCTCGAGCTCGATCGGTTCCATCGCGGCGGCCACCCCCTGGTAATGCACCACGATCACGGCGCGGGTCTTCGGCGTGGTCAGGCGGGCGATCTCCTTTGGGTCCAGGTTCAGCGATTCGTCGATCTCGGCCAGCACCGGCCGCGCGCCCACCCGCACGATGGTGGTGAAACACGCGATCCAGCTCCACGCCGTGACGATCACCTCGTCGCCCGGCCCGATGCCGCACGCCGCCATCGCCACCTCGAGCGCCGCCGACCCGCTGGTCACCGCCAGCGCGTAATCCGTGCCGATGTACTCGCGGAATTCCTTTTCCAGCTGAGCGGTCATCGGCGGCGGCCTGGCCGGATCCACCCCGTAGTAGCGGAACGGCTCCTTCCGGCGCAGCACGTCGAGGACCAAGGTCTCCTCCTCGACGCCGATGGCTTGGAAGCCAAGGCCTGGAACCGGACGCGGACGGAGGGCGGGAGCAGTCATGCCACAGTCATTTTACCATGCGCCGTGAATGACAAATCAGAAATCAGGCATCCGCCCGGGGCCTGAGTGGCAGCCTTGCCTGCCGTCATCCTGAGCGAAACCAAAGGACGGCGAAATGAATCGGGCGGAACCCGGGGATCCTTCGACCGGGTCACCCGCACCATCACCGCACACCCGCAGCCGGTTGAATAAACACAAAAACCACGTTGCCGCTCGCGTCCGGCGGAGCTTGCCTGCTTATGACGAAATCAGTCCATGTGCCGGCCCGAAAGGCGCTGTGTCCCATTCCCGTCTTCGCCCCCTCCCGCATATGATTCCCCTGCGTATCCTTGGCCTGCTCTGCGCCTCCTTCGCCGCGCTCCTCGCCGCCGAACCCATCGTCCGCGACCTCGGCGTGCCTGTGAAGGCCGTCAACTGGGTCCGCCTCCACCCGGGCCGCGGCCCCGATGGCAAGCCCTCGTTGCTCGCCTCCATGGGCCAGAACAACGGCGGCCTTTTCGTCCTCGATATCGATCTCGCCACCGGCCACTGCCGGCAGTTCAACGCCCCCTCGGGCAAGCAGCAGTATCCCACCGCCTCTTTCCGGAGCCCGCGCACCGGTGTGCTCTACCTCGGCTCGCACACCGACGGCCATCTTCTCCGCTACGATCCCGCGCATTCCGACCGCGGACTCGAGGACCTCGGCGCCATCGACGGCGACCATGCCACCTTTCCCACCGGCATAGCCGAGACGCCCGACGGCCTCATCTGGATCGGCGGTTATCCCGACTGCTCCCTCACCCGCTTCGATCCGGCCACCAGCCGGTTCACCCGCTTCGGGATGGTGGATACCGTGGACAAATATCTCTACCCGCTGGCCGGCGCCGACGGCACTCTCGCCGCCCTTACCCGGGTCGTGCATCCGCACCTCATTGTTATCGATCCAAAGACCGGCGCGCAGAAAACTGTCGGGCCCGTGACCTCGCCCGAGGACAAAACCAAGCGGCTCCTCTTCTACAAGGGCCTCGACGGTTTGCTCTACCTTGAGACCCACACCGGTAATTTCCGCGTGCAGGGCGACCGGCTGGAACCCGTCACCTATGTACCGTCCCCCCTGCCGCCGTTCTATGCGGCCGGAATTCAGGCGATTCCGTTCCGCGATGCGGTGCCCATGCCCGACGGCTCCGTCGCCCAGTGGGATGACGGCGATGAGGGCGCGGGCACGTTCCGGAAAATCCGCCTTACCAGCACGAACCCGACCGTCGCCACGCGCATCCTCCCGCTCGACTGGCAGGGCCGGGGCACAAACCTCTTCGTCGTGCATCTGGGTCCGGACGGCAACCTGTACGGCTCGAGTTTCCTGCCCGAGCACATTTTCCGCTGCGCGCCCGACGGCTCCGGGATGATCAACCTGGGCCGCTGCAGCCTCATGCTCGGCGAGGCCTACACCATCGGCAACTTCAGCGACGGCACGATGGTGTTCGGCTCCTATCCGCACGCCAACATTTCCCTCTACGATCCGCGCCGGCCGTGGCGCTTCGGCGCCGATTCCGATGGAAACCCGCGCGACATCGGTCGGCTCGACGAGGTCGGCATCCGGCCCATCGGCATGGCCATCGTCCCCACCCTGGCGAAACTCGACGGCACCGTCGTGCATGAGCGGATGTGGGCGGCCAACCTGCCCGACTACGGCACCTGGGGCGGCACGCTCACCTGGCTCGACCCCAAGACCCTCGCCTCCGGCAGCCACCGCAACCTGATCCCGGATTGCTCGCCTTTTTCGCTGCTGTGGCTGCCCGGCCCGAAGCAGCTGCTCGTCGGCATGAGCATCGAGGGCGGTACGGGCACCCGGTCGAAGGCCCGGCATGGCGCGTTCGTGCTCTGGGATCCGATCAACGATCAGCCGCTCTACACCGGCGACTTCGGGATCAAGGACATGCCGGATGTGATTGCGCTCACTCCGGCGGACCACGGCCAAGTTTACGCCCTGCTCGGCCATACGCGCTACACCTCCGACCAACTCGGAGCCGCTGCCGCCGGCGCGACCCGGGTCGCGCTGATCGATCCCGCCACGCGGACGGTCATCGCCGAAACTCCGCTCCCCGCGGGCTTCGGCCGGATGCCCGAACAGGTCCAGTTCTCCCTCTTCCGCGGACCCGACGCCACCTACGGCATCACGGAACGCGTGCTCTACCGGGTGAAACCCGGCACCTGCGACCTGGAAGTCGTCTGGCGCGCCCCCGTCGGCGACCAACTGGACACCGCCGGACCGTGGATCGGCCGGACCTTCTACTTCGCGACCGGCTGGCGCCTCCGGACCCTGACACTGCCGTAAACTCATTTGTCGTTCAGTCATGAATCTCCTGCATCGTCTCACTCTGCCCGTTTGCCTCATGATCTCCTCTTTCCTCACCTCCGCGTCTGACCTGCACGAAATCGGCATCCCGGTAAAAGGCGTCAATTGGGTCCGGCTCCATCCGGGCCGGTCCGCCGACGGCCGGCCCTCGCTGCTCGGCTCCATGGGCCAGAACAACGGCGGCCTGTTTGTCTTTGAAGTCGACCTCGCGACCGGCCACTGCCGGCAATTCAACGCCCAGGCCAAGGACGCCGACTACCCGATCTGCTCCATGCGCAGCCTCCGCACGGGCATCCTCTACTTGGGATCGTCCTGGGACGGACGCCTCCACCGTTTCGATCCGGCGCATCCCGAGCGCGGGGTCGAGGACCTCGGCTCCATCGACCCGGGCTCAGCGACCTTCCCCACCGGCATCCAGGAAGCGCCCGACGGCGGCATCTGGATCGGCGCGTACCCCGCGGCCTGCCTCACCCGCTTCGATCCCATCACGGGCGAATTCAAGCGTTACGGCCGCCTGGATGAAACGGACAAGTACCTCTATCCGCTGTGCGGCGACGACGGCACCATCGCGGCGCAGACCAAGACCACCCGCTATCACCTCATCATGTTCGATCCGAAGACCGGCGCGCATGTGCCGGTCGGCCCGGTCCTCGATGACCCCAACAATCCCGAGCGCCGCTTCCTTTTTTTCAAGGGCACCGACGGCCTGCTCTATCTCGACAGCGACATGGGCAAATTCCGCCTGCAAGGCATGACCGCGACGCCGGTCGACACCGTGCCGGACCAGATGCCGGGCATCCACGCCACCTACAAGCACGGCTACCAGGTCGACCTCACCATGCCCGGCGGCTGGCGCGCAGCCTTCACTGAGGATGGCGGCGCCCCGCGCAAACTCGACCTCACCAACACCGACCCCTCGATTCCCACCCGGCACCTCACACTCGACTGGGTCGGCGGCGGCACCGAGCTCTTCATGATCGGGCTCGGGCCCGACCACCGGGTCTACGGCTCCAGCATCCTGCCCGAGCACCTTTTCCGCTGCGAATGGGATGGGACCGGCCTCGTCAACCTGGGCCAGTGCAGCCTCTCGCTCGGTGAGGCGTATTCCATGGCCGCCTACGGTGACGGACTCATCGCCCTGGCCTCATATCCCGCCGCCCGCATTTCGCTCTACGATCCGAAACTGCCCTACCGCTTCGGCCTCGGACCCGGCAGCAACCCGCTCGACATCGGCCCGCTCGACCCGAAGGAAATCGCCTACCGTCCGCACGCGATGGCCGTGACCCCGGACGGCAAAATCTGGATCGGCGCCGCCCCGAATTACGGAATCCGCGGCGGCCCGCTTGGCTGGTATGATCCGAAGACCGGCCATCGCGGCCTGCACCGCGAGGTTGTGCCCGACACCTCGCCCAACTGCCTGCTCTGGCTGCCGGAGCTGAAACAGCTCCTCGTCGGCCTGGGCACGGAACCCGGCAGCGGCGTCGCCGTGCAGCGCCCGGCGGGCGCCTTCGCGTTGTGGGACCCCGCCCGCGATCAGCTGGTGCAAGCCGGTGATTTTGGCCTCAAGGACCTGGCCGATGTCTGCTCCCTGGTCCCCGCCGGCCATGACGGCTTGGTCTACGCCCTCAGCTGCCGCCCAGCCTACCTCATCAAGGACTACTCCGCCCAACCCGCCCCGACCACGGTCGCCCTGCTCGATCCCGCCCGGCGGCGCATCGTCGCCTCCGCCGTGGTCCCCGCCGCGTTCGGCCTGACGCCCAAATTCAGCGTCGACAGTCTGCGCCTCGCCGGCGACGGCACCGTCTACCTCGTACTCGCCAGCGGGGTCTACCGGGTAAATCCCGACACCTGCGGCGTTTCGTCGGCCTGGCGGATCCCGGACGGCGAGATCGACGTCACCGGCCCGTTGGTCGGCCGTCGCCTGTTCTTCGGCACCCGGTGGAAACTGCGCTACATTGATTTGCCGTGATCCGGCCGCCGGCTCACCGTCATGCCATTCCGGCGCCCCGCGCCGCCAGCGATTCCTTACCCCGATGACCGAGCAAATCAAAATCAACTGGTACCGTTGCAAAGTGGACAAGGCGGTCATGAGCGAGCTCATGCGCAAAAGCGACGCGCGCGGCTTCCTCCAGGCCGGGTCGCAGTTGCTGCTCTTCGCCGTCACCGGCACGCTGGCCTACCTCGCCTTCCTGCGGGTCCACGCCGACACGTGGCATTGGGCGCTGCCGCTCCTGCTGCTCGCGCTCTTTGTCCACGGTACCAACGGCAGTTTCTTCGGCGGGATCGCCTGCCACGAGCTCTGCCACAAGACTCCGTTTGCCACGCAATTTTGGAATGCGTTTTTTTTGAGGGTCTACTCCTTCCTCGGCTGGTTCGATCCGACGGGCTACCGGGCCAGCCACATCCGGCATCACCAGACCACGACGCATGCGGACTATGACGGCGAAGTCGTGCTGCCGCAGGGCCTCGACTGGCATGGGGTGAGATTCGTCGTCACCGCGCTCACCTTCAGTCCCACCGGCATGCTCAAACTCTTTCGCTTCTGGATCGCCGCGGCCTGCGGCGACCTGACCAAGGACGGCTTCTTCCGGGCCAAGTGGCTCCAGCAGGTCGTGCCGGAATCCAACGTCGAGCAGCGCCGCGAGATCATCCGCTGGGCCCGCGTCGTCCTCTTCGGCCACCTCGCCCTCGCCGCCCTCTTCATCCTTACCGGCCACTGGTTCCTGATCGTCATCGTCAACCTCGGCTGCCTCTACTGCGGCTGGCTGGTCGTGCTCTGCGGCGCCGCCCAGCATGTCGGCCTCTCGCCGAACACGCCCGACTTCCGCCTCTGCTGCCGCACCTACACCTGCAGCTGGCTGCCGGCCTTCTTCTACTGGAACATGCAGTACCACGTGGAGCACCACATGTTTCCCGCCGTGCCCTTCTACAACCTGCCCCGGCTGCGGGCCGCCATCGCGCATGACCTTCCGCCCGCCCCGCATGGCCTCTGGGCCACCTGGCAGGAACTGCTCCCGATCCTACGTCGCCAGCGCGAGGACCCGGGCTACGTCTATGTGCCACCGTTGCCCAGCAACGAAGGCGACCGCGCGGACGACCGCACCCTCCTGCGCGAAGCCTCGCAGCAGGCCTGAAAATTAACCGCCAAGAGCGCAAAGAGCGCGCCGCCAGGCAAATCGGGTCCTCGCGGTTTGTGCTTCGCGCCCTTTGCGCTCTTCGCAGTTAATCCCAAACCTCATCTCCGCGGCAGCGCCTTCACCATCTTGGTGAAATCATCCAATCCGAAGATGAACCCGGAATTGATGCTCACGCGCCACAGCGCCTGCGCCTTCTCGCGCTCCTCCCGCGCCGTCGCGGCATTTTCCACGGCCGTTACCGCTTCGGGAATCGTCGAGCACAGCACGCCATAGCGGCCCATGTCCACCATGCCGCCCGGCGACATCAGCAGGCACCAGTTGATCGCGAAGCCGATGTAGACGAGGTGATTGATGCCGTGTGCCCGGCACACCGCCGCAAGCTGATGGCCATCCTCGGCGATCGGCTCGTCGCCCACCGGCCGGGCCTCGGGCGCGAAGTCGAGAAACTTCCAGCCGGCATCGACATCGGGCCGGTTGCGCTCGCCCACAAAGACGTTCTTCCCGCGGAAATCCTGCAGCCGGTCGTACACCGGGTCCTTCGTCACCTGCTCGTACTTCGGCGAGGGCCCGGCCAGCTTCAGCGTGTTTTGGTAGCCCGGCAGATGGGAGTAGTAGTCACGGCCACCCACCACATGAAACAGCGGCAGGGTCGAGGCGCGCACTGCGCCGAGCAGCGGCGGAAAAACCTCCGCCAGGATTTTCAGCGCCCGCGGGTGATATTCCACGCAGCGCCGCCAGCCCGGCCAGTCCTCCATCGTGCCGCACTCCCACGCATGCATGACCACGACCGCGGTGTGCGCGGGCGAGAAGTCGATCTCGGCGCGCTTCCACCCGCCGTAGCCTTCTGCGGGCACGTCACGTGCGTAGTCGGCATCGAACTGCTGGTAATGCTGGGTCGGGATTTTGACGGGATTCATGGCGGAATGGCGGCGGCGGATTAGGGCTCATTCGTCCTGACTGGAAAGGACAAAAGGAAGTTTATGACTGGCCTACCCTGCACAAAATCCAGCCCAGCGCCAGCAGCAGCGCGCCGGCCACGACGTTGAGATTCGAGGAGACGAGGGCCGTGGACGGCACCACCAGGCGGCACGCCAGCAGCACCCCGCCGAAGACGTAGCACAGCCGGCCCAGCATCAGGAAGAACTTCAGTCCTCCCCGCCGGACCGTCTCGTCGCCCCCGGCCGTGGACACCACCGGCGTGCGCAGGTCGGTGTCGAGCCGGAGGATTTCCGCGTGACGCGGGTTGGCCGGATCCCACCAGTAGGCCGAGCCGAAGAACACCGCGCTGGTCACGCCCACCGCCAGGAACATGTTGCGCTCAAACGCCCGGCCCGCCCCCCACCCGGCCAGGATGCAGACCAGCACCGCAACGAGAAAGGCCGCGCACGCCGCCATGCCCGACCACCACGGGGTCTTCCGGTAGATCAGTCCCAGCCCGACCGGCATCATGAAACCGGCGATGATCGAGGACAGCACCGCCACAAACTTGAAGGCCCCGCCAAACCGCGGCACCTGGAACGCCACGACCACCCCGAGCACCCCGAGGGCGAACATCGTCCAGCGCGCCACCTTGAGCTTGTGGCGGTCGCCCGCCGGTTGGAACCCGAGCCGCTGCCGCGCCGGCACGTACAGGTCGTGCGTCATGGTCGCCGAGAGCCAGTTGAGCGTGGCGTTGTCCGCGCCCAGCGTGGCGGACAGGATCGCCGACACCACGAATCCGATCAGCCCGTGCGGCAGCAGCGTGAGCGCCAGCCCGACGAACGAGGCCTCCGTCGGCTCCGGAAACGCCGGCCACGCCGTCGCGATGTCCGGGAAGATCACCCGCGACGCCATCGACGGCAGCACCCACATCAGCGGCCCGACCACGATCAGCACCGCGCAGAGCAGCGCCATCTTCCGCGCCCCGCGTTCATCCGCGACCGACTGGTAGCGCTGTACCATGGACCAGTTGAAATTGTAGCCGATGATCCCGCTAATCACCCACGCCACGATGAACACCCATGACTGGAGCGGGCCGTTCAGCGCCGTGAGGTAGCCCGCTGGGACCTCGTGCACCATCCGACGGAATCCCGCCGCCAGTCCGTCACCGTGGCCCAGATAAAGGTAGGCCACGTGACAGATGATCAGCGTCATGACCAGGATGATCATGCTCTGGATCGAGTCGCTCAGCACCGCCGCCCAGAATCCCCCCGCCATCGAGTAAAGGATCAGCACGGCGCCGATGATCAGGATGCACAGCTGCCACCCGGCCAGGGCGATGCCGGCGAAGTGAAACGTGGCGTTGTTGAACCCCAGCGCCGTGGAGCCGAAAATGCACAGGATGTAGATGCCCTGCCCCAGTCCCGCCACCTGCGGCGGGATGGACATCACCGAGTAGAACCACGTCGTCGAGGGGGAATACCGCCGTGTCAGGAACTCGAACGGCGCCTCGATCCGCGTGCGACGCCACAGCGGTACGATCCAACGGTAGCCGATCAGGTAGCCCCAGCACCCCGAGGTATAAAGGAGGAGCGAGCCGAGCCCGTTCCGGTAGGCGAAGCCCGCGGCGACCACGAACATGTAAGTCGAGAATCCGCTCACCCAGTTCGACACGCCCGCCAGCACCCACGGCACCTTGCCGCCCCCGCGGAAATAATCGTCCGAGTTCCGGTTCTGCCGCGCCGAGTAGAACCCCACCCAGACGATCACCCCCAGATAGAGCGCAATCAGCCCGTAATCGATCCCGTTGACCGTATTGATGGCCGGCATGCGGAAATCCGAAGGTTAAAATTCGAAATTCGTAACCATGGCGGTCGCCGATCTCGCCGGATCACGGAACTCGCGGATCGGCCGGGCCTGGATTGGTTTTCATCTTTGAGATTTTCCGTCTCCCTCGGATCTCGCGCTTCAACCTTCGAACTTGCCGCCTGGCGGCTTGGCCACCCACCGCAGGGCCAGCCCGATCGCGATCAGGAGGCCGCCGCCGATCACGTTGATGAACGCCGGCGCCACCCGCGTCGCCGGCACGAACCAGCAGGCCAGCAGCACCAGCCCGATGATCAGGCTCAGGTTGCCGATCACGGCGTACACCTGCATCGCGCCGTGGCCGCCCGGACGGTTGTCCTCCACCACCGGCGTCCGCAGATCGCGGTCGAGCCGGATGGCCCCGGCGCTCTTCGGGTCGTCCGGCCGCCAGAACCAAGCCGAGATCACGAACACCACCGTCGAGCCAACCACGGCGCTGAGCACATTGCGCGCATAGTCCTGGCCCGGCCACGGGTCCAGCCACAGCATCACGAAGGTCGTGGCAAACCCCGCCGCGCACGCGGCGGTGCCCGACCACCAGGGCGTCTTCCGGTAGATCAGCCCGAGCGCCACGGGCATGCTGAAGCTCGGGCCGACGATCGAGTAGTATTTCAGGCCGAAGGCGAACGCGCCGCCGAGCTTCGAGATCACGAAGGCCAGCGCCACGCCGCTCACCCCGATCACCAGCATCGTCACCTGCGCGGTGCGCATCTGGTGCAGGTCCGACGCCGGCGCGAAGCCCAGCCGCTTGCGCAGCGGTACATAGACATCCTTCGTCACCGCCGCCGACAGCCAGTTGAACGCGTCGTTCGCCTGGCCGAGCGTCGCCGACAGGATCGCCGCGACCACAAAGCCGACCATGCCGTGCGGCAGCAGCAGCATGGCGAGGCTGACAAACGAGGCCTCCTCCGGCGCCTGCAGGTTCGGCCACAGCGCGTGCATGTCCGGGAAGATCAACTTCGCCCCCATCACGGGCAGGGTCCACATCAGCGGGCCGATCAGCGAGAGCCACGCCCCCAGCATCGCCATCTTCTTGGCATCCCGCTCGCTCGGCACGCTGTTGTAGCGCTGCGCAAAATGCCAGGCGACGTTGTAGCCGAGCAGCCCGCTGATCAGGTACGCCGAGAGGAACCAGAACTCCACCGGCTGCCCGCTGGGCACCAGATAGTCGTGGGGCAGTTCGTGCACCAGGCGCTTCACGCCGGCCAGGAGGCCGCCGCCCTGGCCCACGTAGGCCAGGGAAACGGGCAGGATGATCAATGACATCACCAGGATGATCACGCCCTGGATCGCGTCCGACAGTACCGCCGCCCAGAGGCCGCCGACCACACTGTAGAGGATCATCACCGCGCCGACGACCAGCATCGTGGCCTGCAGTCCCGTGAGTGAAACACCCATGAACCCGAAGGCCTGCCGGTCAAATCCGAGCGCCGCCGACACGAAGATGCACAGGATGTACAGCCCCTGCGCCACGCCGACGATCTGGGGCACGATGGCCGTGACCGTGTAGAAATACGTGGTCGAGGGCGAATACCGCCGCGTCAGGAACTCCAGCGGCGCCGCGATCCGCGCGCGCCGCCACATCGGCGCGAAATAGAAATAGCCGGCCAGGTAGGCCCAGAACGCCCCAGTGAAGATGATCAGCGCGCCCGAGCCGTGCTTGTAGGTGTAACCCGCCGCCGCCACGAACATGAACGCGGAAAACCCCGCCACCCAGCTCGACACCCCCGCCATGAACCACGGCACCTGCCCGCTCGCCTTGAAAAAATCGTCCGTGCCCTTGTTCTTCCGCGCCGCGTAAAACCCCACCCAGATGACGATGACGAAATAGAGCGCGATCAGGACATAGTCGATCGCGTTGACGGTGTTGAAGGTAGGCATCGGCAGAAATCCGAAATTCGAGGAAGGGTCAGGAATTCGGCCCCGATATTTTCCCGCGCGTCAAACCGCTCATCCGAGCCCTTCTGTTTTCCAAGGTTTGTTTTCGAATTTCGAACTTCATCCTTCGAGCTTCCCAGCTCAGGCTATCTTGATCACCGGCGCACCGTTGGCCGTCGCCGCGAGGCTCACCTCCACCGCCAGTCCGCCATGCGTGCCCTGCACCCGCCACTGGCCGGCCGACGACGTGACCTGCAGCCGGCCGTGCGTGCCGCCCTTGGGCTGGGCGCTGCACACCGTGAGGATTTCATGCTCGGCGGATTCCGCCGACTGGACCTCGGCAAACGGATAGATGCCGTCCTTCTCCTCGAGGTTGAGCTTGCTCGCGATGACCGTCCGCCCCGCCGCGGGCGCCACGCGGCCCAGCAGCGTCGCATGCGGCCGCGTGATCGTGAAGTCATCGCCCTCCACCGTGACCCGGCCGGCGAGGTCCTCGTTGAATGCCTGGAACCGCACCTGCACCGACGCCTTTGCGTCCTTGAGCGCGACGCGGTCGAGAAAGACGACGATATCGGGCTTGAGATAGACCAGCGTGCGGTGCACGCGCGTCACCGTCGCGTTGACCAGTTGGTACGCATCGGTCGCGTCACTGGTCACCGTCATCCAGCCCGGTCCGGTGCGGAAATCGGTCACGGCCGCCATCGCCCACGAGGCGTTCGTGCCCTCGCTGCCGTCGTGGTACTGGTGGCCCTTCCCGTTGATCAGTACCGCCGTGTGTGCCTCGGTCAGGCGCAGCAGCCAGCGCGGCTGCGTCCGGACATACGCCGCGCGAAACGGATCGTGCAGCAGGCGCTCGCCATAGGCCTTGAAGATGACGCTGTTGCGGTCCGCATGCTCATGGTTGCCCGGACCGCCGCTGCGCAGCGCCAGCACGTTGTCGGGCGCATGCCAGCCGGTGCGAGACACGACCAGGTCGTTGGCCATGCGGTGATCCAGCAGCGCGGGCTCGGGTGCGACCTCGGAGGCCGTCGGGTCGTACCAAATCATCCCGTAGTGGAACTTGGCCTCGCCGATCTCGCGCGCTACGTACTGCGAAAGCTCGTCCCCGTGCGTGCGGCGCACCCACGCTGCCACCGACACGTCCACCGCGCCGTTCGCGTCGCCGAAGTTCACGATGTCGAACCCCGGCTTGACCACCGGCATGATGAAGCCCTGCACGTGCGTGAAATCCGTCATCTTGCGGTGGTCGTCGAGCCGCGGGAGGGTCATGGCCAGCGCGTACCGCACCGAGCCCGGATAGTTGATGAGCTGGCGGTCGTCGATGCCCTGCGTCCGCCACAGCGTCTCGGCGAACAGCGCCAGGTACAGCGTCGTGTAGCCCCAGTAGCTCACCCCCTCGTCGTAGCAGCCGTCGCTGCCGTACATCGTGGAGAACGACTTCGCGCTCGAGCGCGCCAGCTCCAGCCAGCTTTCTGCCTGGGGCAGCCGTCCGCGGAAATAGCAGGCCGCGATGCCGAGTGACGCCGTCGGGATGATTTTGAGGTTCGTTGCGTTGAGGATGATCGGCCAGCGTTTGAGGCTGATGTTGCGGAACTCGTCCACCTCGCTGCGCGGATTCCAGCCCCAGCCCTGCACCCGGTCGGGATACTTCAGGCCGTAGACCGTCGCATGGCACGCCGGGATGCCCTTCGCCAGGATCGCCTGTTCCACCGCCTCACGCTCGGCCGGCGTCACGGCGTCGCCCAGGAAGTCCATCGTCAGCAGCAGCGCCACCGTGCCCTCGCTGGCGCGCTGCAGCGCCAGCACCTGCCGGCCGCCCTCCACGAAACTGTCCCATTCCGGGAATTCCGTCATCTTGCGCATCGCGAGCTTGGCGAGCGCGAGGTTCGCGGGATCGCGGTTCACGAAATAAATGAACGACGAGCGCTCCATGATCTTCTGCAGGCGGAGCAGGTCGATCACGTGATTGGTGAACTTCAGCTTGTGCTCGAGAAACTCGGTGTCGGCGGCAATGTCCCCCTCGAGCATGGTCTTCCAGAGTTCCGCGAACCGCGGATCCTTGGTATTCGCGCTGATGCGCGGCTGGTCGGCTGCGTCAAACAGCAGACCGCGATGGAGTTTGGGAGAGGAGGCAGTGGTCGGAGTCATGGAAGAAGATTCAGCGGCACCCAGCCGCACGCCGGCCAGCGGCAGGGCCGCGGCCAGCAGCGAGGCGCTTTGCAGGAAATCGCGGCGGGATTGGTGGTTGGGATTCACGGGAATTTGAACCGGACGGGCGGCACACGCAGCACTGCGCCGACCGTAGGCAGGCCCCCGCGGCTGTCATGGCAAAAGCAGGTCGTACGCCAGTTTTCCCGCGGAATAATCACATGGAGGCCTCCCGAAACCGGAATTTTACCCGCGAATGCACGCTCACTGGCACCAATTAAGTTCGAAACTAACTCTGATCCATTACCACGAAAAACACTAAACGTACGAAAGGCAGCCATCCCACGACCCGGGTACGGTCCAAGATATTGGGGGTTTCTGAAGCTTTCTCCTTTCGTGTGTTGGGTGTCTTTCGTGGTTAAATTCGACCCGGTTCTTCCCAGCCTGGCTCCAAATTCGGTTTCATTCGCGTCGATTCGCGGGCAAAAAATCCGAGCCGCTGTCCTAACCATGATACCGCGCGATGGCCACCGCCGCGCACGCGCCGATCTCATCCCCCAGTTTCGCCGGCACGACGACGCAGTCGCGCGCACTCGCGGGCAGCGCCTCGCGCGCGATCACCGTGTTCATCGCCGGGGCGATGAACCGCTCGCACCGCTGGTAAATGCTGCCGATCACAATCCGCCCGGGATTCAGCACATCGATGAAAACCGCCAGCGCCTCGCCGAGCCGCTCGCCCACCTCGCGCCAGAGCGCCAGCGCCAGTGCGTCGCCCGCCTCCGCCGCGACTCCCACCGCGCGCGCCGTGAGCTGGTCCGCCGCTAGTTTCTTCAGCACACTTTCGCCTGCAAATTCCGCCACCCGCCGCCGGGCCAGCTGCGCGATGCCGCCCCCGGAGCAAAACCCCTCGAACGAGCCCGCCTTGCCATAGCCCACCGGGCCGTCCGCCGCCATCCGCATGTGGCCGACCTCGCCCGCGTTGCCCGACACGCCTTCGTAGAGCCGGCCGTCGAGGATCAGCCCCGAGCCCATGCCCGTGCCCATCGTCAGGAACATCATGCTCTGGCAGCCCCGCCCCGCCCCGAACTGCCATTCCGCCAGCGCGCACGCGTTGGCATCGTTCATCAGGAACGCCCGCCCGCCGAACCGCTCCGTCAGCAGTGAACAAATCGCGATGCGGTCCCAGCCCGGCAGGTTCGGCGGCGACAGGATCAGTCCCCTGGCACTGTCCAGCGGTCCGCCGCACGACACGCCGAAGACCGTGTCCCGCGACGGCGCCAGCGCCGCCACCTCCGCGAACAGCCGGTCGAGCGTCCCGCGTACATCCGTGGTCGCGAACCGCACCACCTCGCGCACCCCGTCCGGGCCGGCCGGCACGCTGAGGGCGCATTTGGTGCCGCCAATATCAAGGCCGATGATGTTCATGGGGAAATTGCGGAGGGCGGATACCGGAAAGCGGATAGTTCGGAGCTTAGCCGAAACGATTCAGCAGGATTTAACCACGAAAAACACCAAGTGCCCGAAAGGTGAAGGTTTCAGGAAACCCATGGCTTTGGACCAGGAAATTGATCGATGAAATGCCGGGCTGCCTCTGATCCCTGCCGGTGGTATTCCTTTCGTGTTTTTAGTGTGTTTCGTGGTGATCTCCGGTTCGAATCTCCCTTGCGCCTTTTTGTGGCCAGCCCTCATTGGAGCAACGGCAGCTTTTCCCGGCTGAACCGGAGCTGGGCCGCCAGCTGCGCCAACTCCGCCATCGCGGTCTTTTTCAGCAGCACGACCACCGTGCCGCCGCTGCCTCCGCCGCTCACCCGTGCCCCGTAGAATCCCCGCGCCGGACCCAGTGCCCGCACCGCCGCGACCATCTCGTCGGTCTCGGGACAACCCAGCCCGATCGATGAATACCCCGCATGCGACTGGAACAGCAGTTCACCCATGGCGCGGAGCATTTCCTCGCGGTGCTTCGCGGTCGCCCCGCGCAGGAGCGCGACCACGGCCTGCGACCGGAAACTCTCCTCCACCGGAAACGACACCGCCGCCCGCACGCCATAAACCTTGGCCGGATCGATCCGGGACAGCGGATCATCCACGCCTCCGCACCGGGCCAGGAACGCCCGGCCGCTGATCGCCTCCGGCAGCACCGCGTTTGAAAACGACCGCACCTCCCCGGGCGTAAGCTCGGCGGCATGCGCCAGCCGGCGCCCGGTCGCGCGTTCGATCAGCTTCTTGCCCATGAACGCCCCTGCCCGCGCCGTCGCATACGGCGACGCCGTCACCGCGTGCTTCACCCCGCTCGGCCAGCCAACCGCCACCACTCCGGGCGGCAGCCGCACCGGGTCGCCCAGTACGTCGGGCCGGCACAGGATCGGCAGCAGCGCCCCGCGCACGCCGTGCGCCGAGGCCAGCTGGTCCATCAGCCCGCAGGGCGCGCCGACGATTTCATTTTCCGCGCGCTGCGCGAGCCGCGCCAGCGCCGTGCCCGTGAAGCGCCGGCCCGCGAGTTTTTCCAGCGCCCGCAGCGTTGCCACCTCCAGCGCCGCACTGCTGCTCACCCCCATGGATACCGGCACCCGTGAGCGGATGGAGAACACCAGCCCCGCCCGCGGCCGCCAGCGCCAGGCCCGGCCTGCCAGCAGGAGGCAGCCATAGGGATAACGCACCCACTTCGGCACCTCGGCCGGCGGCGTTCCGACCGCCACGACACATCGTCCTTCGGTTGGACTCGTGAAAACCCACTCCCGCGCCGCCTGTTCCTTGAGCGTCACGCGCGTGGTCCGCGAGAGGGGCATCTCGAGCACCAGCGACCCGCTGTAGTCCGCCACGCCGCCCATGAAATCCAGCCGCCCCGGAGCCTCGCCGAAAACCGTCTTCATAACCAAGCCTTACCCGCGAATCTCGCGAATCGGCGCAAATATAAAACCCACTTCATCCGGTTTAAAATTCCGTCGATTGAATCCGTGTCCATCCGTGAAATCTGTGGTTAAAAATGGCTTGAGGTTCGAATTCGCGCTGATCCGCGCCATTCGCGGGAGACTCAGAAATATTTTTTAAGCAGCTTCCGCAGCACCGGCCGCACCGTGCGCGCCAGCGTGGGATTCGCATAGCCCATCCACACCACCGGCGTGGTCGTGTCGAGGAGCGCGTCGAGCGGCCGGCCCTCCGGCGTCTCGACGATCCCGCCCGCCTCGCTCAGGATCAGCGCCGTGCAGATGTCGTAGGGATGGCAGCACAGCGACGCGCTCCCGAGCTTCAGCTTCGCGTACGCCAGCGGCCGCAGGTCGCCGAGCATCCGGTCGTGTCCGACCGCGAGTTCATAAATCTGGCCACCCGTGGAAATGTACTGGTCGTCGAACACCAGCTGCCCGCCGTTCTTCCCTAGCACACCGAGTTCCCGCCAGAGCGCCTCCTCCACCGTCGCCAGCAACGCCTTGCCCTCGGGGAAGAACTTCGCGATCGACGCGAAGCCCTGCTCGAAATGCTTCGCCGCCGACGGCCGCAGCTTGAACGGCCGGCGCCGGCCCGTGCGCAGGTCGTGCAGCTGCGCCACGACGCCCCGGCCGCGCACCGCGCTGATCTGGTCGCCCCGCCACTGCTTGCTCGTGGGCAGCTCCGTCATCGCCGCAACCACGATGTCGCCGAGTTGGGTCCTGGCCCCGCGCTGCGGCGCCAGCGCCGCCAGCGCCCAGGCGGAGCGCTTGTCGTACATCAGGTTCCGCGTGCCGTCGATCGGGTCGAGGATGCACTTGAAGACCGTCTTCGCCACCGGCGTACCGCGGGGAAACGTCACCTCTTCGCCGTCCTCCACGCCCTCCATCACCAGCTCGACGGGCCAGGCGCGCGGCCAGTGCCGCTCGAACCAGGCGAAGATCGCCGCCTCCGAAATCTTATCGACCTGGTAGATGGTGTCGGCGGCGGTGACCGCCGCGATCTTCGCAAACGACTTCCCGCCCTGCACCCGCGCCACGATAAGCGTGTCGCGCAGGTCGACCTGCAATGCACAGAGCAATTGACGGGCTTGTTCGAGCTGCCGAGGATTGGTTTTCACAGGAGGAAACGGAGATAACAGAGGGGCGGGGGAATGTCTTCTCCGTTTTCTCGGTTACCTCCTGTAAAATGTCAGGAACGTTTGTAGTGCACCGACGGTACCGCGCGCAGCTCCGCCGCCTTCTCGTCCGGGTCGGACTCGTTCGTCATGGACCCCCCGCCGATTTCCGGGCCCGCCAGGTACTTCATCGTGTCCGGCTTCCGCAGCGGCGGGTGGAACTCGAGGTGAAAGGGATAAAACGCATAGTCCGGCCCGTCGCACGGCGCCTGGTGCACCGCCATCACGTAAGGCATCGGAAGCCGCCAGAGGTTGTCGTAGCGCGTGGCGACCTCGCGCACCATTAGCCCGAGCGACGCCCGCTCGGCCGACGTGAGGTCAGCCAGCGAGGCCGCCGGCCGCTTCGGCAGGATGAACACCTCGTAGGCATAGCGCGCAAACCACGGCACGCAGGCCAGCCAGGCGTCGTTTTGCGTGATGACCCGCGGCCCCGCCGCCTCGCGCGCGAGAATCTCCTGGCCGAGGCAACGGCCCGTGCCCTGAAAAAACTTCCGCCCGCTCTCCACTTCGCGCGCCGTAAACCCATAGATGAGGTTGCCCGCGTAAATCTGGCAGTGCGGATGCGGGTTCGACGTGCCGACGAGCGAACCCTTGTTCTCAAAAATCAGCACATGGTCCACGTCCGCCCGGGCACCCAGCACCACGGTGCGCTCCGCCCAGAGGTCCACCACCGCGCGGCACTCCTCATCCGTCAGGTCGACGAACGTCTTCGCGTGGTCTGGGCTGTAGCACACCACCTCGGCCGTGCCGGTCGCCGGGCGCGTCCGGTAAAAATCGTCGCCCCCCACGGGTGCCGGCGCCTCCGCGGAAAAACATGGCAGGTCGTTCGTGAAACAATAGGTGCCCGGGTAACGGGGATTCTCGCCGTGCAGGCGCCGGTTGCCCGGGCAGAGCGCACAGGTCGGATCGTAGCCGGGCACCGCCGCCACGGCGGGCTTGTGCGTATCGCCAATCCAGGGCCGTCCGCCGCGATGCGAGGTGAAGAGCACCCATTCCTCGCGGAGCGGATGCCAGCGCTGCTGCCAGACGACGGGCGGGGGCATGGTTGGGAAGGGAAGCGACGTTGAAAGGACGCCCGCTTTTTGGGGCAACGCCCCTGGAAATCCATCTAAAACGCGGCGCGCCCAGACAGGGTTCAATTTTAACCGCGAAGCACACGAAAACCGGTCACCCAACCACCGGACAATTTACAGGAGGTAGCGGAGGAAACTGAGATGGGAGAAAAACCTTCCGAGCCCCTAACACGAAGACCGCAAAGCGCCGCAAAGATCGGAGCAAACCTGCCGTCCTTCGCTCACTTCGCGTTCTTGGTGTTCAACTCCCCAGCCCTGACCCTCTCCGTTCCCTCCGTTGCCTCCTGTAAAACAAATTCGTCGCCCGAGCCTCAGCCCAGCCCCGGATAATCCAGCGTCGCGAAATGATCGGCGAGCGTCTCCGCGCGTCGGATCACCTTGTACTTGCCCCCGCCCTGCCAGAGCACCTCGGCCGAGCGCAGCTTGCCGTTGTAATTGAAACCCATCGCATGGCCGTGCGCGCCCGTGTCGTGGATCACGAGCAGGTCGCCGATCGCCGGGTCGGAAATCTCCCGGTCCACCGCGAACTTATCGTTGTTTTCGCAGAGCGAACCCGTGACGTCGTAGACCTTCTTCGGGCCGTTCTCCTTTCCTGGAACCGTGATGTGGTGGTACGAACCATACATGCCCGGCCGCATCAGGTTGGCCATGCACGCGTCGAGGCCGACGTAGTCCTTGTACGTCGCCTTCTTGTGGAGCACGTGGGTGACGAGGTAGCCGTACGGGCCCGTGATCATCCGGCCGCACTCCATCGCGATGCGGATCGGACCGAGGCCGGCCGCCGTAATCGTGCGGTCATAGACTGCCTTGATCCTCGCGCCAAGCGCGGCGAGGTCCACGGCGGTCTGGTTCGGTCGGTAGGGAATGCCGATGCCGCCGCCGAGGTTGAGATATTCGAACCGGATCCCGAGTTCGCGGTTCAGCTCGACCACCAGCTCGAAGAGCATCTCGGCCGTGCCGACGAAGTAGTCGGGGTTGAGCTCGTTCGAGGCCACCATCGTGTGCAGGCCAAACCGCTTCACGCCGCGGTCGCGCAGCGTGCGGTAGCCCTCGAACAGCTGCGCGCGGGTGAAGCCGTACTTCGCCTCCTCGGGCTTGCCGATGATCGCGTTCCCTTCCTTCAGCGGGCCGGGGTTGTACCGGAAGCACAGCATGTCGGGCAGTTTTCCGCCGAGGCTCTTTTCCAGGAAGGCGATGTGGCTGATGTCATCGAGGTTGATGATCGCGCCGAGCTCATAGGCCTTCTGAAACTCGTAGTCCGGCGTGTCATTGGAGGTGAAGATGATCGCCTCCCCCTTGATTCCGACTGCCTGGCAAAGCTGCAGCTCCGCCAGCGACGAGCAGTCGCCGCCCAGGCCTTCTTGCTTCAGGACCTCGAGGACGTAGGGATTCGGCAGGGCCTTGACCGCATAGTGGTTGATGAACCCGCCCGGCACCCAGGAAAAAGCCTGGTAAAAGGCGCGGGCGTTCCGGCGCATCGCCGCCTCGTCATAGAGGTGAAAAGGCGTGGGCACTTGGGAAGCGATGGCTTCCAGTTGGGCTGGGGTGAAGGGCAGGGATTTGTCGGCCATGGTGCGTAAAAGGCCTAGCAGACCCAAGGCGCGTCCATGCTGTCAACGGAAGATCCGCTTCAAGCCGACGATGCAGCGCGCGTCATTGCTCCGGTGCCGTCCGTCAAAATCGGGCCACTTGGCCCGTCCAAATCCCCTTACCCGGCGGATTATCTGGTCACAGGCCGCGTGAGACCCCGCCGTCGACCCGGACCGTTTCACCGGTGACGTACGAAGCCTCGCCGGACAGCAAGAACGCCACCACCTCCGCGACCTCGCGATAGTGCGCCGGCCGCCGCATGGGGATCTCATTCTTCAGGTCCTCCCGGACGCTGCCCGGATCGTGATCGAATACCACGCTCGGCGCCACGCAGTTCATGCGGATATTTTTCTCCGCATAGGTTCGGGCGAACAACTTCGTATAGGCCGCGAGCGACGCCCGGATCGTGTCGGCCACCGGAAACCGTACATCCGGCTCAAGCGCGCTGTTGCCGGAAATATTCACGATCGCTCCGCCCCCCTGCGCGGTCATGACCGGCGCGATCAGGCGGCTCATCCGCACGACGCTCAGCAAATACATCTCGAACACCTCCAGCCACTGGGCATCGGGAATCGTCACGATCTCGCCGCCGGCCGGATGGCCCGAATTGTTCACCACCGCGTCGATCCGCCCGTATCGCTCCATCGTCAGCCCGACGAGGCGGTCCAAGTCGGCCGCTTCCGACACAGAGCCGACCACGGCCATTGCCCCGAGTTCGGTCGCGATGCCGTGGATCGCGGGCGTCCGTGACATCACGGCCAACCGGTAGCCGCGCTCATGCAGCACCCGCGCGCAACTGGCGCCAATTCCCCGGCTGGCTGCAGTCACAATTGCCACCTTGTGCGGCTGATTGGGCTTAAGGTTCACGACCGCCCGAACCAGCCGGGCCCGTCGCGAAAGCGCAATCAGATTGTCGCTCTCCCCAAAAGCCTAAGCCGGCTCCGGACACTGATTGATGTCGCTTGGCCCGCGTTGTTGGATGGGCCTGCCTTCCGCAGGGCCATCGCCTTCAAAAATCCTGCAGGTGAGGCTCCAGCGGTCCCCGGGCCGGCTCTAGTCGCACCAGGACTTCCCCGGCCAGATAAAGCGACCCTGCAACCACCACCACATCGCCCGGCGCGCCCGGCCCGCAATTGTCCGGCCCGGGAAACAGCGCGTCGACCGTCGAACGATGCACCTCGCCGGAAAAACCGGCGGGCAGCAACGCCGCCAGCTCGTCATGCGTGCAGGCCCTTGCCTGCTGCGGCACGACCAGGTGAATCTCCCGCGCCTGCCGCGCAATCACCGCCAGCAGCGGCCCGGCCCGCGAGGCGCCGAGCACGCCCACGATGATGATCGGCGCCCGGCCCGTCTCGTTCCGCAGCCGGACCAAATTGCTCTCCAGTGCAACGGCGCCTTCCGCGTTATGCGCCGCGTCCACGATCACGCGCCGGCCCGCGACGCTCAGTTCCTGCCACCGCCCCGGCCAGTCGACTTCCCTCAACGCTCGCGCCATCCCGGCCCCGTCCAATCGCCAGCGCGCGGCCATCGTCCGCGCCACCAGCGCGGCCGTCGCTGCATTCCACCGCTGGTGCTCACCAACCAGATTCGTGGACGGACAATCCTCTGCCGCGGTGCCAAACTCCTCAGTGACCGACAAGACCGGGGCTTCCCTCTCCGCCGCGATGGCTCGGATGGTCCGTTTCGCTACGGCCGGCAACCGGCCGAGCACCACCGGCCGCCCGGGCTTGATGATCCCGGATTTCTCGGCCGCGATTTTTTCGAGGGTGTCGCCCAGGAAATCGCAGTGGTCGAAGCCGATGGACGTGATGACGCTCACCTCCGGCACCACGATGTTGGTGGCGTCGATCCGCCCGCCGAGGCCCGTCTCGATGATGGCGATGTCGCAGCGCTCCCGGGCAAAGTGCGCGAAGGCCAGCCCGGTCATGAATTCGAAATAACTCGGCCGAACCTCCGGCCCGCGGGCCACGACCATCGCCCTGACCACATCGGCAAGCTCGCCCACATAGGCGTCGAGTGCCGCCGTTTCCAGGGCCCGCCGGTTCACCTGGATCCGCTCGCCGAGCCGCACCAGATGCGGCGACGTGTAGAGCCCCGTCCGCCAGCCGGCCGCCCGGAAGATCGCCTCGAGCATAACGCTGACCGAGCCCTTGCCATTGGTCCCGGCCACATGCACGCACGGCACGCGCCGCTCGGGATGACCCAGCGCCTCCGCCAGCTCCAGCATGCGATCAAGGCCAAGCCGCACCCCTGATTTCTTCAGCTCGCACAGATATTCCTCCGCGGGCCGAAGTGAAATGGGAGATGAGGAAGGCGGCATCGTTGGAAGCGGCGGGGATGCCGGTTAGGAACTGGTGCCCGGGGGGTCGAACCCAACAGGCAGATTGAGGAAGGAATTGAAGACGGGCAGTTTGCGAAAGACTGCGAGGTAGCCCTTCCACGTAGTTCTCCACGTAGTCCCGGTCAAGCTGGGGAAGACGTGGCCAGCGTTGTCCTCGCTTGGGCAAAGCTCCCTCAGTCGGTTCGCGCTGCGATTCTCGCGCTTGTTGAAGCCGCAAAAGGAGGCGATGCCACATGAGCACGTCCGGTGAGCGGCCATTACATACGACCGTCAAAGAAGTGGCGGCGAAGCTCTTCAATGAGTCTTATGAAGACGCACAGCGTGAGTCCGTCGACCTCATTCCTTCGGCACTTACACGGAAAACCAAACGGCGGCCATTCACTGAGCTTCTGGAGGAATACTTGGAGGACGTGAGGAAGAATGGCCGCACTCATGACCATATGCGCGTCGTCAAGAGCCGGTTTCTAAAGCTAGCGAAGGATTGCCGGTGGTCCTGTATGGCAGATGTCACGCCCCGTGGTTTCATTGATTGGCGGAATGCCCAGACCAAGTATCAGGCGCGTACGCTCAACAATTTCTTTGAGGCGGCTCGGGCATTTTTCAATTGGGTAGACCGTTGTTACGAAATTCCGAACCCACTGAAGCGGATTGAAACCGTAGAAGTGACACCAAGGTATCCAGACGGGCCACGCGCATTCACAAAAGATGAATTGGACAAGCTGTGTGCCGTAGCGAAGCCCAAGCGGGCCTTGTTCTATCGATTCATGGCGTTTACCGGACTGAGACGCATTGAATCCAAGCGGCTTGTTTGGGGTGATGTGCATTTGGATGATGCCCCGGGCTTATTTCTCCGGGCAGAGGCGACCAAAGCGCGTCGAGCTGACCGATTGCCGCTTCTCTCCGTGATCCTAGAGGAGATGCGTAAATTTCGCCCACCTTACTGGAAAGCAAATATGCTGGTTTTCCCACGCGGCGTTCCGGATGTGGACACGTTACACCGTGACATGGATAAAGCCGGTATTCCGCTCAAGGACAACGAAGGCCGGCCAGCGGGCATACACACTTTCCGCCGCACATTCATAACTTTCCTGCAAAACACCGATGCGCATTCGCGGGTGATAAAGCAGCTGGCCCGGCACAAGAGTCTTCGCCTGACTGATTGGACCTATACCGATACGACCAAGCTGCCATTGCAGGAAGGAATCGACAAATTGTCGGCCATAGCTTCTCCACGCAGTTCTCCACGTTTTTCCGGCCAAGATGGGGTTTCGTTGTCCAAACCTGTCCGTCGCGAAAAATCCGGTACGGAAAGTTTCATTACGGAAGCCGCTGGAGCTGAGGGTAATTGTCCCACTTTGGAGCATGTTGTCCAAAGCAGTCCAAATGGTGAACTGGTGCCCGGGGTGGGGGTCGAACCCACATGACATTGCTGTCGGCAGATTTTGAGTCTGCAGCGTCTGCCAATTCCGCCACCCGGGCGATAAGCTGTCATGCCACGCGAAGAAAAAATCCGTGGCAAGCCGCGAATCAAGGCGGCGGCCCGTCCGGCAACCGATCCGCACATTCACCCGCGGCCGGCGAATCCAGTAACCTTCCCCCCGCGGCCTCGTCTCGGTTCCTGCCGCCCATTCCGGGCCGTCCGATTATGCGCTCCCTCTTCCGCCTCGCCCTGCCCTGCCTTGGTTTGCTCTGGCTTGGCCTGCCCTCTGCCCACGCCGCCGATCCGGTCAAACCGGTAGTCACGCTGACCGCCTCGGTCGCCACCACCGACGAGACCGCGGCGAAACCGGGTGTCGTCACCTTCACCCGCTCCGGCGATCTCTCCACCGCGCTCACGGTCAGTTTCGACCTGGGCGGCACTGCGAAACCAGGCGTGGATTACCACGAAATCCCCACCACGCTCACCTTCCCGGCCGGAGCCGCCACCGCCACCGCTGCGATCACGGCCATCGGCAACTTCGAAAAGGACCCGCTGCGCACGGTGTTCTGCTCGTTGCGGTCCGACCGCAGCTACCAGGTGGGCCCGTCCGACCGCGCGATCGTCACGATCACCGACGCTCCGCCCGAGCTGTTCGTCGCCGCCCTCCGGCCGACCGCCGAGGCCCCCGAATCCACAGCCTATGGTACCGCCGTGCTCTTGCTGGCCCCCGACCATTCCCGGGCCCGCGTGACGGTCTCCCACGCCAACCTGTCTTCCCCCTTCGTCGTCGCCCATCTCAAGCTCGGCGACCCGGGCCATGAGGGCGCGTACCTGATGAATTTCCATGCGGATCAGCGTGTCAGCTTCGACTGGACGATGCAGCCGACGGGACAATTCACCTCGGAAGCCCTCGCCGCCGCGCTGGATCGCGGGCTGGTCTATGCCGCGATCGACACCAAGAACCATCCGACCGGCGAACTGCGCGGCAATTTCATCCACGCCACCGGCTCGGTGAAGTTCCAGCCGCCCGCCAACCCGCCCAAGCTGCCCAACACGCCGCCGACGGTCCGCGATGTGGCCCGCTTCCTTACCCAGGCGACCTTCGGGCCGACGAAGTCCGAGATCGACGAATTCGTCCACCCGACGCCCCGCCCCAACGAGCCGCCGCCAAAGCCCCAGAACTTCAACAATTGGATCAATGAGCAGATGGCCATCCCACCCAGCTCGCAACTGGAGGCGATGCGCGCCGACTATCGCGCCTTCCCGCCGAACAATCCGCGCCCGCGCATCAACAACGCCAACCGCCAGGTCGCCTGGTGGCAGACCGCCCTCACCGCCCCCGACCAGCTGCGTCAGCGCGTCGCCTTCGCGCTCAGCGAGATCTTCGTCGTCTCCGACGTGAACGACGCCCTCGCCAACAATCCCGAGGCCGCCGCGGCCTACTACGACATGCTGGCGCGCGACGCCTTCGGCAATTTCCGCCAGCTCCTGCAGGACGTGACCCTGAGCCCGGTCATGGGCGCGTACCTCAGCCACCTGAAAAGCCCCAAGGCCGACGAAAAGCGCGGTACGAGCGCCGACGAGAACTATGCCCGCGAGGTCATGCAGCTGTTCACCATCGGCCTGAACGAGCTCCAGCCCGACGGCACCTACCGCCTCGGCCGCGACGGCCTGCCCATCGCCACGTACGATCAGGGCACCGTCGTGGAAACGGCCAAGATTTTCACCGGCTGGGGCTTCTACTCGCCCGAGCCCAAGCCCAATTTCTTCGGCGCCCGGCAGAATTATTTCCAGCCCATGATGCTTTACCCCGAGCAGCACGACGACGGCCCCAAGACCATCGTCGGCGGCATCAGGATCCCAGCCAAGCTCGGCGGCGCCAACGATCTCCGCCTGACGCTGGATGCATTCTTCCGCCATCCCAACACCGGACCGTTCATCTGCCGCCAGCTGATCCAGCGGCTCGTCACCAGCAATCCCAGCCCCGGCTATGTTTACCGCGTGGCCCAGGTCTTTGCCCACAACGGGCACGGCGAGCGGGGTGACCTCGGCGCCGTGGTGCGCGCCATCCTGCTCGACTATGAGGCCCGTTCGCCCGACGTGCTGAACAACATCGGCTATGGCAAGATGAAGGAGCCGCTACTGCAGGCCACCGCGTTGCTGAGGGCCTTTAATGCGACTGCCGCCAACGGGCGCTATTACCTGCCCAATCCCGAGGGCTCGCTCGGCCAGGCGGCGCTGCGCTCCCCGACGGTCTTCAATTTTTTCGAGCCGGATTACGTCCTGCCCGGCCCGCTGGCCGCGGCCGGCCTCCATGCACCCGAGTACCAGATCTTCACCGACACGACCGCCATCTCGATCCCGAACCAGCTCCGGAACTTCATCCATACCCCGGCGCAACCCAAGGAGAATGTCCTCGTGCTGAAGCTCGACCCGCTGCTGGCGCTTGCCCGGACGCCGGCCCAGCTCATCGACTATCTCGACCTGGTGTTCTGCACCGGCGCCATGTCGGAGCCCGCCCGGGCGATCGCCGTCAACACCGTCGCCCAGCTTCCGCCCAACACCAGCGACCTCGAGCGCGTCCGCTGCGCCCTCGACCTCGTCGTCACCTCCCCCGAGGCGGCCATCCAGCGCTGATTCCCTCGTCATGAACTCTCCTTCCTCCTTCGATCTGTCCCGGCGCAAATTCATTGGCAGCTGCTGCGCCGCCGTCGGCACGACGGGCCTGCTCTCCGCCCTCGCGCAGCTCCGCCTGATCGGCGCGCTGGCCGAGCAGCCCTCGCTGTCCGCGACCACGCCCTCCGGCCAGCCGGACTATCGCGCGCTGGTCTGCCTCTTCCTCGCCGGCGGCAACGACGCGAACAACCTGGTCGTGCCCGCCGATGCCGCGACCTATGCCACCTACGCCAAGGGCCGCGGCGCGCTGGCGCTGCCGCGGGAAAGCCTGCTCGGGTTGACCCCGCGCACCTCGGACGGCCGCACGTTCGGCCTGCATCCGGCCACGCCCGAGCTGCGCGATCTCTTTGCCGGCGGCAAACTCGCGATCCTCGCCAACGTCGGCACGCTCGCCGTGCCCACCACCAAGGCCCAGTTCCAAACCAAGTCGGTGCCGCTGCCCAACGCGCTGTTTTCCCACAACGACCAGCAGGTCCAGTGGCAGAGCAGCCTGCCCGACAGCAAGCTGTTCACCACCGGCTGGGGCGGCCGGCTCGCCGACCTGACCAACGCGTTCAACGACAACCACACGATCTCGATGTCCATCAGCTTGGCGGGCCAGAATTCCTTCCAGGTCGGCCGGCAGGTCAGCCAGTACGCCGTCAGCCCCAACGGCGCGATCCAGCCCAACGCCACCGGCGGCAACCTCGGCGCGATCCGGTCGAAGGCGCGGCGGGAGCTGCTCGGCACCCCGGATGAAAACCTCTTCGCCACGGCGTTCGCCGGACTGACCAAGGACGCGGTCACGGACAGCGCCCTGCTTTCCTCGATCCTCGCCAAGGAAGTCCCCTTCAAGGCCGAGTTCCCCAAGTCAAACCTCGGCCAGCAGCTGCGGATGATCGCGCGCCTCGCCGCGGTGGCGCCCAGCCTCGGGCTGCGCCGGCAGATCTTCTTTGCGCGGGTCGGCGGCTGGGACCTGCACGACCACCAGGTCGTCGCGGGCGCCACCGCCACCGGCGCGCACGCCAAATTGCTGGCCGACGTGAGCCAGAGCCTGGCCGCCTTTGCCAAGGCCACCGGCGAACTCGGGATCGGTGACCAAGTGACCACCTTCACCGCTTCCGACTTCGGCCGCACCTGGACGACCAACGGCGACGGCTCCGATCACGGCTGGGGCTCCCATCACCTGATCATGGGCGGCGCGGTCAAGGGCGGCTACATCTACGGGAAGATGCCCGACTTCGTGCTCAATGGCCCCGACGACACCGGCCGCGGCCGCTGGATTCCGGCGACGAGCGTGGACGAGTACAACGCCACCCTCGCCACCTGGTTTGGCGTGAAACCCGGCGACCTGCCCGTGATCCTCCCGAACATCGGCCGCTTCGCGCGCCCCAACCTCGGTTTCATGGCATAGCCAGTAGCAGCCGACGTCAGGAGGCTGGTCCGCGAGGCTGAAACGATTCTAGCCACGAAGAGGCACAAAAAATCACAAGGAAATGCCCGCTGACGAATTCAACCAAGTCTTAGGTACGAATTGTGGGCGGGGTGCCCTCACCCCGCTGGCATTTTGGTAGGGCGAATCCTCCGGATGAGCTGCAACCGTGGCCGCTAGTGTTGGCGCCCCGAGTACGCCACCCGCCAGAGCGTGCCATTGCCATCCTCGGTCACGAGCAGAGCCCCATCGTGGGCCACGGCCACGCCGACCGGCCGGCCCCAGACGTTGCGGTCATCGACCACGAAGCCCGTGAGGAAATCCTCATATCCGCCGGTCGGCACGCCATGGTCCAGGTGCACGCGCACCACCTTGTAGCCGGTGCGCGCGCTTCGGTTCCAGGAACCGTGAAAGGCCGCAAAGATATCCCCGCGGTACTCCGCGGGAAAGGCCGCCACTCCGGTCGTGCCAGTATAAAAAGCCATCTCCAGCGATGCGGAATGCGACTGCAGCAGCACATCGGGCACGATCGCCTGGCCGGCCAGGTCCGGACGCTCGCCGGCATGACGGGGATCTTCGTGGCGGCCGAGGTAATACCACGGCCACCCGTAGTAGCCTCCTTCCTTCACCCGCGTGATGTAATCCGGAACCAGATCGTCGCCCAAGCCGTCGCGTTCGTTGGTCGAGGTCCACAACTCACCCGTCGCCGGGTCCACGGCCAGCCCCACGCCGTTGCGAATCCCGGTCGCAAAGGTTCGCAAGGGCTCGCGGCCCTCGGGATCGGTCACGAGAATATCCGCCCGGTTTGTCTCGGCGCCCCACGCCGCGCCGCGCCCGTGACCGGCTTCCCAGCGGCCAATATCCGCGGGACTCTTGATTCGCATGCCTTCCGCGACATTCGAACCGGACCCGACCGAGATGAAGAGACGCCGGCCATCCCGGGAAAAGGCGACGTCACGGGTGGAGTGTCCGCCGGTGCTTTCGCACAGGCTCGGCACGATGACCTGCGCAGGGCCGCGCGCCTTCAGATCACCGCTGTGGTAGGCAAAGCGGACCACCGCGTTGTTGTTCGCCACATAAATCCACTGCGGGTCTTCACCCGCCGGATAGAAGGCGATGCCGAACGGCCGGTCGAGGCCGGCGGCAAACACCTGGCTTTCCGACGGCGTGTCCGCCCCGTCCGCCGCCCGGATCACCCGGATGCGGTTCACGCGGGTCTCGGCGATGAAAATATCCCCGTTGGGCGCCACCCGCAGCAGCCGCGGCCCCGACAACCCCGCGGCCAGCAGCCGGACCGTGAAGCCCGGCGGTACGGACAACGCGGCATTCGCCGGTCGCTTGATCACCCGGGGGCCGTTTCCAGCCGAGGTCGTGCTGTAGGGCGCGGGCAGGGATGCCAGCGTGACCACGTGTTTAACGCCCGGGACATCATGGTGCCAGTCACCCGGGTCGGTATCGGGTGAAGCCGCGGGCGGCGTCGGGCCCGGGTTGACTGCGGCAACCCCGGCCGGGGCCCTGAGGGTCGAGAGATAGGCGATCAGGTCGTGGCGATCCGAGGCCAGGGAGACGGTCGCCGGCATACTGGTTCCGGGAACGACCGCGATCGGACTCGCAAGAAAACGTTCCAAAGTGGCCGGATCCCACGTGAGTCCCGATTCGCTCAGGGCCGGCGAATAGCTGAAGTTAGCCACCGTGGCCGCCCGTCGGCCCAGGACTCCGACCAAGCTGGGCCCTTGGCCCGAAATCGCGGCATTGCCCGCACCCAAGCCGGCCGCGTGACAGAGCGCACAGCTCTGCTGAAACACGATCTTCCCATGGACGGCGTTGCCCGGGAGCTGAGGCTGATCAGCACCTTCACTCACCAAACCGAGCACGAGCAGAAAGAGGCTGTTGCGGGCGAGCACGCGGGCGAGGAATGGCATGGGAATGATTAAATGATTCCTGCCGACTTTAGCACGGGTCCGCCCGACTGACAACCGCCGGGCTCAACCCACCCCTCTGAGCCCGAAATAGGGGGTCATGCCCACTCCTCAACCGGCCGTCACCCCAGGCGGGATAAATCGTAATTTGATCTCCGAAAATTTGAACGTCCCGGCCGGCCCTGCGTCTTTCCCGGTAATAGTTACCCATAGTTGGTAGATTGTTTGTAGTTCAATCGGGCGCCGGACCAAAAGTCTGGCGCCCTTTTGTTTTTTGCCGCCCCGGGCTTGTCAGCCGCCAGCCTGCGCTCTCCACTTTCCGGCCATGCCCGACTTTCGCGCCTACTGCACGCCACCCACGGCCGAGCCGGCCGAACTCATGCTCAGTGCCGACGAGTCGCACCACCTGATCACCGTGAACCGCGCGCGGGCCGGCGACACGGTCGTGGCCTTCGACGGCCGCGGCACCGAGTGGATCTGCGAGCTCACCAACCAGCGTAAAAACGCCGCGGTGCTGAAGGTGCGCTTCCGGCAGAAGGCGAAACCGCTGTCCTATGAAATCACGCTCGGCCAAGCCCTGCCCAAAGGCCCGTCGATGGACGCCATTGTGCGCAAGGCCACCGAGATCGGCGCCGCGCGCATCGTCCCACTCGAGAGCGAGCGCACCCAGGTCCATCTCGAGGGCGATCGCTCGGACAAGAAAATCGAAAAATGGCAGACCGCCGCCCTCGAGGCCGCGAAACAGTGCGGCAACCCGTTCCTCCCCGAGATCACGCCCGTCCAGCAGGCCTCCGCGTTCATGGAGGGCGCGCGCGGCTACGACCTGAAGCTCATCGCCAGTCTCCAACCCGGGGCAAAATCGCTGCAGACGGTGCTGGCCGCCTTTCAGGCCGCGCAGGGCCGGACGCCGAAAAAAGTGCTCTGGCTCGTCGGCCCCGAGGGCGATTTCACGCCCGCCGAGCTGAGCCAGGCCCGGACCTGCGGGTTCGAGCCGATCACCCTCGGCCCGCTCGTCCTCCGCTGCGAAACCGCCGCCACCTACGCCCTCAGCGTCCTCAGCTACGAACTGCAGAATCCGGCATAGGAAATTTAACCACAAAGATCACGAAGGACACGAAGACTCAGACGGAATCGTGCGGTGAAGGTGGAATGCATTGCCCCCAATGCGTTGATTCGCCCCATCGACGATTAGCTCCTGATCGCGATGTTCAGCGCGTTGAGGCCGACGCGCTCCACCTTTCCGGACTTTGTGCCCTTCGTGGTTAAAAAATCCGGTCAGCCTTTCCGCTGCGCCAGATATTTCTGCACATCGTCACCCGAGACCCGGTTGCCCGGGCCCGTCGCCTCGATGTCCGTGAGCTTCGCCGGATCCAAGCCGGCCTCCTGCGCGAGCTTCGTGGCGCGCGGGGTCCAGATCACGGCTGTCGCCGGCTTCGGCGCGGCCGCCACGGCTCCTGCCGCCGGGGCGGACTTCGACTCCAGGTGGCGCTGGGTGCTGTCGCTGGTCTCGATCTGGCAGAAGGTCTGCCCCGAGGTCATCGTCGCGCCCGGCTGGCCGAGCATGGCCCGGATCACGCCCTCGCAGGGGCTTTCGAATTCAAAGGCGGATTTGTCGCTTTCCAAGTCGGCCAGGCGCTGGCCCTTGGCCACGCGATCGCCCGGCTTGACCTTGATGACGATGACATTGAGTTCGCTGACGGTCGCGCCCATCGAGGGGACGGGGACGTCGATGATGAAGGTGTCCATGGCAGTTTTGTTGCCGGGAGTGTGGGGCGGGCGCGGACCTGGTCAAGGTAGGGACGGCGTTCCCGTAGCGCAGGCATCCTGCCTGCATCCGCTCCAAAGCAGGCAGGATGCCTGCGCTACCTGACCGCCCGCCACACGGCGAGGCAGTCAGCAATCAGCGCCGGCAAGTCCGCGAGCGGAATCATGTTCGGACCGTCCGAGATCGCCTTGTCCGGGTTCGGGTGCGTCTCCAGGAACAGCCCGTCGGCGCCCGCCGCGAGCGCGGCCTTGGACAGCGGCGCCACGAACTCGCGCTGCCCGCCGCTCTTGCCGCCGGCCGCGCCCGGCAGCTGCACGCTGTGCGTGGCGTCGAGGATCGTCGGATAACCGTTCAGCTTCATGATCGGGAATGAGCGCATGTCCACGACCAGGTTGTTGTAGCCAAAGGTCGTGCCGCGCTCGGTCTGCCAGATCTCCTTTGCCCGACCCTCGCGCAGCTTGCCGGTGACGAACACCATTTCCTGCGGGGAAAGAAACTGGCCCTTCTTCACATTGACGATCCGCCCGCTGGCCGCGGCGGCGAGGAGCAGGTCCGTCTGGCGGCTGAGGAACGCGGGAATCTGCAGCACGTCGCACACCGCCGCGACCGGCTTCACCTGCTCGCGCTCGTGAATGTCCGTCAGCACCGGCAGGCCGTAGTCACGCCTGACCAGGGCGAGGAGCGCGAGGCCCTCCTCCAGCCCAGTGCCGCGCGCGCCCTTGGCCGAGGTGCGGTTGGCCTTGTCGAACGAACCCTTGAACACGAGGTTCAGCTCCGGGTGCTTCTTCCCCAGCTTCACGAGGACTTCGGCCACGGCCCGGCACACGCGTTCGTTTTCCAGCGAACACGGCCCGGCGATGAGGAGAAGTTTTTTGGGATTAAAGAGCATCGGCGTCAGGAAACACTAAACTCGAAGCCCGAAATTCGAAAGGCCGGAGTGAGGTAGCTTGGCGCGGCTTATTTCGAGCTTCGGGCTTTGACCTTCGAATTTCCCGCCTTCGCGGGCCCATGGTGCCGGATCGCCGCGCCGATAAACGCCGCGAACAGCGGGTGCGCCCGGTTGGGCTTCGACTGGAACTCCGGGTGAAACTGCACCGCCACGAACCACGGGTGGTTCTTCAGCTCGATGATCTCGACCAGGTTCCGGCGCGCATTGATGCCGCTGATCACCATGCCGGCGCGCTTGAGCTGGTCGACGTATGCGTTGTTCACCTCGTAGCGGTGCCGGTGGCGCTCGCGGACGCTCGCCACCCCGTAGGCCTTGGCCGCCAGCGTGCCGGGGGTCAGCGCGCAATCGTAGCTGCCGAGCCGCATCGTCGCGCCCTTGTCCAGGATCTTCTTCTGCTCCTCCATCATGTTGATCACGGGATGGCGGGGATTGGCGTCAAACTCGGTGCTGTTCGCTCCGGCTAGCTTCAGGACGTTGCGGGAAAACTCGATGACCGCGATCTGCAGGCCGAGGCACAGGCCGTAATAGGGGATCTTGTGCTCGCGCGCATAGCGGGCCGCCGCGATCTTGCCCTCGGTGCCGCGGTCGCCGAAACCGCCCGGGACCAGGATGCCGTCGAGCCGCTTCAGCCGCGCCAGCCCGCCCTTCTTCTCCAGGTCCTCGGCGTCGATCCGGATGACATTGATCCGGCAGTTGTTCGCGATGCCGGCGTGCGTGATGGATTCGTAGACGGATTTGTAGGCGTCCTGGAGCTCGATGTATTTGCCGACAACGCCGATCGTGACCTCGTGCCGCGGCGTGAGAATGCGGCGGACGATATCCTCCCAGATATTTTTCTCCGGGAGCGGATTCTTCAGGCCGAGAAAATCG
>CAIRTK010000022.1 GCA_903881475.1 uncultured Opitutia bacterium | reverse complement strand
GCAGCCGACGTGAAGAGGCTGGCCGCGGCAGAAACGTAGCGCAGGCATCCGGCTTGCACAAGATTCAGAGCAGGCCGGATGCCTGCGCTACGTTCCTCACCCCATGGCCCCCTCCGCCAACGCCCGGCGCTGTCCGCCGACCGGCAGCACGCCGATCGCAGCTACCAGGCACAGCGCCCCTGCGCTCATAAACGCCAGCGTGTAAGTGCCCGACATCGTCCGCAGCCATCCCGCCATGAAGGCCGCAAACGCCGCGCCGAGCTGGTGCCCCGCCACCACCCAGCCGAAGACGATGCCCGCGCGCTCGCGGCCAAACACATCGGCGCATAACCGCACCGTCGGCGGTACCGTCGCGATCCAGTCCAAGCCGTAAAACACGGCAAAAATCCACAGCCCGGACGCCGGCCCGACCAGCGCCGCCGGCAAAAACAGCAGCGAAAGTCCGCGCAGACCGTAGTAGCCAAAAAGCAGGTAGCGGCAGTTGAACCGGTCGGACAGCCAGCCCGACGCCGTCGTCCCGGCAAGGTCGAACACCCCCATCATCGCCAGCAGGCCCGCCGACTTCACCTCGGGGATGCCGCAGTCAAACGCCGCCGACACGAGGTGCGTGCCGATGAGCCCGTTCGTGCTCGCGCCGCAGACAAAGAAGGAGCCGGCCAGCAGCCAGAAATCCCGCACGCGCACCGCTTCGCCCAGGACCGCAAGCGCCACCTTCGCCGGATTCCCCCGCCCTTCCCCGTTCTCCCTGACACTTTCCCTTTCACTTCCGCTCTCCCCATATGGCCGCTCGCCCATGTCCGCCGGTTCATCGCGCATGAACAGCCAGATCACCGGCAGCGTGACCGCCGCCGCCGCCGCGACCACCAGCGGCGCACCGCGCCAGCCGTGCGCCGTCACCACCGCGGCCAGCCATGGCAGGAAAACCAGCTGACCCGTCGCCGCACTCGCGGTCAGCAGACCCATCACCAGTCCGCGCCGCGCGGTGAACCAGCGGTTCGCCACCGCCGCGCCCAGCACCGTCGCCGCCATGCCCGAGCCCGTGCCCACCACCACGCCCCACAGCAGCATGAACTGCCAGTAGTGCGTCGCGAGCGTGGAAAGCCCGTAGCCCGCGCCCACCAGCGTCATCGCCAGCAGCATGGTCCGCCGCAGCCCGAAGCTCTGGTACAGCGCCGCCGCAAACGGCCCGATCAGCCCGTACAGGAAAATATTGACGGCGATGACTCCCGACACCGTCGCGCGGCTCCATTGAAACTCATTGCCCAGCGGGACGATCATCACCCCAGGCGCCGCCCGCCCGCCCGCCGCGGCCAGCAGCGTGAGGAACGTCACACCGGCAACAATCCAGGCGTAGTGCAGGGCACGTCGGGGAGGTGGAGCGGAGGCACTCATGAAACGCGAGCCGCCACCATGGCGCATTCGTCCAACCGCGCAAGCCGCCGCGCGAGTGCGCACAACTTACCCCGTGGTTTCCATCTCCCATCTCCTCACTGCCAAATCCGGCGCGCCGCTGGCGCGCTAGGGCCGCGCGTGCTTCAGCAGAAAATCCACGATCGGCGCCGGATCCGGCAGGCTGTGCGGGTGGTGTTTACCGCCGGGCTTGATGATGATCTTGATCGTCCCGCCCGCGGCCCGGTAGCGGGTCGCGAGCACGGCGAGGTTGTCCGCGTAGGAAACCGACTCATCGGCGTCGCCGCTGATCCCAAGGATCGGAATGCCCGCGCGCACCACCGGCTCGATGCGGTCGAGCGGACTGACCTTCGCCGTCGCCATCTGCGCCGCGGTCAGCCCGTAGCAGGCCAGGCACTCGGGCCACAGCGGGTGCTTCGGCCCGGGCCAGAGGCGCAGGTCGAGCGCCGGTGCATCGAGATACAGCGCCGCCACGCGGGCGGGATAGGTCGCCGCAAAATTGAACGCATACAGCCCGCCCCGGCTGAAGCCCTCCAGCACCGTGCGCTTCGCCAGGCCGTAGTCCGCCGTCACCCGCCGGTAGTACGCGTCAAACAGCGCCATCGCGGGCGGCGCCCCGTACAGGTCGCTCGCATTCATGTAGCCCACATGCCAGCCGCGCGCCAGCAGCGCCAAGTCCGCCTGGGCAAACTGCCCGAAAAACTCGGTCCGCCAGATCCAGGGCCGGCCCGGCGCGGGATCCTTCGGACAGATCAGCAGCGCCGGCCGGCCCTCGACGACGAAGTCGAGGCGCTTCCAGTCGTGCCAGTCGGATTCGGTGACGCCGGGATTCATGGCGTGCAGCAGCGGACTCAGCAAAACCACGCCGGCCAGCGGAAGCAAGGTGCGGAAGGAGGTCAGCATATCGGATTCAGAGCTGCATTTTCACGCCGGGATCCTTCGGGGCTTCCGGCTCGTCGGCCAGAAACGCCCCGGCCGGCGCGGCCGGGACGGCCGCGGGCTTGGGCAGCACGGCGGAAATGATGTCGCGGGCCCGGACCCTGAAAATGAAATCATCGCCGTCCTTGCGCAGCACGTGGCGGTTCCAGAGCGGGACGCGTCCGCCGAAATTGTCGCGGATGCGGACCTCGCTGTCACGGGCCGCGACCACCTGCAGCCACGTGGTGGCGTTGTTTTGCCGGGTGGCGGAGACCAGGTGCCCGCCCTCGGCGACGAGGTTGGCGAACGCCGCCTCGTGCCAGCGCCACGGCATCGCCGGGAATATCCGGATCGGTCCGTCTTCGCCCGTGCCGGGATGCGCCGCCCAGCTTTGCAGGAGCATCTCGTGCACCGCGGCGGCCGCGAGGAAGTTGCCCTCCAGCGTGAACGGCCGGTAGTGAAACGAGGAGAACCCCGTCTTCGTCTGGTCGCCGTTGGCGTGGAATCCGTTGCGCAGGATGAACGCGTGCAGGTACGCCTTGAGGTACCACAGCGCCGCCTCCGGCTCGCCGATCCGCGCGCGCAGCGCCGCCATCCAGGTGTAGCTGTAGCCGCACCACTCGACGGGCCCGAGCCGGTCCACCTCGCGCACGCTCGCCCGGATCACCGCGCGGTCCGCTTCGGTGCCGTCGATGCTCAGGAGGTTGAACGGGTACAGGCTCATCAGCGTCGCCAGGTGCCGGTGGCTGAACGTCAGGTCCTCGGTGGGTGATATCTTCAACTCCTGGCGTGCATTGACATGCAGCGGCCCAAGGCCGGCGGCCAGTTCGCCCCACTGTTTGGCCGCAGCCGCATCGCCCAGGTGCGCCGCCATCTCCTCGTTCCCGAGGAACAGCATCCGCAGGCAGGCGATGTCGTAGTTCGAGTTCGGCTGCACCCAGGCCCGCTGGCTGTTGTTGAACGCCTCGGGCGAGGCGGACAACGGCAGCACCAGCACGCCGCCGGCGCCGGGCTGAAGCAGCGCGCGCAACGCCTCGCCGATCTCGCGGCACCAGGGATACGCCTCCTCCCGGAGGAATTTCTCGTCCCGCGTGTAGCGCCAGTGCAGGTAAAACAGATGACCGACCCAGGCGCCGTTCACCGGCGAGAGCGCGTATTGCGCCCAGCCGCCCATCGGCCGCCCCGCCAGGGTCATCACGGCCGGCACCGCCGCGCCCGGCTCGTTCAGGAAATCCCGCGCGAATTTCCGGAACGCCGGCAGGCGGTCGTTCATGAAATCGAGGAAAACGCGGCCCTCGTCGAATCGGCCGGACGCCTGGTAGCCCATATAGGTCATCTGGGTGTTGAGATCATGGTGATAATCCCCCTTCCACGGTGGCAGTTCACCGGCATCGGCCGTCCAGACTCCCTGCAGCGGAATCGGCGGAGCCCCCGTTCGTGAGGCGGCGCCGTAAAAGTACTGCACGAGGTTGTAGTGCTGGAGCACCTGCACGTCGGGGATCCTCACCGACGACTTCGCCCAGAACCCGCGCCACCAGTCGACATGCGGTTCCCACCGCAATTCGAATCCATCCGCCAGGGCCGCCTCGACCCGGGCCCGCGCCACCGCCACCACATCCTCGCCATCCGCGGGCGAGGATGCCACCGTCGTCGCCACCAGGGTTGCGTCGCCCACCCGCTTGCTGCCCGCGTAAACGCAAGTGACGTGGTTCTCCGCCGTCGCCTGCGTGAACCATTGCGCCGTGTCACTGGAACCGCGCACCGGATCGGGATAGCCGAGCTTTTTCACCGACTCCGGCGCCAGCAGCCGCAGCGCCCGCGGGCCGGCGCCCGGCACCCGCAGCAGCGCCACCGGGTCGTTCGCGCTGAAAAAGGCTTCCACCGCGCCGGCATGGTCCGCGAGCTGCGCCCGGCTCGTCGCCGTCCTCAGGTCGAGCTCGAAGGCGGTCACCGCCTGGCCGGGCGCCAGATCCAGCTCCAGCCGGCCGGCCGGAATCTTGGTCGGATGATCGGCCTGGTAGGCGACGTCCGCGATCTTGATGACCGCCTCATTGTCCTTGGCGGCCACGAGTTCCTTGAGCCTGGCATACGTGAAGCCCTTCAGCGGGTCGCCCGGCGCCGGCCGTTCGTCCCACAAATCGCCCCGGTCAAGCGACAGGCGCAGCGTCCCGCCGCCGCCCCAGAGCAGGCCCCCGAGCAGGCCGTTGCCCAGGGGGAGGGCCTCGTCCCAGGTGGAAATCGGCGCGGCGAGCGTGAGCTTCATGGCTTCAGTCGCCGGCGGCGGCCCGGCCCGAACCGCCGTCCCGGCCAGCAGCCATCCGATCGCCAATCCCGTCTGCAGGAAATTTTTCTTCATGGGCATGCAAACCAGCTTGGTTAAAGCGTCCGCCGGCGCACACGGGAAGCGTTTTCCGGCCGGGTCGCGTGTGGGAAGGACCGGCGAACCGGAGCCGCGGGAACATAATTTCGCCTGATGGGATGCAAAAAGCGGAAAGATGGGGAAAGGTACGCAGTGCGATGGAGTTGACGCATCCAACCCGGTCGCCATTAAATGAATCCGTCGCGCAACATGAATTTGCCTCCTGAAATCACCGCTCTGCTTCAGGACGAGGCCTATGCCACGCTCTGTCACGAGTCGTTGACCGAGGCCCTGGCCCGCATCAGCCGGGAGAAAGAGGAGATCCTGAGCACGCGCCCGCCCTTCGGCATGCTGGCCAGCAGCCAGACCCGGCAGGTTTTCCAGACGTCCCTGCGGGCGGCCCTCGACAACGAAGCCGGCCTGACGACCCGCCTTGACCAGAT
This sequence comes from uncultured Opitutia bacterium, assembly GCA_903881475.1. Lineage (GTDB taxonomy): Bacteria > Verrucomicrobiota > Verrucomicrobiia > Opitutales > Opitutaceae > Opi-474. Next base: position 21,506 of record CAIRTK010000022.1, on the reverse strand, counting down.
CAACCAGATTGACCTCTGGCTGAAATCCGCGATCGAGAAGGCGCTCACCGCCTACCTGCCGACCGTGAGCGTGGAATACCGCACCTGCAACGATGCCGCTTTGGTCGTGACCCGCTGGGAACACACCATCGAGGCCCTGCACGAGATCAGCCTCGCGCTCGCCCGCGACGCCCACGCGGTCGGCGCCGCCCTCAACCCGATCGCCGTCGCCAACACGGCGCTCCCCACGCCCACCTTGATCGAGCAGGCCCGCATCCGGGCGCTGACCAACCTTCGCGCCACCGTGATGGCCCTCCAGTCCGGCATCGCCGACGTGATGGAAGTCCGGGCGCAGTTCGCCGAGCTCTGCGACACCCAGGCCGACGGCCTGCAGCTGCCCACCCCGCCGGAGTTCCGCAGCCTGGCCTGGGTCGACCGGCTGGCGTCCCTATCCGAGGGCCAGACCTGCGCCGAAGTCCTGCGGTGCGAGACCGAGGCCCGCGCGTTCTGCGCCGACGGCATCAAGTCCCTCCTGCGGCAGGGCCTCGAGGTGCGCGAGGCGTGCTTCGACGCCGCCAAGGCGCTGCTCGCGAAGTATTGGCGCGAGCTGCGCGCCTATGCGCAGGCGAACTTCGTGCAGGAACGCGACGTCGACGAGGTGATTGCCGAGCTCTCCCAGCACCGCTTGGCCGCCGAGGCGAGCCGCCGCCAGTCCAGCTTCGAGTCGGCCAACGTCTCCTCCCTGCGCTGAGCGCAGCGCGCTCTGGCTTTTTTTCCGCCGGCCGCCACGGTGGTCCCGCCATGGCGAAGGTTTATTTCTATTATTCGGCGATGAACGCTGGGAAAAGCACGGTGCTGCTCCAGTCGAGCTACAATTACCACGAGCGCGGCATGCGCACGCTGCTCTTTGCGCCCGCCCTTGATACCCGCGCCGGCTACGGCCGGATCCAGTCGCGCATCGGCCTCGCCTCCGACGCCCTCGCGCTGCAGCCCGGCGACAACCTGCTCGAGCAGGTCCGCGCCGCCCACACCTCCTCGCCGGTGGCGTGCGTGCTGGTGGACGAGGCCCAGTTCCTCTTGCCCGCGCAGGTCGGCCAGCTCACGGACATCGCCGACACGCTGCAGATCCCCGTGCTGTGCTACGGGCTGCGCACGGACTTTCAGGCCAAGCTGTTTCCCGGCAGTGCCGCCCTGCTCGCCCTCGCCGATACGCTGGTCGAGCTCAAGACCATCTGCCACTGCGGCCGCAAGGCGACGATGAACCTGCGCGTCGCCGAGGACGGCCGCGCCGTCAGGGAAGGCGCCCAGGTCGAGATCGGCGGCAACGACCGTTATGTCGCGGTCTGCCGCCGTCACTTCAAGGAAGCGCTTGGCTCGGCGTGAACTGCCGTTTTTCATGCGCCCGTTTCTCTTCCTGCTCATGACCCTCCAAGCCTCCGCCGCCAGCCAGCTGGTCTTCATCGGCACCTACACCCGGACCACCAGCCAGGGCATCTACGCCGTCCGGCTCGACACCGTCACCGGCGCGCTCACGTCACCGGTCCTCGCGGCGGCAACGCCCAATCCCTCGTTTCTCGCCCTCACGCCCGACCGCAAGTTCCTCTACGCCGTGAACGAATCCAACGCGATGGCCGCGGCCTTCGCCACCGACCTCGCGGCGGGCACCTTGCGGACCCTGCAGCTGCCCCAGTCCTCCGGCGGCGCGGCGCCCTGCCATCTCGTGGTGGACCCGACGCAGCGGACGCTGCTCGTGGCCAACTACCACACCGGCATCGTCGCGGCGATTCCGCTCCACCCTGACGGCACCCTGGGCGTGCCCAACATCATCCCCCATTACGGCCACAGCGTCGATCCCGTGCGCCAGGTCTCGCCGCATGTGCACTCGGTCACGCTCTCACCTGACGACCGCTTCGTGATCGTCTGCGACCTCGGGCTTGACCGGATCTTCACCTACCGGTTGGACGCCGCGCGCGCGCAGCTCACCCCCGCCGAACCGCCCTTTGTCGCGACCACCCCCGGCGCCGGCCCGCGGCATTTTGCCTTCGGTGCCGGCGGCCGCCACGCGTACGCCGTCACCGAGATGGGCAGCACCGTCATCGTCTTCGATTATGATCCGGCCACCGGCGCGCTCACGGCCTGGCAGACGCTCCCGACCCTGCCGCCGGATTTCAAGGGCGAGTCATCAGGCGCGGAGATCCGCGTGCACCCGAACGGCCGCTTTGTCTACGCTTCCAACCGCGGCCATGACAGCATCGCCGTGTTTGCCGTGGAAGCCGCGACCGGGCGGCTGTCCCTCGTCGAGGTCGTCCCTTGCGGCGGAAAAAACCCCCGCAATTTTTCCCTTTCACCGGATGGCGCCTGGCTGGTGTGCGCCAACCAGAATTCCAATTCGCTCACCGTGCTGAAGGTCGACGCCCAGACGGGCCGCCTCACCTTGACTCCCCACTCCGCCAGCCTGCCGCTGCCGGTCTGCGTGCTGTTCGCGCCCTGATCCGCTCAGGCCACCGGCTGGGCGACGGGCGCGAACGCCTCCTCGATGCTCGCCAGCAGTTCCTTGTGCGTAAAGGGCTTGGGGAGCAGCGCATGCGCCCCGCTCTTCCGAGCAATGTGGAGGTAGCTGTCGCTCGAAACCCGCCCGCCGCCGGATGAGGCGATGATGCGGACACCCGGGTGGTTGCGCCGCAGGTCGGACATCACTTCCAAGCCGTCACGGTCCGGCATCAGCATGTCCGTGATCACCAGGTCAAAGGGTTGCTCGGTCAGCAGGCGGATCGCCACGCGGCCGTCACAGGCGCTCACCACCTCGTGCCCGGCGCGCTCCAGCAGCAGCTTGGTCATGACGCAGATGTCCTCCTCGTCGTCGATCACCAGAATTTTTCGCCGGGTTGCCATGGTCGGAGTCGCCACCCTGCCGGGTTCGCCCGGCCGCTCAAGTCCACGTCTGCTAAAACCGTGTAAAGAATTTGAAATGTGCGGTTTTTACGTACGTTTCACGGCCTGAAAATGCCGTTTCCCGCGCCTCCCGTCCGCACCACCCCTTGAAATATCACGCGGCAGCCCGCGCGCGGGCTTGCCGCGATCCCGACATTCCTCCACTCACAGACCTCCATGGCGAAACCCGACATCGACTCCCCCTATCCGCTCACCGCTGACCAGATCGCCCGCTTCCGCCGCGACGGTTATGTGAAACTGAAGAACGTGCTCTCCGCGGATGTCATCGAACACTACGGCCCGATCATCACCTCCGAGGTCTACCGCCTCAACACCATGCACCTGCCGATCGAGCAGCGCGACACGTACAGCAAGGCTTTCCTCCAGGTCGGCAACATCTGGACCAAGAACGAGACCGTGAAGGAGTTCTGCTGGGGCCAGCGGCTCGCGCGCCTGGCCGCCGAGCTGCTGGGCGTGAAGGGCGTGCGCATGTACCATGACCAGGCACTCTACAAGGAGTCGGGCGGCGGCGTCACCCCGTGGCATGCCGACCAGTATTACTGGCCGCTGAGCAACGCCAACACCGTCACGGCCTGGATCCCGCTCCAGGCCGTCCCGATGGAAATGGGTCCGCTCGCCTTTGCCAAGGGCAGCCACCGGTTCGAGGACGGCCGCGATCTCGGGATCAGCGACGAGAGCGAGGTGCGCATCGGCCGTTCAATGAAGGAGCACAATTATCCGCTCGACGACACGCCCTTTGACCTTGGCGAAGTCAGCTTCCACTACGGCTGGACCTTTCACCGCGCCGGACCGAACGTCTCCAGCAAGCCGCGCGCCGTCATGACCATCATCTACATGGATGAGGACATGAGGCTCAGCGAGCCCAGCTCCACGGCCCGCGAGCATGATCGCAGGGCGTTTGCCGCCGATGTGGAAATCGGCGCGGTCATCAACGGAAAGATGACCCCCGTCATCTACCACGCGGCGTAATCCGCGACGGCGCGACGCGGCGGACCAGGGGAAGGGAGCAGGGAGGAGGAAAACCTCGGGCCGGCGCCTCGGCGTCGCCCGCTTGCTTGTCACCCCAACCCGGGCCACGTTAATGCCTTACTCCCTTCTCCCTGCCCCTCCTTTCTCCCTTCTCCGGCGCGCACTGCGCGCCTAGGCCATGTCCGACTTCCTGAACGAAACCCCCTCGACCGAGTCCAAGCGCTGCGACCGCGCCTTTCTGGTGGGGGTGCAAACTGCGCGGATGCCGGACGGCGAGGCGGCTGAGCTCCTCACCGAGCTGCACGAACTCGTGGAAAACCTCCACATCGGCGTGGTCGGCCGTGAACTCGTCAATCTCCGCAAGCCCACCCCCGCCACGCTGCTCGGCAGCGGCAAGACCGAGGAGATCATCGCCGCGGCCAAGGCCGTCAACGCCGACCTGATCGTATTCGACGACACGCTTTCGCCCGCGCAGCAGCGCAACTGGGAGAAGATCTCCGAGATCGCCGTAATCGACCGCGAGGAGGTCATCCTGGATATCTTCGCCGAGCGGGCCCAGACCCGCGAGGCCGTGCTGCAGGTGGCGCTCGCGCGCATGCAGTATTCCCTGCCCCGCCTCACCCGCGCATGGACCCACCTTTCCCGGCAGCGCGGCAAGGGCGGCATGGGGGGTGAGGGCGAAACCCAGCTCGAGCAGGACCGCCGCCTCGTCAACGACCGCATCGTGCGGCTCAAGAGCGATCTCGCCGAGGTGCAGAAGCAGCGCGGCGTCCAGCGCCACAAGCGCCAGCGCGTGCCCATTCCCACCGCGTCCATCGTCGGCTACACCAACGCCGGCAAGTCCTCCCTGCTGAACAAGCTCACCGGCGCCCACGTGCTCGCCGAGGACAAGCTCTTCGCCACGCTCGATCCCACCACGCGCCAGCTGCTCCTGCGCGGCAACCAGAAGCTTCTGGTCACCGACACGGTCGGTTTCATCCGCCGCCTGCCCCACGGCCTGGTCGAGGCCTTCAAGGCCACGCTCGAGGAAACCATCATCGCCGACTTCCTCATCCATGTCCTCGATGTCACCAACCCGAACGTCGACAAGCACCACGCCACCACGCTCGGCGTGCTCGCCGAGCTCGGCGCCGCGGACAAGACGATCCTGACCGTTTTCAACAAGATCGACGCCGCCACGCCCGAGGACCTGCAGCGCGCCCACCAGCTTGCGCCCGATGCGCTCTATCTCAGCGCACACACCGGCCAGGGCCTCGACCTGCTGGAGGCGCGCCTGGTCGAGCTCATCGCCGACGCCTTCGATTCCTCCGAACTCCTGGTCCCGCACGACCGCTACGACGTCGTCGCCCGCCTGCACACGCTCGGCCACATCCAGGAACAGGAGCACCGCGAGGACGGCATTTTCATCCGCGGCCGCTTCCCTCCCTCCCAGAGCAAGTTCTTCACGCCGTTCGTGGTACAGTGACGCCGCCCGGTGAGTGGCGCAGGCATCCTGCCTGCTTCCGAACCAACCCTGCAGGCAGGATGCCTGCGCTACTCACCCCCCCACCGAGTCGTAGATCTGCACCTTCGTCCAATACGTGCGGAAGCTCTCGAGGAAACCCTTGTGCAGCGGATCGACCTGGTACGCATCGTGGCCCGCCACGTCCCGGAACACGCCGGTGAGGGAAAACGAGTACGTCCCGTCCAGCACCGCCCGCGGCGGCAGCGGCGCCGGCGTGCCGACATGGAGCGAAACCAGCGCTGTCACGCCCTTGAGCGACTCGAGTCCGCGGCGGAAATCCGCGCGCTGGGCCTCGGAGAGTTCGGGTTTCAGCCAGAAATAAACGGAGTGGATGAGCATGGGATCAAGGAGGAGTTGAAAGAGGGAGGCTGAAATTTGAAAGCCCGGAGAGGAAGTATTTAGAGATCTTCCGACCGCGGCACCCGTCCAAACCCTGTCATTCTGAGCGCAGCGAAAAATCCAGTGAGACTCGGCTGCCAGCTTCGACGCTATCCAACGGGATTCTTCGCTGCGCTCAGAATGACAAACCAACTCCACCAAGCCTTGGTCTTTATCGCTCCCATCCGACCCTGCCCCTTTCTCCCTGCCCCTTTCTCCCTGCCCCTTTCTCCCGCGCTGCGCATCGCGCAGCGCGTCAGCCCGCGTCGAGCTTCGCCAGCTCCTCCGCCACTTGGAAATTCATCGGCACGTCGGGATCGGGCGACGGCACGGCCGAGAGCAGGATCTTCGTGTACGCGTGCTGCGGCGCGGCAAAGATCCGCGCCGTCGGCGCCAGTTCCACGATCCGCCCGCGGCGCATCACGGCCACACGGCCGCAGAAATTGCGGACCACGTCGAGGTTGTGCGCGACAAAGAGGTAGGTCAGCCGGTACTCGGCCTGCAGCTCCTTGAGCAGGTCCAGCACCTGCGCCTGGACGGAGACGTCGAGCGCCGACGTCGCCTCGTCGCAGACGATGAGCGATGGCCGCATGATCAGCGCGCGCGCGATGCCGATGCGCTGGCGCTGGCCGCCGCTGAAAGCGTGCGGGTAGCGCACCCGGTGCTCCGGCTTCAGGCCGACCCGCCGCAGCACCTCCGCCACGCGTGCGTCGAGCTCCGCCCCGCGCGCCAGCCCGTGGATCACCAGCGGCTCCCCCACGATGGCACCCACCGTCATGCGCGGATTCAGCGAGGAAAACGGATCCTGGAACACCATCTGGACGTGCTGCCGGACCGGCTTCAACGCGCGGTCCGACAATTTCGCAAGGTCCACGGCCCGATCGTCCGGCAGGCGGAAGAGCACCTCCCCGGCCGTCGGGTCGAGGGCCCGCAGGATGCAGCGCGCCGTCGTCGTCTTGCCGGAACCGCTCTCGCCCACGAGCCCGAGCGTTTCGCCGGGCGCGAGGTCGAAGCTCACCTCATCCACCGCCCGGATGAGGCGGGTCGCCGCGGCGCCCGGGCCGCGGTTCTTCACCGTGAAATGCTTGGTCAGCCCGCGCACGGAGAGCAGCGGCGTGGCGGGGGATCCGTTCATGCGACGCGGGCGCGGCGGCTGGGCAGCGCATCCAGCAGCGCCCGGGTGTAGGCGTGCTGCGGGGTTTTGAGGACGGCCCGCACCGTCCCGTGCTCCACGATGCGGCCGCGGTACATCACGGCGACGTCGTCGGCGACTTGCGCCACCACGCCGAAGTCGTGCGTGATCAGCAGCACCGAGCAGCCGATTTCGCGCTGGAGCGTCTTGATCAGCCCGAGAATCTGCGCCTGGATCGTCACGTCGAGCGCCGTGGTGGGCTCGTCCGCAATCAGCAGCTCCGGCCGGCACACGAGCGCCATGGCGATGACCACGCGCTGGCGCATGCCGCCCGACAGCTCGTGCGGATACTGGTCGAATCGCTCCTCCGCCTGGGCGATGCCGACTTTGCCCAGCATCTCGACGGTCAGCCGCCGCGCCTCCGCCTTCGACGTCCGCTGGTGCAGCAGGATCGCCTCGGCGATCTGGTGGCCGATGGAATGCACCGGCGACAGCGCTGTCATCGGCTCCTGGAAAATCATGCTGATGAGCCCGCCCCGCACCTTGTAGAGCGTGCCGGAGCGCTCGCCAAGCTTCGCGATGTCGATCTCGCCCGCGCGCGCCGACCGCAGGAGGATCTTCCCGCCGACGATCCGCCCGGGCGGCTGGATCAGCCGCAGCATCGAGTAGGCCGTGACACTCTTGCCCGAGCCGCTCTCACCGACCAGCGCGAGGGTGCGCCCGCGGGCGATGGAAAACGTGACCCCATCCACGGCCGGGACCACGCCGTCGGGCGTGATGAAGCTCGTGCGGAGGTCCTCGACCTCAAGCAGCGGCAGTTCGGCGGGGTGCTCCATCAGGGGATGAGCAAACGGCGCAGCCTTGGTGGCGGCAAGTGCCTATTAGGGCATGCCTTCAAACCTGCGATGCCGAAGTTTGTCATTCTGAGCGTAGCGAAGAATCCAGTGGGAGTCCGTCAATCACTGCGGCGTTGTCTAAGTGGATTCTTCGCTGCGCTCAGAATGAGACTCGGCTTTCAGGAAATACCCTAAGTCTACCGCCTTAGAGTGGCAGGATTCGAGGTGGGCCGCGCGCTCTTCCCTGCTCCCTGCTCCTTTCTCCCTTCTCCGGCGCAGCGCGCTGCGCTTAAGGCCGGATCCCTGCGATGATCTGCTCCGTTGTCCGTACCCGGCCGATCCGCGGGAAAACCGTCTGGATCGAAAACGCATGCGCCTCCGCGCTCAGGCTGCTCATTGCATCCTCGGCCAGCACCAGTTCAAAGGCCCGCTCGTTCGCCGCCCGAGCCGTCGATTCCACACCGAAATTCGTCGCGATGCCCCCGAGCACGATCGTCCTAACCCGCCGCCGCCGCAGGTGCTGGTCGAGGTCCGTGCCATAAAAGGCGCCCCACTGCCGCTTCGTCACCAGCAGGTCGCCCGGACGGAAGCCCGCCTCCGGGACGAGTTCCATCGCCGCGGGCGGCGGCGGGGCCGCGCCCGGGGGACGGCCCGGGGCATCCACCGGGAGACTCGCCATCTCGGTGAGTTGCACGCGGACAAAGACAATCGTCGCGCCGCACTCGCGGAAGGTATCCGCCAGCTGGCGTCCGCGCCGGACGACATCGGCGGACGCGTGTGGCGCGAGCTTCAGGCCCGTGATGCCCTGCTGCAGGTCAATCAGCACCACCGCGGTCGAGACAGGATCGAGATCAAGGGGAGTCATGATGGAAAAGAGAAACGGAAGGGTTCGCGCCATTGGAGTCACTCCCGGCCAAAAAACCAATCACGTCCCGGGCTTGGTCGCCCCTTAATTCGGGTAACTTCGGCCCCTTCGCGTTGCGGACGCCGATGGCTTTTGGGCACTTCAGCCTAACCGGGCCGCGGCGCCGTCTCAGTCATTGACCTTCATCGACCGCCCTTCATCACTTTCCGGACTCGCAGATGTTTGTTCCTGACCACGCCGTTTCCTGTCCGTGCAAGCCCAAGCCCGCCACCCGCGGGTTGATCCTGAAACCGGCGCTGAGCCCGCTGAACCCTCTTCCTTCGGCCTTCGGCGCGGCACCTGCTGTCGCTTCCTTCTGATGCGAGCCTACTTCCTGAGACGGTTGTTGCTGGTGGTGCCCACCCTGTTCGGGATCACCCTCGTCGTCTTTCTGATCACGCGTTTTGCCCCCGGCGGTCCCGTGGAACAGGCGATCATGCGCGCGCAGTCCGCCGAGAACAGCTCCGGCGGCGGCGCCCGGCGCGGCGGGGGCGCCCTGTCCGAGGATCAATTGGCCCAACTGAAGGCGTATTTCGGCTACGACAAACCCCCGCTCGTCGCCTACGGCCAATGGATCGGGCACCTCGTCCGCGGCGACCTGGGCGATTCCTTCCGCTACGGCCAGCCGGTCACCCAGGTCATCGCCGATGCTATGCCCGTGACGCTGACTTACGGCATTCTCAGCCTCGTGCTCACGTACTCGATCAGCATCCCGCTGGGCATCCTCAAGGGCATGAAGCACCGGTCGACGATCGACACCACCAGTTCGATTCTGATCTTTGTCGGCTATGCGATTCCCGGCTATGCGCTGGGCGCCCTGCTGGTCGTCTACCTGTCGGCCCATCTCGGCTGGTTTCCCATGGGCGGGTTTGTCAGCGAGAACTGGCACGACCTGCCGACCGGCCAGAAAATCGCCGACTTTGTCCGGCACGCGGTGCTGCCGCTGACGTGCTACTCGCTCAGCGGCTTCGCCTTCGTGACGCTGCTGACGAAGAACCAGCTGCTCGACAACCTCGCCGCCGACTACGTCCGCACCGCAGTGGCGAAGGGCGTCTCCTTCCGGCAGGCGGTCTTCGGGCATGCCTTCCGCAATTCGCTCATCCCGCTCGTCACCGACTTCGGCCAGCAGATCGCCGTCGTCGTCGTCGGCTCGGTGCTCATCGAGACCATCTTCGACCTCAACGGCATGGGCCTGCTGTTCTACAATGCCGTCGTGGACCGCGATCCCATGATCGTGATGGGGGTGCTGCTGATCGATTCGCTCCTCCTGTTGGGCTGCAACCTGCTCTCCGACGCCCTCATGGCGATGGTGGATCCCCGCATCCGCTTCAAATAAGATGCGCCTCTCGCCCCAAGCCCAGCTGCAGCTCCGGCGCTTCCGTTCGCTCAAGCGGGGCTACGGCTCATTCCTGATCCTCGTCTTCCTGTCGGTCCTCGCGCTGCTGGCGGAGCTGCTGGTCAGCAACCGGGCGTTGCTGGTGCGCTACCAAGGGCATTTTTTCCTGCCGACCTACGGGGCGATTCACCCCGGCCGGGACTTCGGTTCCGACTACGCCTATGAAGTCGACTATCGCGAACTCAAGGACCGCTTCGCCGCGGAGCACGCGGGCAACTGGGTGCTGATGCCGCTCGTCCCGTACGGGCCGAATGAAAACTGCTACGCCGGTCAGAATTTCCAGCCGCGCCCGCCCGATGCCGCGCACGGACACTACCTCGGCACCGACCAGATCAACCGCGATATCCTCGCGCGCCTGCTCTATGGTTTCCGCAACTCGCTCCTCTTCTCGGCCGGCTTCGTAGTGATGGTCTATGCCATCGGGATCGCGATCGGCTGCGCCATGGGCTACTTCGGGGGCTGGTTCGACCTCGGCATGCAGCGCATCGTCGAGATCTGGTCCCTGCTGCCGTTCCTCCTCGTGGTCATCATCGTCCGCGCCGCCCTGCCCGCGGGTACATCTTTCGGCCTCGGGCTTCTGCTCTTCGTGGTCGTGGCATTCGCCTGGACCGGCATGACCTATTTCATGCGCAGCGCCACCTACCGGGAAAAGTCGCGCGATTACGTCGCCGCCGCGCAGGTCCTCGGCGCCGGGCCGGTCCGCGTGCTCTTCCATCACATCCTGCCCAATATCCTCTCGATCCTGGTCACGTTCCTCCCTTTCACCACTGCTGCGGCGATCGGCAGCCTGACGGCACTCGACTACCTTGGCTTCGGCCTGCCGCCGCCCATGCCTAGCTGGGGTGAGTTGCTCCGCGAAGGCACCGGCAACCTCGACGCCCCGTGGATCGTGGCCTCGGCCTTCTGCGCCCTCAGCTTCATCCTGATTCTCATCACCTTCATCGGCGAGGCCATCCGCGAGGCCTTCGATCCAAAAAAATTCACCCTCTATCGCTGACGCCCGCGGGCGCATTTTCCCACCATCATGAACTCCACCCGTCCCCTTCTGCTCGTTTCCCTCGCCCTCGGCGCGCTCGCGCTCGGCGGTTGCGGCAAGTCCGAGCCATCCGCCTCCGGTTCCGCCGCGGCTCCGTCCGCGCCAGCCGCCGCCGCGACGCCGGCACCCGCGGCCAACGCTTTTCCCGGCATGGAAGCCGACCTGCAGCGCACCCTGAAGGAGCAGGCGTCTTTTTATCACTTCAAGACGCCCGCCGACCTGGCCAAGGACACTCAGGGGCTGACGTGGGAGGACGGCTCGGACGAAGCTGAGTTTGCCGATCCGGCAGCCAAGAAAGGCGGCACCCTTAACGAATACATCCCGGATTTTCCCGGCACGTTCCGGACCATGGGTCCTGATGCCAGCGCTTCGTTCCGGCAGTTCATTCTTGATTATGTTGCCCCGGCGTTCACCGCCCCCAATCCGAACCTGCCGGGGCGCGAAATGCCGCAGCTTGCGACTTCCTGGGCCTTTGATCCGGCCCACAAAACGGTCTATTTTCGCCTCGACCCCGCCGCCCGCTGGTCAGACGGCGTGCCCTTCACCACCGACGATGTGGTCTTCACGTGGTATTACTACCGGAGTCCGCTCATCAACGATCCCTGGATGAACGATTTTTATGCCAAGACTTACGACGGCATCACCATCTACGACGCCCACACCTTCTCGGTGACGTTGAAGGACTTGAGACCCGACAGCATTGATCGCGCGGGCAACATCAATCCCTACCCGAAGCACTTCTTCAAGGACTTCGGGCCGGACTGGGTGAAAACGTACAACTGGCGGATCTGCCCGACGCTCGGCGCCTACACGATTCTCGAGGAGGACATCAAGCGGCCCTCGTCCATCACGCTCACCCACGTCAAGGACTGGTGGGCGGAGAACCGGCGCTTCATGCGGGGCCGGTTCAATCCCGACCGGATCCACCTCGCGGTGATCCGCGATCCCGACAAGGCCTTCGAGGCCTTCGTCCGCGGCGACCTCGATATCTTTCCGCTGCAGAATCCCCAGCTGTGGTACGGCAAGCTGCCCGACAACCATCCGAGCGTCACCTCGGGCTTTACCGTCAAGGCGAGGTTCTACAACCAGATCCCGCCCCCCAACTTTGCCCTCTGGCTCAACGAGGCCATGCCCTTGCTCGGCAATCGCGATGTCCGGCTCGGCATCCACCACGCCACCAATTTCGCGCTGGTGTGCCAGCAATACTTCCGTGGCGATGCCACGATCCAGAAGACCACCGCGGATGGCTATGGCTGGGACATCAATCCCGCCGTCACTCCCCGGCCGTTCGATCCCGCCAAGGCACGGGCCTACTTCGCGAAGGCCGGCTTCACGACCCAGGGGCCGGACGGCGTGCTTGTCGACAAGGACGGGCACCGCCTGTCATTCACCATCACGACGACCTATAAGCGGTATACCGACGTGCTGGTCATCCTGAAGCAGGAAGCCCTCAAGGCGGGCCTGGAGTATAACATCGAGGTGCTGGACGAGACGACCGGCTGGCAGAAAACCCAGCAAAAGAAGCATGAGATCACGCTCGCCGCACTCAGCCGCTCCGTCGAAATGTACCCGCGGTACTGGGAAATGTATTCCGGCGAAAATGCCTACGACGTGCCCTACCTGCCCGACGGTTCGCCGAATCCCGCGCGCAAGATCAAGCCCAACACGAACAACTTCAGCTCCCTCGCCATTCCCGAGCTCGACCAGCTCATCAAGCAGTATGACAAGACCGAGACGATGGAGCAGGTGAAGATTCTCGCGGCCAAGATTGAGCAGATCATCTACGATGATGCTTCCTGGGTGAACGGCTGGAAACTGCCCTTCTATCGCGTGGGCTACCGCCCGTGGATCAAGTGGCCGAAGAATTTTGATCCGATGCAGAGTCGCGACACCGAGGAATTCTGGACCATGTGGATCGACCAGGATGAGCAGAAGGCCACGCTCGAGGCCAAGGCCGCGGGGCGCAGCCTCCCGGTGCAGATCCTGTCCTACGACCACTACAGGCAGCCATGAGCGAGGCGCCGCTGCTCGAGGTCCGCGACCTGGCCGTTGGATTTGAATCCGGCGGGACCGTCGCGCGCGCCGTGGACGGCGTGAGCTTCCGCGTGGCGCGCGGGAAGACCCTGGGCATCGTCGGCGAATCCGGCTGCGGCAAGAGCGTCACGGCGTTTTCCATCATGCGGCTGCTGCCGCAACCCCACGGAAAAATCCTCGGCGGGAAAATCCTGTTTGAGGGCCAGGACCTCGTCCAGGCCAGCGAGGCCGAACTGCACCGGGTCCGCGGCGGACGGATCGGCATGGTTTTTCAGGAGCCCCTCAGCGCCCTCAATCCTGTCCAGACCATCGGCCGCCAGGTCATGGAAGCCCTGCTCCTGCACAAGCCCCTGACCAAGGAGGCCGCCTGGGCCGAGGCCATCACACTGCTCGACAAGGTCGGCATTCCTTCGCCCGAGGTGCGCATCAGGGAATACCCGCACCAGCTTTCCGGCGGCATGCGCCAGCGCGTCGTGATCGCCATGGCCCTGTCGTGCAATCCCTCGCTCCTGATCGCCGACGAGCCGACGACCGCCCTCGATGTCACCATCCAGGCGCAGATCCTCGAGCTCATGCTGTCGCTGCAGCGCGACCTCGGCATGGCCATCGTCCTCATCACGCACGATCTCGGCGTCATCGCCCAGGTTTGCGACGAAGCCGTCGTCATGTACGCCGGGCAGGTGGCCGAGTACGGCCCCGTCGAGGCGCTGTTTCACCGGCCGGCGCATCCCTACACCCGCGGACTCCTCGCGTCCATTCCGCGGCTGACCACCCCGCGCAAGAGTCGTCTGCCGACGATCGAGGGCGCCGTGCCTGCGCTCAACGAAATGCCCGCCGGCTGCCGCTACCAGAACCGCTGCCCCTACGCCGAGGCCCGCTGCGCCCTCGCGCCCCCGCCGCTGGAAGCCGTCGGCGAGGGCCATGCCGTCAGCTGCATCCGCTGGCGCGAACTCCCTGAATTCAAGCCCGTGTCTCCTGCCGCTGTATGAGTTCTCCCGCGCCCATTCTCGAAGTCCGCGACCTGAAGACGCACTTTCCCGTGCGTGGCGGCATCTGGCTGCGGTCGGTCGCGACCTGCAAGGCCGTGGACGGCGTGAGCTTCCAGCTCCTCCCCGGTGAAACGCTCGGGCTCGTCGGCGAGTCCGGCTGCGGCAAATCGACGCTCGGGAAATCCATTGTGCGGCTCCTCGCGCCCACCGCCGGCAGCATCCGCTTCGAAGGCGTCGACCTTGCGACCCTCGGCCGGAAAAAACTCAAGCCCATCCGCCGGCACCTCCAGATGATCTTCCAGGATCCCGCGGAATCCCTCAACGCCCGCCACACTGTCGGCCAGATTCTGGAGGAGCCTTTCATCATCCACGGCATCGGCTCCGCCGAGGAGCGGCGCGCGTCCATCGACACCCTGCTCGACAAGGTCGGCCTCCCGCGCGCCGCCGCGCATCGCTATCCGTTCGAGTTCTCCGGCGGCCAGCGCCAGCGCATCGGCATTGCGCGCGCCCTCGCCCTGCAGCCGCGGCTGATCATCTGCGACGAGCCGGTCTCGGCCCTCGACGTCTCGATTCAAAGCCAGGTGCTCAACCTCCTGCTGGACCTGCAGCGCGAGTTCCACCTCTCCTACCTGTTCATCACGCACAACCTCGCGGTCGTGAAGCACGTCTCGGACCGGATCGCCGTGATGTACCTCGGGCGCATCGTCGAGCTCTCCGATGCCGAGGACCTTTACGCCCGCCCACGTCATCCTTACACGCGCGCCCTGATCGCCGCCATTCCCGAGCCCGAGCCACGGGCGACGCGGCCACGGTTCATCGGGACGGGCGACCTCCCGTCGCCGATCAACCCCCCACCGGGCTGTCCGTTTCATCCCCGCTGTCCGCATGCCACCGACCTGTGCCGGCGCGAGCCTCCGCCGCTGCGGGAAACCTCATCGGCCGCCGAACCGTCGCACGCCGTGGCCTGCCATTACGATTTGCTGCCCGCCGCGATTCCTTCGCCGCTGGGCGCGCCGCAGAAGCAAGAAAGCCGGGACACGTAAGTCAGCCCATCTCCGGTAGCAGTCCCTAAGCTGCGGCAGCCCGCCGGCCCATCTCCCCGCGCGTGGCGGCAAGCATGAGCCCGGGCTCAATGAAGACATCGAGGGCAAAGTGCGCGGCCACGCACGGAGCCAGGCTGCGCCCCCCGGCCACATAGACCACCGCCAGCGCCGTGCCCAGCGCAGTGGTGGCCAGCATGGCGCCGATTCCAGCCCGGACGCTTCCGCCCATCGGCGCCCACACGCCGTGGGCCAGGCCAAACAACAGGCCCGAGGCGACGATCTGGGCCAGCGCGCCGTAGCCATCGCGCAGCAGGTAATCCATCGGAAACCGCCGGAAAAATACCTCCTCCAGAATCCCGGCACAGACGGCGAGTGCCACCGCCAGTACTTTCAGGCCGGAGGGCTTGAACAGGTTGGCGCGCACGGACGGAAGGCCCGCCGAGCGTGCGACGAAGAGCACCGTCACGATCGCGGCCAGCACCCAGCCCGGCCAGGTGCCCGTGTTGCTCCCCGGCAGCAGGCCCAGGTAACGCAGGAACCCGCCGGGGTTGGACAAGGCATTCACGGCGACCCAGGTGCCTTCGGTGAGGACGATCGCACCCATGATCCCGGCGGCTTTCTTTTCCGCGCTCCACGGCAATGGCATGCCTTTGGGTGATCCAAGATGAGAAGCCGGACAACATCGAAAGCTCACGGCATGAGATCCCGAGCAGGATATGATATATATCCGGGCTCATCCGGGCGATTGCGCTGTCCGTGTCACTGGCACTCAACCCAACCCCCCATCGCGATGACCAAGCTGACCACGGCGACCCGAAAGAAAATTCCGACCGGCGAATTTGCGCTGCCCGGACGACGTTATCCCATCGAGGACCTGGCCCACGCCCGCAATGCCCTCGCCCGCGTGGCCCAGGACGGAACACCCGCCGAAATCACGGCCGTGCGCCGGAAGGTTCACCGGCTGTATCCCGAGCTCAGGCAGAAGGCCTAGGCCTCCGCGCCCAGGTCAGCCCTTGTCGGGCGGGACAGGCGGAGCCGGCGGGATGGCCGCCTGCACTCCTTGGACAATCTGGGCGACCGCGGCCGCGATGTCGCCTCCCTGCACCGCATAGCGCCCGGTCCAAACCTCGTCCGGCGGCGCGACCGCGAGGAGACGCACGACGAGTTCCTTGCCCTCGATCCGCGCCACCAGCAGCCGGGTTTCGCCCTTTTGCGCCGCCTGCGTCCGCAGCGCGGCATCGTCGGCCATCAGATGTTCCGGCGGTTGAAGTTGGGCCAGACCCGGCCGGACGCTCACCAGTTTGGAAAAGACTTCCAGCATCACGACTTTGCCAAACTTCCGCGCGACGGGATCCTCGGTGTGGCCGGCCAAGGTCACGATCCCCAGCTTGCCCTGGTCGGCGGCACCGCCCGCGATTTCCTTGGACACCGCCCGGGCGATTTCCGCGCCGGCCCGGGCCAGACTGACCTTCAGCTCGGTCGCGGCCGGATCCGTCGCCACCTGGTCGAGGTGATTCGCCGCCACCTTGAACGGGCCGGCGGCATCCTCGTCCGATTTATCGTCGGAATCGGTGCCCGTGCTGACGGACGCAGGCCGGGCGGCATGCGCCGGCCTTTCCGGTTCGCTGCCGGATTGCCGGAATGCCATGATCACCAACCAGACCACGATCAGGAAACGCGCCCACTTGGGCAGCCACTTGAAAATGATCCAGGCCGAGGTGCAGAGCCAGGCGATGATCTCGACCAGGTATTTGAGCCGGTCATGCCGGTCCGCCGGTCGCGCGGGAAACGGCGTCAATTTCGGGTGGCCGCTGTGTGACTCGGGAGCCGGCGCCGGAGCGGGTCCCGCGGCCGCGGAACCCATGGGCGGC
The DNA here is from genome assembly GCA_903881475.1 of uncultured Opitutia bacterium. GTDB lineage: Bacteria > Verrucomicrobiota > Verrucomicrobiia > Opitutales > Opitutaceae > Opi-474. The sequence continues at coordinate 4,483 of CAIRTK010000022.1, read as the reverse complement.
ATGGTGTGCAGCGGCGGCGGGATGGGGCTGCGCGTCACCGCGGGCGGCGGTGGTACAAACGGCGCCTGCGTCGGCCGGGGACTGACGTGTTCACCGCGGGCCAGGCGTCCGGCCAGCGTCATCAGCGCGGGCGTGGGCTGGCCGCCGGGAAGCTTGAGCCACTGGACCGTGAGGAATTTCTCCGGCACGCGCGCGCCCGCCTCCGTGGTGCCGTCGATCACGACCGGGAGGAGAAACGTGGCGTCATCCGCCATGTCATGGCTGCGATCCACCGCGAGGCGCCACTCGCGGCGGAAATAGCCTTCGCGCCGGACCTGGGTGGTCTCGGAAATCACCGGCATGAAATAGGTGCAGGTGCGGATCTGGTTCCGGATCTTGGCGTCCCAAGCCTCCCCGCCGGCGAGTTCGTCCTCGTCAAACCAGACGTCCAGCCCGGCCGCCGCGAGCGTGTCGCGCAGGGTCCGCGCCATGGCGCGGTCGGCGGAGGCATAGCTCACGAAAACCGACGGACGCGGCGGCGGTAGATCGTCAGTATGAGCTTCGCCCGGCATTATTTCGGCGAATTTCGGCGTGGGGCGGAAAGGGGTCAAGCCATGACTCGGCAGCATGGGCCGCCGATTGCCAAATCGTCATGGTTCCTGCGAGGGCGGGTTGGAGAACCAGAAAGCTGGGAAGCTTCAATCTCTCGTAGCGGGCAGACTGCCGTTTGTTCTGCTGCGTCAATCCATTCGAGCCGATCGCGCGGCGGTATGCGCAGCGAGTTCCCAGGAAACCCACCTGCTTGCAGGGAGACTGAATGGGACTCTAATAAAGTCCCAAGAAGTATTCCGGCTTCTGATTGGTGGTATATCGCACTATTCACCTTTCTACTCGGAAGTACCTGGAGCACGTTTGCGTGTGCCCAAACTCCCCAAACGACGTACCGGTGAATTGCCTGCCAATAATACCGTGAAGTTGACCGAAACCCTTCGTCTGCGCGTCTCCAATGCCATGGAAGTGGAAGGGTTTACGGTATGGTCTGAATTTTGCCGGGTCGCCCTCACCGAGAAGTGCCAGTCCATCGAGCGTGAGCTGAAGGAACGTGATCCGGCCGAGTTCGTCCGGATCTATGGCAAGCCATAGAGTTCCCCGCGGTCGGGCAAGCCGCCCAAGTCGGCACCGTTCCAAAGCGAAAACAACCCCTGCACCCACGGTTTACGGTTGTAGTCTATAAAAGTCACAAGGACTCTTTGGCCGTCTGATGTGCCACATGATCACGTAGTGCATAACCTGCTTTCTATATGAGAAACTTGTGGAGCCTGCGCTAAATGCCAGCCTAGATGCCTTTGAGCAAATGGTGGCAGCCGCCGATAAAATGACTGATCGCCTTAAGGCGCAGGGCAGCATGGTGCGCCCAATGTTTCGCACGGAGTTCGAGACGGAGGCCAAGAGGCTCGCGAACTTGGCGGAGGGAGCCGAACGGGCTGTCGCGATCTACGAGACCGAGCAGCAGAAGTTCTGGGCGACGTTCGGCCTTACGGGGGAGCCAATGCGAACGCGCAACATTGCCCTGATGCGTGGAGCAATAGCGCACGGGAAAATGTATGCGTCGTGTGTGCTCAAGCTTTGCGGCGAGACCGCCGCTGATCCCTCCATCCACAGCGATGGATACAAGTCGGCACGCGAACGCATGCTCATTGCGAACAATCAGCTAGCACGTCGTGCGTAAGCCCGAACTTTTTGCACACGACCTGGCGCAGGTTCATCGCGTTGGGCGGCACAATCGCGAATTTCTTCAGCGGGTAGGCGCGGAGCCAGGCGGCGAGGTTCGGCTGGATCGTGATGATCCGCGGCATGCGTACCTTGGAAACATCCGGTTCGATGCGAATGACGCCCGTGTCCAGTTTCACCGCCGAGGGCTTGAGCTTCGTGATTTCGCCGAACCGCACGCAGGGCCGGATCCCGGCGAAGAGCGACAAGGCAAAACTCGGCACGAGTTTGCCGCGCTCGAACGTTTCGAGGTAGTGCATGAGTTCGGTGGCCTGTTCGGCGGTGATCGTGACCGCCGACCCGCGCCGGTGATTGATGCGGTAGTGCGGGGTCTTTTCGACGGGATTGGTGACGACCCAGTCGTTTTGCAGCGCGAACTTGAAGAACGTCGAGACGAGTCCCCGGCGGTTGTTGTAGGTCTTGAGCGACGGCATCCCGCGATTGAGATACGCCGCGAGGTTCTGCGCCGTGAACTGCGATACCGCGCCCGAGGGGAAATACCGCTCCAGGACGCCCAGCTCGTACGTGATCGCGCCGACCTGGCGGAGCGACAGGAGCGTCCGCGCATGCTCCTCGGTTTTCTTGGCGAGATAGGCTTTGACCGCCTCGGCGAGCGGCTTCTCGCGTTCCGGCGCGCGATAATTTTTCAGCGTGAAATCCACGCAGAAGAAGAGCGAGTGCGGCTGGTCCTTCAGCAAGGTGAAGACGGTCTCCGCTTCCTGCAGCTGCGCATTGGTCAGGCGCGTCGCCGCCACGCGCATGCCCGACGACGATTGCAGGCGCGCGATCTCGCGCACCTGGCGCTCGGCTTCCGCTTCCGCGCGGGTCGGGAAATTTTTCCGGATCCGCTGGCCCTGATCCGAACCGCTAACACGATAAACGATTTCCCCGGAGGGATTCGTGAATTCTGAAACGACGAACGAGGTGGCTTGATTCATGCCTGATTTGCCGCGTCAACTGGCAAATCTGTTGTCGCCGATTCTAAGTCGCGATTAGATCGCTACTTAAATGGCGGGATGGACGGGACTCGAACCCGCGACCTTCTGCGTGACAGGCAGACGCTCTAACCAGCTGAGCTACCACCCCGTGAAAGGGGAAAGGTGCGGAACGTAGAATCGAGGTCGGGCAAGTCAAGAGTGGTTTTGGAACGGTTCCGGAGGGCGCAAAATCCCCATGGACCCGGCGCTTTCACACCCAGGTCGCAAAGTTCACCAAGCCCGGCCGAAGCCGTGACCTTCCTTCGCGCCCTTCGTGCGAAGCTTGGGGGATCTCCTCAACGCCGGCAGTTCCGCCCGCGCGACACCATCGTCCATCCGACAGGATTGATGGGGATGGCGAAGGCCCCTGCCCTCGCGGATCGCCTGCACCTGTTGGGGCCACGCGTAGTCGGTCAAAGGGGGCACCTGAAACGCGGACAGGTTTACCGCCAGCGCCACCCCCAAGGGCACCGCGGCCAGGAGCCGCCCTCCTCCTTTCGCTCGGGCGCATTCGAGGATAAGGAGCCACGCCAAGAGGACATGCGGCAGGTAGAAATAACGGTCCCCGTTGACCGGCGAGGTGAGCAGAAGGGCAAACCGGACAAATTTGATGCCGACGGGGACAATCAGCAGGAGCCCCACGCCAGCGAGCACGCGGCGGGCCCCAGCCCAAGGACCGGGCCGGAACGCGCCGCAGGCCACTACCGTCGTGACCACCGCGCCCACCGCCACCCAGTCGAAGGACGCATTGAAGTGCGCGACGCCGTAACCACCCCAAAAGGTGCCGTACAACCTATAGCTCATGACCCGCAGGAGGAGCCAGGGATCGGGTGAGCCCTGAAGCACCAAGGCCGTGCGCTCCCGGACCATGTAGACCAGTTGGACACCCGCAATCACCAGAGCCAAAGCGGCGAGCAAACCGCTGGCCGGGCTACGTCGTTGGAAAGCCCGGACGACAAACAACGGCGCGAGAAACACAATGAACGGCCCGGTCAGCCCGCACAGCGTCAACGCCAGGCCGTCGGACAGGCGTTGCCCGGACGTAGCCGGATCCCGGGCGATCAGCATCAGCACGAGCACCATCGCGAGAGGCCATTGGATGTTGGTGAGATTGACGAACACCTCGCCCGTGTGCGGCACCAGGACCAAGGCCAGGGCGAGCCACGGCTTCGCCGGCAGGTCAATCCGGGGCGAAAGCAGCACTGCAATGACCGACAGCTGCACGAGCAGCGAAGCGTACGCATAGAACGCCGGCGCCCACGCCGGATCGAACGCCATTGCCAGGCACGCCACGATTCTCGGCACCGTGTGCAGATATCCGGCATAGGGCGACAGCAAGGATCCCGGTCCCAGCTCATAGGCATCGTTGAAAAAGATGACGCCGTCCTCCGCCTTGAACTGCGGCCGCAGAAATGCGTCCGGCCGTCGCAAAAGAAGGATACTGGCCGCCAGCACCGCCATGACGGCGACCTGGCGCCACCCAGTCCATGAACGCGCTGCAGAGCAGCGGACGGCGGCCCTTGCCGGCCGGCGCTCCAACGCCGTGAAGTTGATTGAGCAGGCCGGTGTCACTCCGACCCTCACGACAGCCCGGCGCCCTCAACCCGCTATTCCTGCGTGTGTCGGCACCGGTTGTCTGGACACAAGACAAAGGTTAATCAGGCGGCTAAGAGGGTAGATTTCTGGTGGTCGCGGCGGGCTTCGAGCGGGCTCCTGTAGCGGAGCTTTTCGAGGCGCCAGTCGCGGTTGTATATTTC
>CAIRTK010000021.1 GCA_903881475.1 uncultured Opitutia bacterium | reverse complement strand
GCTCGGGTATCAAAGCCCGGCCCGTTACGCGGCGAGCTTACTTCCATCCCTGGCTCCGGTCAGGCCCGCCGAGCCGGGCCTTCCCTCCGCCAGGGATGGACAACCAGCGTCAGGAGTATCAACATCAATTAACCATCCAGTCCACGACTTCCATCAGCGATGCTCCCACAGTCCTGAGTCGCTCAAGACAGTAGAGAATCTCGGTCTTACGATCCAATAGTTCGCCGACCAACAGCGGGTTCTTATTGTGGCTGACCACGCATTTCTCGGCGTCAGGGAGGTGCTTGAAAAATCGACGCTGTTTCCGCCCTTCTGCATTTACTCCGAGATAGACGGAGTAACCGACCACGATGCCATTGCGTTTCTGCGTTGAGATTTGTCCCACAGAAACTGGACCAGATTTCTCCGTGACCGTGTCAACGGCGATCTGCCAAACAATCTGCCAAATTTATTGGCGAAATCCGCAGTATCTACATCACCACGTAATTCAGCTTTGAGAGGAGAAGTCGTCGCTAACACACCGTTCCCGTCAGCAATAATTTCGAGTCAGGTACGATAGACCACTCTGCCACCTCTCCGTTCAGGAACGCGAAAACGTAGGCTTCACGGATGAAAACGGAAGCAGAAAAACCGGTCGCTTAGATCTGGAACTCAGGAACGAGGGAAACAAACCCTCCGATTTCCAGTTTTCCTTAGTTCCAGATTATCAACCGGCCTCAGGTATTCTCGTCCTCGTCCGCCCGTATCCCGCGCTGGTTGGCGGGCAGGTGGTGCGGGACCACGAGGTAGTAGTTCATCAGCCACCAACTGCGCGACGAGCGGTAGAATAGCGCCGGGAACCCAAGCGCGCCGACCACCGCCAGGCTGACGGCCAATTTGTCGCCGATGACCTTGTAATACCACAACAGCAACACCGGGGTTAGGAAACCCACCAACGTCACGCCGTAGTTGAGCGACATCGCGCCAAGAAAACTGCCTTCGTCGCGCTCAATCTTGAGCCCGCAGGCCGGGCAGGCCGGGTTCACCTGGAAGAAGCTGCCGGCCTTGAACAGCGTGCGGCCGCCGCAATTGGGACACCGGTTGGTCAGGCCCCGGGCGATGATCTGGATGCGGGTGACTTTCATGGACACGGTGCAATTACGCATGACATGGCTACGCGAGGCCGCAACCAAACTAAAATCCCGGATGTCCAACTATGGTGACCCGGATCCGATCCGGATTATCGCTTCCATATTTTTACAGGAGGAAACGGAGCAAACAGAGAAGCCTTTGTCCCAAGCCTCCCTCAGTTGCCTCCGTTGTCTCCTGTAAAAACCAACCCGGATCATGACCGCAAAAAAAAGCGCTCCGTTACCGGAGCGCCTTGGAAATACGTTCAGCGCGGCTCAGGCGCCGAGCTGGAAGCGGGCGAAGCGGCGGATCTGGATGTTCTCGCCGATCTTGGTGATCAGTTCGGTGAGCTTCTCCTTCACGGACTTCTCTGGCAGCTTCACGAACGGCTGGTCGAGCAGGCAGATCGTGGAGTAGTACTTGTCGATCTTGCCCTCGACGATCTTCTGCACGGCCGCCGGCGGCTTGCCCAGCACCTGCGCCGCGGCGATGTCGCGCTCCTTGGCGAGCTCGGCCTCGGGCACCTGGTCGCGGGAGACGTACAGCGGGTTGGCCGCGGCAATCTGGAGGCAGATGTCCTTGCAGAAAGCCTTGAAGTCGTCGTTGCGCGCCACGAAGTCCGTCTCGCAGTTGACCTCAATCAGCACGCCGACCTTGCCGCCGACGTGGATGTAGCTCTCGATCAGGCCTTCCTTGGTGACCCGGTCCGCCTTCTTGGCGGCGGACGCCGCGCCTTTCTTGCGCAGGATCGTGGTCGCCTCCTCGACGTTGCCGTTGGCCTCGGTGAGGGCCTTCTTGCAGTCAAGCAACCCGGCGCCGGTGACGCCGCGGAGGTCGTTGACCATTTGAGCGGTGATAAGAGTGCTCATTAAATCAAGTAAGATGTAGGGAAATAAGCTGGGAGGGATTACTCGGCCTTGACCGGCGCCTTCTTGGCGCGGACCGGCTTCTTCGTCACGGGCAGGACCTCGGCGTCGCCCTCGACGACCGCGACCACGTCCGCCGGCAGGTCGATCTTGGACAGATCCACCTCGCCGGGGGCGAGCGGAAGCTCGGCGCCGGCGTTGGCGACCTTGATGTCGGCGGCCCCGCGCTGGGCGCGGCGCGTGTCACGCTGGGCCAGGCCGCTCTGGATGGCGGCGACGATGGTCTCGACGATGATGCGGATGGACTTCACCGCGTCGTCATTGCCCGGGATCGGGTGGCTGAGCGTGGTGGGGTCGGAATTCGTGTCTACGAGGCCAACACACGGGATGCCGCAGCGGGCGGCCTCGGCGACGGCGATCTTCTCGTGGTTGACGTCGACGACGAACATCGCGGACGGCAAGCCGACCATGTCGACGATGCCGCTGAAATTGCGCTGCATGCGGACCATCTCGCGCTTGATCGCAGCCTCTTCCTTGGAGGAAAGCTTGGCCAGCTCGCCGCTGGTCTCCATGGCCTGGTACTTCTTGAACTTGGCGATGGATTTCTTGACGGTCTCGTGGTTCGTCAGCGTGCCACCCAGCCAGCGGTCGACGCAGACCGGCATGCCGGTCGCGCTGGCAGCCTCGCGGATGATTTCCTTGGCCTGGCGCTTGGTGCCGACGAAGAGGATGTTGCCGCCGTTGGCGACGGTGTCCTCGACAAACTTCGCGGCCTTCTCAAGGGCGGCGTGGGTCTTGGCGAGGTCGATGATGGAAATGCCCTGGCGGTGGTCGAAGACAAAGGGCTTGGAGCGCGGGTTCCAGCGCTTGGTCTGGTGGCCGAAATGGACACCGGCATCGAGCAGGTCTTTGGGAGTGATGTTCATGGGATCTATGTTTTCGAAACACAGGCCGGCCAAACTGGGCCGCCTTGCGATCGGGACTGACGTTATGGTTGATGGTTGCTAACTGACAGAGCGGTCGAAAACAGGGATCGCCCGGGCAACTGGCAAGCGCGAACTGCGGAAAAGCCCAAAAAGGCGTTGACAGGTAAAATGGCGCGCCGCACGTTGCGCCTCCCCTTGTTGCAGGGTGGAGCAGCCTGGTAGCTCGTCAGGCTCATAACCTGAAGGTCGTTGGTTCAAATCCAACCCCTGCACCCAATTTAATCCCTCGTAACCGCAAGGTTACGGGGGATTTTGGTTTTCGGCGCTGATGCAACGAAATGCAGGGAAATGAATCAAAATGAACGATTCCGGGCAGGAGTTGGACAGGAGTTCGGTCGAGCTAGCCAACTTCCCAAGGCTAGCAGCTGAAAAAAACGAGTCGAGGAACTTCCGACCGGTAGCCGATAGCCCTGAGCAGCGAGAAAACGGGCTACTCAGACTTTGGCAGTTCGGCCTGTTTTAGCCGGGGAACATGTTCAAATACCTCGGTCACCTCGTAGCCAAAATTGGAATAAATCCCCGTCTTCAAATCGAGCCGTTGGGCGATGGCCAGCCTGGCTCGTAAAACGTCGCCAGGCGCGATTGTGATGCGGTGGGCGTCGAAGTGGTCGAAAAACGCCTGATGGGTGATGGCTGCACCAATTTTGACACCGCGCCACATGAATTCCCACTTGCGAGCCCCGCGCTCCAAGATGGCTTTGATAATTTGGAGGTCTACGACCTCGGTGACAACGCGTGTATCCGGTTCGGCAGTTTGCTGGAGCGCCAGCTGACTGATAGTTTCACGCGAGATAGAGATTTCTGGCGGAGGGTCGCCGAGGTCCTTCACGAGACCGATAGCCTTCACGTCGGGGTCACGTTCGATGGCCTGGAAAGTCCGGGAGATGGCGTTGACAAAACGGGGCTCTTTCTCGGCCTGCCGTGTCGCATCGTAAACGTTTCGCGGAACGATGATTTTTTCGTCTCCCCGCTCGATGATAACTTCGTCGGTGTAAATCTGAATTTTAACGTCGGACTTCACCGCAAACGTCCGCTCGTAGATGTAATTTCCCAGGATGCCAATGACGAGCCCGAGGGCAATTTGCTGCGAGAACAGGTTGTGATGCTTCCGATAAACAGCGCGTAGTTTCGCCCGGAAACTACCGGGTCCAAATGCTTCAACAACTACCTCAACATCGTAACCCGGATTGATTGTGTCATTGGCCGCTTTAGCTGCGTCGGCTATTGGGGCCGCCGCTGGCGCGACAGCCGGCGAAATCCTTGGCAATAGGGGACACTACGCCCACGGCCTTTGAGATTGAACTGCACGGTTGGAGGAATGGGGTTCATCCGGGAGCCGGCATCGGCAGCCTCAGGCGGTCGATCGCACAAAGGATCGCCAGGAATAACCTCTGGGGCACCGCCACCTCAGCCAGCTGGAAGACCACCCGGCGGGCATGGCGAACGATCTTTGCCCCAATCTTGATCAATTTCTCCCGAGTCGTTGTCAGGGTCCAGCGCTTGATCTCTCGCGGCAGGACCAGCTGTCGAAGGAAGTTCCCAAGGTTGTAGGCCAGGACGAAGAGATGCAGTCGGACCTTGTTGTCGTCGAATTCGTGGCACGACATCCAAAAGCATGAGGGGAAATACCCCAAGCAGACTGCCGACGAAAACCGTCCACTGTGTAGCACACCGAAACATCGCCGGATACTATCGGAAGATCGAAAAGGCATAAGCTGTCTGTTGGTTCAGTAAGTAGTGAGTGCTCCTTCCGGCGCCTTTGATCAAAAGGGCAGCCAAGCCACTGCCCCGCCAAAACGGCAGACGGGTGCCCCCATCTGCCACCCTCTCCCGCCGGCCGGGCCGTCGTCGGCGGCGCGGGTGAAGTTTTAACGAAGGCGGCTTGTCAAAGCCCGTGGCGCCTCCCTAACTCCGGGCTTTCGCATGCCTCACTCCGCCGCCCGCCCCGAGCCCGCCGAACGAGCGAAGGTGCCCGCGCATGTCGCCATCATCATGGACGGCAATGGCCGCTGGGCCCAGCAGCGCGGCCTCCCCCGCCTCGAGGGCCACCGCCGCGGCGTCGAGACCGTCCGCACCGTGACCAACGCCGCCCGCGAACTCGGCGTGCGCATGCTCACGCTCTACGCCTTCTCGGTCGAAAACTGGAACCGGCCCAAGGCGGAGGTCGGCGGCCTGATGAGCCTGCTCGAGTTTTACCTGAAGCAGGAGCTCAAGACCTTCGTGAAGGACCGCGTCCGGCTGCGCACCATCGGCCGCATCGACGAGCTGCCCGCCGGCGTGCAGAAACACCTGCGCCACACCATCGCGGAGACCGCCCACTTCACCGACTACACTCTCGTGCTCGCGCTTAACTACGGCTCGCGCACGGAGGTCGTCGATGCCGCCCGGGCCTACGCCGCCGCTGTCGCCGCGGGCAAGGAGAAGCTCAACGACGGCTCGTGGGCCACGTTCAACCGGTATCTTTCCAGCGCCGACCTGCCGGATCCTGACCTGATCATCCGCACGTCCGGGGAGACGCGCCTGAGCAACTTCCTGCTGCTGCAGGGCGCCTATGCCGAGCTGGTGTTCACGCCGGCGCTCTGGCCCGACTTCACCAAGGCCGACTTGGCCGCCGCCTGCGCCGAGTATGCCCGGCGGGAGCGGCGTTACGGCCTCACCAGCGAACAGGTCAAACCGGCGGCCACCGCCGTGAAATAAGCCCCATGGCCAAGCGCATCCTCAGCACCGTGCTCCTCTGGTCCATCGTGTTTGCCACGCTCTGGTTCTTCCGCACGACCGGCGCCGTGCTCCTGACCGCGCTGCTCTCCGTGCTGACGCTGCGCGAGTTCTACCATCTCCTGGGCGGCGCCGGCCTCGCGCCCTTCCACCGGCTCGGCATGGCGTTCGGCGCGCTCATCACGCTCGACCCGTGGCTCCACGCGCAGTTCGGCGTGCCCGCCAGTTCGCACGCGCTGGCGCTGGCCGTCATCGTGTTCTCCATCCGCATCCTCAGCGAGCGCGAGCCCCTGACCCGCGTCGAGGCGCTCGCCAGCACGATCTTCGGCCTGGTTTACGTCGCGCTGATGCTGCAGTACCTCGTGCGGATCCTCACGCCGCTGCCCGACGACACCGTCTCGCCCAACGGCCGGTTGCTGCTCTGCTTGTGGCTCATCGCCGTGGCAAAATTCTGCGATGTCGGCGCCCTGCTCACCGGCCTCGCGATCGGCCGCCACAAGATGGCCCCGCAGATCTCGCCGAAGAAGACCTGGGAGGGCGCTGTCGGCGGCGTGCTGGTTTCCATGGGCATCGGCGCGTTCGTCGCCTGGCTCGGCCGGGGCGTGCTGCCGCCGCACCTGACACCCCTGATCGCCGCCCTGCTCGCCGCCCCGATCGCCCTGGTCGCGATCGTCTCCGATCTGATCGAGTCCATCATCAAGCGCCGCGCGGACCTCAAGGATTCTGGCATCGGCATCCCCGGGATCGGCGGCTTCTTCGATCTGACCGACAGCCTGCTGCTGACCGCCCCGCTCGGGTACTTCCTGTTCGCGCTGCCGTAGGAGGCCGCATAGCCGGGCTTTGCGCCCGACATCATGCTGCGGAGGGTTGGTCACAAAAAGGCGCAAAGAGACACGAAAGAATCACCCCGGAGACTGTTGGAGAATTTGGGTGTAGCCCCGGGAGTAAACATAAGGTCCGGCCGCTGAGGTATTTTTTGTGCTTCTGGTGCCTTTTCGCGGCCAATCATCTCCCCTCCGCGCTTGCGACCCATGCCCCCCGCCTGCATCGTCGCCAGCTTTCGTGGCCAAACCATCGTCCAGCCCCCGCAAGCGCGTCGTCCTCCTGGGCGCCACCGGCTCCATCGGCGAGAGCACCCTGCGCGTCATCGCCGCGCACCGGGACAAGCTCGATCTGGTCGGCATCGCCGCCCGCACGAACCACGCCCGACTCGCGCAGATCGCGCGCGATTTCGGCGTGCCGCATGTGGCGGTGTTTGAGGACGCGGCCTATGCCGCGGCCAAAGGCGCCGGTTCCTTCCCGGCTGGCACGCAGCTTTACGGGGGCCTCGCCGGCCTCGTCGCCCTTGCGCAACTGCCCGAGGCCGACCTCGTGCTGGTCGCCGTCGTCGGCACCACCGGGCTCGAGCCCGCCCTCGCCGCGCTCGCCGCCGGCAAGGACCTCGCCCTGGCCTCCAAGGAGATCCTCGTCCTCGCCGGCAAGTTCATCATGGCCGCGGCGCGCCAGCACGATGCGCGGATCCTGCCCGTGGACAGCGAGCACAGCGCCGTCTTCCAATGCCTCGAGGGCCATCCTTCGGCCGGCGTCCGCCGCATCGTGCTGACCGCCAGCGGCGGCGCCTTCCGCGACTGGCCCGCCGAGCGCCTCGCGCTGGTCACGCCGGCCGACGCGCTGAAGCATCCGAACTGGTCGATGGGACCCAAGGTCACCGTCGATTCCGCCACGCTGGCGAACAAGGGCCTCGAATTGATCGAGGCCCAGTGGCTCTTCGGCCTCCGCGCCGCGCAATGCACCGCCGTGATCCACCCGCAGAGCATCGTGCACTGCCTGGTGGAGTTCACCGACGGGGCGATGCTGGCCCAGCTCTCGCCGCCCTCGATGACTTTCCCCATCCAGCACGCCCTGCTCCATCCGGCCCGGGCACCCGGGGTCGAGGCTTCGCTCGATTTCACCCGGCTGCTCGGCCTCGAATTTCGCCCGGTCGACGAAGACCGTTTCCCTTGCTTCCGGCTGGCCCGCCAGGCCATGGCCGCGGGGGGCATCGCGCCGGCTGTCTTCAACGCCGCCAACGAGGTCGCCGTGGACGCCTTTCTCGGCGGCCGAATCCCCTTTCTTGCGATTCCGCAGGTCATCGATCAAACTCTGCAGCACGTGGAAAACTTCGAACCGGACACCCTCAGCGCGGTCTTGCACGCCGACGCTTCCGCCCGGCGCCTCGCCACCCTCCAACTCAAGGCCTTCACGGCCTGATCCCACCCGTGCTCCCCAACCTCCTCTCCTCGGTTTTCTCGAACGCCTGGACCTTTTCCCTCGCCCTGCTGCTGCTGGGGCTGTCGATCTTTGTGCATGAGCTGGGCCACTTCCTCACGGCCCGCCGGCGCGGCGTGAAGGTGGAGCGTTTTTCCATCGGCTTCGGCCCGGCGATCTGGTCGCGGCGCGGCCGGGACGGCGTCGAGTACCGGATCTCCTGGATCCCTCTCGGCGGCTACGTGCTGCTCCCGCAACTCGCCGACCTCGGCGCGATCGAGGGCCAGAGCGAACTGGACCTGGCCCAGCTCCCCCCGGTCAGCTATGCGACCAAGATGATCGTGTTTGTCGCAGGGGCGGCGTTCAACACGTTGTTCGCGTTCCTCCTGGCCTGCGTCCTGACGGTCATCGGCGTGCCGGAAAACGGCCTCACCGCCACGACCCGCATCGGCTATGTCGCACCCACGATCGAGCTCGCCGACGGCACGAAGGTGCCCAGCCCGGCCCTCCAGGCCGGCCTGCGCAGCGGCGACACCATCCGCACCATCGACGGCCATACGGTCAAGGACTGGAACGAGGTGCAGTTTTCCCTCAAGCTGGGCGACGGGCACACCGACACGGGTGAGCGCCGCGTGCTCGTCACCGCGGAGCGCAACGGTCGCCTGATCGATTTTTCGCTGCAACCGCAGCTCGCCGGCGAGGAAAAGGAGCGCCGGATCGGGATCGCGCCCGGCTGCGACCTGTTCGTGCTGCAGCTCGATCCGGGCTCGCCCGCCGAACAGGCCGGCTTCCAGAAGGGCGATCAACTCCTCCGGCTCGATGACATCCTGACGCTGCTCCCCGAGGTCGTGCAGGAACACCTCGATACCGCCCGCGCCCGGACGATCATCGCGCATGTGCTCCGCGCCGGGGTGGAGCGCTCGCTGACCATCCCCGCCCGGCCGGCGGCCAAGCCGACCGACAACTTCGGGCTCGGGTTCGCCACCGGCCTACGGCTCACCCATCCGTCGCCCTTCACGCTGCTCGCCGACCAGGTGAAACTGACGTTCCGCTCGCTCTGGAGCTTCCTCAGTCCGCACTCGGACATCGGCCTCTCGAAAGCATCCGGCGTCGTCGGCATTCTCCGGGTCTTTCAAAGCGCGGCCGAGGCCGGAATCCGCGCGGCGCTGTTCATCACGATCCTCGTGAACGTTAACCTCGCGATCTGCAACCTGCTCCCCATCCCCGTGCTCGACGGCGGCCAGATGCTCTTTGCCACCGTGGGCCGGCTGCGCGGACGCTCGCTGCCCGTGAACCTCGTCGTCACGGCGCAGAGCGTCTGCTTCGTGCTCCTGATCTCGTTCATCCTCTACGTGGGCTTCTTCGATGTCCGCCGCTGGGTGCGCGATGTCCAGGCCGACCGGGCCGAGGCCGCGGCGCACGCCACGGCCCCCGCCAAGCCCTGATCGCCACCGACCCGCATGTCCTACTGCGCGTCGCGTTTCCAGACCGTGCGCCGGCCCACCCTTGAGGTCATGGTCGGCGGCGTCGGCGTCGGCGGCGCGAATCCGATCCGCGTGCAGTCGATGACGACCAGCGACACCCAGGACGTCGCCGCCACCGTGCGGCAGTCCATCGCCCTGGCCGAGGTCGGCTGCGAAATCGTGCGCATCACCGCGCCCAATGTCGCCGCGGCGAAGTGCCTGCGGGAGATCCGCGCGCAGCTCACCGCCGCGGGGTTCGGCCACGTGCCGCTCGTCGCCGACATCCATTTCCTGCCCAGCGCCGCCATGGAGGCCGTCGAGCATGTCGAGAAGGTCCGCGTGAACCCCGGTAACTACGCGGATAAGAAGAAATTCGCCGTCCGCGAATACTCCGATGCCGATTACGGGACCGAGCTGCAGCGCCTGTACGACTCGTTTTCACCCTTGGTGAAGCGCAGCAAGGAGCTCGGCCGCGCCATGCGCATCGGCACCAACCATGGCTCGCTCAGCGACCGCATCATGAACCGCTACGGCGACACGCCGCTCGGCATGGTGGAGAGCGCCCTTGAGTTTCTCCGCATCGCCGAGTCGCACGGTTACCGGCAGCTCATCTTGTCGATGAAGGCGTCGAACCCGAAGGTCATGATCCAGGCCTACCGGCTTCTCGTGCAGCGCATGGACCAGGAGGACATGCACTACCCGCTGCATCTCGGCGTAACCGAGGCGGGCGACGGCGAGGACGGCCGCATCAAGGGGGCCATTGGCATCGGCTCGCTGCTGCTCGACGGCCTCGGGGACACCATCCGTGTCTCGCTGACCGAGGACAGTGTTTACGAGGTGCCGGTCGCCCGCGCGATCGCGGACAAGGCGATGGCGCTGTGGTGCGAGGAGAAGGGAGCAGGGAGCAAGGAGCAGGAGGCGGACGGAATTGATCCGTATCATTTTACCAAGCGGGAAACGGCAACGCTGAATCTGGGGCCGGGGATCACGGTCGGGCCGGAGCAGCCGCCGCGCGTGATCGTGCGGGCCGGTGAGGATGTCGCAGCCACCCTGGCCCAGCTCGCCGCCGGCAAACTCAAGGATACGCCCGCCGAGATCATTCTCGTGCAGGTGGATTCCGCTTCCCGCCTTGCCAGCCTGCCGAATCCCGGCGCGTCGTCCTACGCCCTCGAACTCGCGCCCGCCCTGACCGTCACCGAGCTCAAGCCCGTCGCCGCCCATCTCCCGCCCGGCACGATCCTCGTCCGGGAATTCGCAGCCAACGAAGCCACGACGCTCACCGCGTTCACCCAGTTCGCGCGCGCGCGCCAATTCATTCTGGCCGCCGCACTGGCCCCCGCCGACTTTCCGGCCCTTGGTCCCATGGTCCAACAACTGGGAGACGACCGTCTCCTCTTCACCCTCTCCGGTCTCCGGTATCCGCAATCCGCAATTGCCGGGCGCCCCGACCACGCCTTGGGCGCCTATCGGCGCCTCTCGAGCGCCTTGAGCGCCCTCGGCTCCCGCGCCCCGCTCTGGATTCGCAACACCCCCGGCACTGCCGTAAGCGGTGACAACAGCTTTCTTTCCAAACTGCTCGAGGCGTCATTCCTCACCGGAGGCCTGCTCTGCGACGGACTCGGCGATCTGGTCAGCATCGAGACCGAGGCCGATCCGGTCCGGGCCACCCGGCTCGCTTACAACGTCCTGCAGGGCGCCGGTACCCGCATTTCCAAGACCGAATTCGTGGCCTGCCCGAGCTGCGGGCGCACGCTTTTCGATCTCCAGACGACCACCCAGCGCATCCGCGCCCAGACCGGCCACCTCAAGGGCGTGAAGATCGCCATCATGGGCTGCATCGTGAACGGCCCCGGCGAGATGGCCGACGCCGATTTTGGCTACGTCGGAGGCGCGCCCGGGAAGATCAACCTCTACGTGGGGAAAAATTGCGTCCAGTACAACATCCCCCAGGCTGAGGCCGATGCGAAGCTCGTCGCGCTCATCAAGGAGCACGGTAAATGGTTCGACCCCCTGCCGTCCCACGCGTGACGACCGGGTGACACAGCGTAGTTAAGAAACAAACACGCCGTCACGGGTTTGTAACCTGCCTGTAACCTTGCAGGCCGCTTCTGAAGCCATCTGCAAGGCTGTGTCATGAAACAGGAATGACAAAAAGACCGGGCGTTTTTCCCTGCGCTAACTTTGCCATGACGTGGCAACAAAATAATCGAAAAGTTATGCCCAGCTCCGATGTGAGTAAGTTGTCAGAAAGTTGCTCTTGAAATGCTTTTTTGGTTCACAGTTACTGCGCCCTCGTTCAGAACTTTTCTCCCGTCCGGTCGTTCTTTCTCACGTCCTTTTGGCCTTGTTCCCAAACCCTTCCAGCACCACTGCGGGTAGTCTTTGGTCATCAATTGCTTATAATCCCACTTTCGCTCCTACTTTTTACCCGATGACCAGGCATGAATTTCGTTGCTGACCGCGGTCGCAACCAAGGCTGAGCCAGACGTGAAGAAGTACCCCGGCGGAGCCAGTGTGAATAAACCCGCCCATTTGCCAGCCCCCATGCCCTCTTTGTCCCTGTCCCCCAGCCTCTGGGAAACCGTCAAATGCGACTTTAAGGAGCTCTTTCCGGAAGACGTTTTTCAGATGTGGTTCGAGCCGATGGTGTGCCTCGAGACCACGGAGGACGCCATGACGCTGGGGGTGCCCAACGACTTTGCGGCGATCTGGATCCACGACAACTATCTCGACCTGATCACGCAGCGCCTGCGCCTGACTGCCGGCCGCCTGGTCAATGTCACGCTTCGCAAGGCCGACTCCAGCCGGTCCCCTTCGCCCGCCCACCCCTCGCGGGCCGCCGAGACCGCCGCCACGCGCAGCCGCACCACCCCGCGCCGCACGACCCGCTACGACGAGCGCAGCCCCGCCGCCGGCACCCTCAACGCCCGTAACACGTTCGAGACCTTCGTCGTCGGCTCCAACAACCAGATGGCCCACGCCGCGGCCCTCGCCGTGGCCCAGGCCCCCGCGCAGGCCTACAATCCTCTGTTCATCTATGGCAACACCGGCCTGGGCAAAACCCACCTGATGCACGCCATCGGGCACGCCATCCTCCGCGCCAACCCCGACGCCCGCGTCGCCTACCTTTCGACCGAGAAGTTCACCAACGAGTTCATCCAGGCCCTGCAGGAGAACAGCCTGACGAAATTCCGCCAGCGCTACCGCCACGTTGACGTGCTCCTGATCGACGACGTGCAGTTCCTCGCCGGCAAGGAGCGCATCCAGGAGGAGTTCTTCCACACCTTCAACGACCTCTTCGAGTCCGGCAAACAAGTCGTGCTTTCCAGCGACCGCCGCGCCAGCGAGATCCAGAAGCTCGAGGCCCGCCTCGTGTCCCGCTTCGAATGGGGCCTGCCCGCCG
>CAIRTK010000020.1 GCA_903881475.1 uncultured Opitutia bacterium | reverse complement strand
CGACCGGTTTCTCGCAGGGCACTACGATCACGATCAGCGGCGTCGCCGGTGTTCGCACGATCACCTACGCCCCGTAATCAAGTCCGTCCTGGTTTTACCCAAGCCGTCCGCCTTCAAAAGCGGACGGCTTTTTTTTGCCCGCTCCGAACGATCCGGGCGCCGGTGGAATGGCTCAGGTGTGACGCGGAATCATGGCTGCAGCCCGGGCGAAATGGGCCAGGTGTCCGGGGTGCATCACCGCGCCGTTTTCGCAGTGTGAAATAATTCACCTCCTAACGGTTACAGCGCCGGCTGGTGGCGTCCGAGGATCCGGAGGCAGAGGCTTTCGCCGCGGTTGAAGTCACGGCAAGTCTGCGGACGGTCGGCGTAAATCGTGCAAAGCCGCGTGGCGGGATCGAGGGCGACACAGGCGCCGTCACCCCGCTGGTCCATGCAACGCACGCCATCGTGCTCGACGACCAGTTTCTCCGGGATCAGGTCGTCCGCCCTTAGCTCGACCACCAGATGGCAGCAACGGCCGCAGCCGGCGCAGGGAGGAAGCTCGGAATGGGTGGTGATGCGTTGGAGGACGACAGCCGGACCCGTGATTGGCGACCCTTATACCACGCGGCGCAATCTTCGGGTAAATGTCGTAAGTTGGGGCAGGTCAGTTTCCGTGCACGATTCTGGTTGCCCGCACGGCAGATTATCGACGGCTTGGAGCCATGGGCGCCAAGTACCTCCCGACGATCAAGGATCTTAAAGCCAGCCAGCGCTTCCAGCAGAAGCAGCATCCGCTGCCTTTCTTCAAGAAGCCGTCGGCTGCCCCTGGAGCGAAGAAGGATAAGAAGAAGTAGTCCGGCGGCACCGGCTTTCACCTGCGGACCGCCAGCAGAGTTATGGGCGGATTCCAACCGGTCCGGTGGCTGGTGATCGCTCTCGCTCTTGCGGCCGGCCCACGGTGGACTCAATGCCATGTCCAAATCACAAAACGCCCAGAAGCAGACCAAGAAGAAACCGCTGAAGACACCGGCCGAGAAAAAGGCCGCCAAGCGCGACAAGAAGAACGGCCGCTGAGCGGTTCTCTCCGGATTCGGCTTAACACCAACCCCGAAGTTATAACACGAAGGTCGCCAAGGGCGCGAAGAGATCCCGGTTCTTGGATTTATCCTTCGCGCCCTTGACGGCCTTCGTGTGGGTTTCCGTTGCTGGGATAAGCACCCCTGACATGCGACAGCGTTAGTACACGACGCTTTGCGCTGCTTCCCCGGGCTGTCCGAATTGCAGCGAGCTGAGGTGGCGGTACAGGCCGTCGGGCTTGGCGGATAATTCGTCGTGGCTGCCCAGCTCGACGATCCGGCCGGCCTCGATCACGGCGATGCGGTCGGCGGTGCGGATGGTGGCGAGCCGGTGGGCGACGATGAACGTCGTGCGGCCCTTCATGAGCCGCTCCAGCGCCACCTGCACGAGCCGCTCGCTTTCGCTGTCGAGGGAACTCGTGGCCTCGTCGAGGATGAGGATGGCGGGATCCTTCAGGATGGCGCGGGCGATGGCGATGCGCTGGCGCTGGCCGCCGGAAAGCTGGATGCCGCGGTCGCCGACGAGCGTGGCATAACCCCCGGGGAAGGCGGAGATGAAGTCGTCGGCATTGGCCAGGCGGGCGGCCTCGCGGATCGCGGCGTCATCCGCCCCGGGCCGGCCGTAGACGATGTTTTCGGCGATGGTGCCGCCGAACAGCAGGACATCCTGCGGCACGATCGCCATCTGGCCGCGCAGCCAGGCGAGCGGATAATCGCGCGCATCGCGGCCGTCGATCAGCAGCCGGCCGCCATCGGGGTCGTAGAACCGCAGGAGCAGGGCGGTGAGGGTGGACTTGCCCGCGCCGCTGGGTCCGACCAAGGCGATGCGCTCGCCCGGGCGCGCGGCCAGGGTAATATCGTGCAGCACGGCGACCTCGGGGCGGGCGGGATAGCGGAAATTGACGGCCTCGAACGCCACCTCGCCCCGCAGGCGGGTCGGCAGGGCTACGGCGGTCTCCGTCGGGGCATCGACCGAAATCTCGGTGGGCTCGCGCAGGAGCTCGCGCACGCGCTGGGTGGCGCCGACCGTCTTCTGGATCTGGCTGAACAGCTCCGCGGCCTGGCCCATCTCTGGCCCGTCACGGTGCACCAGGGAGCGTTTCCAGCGGCGCCCTTGCATTGTCACGACGCAGCAGTGCGCATCTACATTCTCACCGGGGCCATGCTCGTTGACGGCGGGCGGGCGCAACCGCCGGTGAAGGCCGGGGCGGGCGCACGGGTCGAGATCCCGGCCGGTGCCGTCCACACGATCAGTTCGGACGCCCATGTGGTCACGATCACGGCTTTTCCGACCTCCGCCGCGGCTGCCGGATTGCCGCAACTGCCCGTGCCGGAGGACTCGTAGGCAACTTCCGCGGCGGCGGTCATGCCTTCTTCACAAAGCAGGCCTTGAGCGCGATGCCGACGCCGTCGATCTTGCAGTCGATTTCGTGATCGCCGTCGACGAGGTGGATGTTCCTGGCCTTGGTGCCGGCCTTGAGCACCGAGGAGCCGCCCAGCTTGAGGTCCTTGATGACCGCCACCGTGTCGCCGTCGGTGAGGATGTTGCCGTGGGCGTCCTTGACGATCCGGGCGACCTCGGGAGCCGCTTCCTTCGGCCACTCGTGGCCGCAGGTCGCACACTCCCAGCGATCCGTATGACTGAGCACGTCCTCAAGGGTGCAGGCGGGGCAGGGGGGATTGGGCATCAGGGCTCAACCTGGAAGGCTGAAACCGTGTTGTCGAGGTGCAGTCCATGATCGCACTTCGGCCAAAAGGATTCGACGCGGACCACGGGCGAGCGGGCATTACCCTGCGCGACACGCAGTGCACTCCTCAAAATTGTGGCCAGACGGTCTTGGCCCGGTCCACGCGCTTGGAATTGACGGGCTCGGCAGAAAATATTTGCTCGGTCCATGCCAGACACGAACCCCGGGCCGTCCAAGGCGCCATGGCACCTTTGGGTTATCGGCGTGATTTCCCTGCTCTGGAATTCACTGGGCGCGATGGATTTCACCATGACGCAGGCGCGGAACGCGGCCTACCTGAAGGGGCTCACCCAGGCCCAGCTGGATTTTTTCTACGGATTCCCGTTCTGGGTGGTGGCCGCGTGGGGGATTGCCACGTGGGGCGGCGTGGTGGGCTCGCTACTGCTGCTGTTTCGTCGCAAGCTCGCGAAGCCGGTCTTTCTCGCGTCGTTCGCCGGCATGGTGCTCACGACGATTCACAATTTCGGCCTGTCCAACGGTTGGCAGGTCATGGGCGGCGCGGGTCCGCTGATCTTCAGCGTGCTGATCTTCGTGATCGGGCTGCTGCTTTGGCTTTACGCCCGGGCGATGGGACGCCGCGGTGCATTCCGTTAATTTCCTCCGCCAGACGACCGGCCGGCGGTTTATTTCACCGGACTTGCGAGCGGCTGGCCCTTTTCCAGGAAGAAGGTGGAGAGAATTTTTGCCGGGGCCGGGCCAAGGTTGCGGCCGAGGTGCGGGACGCCGCTGGGAATGATGAGGGTATCGCCGGGCTTCAGATCGCGCGGGGCCTGGCCGTCGATCTCGATGCGCACGCTGCCTTCGAGGACGTACAGGAATTCCTCGCCGGGGTGAAAGTGCTTGGGGGCCACGCCGCCCGGCTTGAATTCGATCAGGGCGATCGCCCCGTGTTTCCCCGCGGTGGCGAGGTCCTGGTCGAGCAGGATTTTGCGGGAAAAGCCGGCCGGTTGATCGGCGGCGACCAGGCCGGCAGCACCGGTGAGGGCGAAAGCCAGCACCATCAGGCGAAGGGTCGGGGATTTCATGAGAGCGCGCTGAGTCAAAGACACCGGCGTTGTTCCTTCAAGTCCGCGATGGATCCGGCTGCAGCCAATCTGCCGCGGCCACGACCGAACCCGACGGTTTAGTTCCGCATTCCCTTACAGCTTCGCCAGAATGTCGTTCAACGTCTGGCTCGGGCGCAGGGCGGTGGAGGCCAGGGCGTCGCTCGGCTGGTAGTAGCCGCCGACGTCCACGGGCTTGCCCTGCACGGCGATGAGTTCCTGGACGATCTTGGCCTCGTTCGCGGTGAGCTGCTCGGCGATCGGGGTGAAGAGCTGCTTCAGCTCGGCATCCGCCGACTGCGCGGCCAAGGCCTGGGCCCAGTACAGCGCGAGGTAGAAATGGCTGCCGCGGTTGTCGATGGTGCCAAGCTTGCGGCCCGGGGAGCGGTCGAACTCGAGGAACTTGCCGGTGGCTTCATCGAGGGTGTCGGCGAGCACCTTGGCCTTCGGCAGCTGGAAGGTCTGGCTCAGGTGTTCGAACGACGCCGCGAGCGCGAAGAACTCGCCGAGGCTGTCCCAGCGCAGGTAGTTCTCCTGCAGGAACTGCTCGACGTGCTTGGGCGCGGAGCCGCCGGCGCCCGTCTCGAAGAGGCCGCCGCCGTTCATGAGCGGGACGATGGAGAGCATCTTTGCGCTGGTACCGACCTCGAGGATCGGGAAGAGGTCGGTGAGGTAGTCGCGCAGCACGTTGCCCGTGACGGAGATCGTGTCTTGGCCGGCCTTGAGGCGCTCGAGCGTGAACTGGGTGGCGGCGGCGGGGGCGAGGATGCGAAGGTCGAGACCGTTGGTATCGAGCTTGGCAAGGGCGGCCTTCACCTTGGCGATGATCTGGGCGTCGTGGGCCCGGTGATCGTCGAGCCAAAACACGGCCGGTGTTTGGCTCAACCGGGCGCGGTTGACGGCGAGCTTCACCCAATCCTGCACGGCGGCGTCCTTGGCCTGGCAGGCGCGCCAGATGTCGCCCTGCTCGACCTGGTGTTCCATCAGGATCTTGCCGGTGTCGTCGGTCACGCGGATCGTGCCCTTGCCGGGGATGAGGAAAGTCTTGTTGTGCGAGCCATATTCCTCGGCGGCCTGGGCCATGAGGCCGACGTTTGGGACGGAGCCCATGGTCTTCGGGTCGAAGGCCCCGTTTTTTTTGCAGAAGTCGATCGTGGTCTGGTAGACGCCGGCGTAACTGCTGTCGGGAATGACGCAGAGGGTATCCTGCAGCTTGCCCGCGGTGTCGTACATTTTGCCGCCGACCCGGATCATGGCGGGCATCGAGGCATCGACGATGACGTCGCTCGGGACGTGGAGATTCGTGATGCCGTTGTCTGAGTTGACCATGGCCACGCCCGGGCGCGCGGCATAGACGGCGGCGATGTCGGCGTTGATGGCGGCCTGCTGGTCGGCGGGGAGGGACTTGATCTTCTCGACGAGGTCGCCGAAGCCGTTGTTCAGGTCGACGCCGAGGCCGGCGAGGGTGGCGGCGTGTTTGGTGAAGAGATCCTTGAAGAACACGCGGACCGCGAGGCCGAACAGGATGGGGTCGGAGACCTTCATCATCGTGGCCTTGAGGTGGAGGGAGAAGAGGACGCCGTCCTTTTTGGCCTTCGCCATCTGCTGGGCGTAGAAGGCGCCGAGGGCGTTCTTGCTCATGAACGTGCCGTCGAAGATCTCGCCGGCCTTCAGCGGGGTCTTTTCCTTGAGGACAATGGTCTGGGGAGGGGTGGCGCCCGGCTTGGCCAGAGCCTCAGCGGACACGGGGGCGGGAATGAACTCGATCCTGACGGTGGTGGGGGTGGAGACCGTCAGGGATTTCTCGTTCGAGTAAAAGTCATCGTGGCCCATGGTGGCGACGGAGGTCTTCGATTCGGGCGCCCACTTGCCCATGGAGTGGGGATGCTTCCGGGCGTAATCCTTGACGGCCTTGGGTGCGCGGCGGTCGGAGTTGCCCTCGCGAAGCACGGGGTTGACGGCGGAACCCTTGATCTTGTCGTAGCGGGCGCGGGCCTCCTTCTCGGCGTCGGACTTGGGGTCGGCAGGATAGCTGGGGAGGTTGTAGCCCTTGCCCTGGAGCTCGGTGATGGCCTCGACGAGCTGGGGTACGGAGGCGCTGACGTTGGGGAGTTTGATGATGTTGGCCTCGGGCCTGAGGGTCAGGGCACCGAGCTCGGCGAGGTCGTCGGCGATGCGCTGGGCGGGCGTGAGGGCCTCGGGAAAGTGGGCGATGATCCGGCCCGCGAGGGAAATGTCGCGGGTCTCCACGGCGATGCCCGAGTGCTTGGTAAAAGCCTGGATGATCGGCAGGAGGGAATAGGTGGCGAGCGCCGGGGCCTCGTCAGTCTTGGTATAAATGATGGTGGGCGTCGCGGACATGGTGATGAAAGGAGAAGGGGGCAGAGGGTAGGGAGCAGGCAGGAAGAAAAGGAGGGTTCAGTAAGAGGTGAGGCGAAGAACGGTCAAAGGCAATTTCCTTGGCGGGGACGCCAATCTTTGCCCTTGTGGCCGGACTTCCCAATCCCCAATCCGCGATCCTCCCCATGAAAATCAAACTGGCGCCCCATTTCATCGGCTTAGCACTTTATGCGACGGTTCTGGCTGCCGCGGCGCCCGGGGAGACGTCGGCGAAGCTCATTCCGGTGGAAAGTTTTTTTCACAGCTCCGAAATGGTGCAGCCCAGGCTGTCGCCGGACGGGAAGCACGTGGCCTTCCTGACGCCGGTCGACAAGCGGCTCACCCTGATGTTGTTCGACCTGAGCAGCGGCAAGATGGACTCTCTGGCCCGGTCCTTCGACGCGGACATCTCGGGGGTTTTCTGGAAGGGCAATGACCGGATTATTTTTTCCGGCGATCCCAATGGCGGGGAGTCGCGGGCGATCTTCATCGTCGATATCCACACGAAAGTGATCACGTGCCTGTCGGAGGTGCTGAAGGAGAAACGCGGAGACGCCGCGTTCGCCAACCTGGTGGACCCCTTGAATTTCGACCCAGGCCATATTTTGGTCTATGGCCGCAGTGGCACGGGCGGCAGCACCTTCGGGCTGTTCTACCTGAACACCTTTACCGCCGAGCGCGGAGTGATTGCAGGGGCCGATCCGGAGACCGAGGGATGGGGCGTTGACTGTGCCGGCGACGTGAGGTTTCGGTTTCGCTCGTCGGGTCTCCGGACGATCGCCGAGGTTTGTGCCGATGCCAGGAGTCCGTGGAAAGCGGTCGGGGAAATCGGCGAGGGGGTGGGCTACAGCTACAGCCCGATCCGCTTCATCGAATTCGCCTCGGACAACCGGACCCTGTATACCGTGAAGGTCGAACCGGACGGAGCCGAGGCACTCTATGCCTACGACACCCTGACCGGATCCTGGGGCCAGCCGCTGTTTGAGACGAAGGCGGGGGGCATCTGGAACGTGATGCTTTCATGGGACCACAGCCGCCTGAATGGCGTGGAGTATGGCACCGAGGGCACCGAGGTGAAATGGTTTAATCCGCGTCTGGAGAAGATTGCCGCGGCGCTGGCGGCCTCGCTGCCGCCGAAAACCGTGAAAACGATCGTCAGCACGGACAAGGATGAGAAGGTGTTTGTCATCGCGGTGCACAGCGACGTGCACCCGGTGGATTATTATCTCCTGGACCTGCGCGGCCGGACGCAGCTGGTCCTGCTGGGGAGGAGTAATTCGCTCATCGATCCGGCGCAGCTGCAGCCGATGAAGGAAATCACGTACCAGGCGCGCGATGGCCTGACGATCCACGGCTACCTGACGCTCCCGCGCGGCACGGAAGGCCGGAAGGTGCCGCTGATCATCAACCCGCACGGCGGCCCCTATGGCATCCGGGACTCCTGGGGTTATAATCCCGAGGTGCAGTTGCTCGCGAACCGCGGCTATGCCGTGCTCCAGCCCAATTACCGGGGCTCGGGCGGCTACGGCCTGGATTTTCTGAAGGCCGGCCGCCACGAATGGGGCGCCAAGATGCAGGATGACATCACGGACGGCGTCAAATGGGCCATTGGCCAGGGCTTCGCCGATCCGGACCGCATCTGCATTTATGGCGCCAGCTACGGCGGCTACGCGGCCCTGGCGGGAGCGGTGTTCACCCCGGATCTATACCGGTGCGCAGTCAACTACGTGGGGGTGTCGGATCTGGCGCTGATTTCCAACTGGCAGCATGAATATGGCGAGGGCGGAAAGGCATTCTACAAGATGATGATTGGTGACGACGAGGCGCTGATCGCCGCCCGCTCGCCCGTGAATTTCGTGGAGCGAATCCAGATTCCCACCCTCCACGCCTATAGGGAAAACGATCCGCGGGTGGATATCAAGAACTGGACCGAGTTGGAGAGTGCGCTCCAGAAATACCACAAGACCTACGAGTATATCCGCCAGGAGGGGGAGGGACATGGCTTTCACTACGAGGAGGCCAAGATCAACTTCTACCGGCACCTGGATGCGTTTCTCGCGAAATACCTCGCGCCGGAGCGCAAGGGCAGCGTCGAGGTCAAGGAGCCCACCGTCATCGAGATGCCGGCGAAGGGCTGACGGCGGTTACACGTAGAGATACACGTAAAGGGCGAAGGCGACGGCGGCGGTGCCGGCGGTAGCGGCCAGCGCCCAGAGGAAATTTTTCTTCCGGGCGGCCATGGAGAACGTGGAAATGATGACCGCCATCTGCGCGGCGAGCATGCCGTAGAAGAAGCGCTGGCTCCGCTCGTGGTGACGCTCGGCGGACGCGTTGCTCTGGCGGACCTGCAGTTCGTAAAGCTGCGCGATCACCTGGTTCTGCCGCGACTCGGCGTCGTAGCGCTGGGCGGAATAGGTCAGCCGCGCGGAGATGAAATCACGGGCGACCGGATCGGCCGCGTCCGGGCCGGAGATGGCGCTGCGGACGGGCGGGCGGGTGAGCTCCCTCTCCAGCGTGTCGAGCGCCTGATTGATGGGTCTGAGGGTGGCGTCGAAGGTGCGCACGCGGGCATTCGCAGCGCGCAACGCGGCGGTGAGGTCCGCGGGTTTCACCGGCGCAAGGATGCGGGCGATTTCGGCGTCGGTCTGGCCTTCGTCGACCGCCGCCAGGGCGGCTGCGATCGCCGGATCGGCCAGGGCCCCGGATTCGGCCGGGGGAAGTGTGCCGCGGGCGAGGCAGTCCAGGGCCTGCCGGCCGCCACCGGATTCGAGCACGGCTTGCAGCGGTGTGCCGGCCAGCCGGGCGGCGAGGGCGCTGGCATCGAGCGGCCGCACGCCGGTGGTGCCGTGGAGGAGATCGAGGGTGTTGCGCTGCAGGGCGGCCCTAAGGCGCTTGGCTTGGAAATAATTCCACTGGTCGCCGGCCTTGGACTGCTGCTGGGCGGCGAGGGCACGGTCGTATTGCGCGCGGGTCATCTCCCCGGAGGACAGGCCGGCGAGGAGGGTGGCGATCACCGTCATGACGATGGGCGTGGCGGCGAGGACCTTGCCCCATTTGCCGGCGGGAATGTCGGCCTTCAGCTCGTCGGAGATGTGGATTTTTGCACTCATCGGTTTGGGATAGGGGTGGTGCGACGACGGCAGGTTTTAGCATGGGAGGCGATGCGGATCTGGAACCGCGGCTCATCCGGACCTGGGCCCAGGGCCGGTGGAGCGGCTTGTGCCCGGCAACGAAAGAAGCCGGCACAGGACGCGCTGGCTCAACCGGGCATCATCGCGCTTGCGCCGCCGGCGGCTTTTTGCGGCCATCTCCGGCACCACTTACCCCTTATGGCCCTTTTCATCGGCATCGATTCCGGCACGCAGAGCGTCAAAGCCATCGTCCTCGATCTCGCGACCCGCAAGGTGGTCGCCGAGGCTCGGGCGCCCCATACCCTGATCAGCGGGTTGCCCGTCGGCCATATGGAGCAGCATCCGCAAGACTGGACGGCGGCCCTCGATGCGGTGCTGCGGGAAGTGGCGGCGAAGGTCGATGGCAGCCAGGTCCGCGGCATCGGCGTCTCCGGGCAGCAGCACGGCTTTGTGCCGCTCGATGAGCGTGGCGAAGTGATCCGCCCGGCGAAGTTGTGGTGCGACACCAGCACCATCACGGAATGCGCGATCATCACCCGGAAGCTCGGCGGGCCGAAGGCGGCGATCCGGAAGACCGGGAACATGATTGTGCCGGGATTCACCGCGCCGAAGATCCTCTGGCTCAAGCGCCACGAGCCGGCGAACTACCGGCGGCTGCGTCACGTGCTGCTGCCGCATGATTATCTCAATTTCTGGCTGACCGGAAATTACTTCATGGAGTTCGGGGATGCGTCGGGCACGGCGCTGCTGGATGTGCGCAAGCGTTCCTGGTCGAAGGACGCGATCAATGCGATCGACCCGAAGTTGGCCGGGTGGCTGCCGACGTTATCGGAGTCGCACGAAGCGGCCGGCACATTGAAGCCGGAGCTGGCCAAGCGGTACGGTTTCAGTGCCGAAGTCGTGGTGAGCGCCGGTGGCGGCGACAACATGATGGGCGCCATTGGCACGGGCAACGTCACGCCGGGCGTGGTGACGGCGAGCTTTGGTACCAGCGGCACGATCTACGCCTACGCCGGCAAGCCGGTGGTGGATCCCGAAGGCGAGATCGCCGCGTTCTGCTCCTCGACCGGCGGCTGGCTGCCGCTGCTGTGCACCATGAATGTGACCACCGTCACGGAGCAGATGCGGGCGTTGCTGGGGCAGGATTTCACCGCGCTGGACGCGGCGGTGAAGGCCGCACCCGCGGGGGCAGGCGGCCTGGTGCTGCTGCCTTACTTGGCGGGAGAGCGGACGCCGAATGTCCCCGAGGGTTCGGGCGTGCTGCTGGGCCTCAACCCGCAGACCTTCAATCCGGGCCACCTCGCGCGCGCCGCGATGGAAGGCGTGACGATGGGCATGAACTACGGCCTGCGCCGGCTGGCGCAGCTGGGCGTGAAGGCGAAGGAGATCCGCGTCACGGGCGGCGGGGCGAAGTCGCCCGTATGGCGGCAGCTGATGGCGGATATTTTCGGCGTGCCGGTGGTCGCGATGGTCGAGGACGAAGGAGCGGCGCTCGGCGGCGCCCTGCAGGCCGCCTGGTGCGTGGCGATCTGCGAGGGCAACGCCCAGGCCAGGCTCACGGATTTCACCACGGGCACGGTCGCGGTCAACGAGGCGACCCGTTGCACGCCGATCAAGGCCAACGTGGCCCGCTACCGGAAACTGCAGGCCGTGCAGGACCAGCTGAGCCTGGCGCTGCGGGATGTTTTCAACGCGCAGCGCAAGCTGGCGCAGTGACCCGGAAAATTGACCACGAAGTGCACGAAGGTCACTAAGTACGACCCGTTCCGAGTCAGGCCTTCGTGTGTTTTGCGCTCTTCGTGATTGATTTTGTCTGGTCTAGCTTCCGGGCCGAGCCCGGGCTTTTGCCGAAGCGGGTGCGGTAGGCGCGGCAGAAGGTGTTGCTGCTAGTGAAGCCGCTTGCCAGGGCGACGTCCTGCACGCTGAGCCGGGTCGTGGTAAGCATGGCGCGGGCGTGCTCCAGGCGAAGGCGCCGGAGCATGACGCCCGGAGACTCGTCATAGCGAATGCTGAATTCGCGGATGAAGTGCTCCCGGCTCACGCCGCACTTCTGGGCGACGCCCTTGAGGTTCACCGGGGAGCGGAAGTGATTCCGGACATAGTGGTGCCCGAATTCGATTGGGTCGCTGGTGCGGGTGTCCTGCACCTGCTCGCGGTAGAGGGCGAGCAGCAGCCGGTAGACCAGTTCGGATTCATGCAGCCGGTCGCGAAACTGGCGCCTGCGGAAGCGTTCGATGGCCTCGTCGAACAGGAGGGTGGCCTCGGAATCGTCCGGCATGCGGACGACGGAACCGAAGTCGGCGCGGAGCCGCGCAAACAAGCCCTCCGCCCCCGGACCGGAGAAGGCGAGAAAGCGGAGGCGGTACGGGAGGGTCGCGTCGGCGGGATAGCCGTAGCCGGTGGGCTCCTCATGCGAGAAGAGCATCGCCTGGCCGGCGGTCACCGGCTGCGTACCGCGCGCATCGCGAAAATACGCGGCGCCGGCGAGCGTGCGCTGGATCACGAGCGCGTGGCGGCCCTCGCGGTGCGTGTTGTCGAAGCGGTAGCCGGGGCTGTCCTGGATTTCCTCGGCGCCGACGTGGACCACGGTGAAGGGATCGATGGCGGGCATCCGCCGTTCATCACATTATGCACATCCCGAATCAATCTTTTGCTATGTACGGCCGGCGGCCGATGCTGATTTTCCTTGAGGCACGGTTATCTTTCCCAACCCCATCACATTATTCCCATGAGCGAAAAGAAAGTCCAACAGATCGGCCACGCCGACCACACCAAGGATGCCGCGGCCCGCGGCTTGCAGGGCCGGATCCAGCGCCCGATCAAGATCACCATGCTCGGCGCCGGCAGCGCGTTCACGCCGCGGCTGATGAACGACATCCTGCGCATCCCGGGCGACCAGGGCGGCACGATCGCCCTGGTCGACATCGACCGCGAGCGGCTCGACACCATGGTGAAGCTCATCACGCGCCTGGCCGCCCAGCTCGGCAAGGCGAACTGGCAGGTCACGGGCTCGGCGGACCGCCGCAAGGTGATGGCTGGGTCCGATTACATCGTGAACTGCATCGAGGTGAGCGGCACGGCCTGCGTGCGGTTCGACAACGACATTCCCGCCAAGTACGGCATCGACCAGTGCATCGGTGACACGATCGGGCCCGGCGGTCTGTTCAAGTCCATGCGGACGATCCCGGTTTTCCTGCAGGTTCTGAAGGACGCCGAGGAGCTCTGTCCGAAGGCGATCGTGCTGAACTACACGAACCCGATGGCGATGATGTGCCTCGCGGCCGGACGTTCGTCCTCCATGCAGATCGTGGGACTGTGTCATTCGGTCCAAGGCACCAGCCAGCTGCTCGCCGACCGCGCCGGCATTCCCGTCGGGGAAATGGAATGGGCCTGCGCCGGCATCAACCACATGGCGTGGTTCACCAAGCTGCAGCACAAGGGGCGCGACCTCTATCCCCTGCTCAAGCGCAAGGCGGCGGCGGACCTCGCGCGCGCCCTCCAGGAGGGACGCCCGAAGAACCCGAAGAAGCTCAACCACCACGCCTGGGAATCGGCCGAGTGGCACAAGGACATCGTCCGGAAGGACATGATGCTCCAGTTTGGCGCGTTCATCACGGAGTCGAGCGGCCATCTCTCCGAGTACCTGCCGTACTACCGGAAGCGGAAGGACCTGATCCAGCGCTACAGCCGCGAAGGCTACGACGGCGGCACGAGCTTCTACGCGAACAACTGGCCGACTTGGCGGAAGAACGCGGACAAGCAGCGGGCGCGGATGCTGGCCGGCAAGGAGCCGATGGACTGGGAGCGCAGCTGGGAATACGCCAGCTGGATCATCGAGGCCCGCGAGAAGGACACGCCCTTCCGGATTCACGGCAATGTCATGAACAACCACCAGGGCGCGGGTCAGCTCATCACCAATCTCCCGGCCGACGGCTGCGTGGAAGTCGCGTGCATGGTGGACCGCAACGGCATCAACCCCACGCGCTTTGGCGCGCTGCCGCGCCAGATGGCGGCGCTGTGCGACTCGAACATGCGGATGTTCGACCTCGGCGCGCAGGCTTGCATCGAACGCAGCAAGGAACTCGCCATTTATGCCCTCATGCTTGATCCGCTCACCTCGGCGGTCTGCAGCCCCGAGGAGATCAAGCAAATGACGCTGGAGATGTTCGCCGCCGAGAAAGCGTACCTGCCGGGCTACAAGTGAGGTGGGCGGGCGCGTCCCGTGCCCGCATGCTCCGCGCTCGACCATCAAACCGGCGCACCAGGGACACTGCGCGCCACGAGGGCGATGCTCACGCCGTGAGGCGCCGGCCGACGATGATCAGGTCGCGCTCGACGCCGTCGAGGTTCGCGATGCGCGGAAGATGCGCCCACCGCTCGAAGCCAAACCTGGCGAAGAAGCGCAGGCTGGGCTCATTGTGGGCGAAGATGTAGCCGAGCAGGGTGTGCACGGCGAGTTGCGGCGCCCGTGTGATGGCGCGCTCGAGCAGGAGGCGGCCAAGCCCGGTGCGTCGTTTCCCGGCCTCGACATAGATCGCGATCATCGCGGTGCCGTCGTAGGCGGCGCGGGCATAGAACGTGTCAAAACTGAGCCAGCCAATGACGCGGCCTTCCGCCTCCGCCACCCAGACCGGGCGCCGGTCCGGATGATGCGCCTGCAGCCAGGGCAGCCGGCTGGCGGCCGTGACCGGTTCGAGATCCGCCGTGACCATCCGGCCGGGGATGATCGAATTGTAGATGGCAACGATAGCCGGAAGATCGGCCTCGCGGGCGTCACGGATCGTCATGGTCCGCTTATTTCCTGATGAACCGCAGGAGCCAGAGGAACAGCAGCGAGCCCAGGATGGCGAAGATCAGCTGCCCGAGGAAATTATGCGCGGAAATCCCGAGCAGCCCGAAGACAAAGCCGCCGAGAAACGCGCCCACGATGCCGACGATCATGTTGCCCAGGAGCCCGAAGCCCTGGCCCTTGGCGATCAGGCCGCTGATCCATCCGGCCAGCGCCCCGAGCACGAGAAAGGTGATGAAACTTTGCAACGTCATGCCCGTCAGCATGCGGGCGGCCGGAAATGGCGCGAGCGAAATTCAGCCGCCGCCGGTTCAGGGCGTGGTATCGGGCCGGGCAAACTCCATCTTGCGCACGAGGTCGACCAGCCGGCTGCGCAGGATTTCATTTTCCTCCGCGATGGTCTTCTTGTAGGTGCTGCGCTCGGTCTCTCGCTCTGCCAGTTCCGTGCTGATGACGTAAATCGAGCCGTTGCGCACGAAGATCAGGTTGCCCCGCTTGGCGACGACGGGCGCAAGTGCGGAGCCCAGGAAGCTGCGCTTCCCGGCGAACATCGAGCCGCCGGGCAGGAGGGTGTAGGCGATCAGGGCGCCATTGAAGAGGGTCGGGGAAAAGGCGATGCCCTCGACATGGCATCCCGGGAAGGCGCGTTCGAAGTCCGGCATCACGAAATTGCGGAGGAAGTAGGTCAGATAATCCTGGGGTCCGCGGGTCGACATTTCCCAGCGCTGGCTCGCGTCCTGCGCGAAGGCGCCGATACTGATGTAGACATTGAAGTTGTCCTGAAAGGTGACGACCTTGTCATTGTCGCTGATCGCTCCGCCCAGCTCGGGCAGGACCGGGATGGGTATGCGATAGCTTCCGCGCGGGGAGACGTAATACCGGCCATCCACCCGCCCGGCGAGGGACGAGGAAGTATCTTCCGGCTGGGCCAGCAACGGGCCGGTGATGAGCGCCAGGAGGAGAAGCGAGGTGCGCAGCATGGACGTAATACGTAGGAAGAGTCCGGCGGCTTTCAAGTCGCGGTATCTATCATACCTTCAGCTGTCGCCAAAGTTCCACCGGGATGGCCTCGGCCCGGGTCTGGCCGGACAGACCCGCGGCGGCGAGCTGCACCAGCCAGGCTTCGCCCCGGTCCGGCAGGAGCCCGCGGAGCAGGCCGCCGACCTGTTTGCGACGCTGCTGGAAGCAGGCGCGAATCACGGTTTTTACCGCAGGCGGAAAGACGTGGGGCTCCGGCGCGCGGACGAGGTGAAGGAGGTAGGACTCAATGTCCGGCTTGGGATAAAAGCAGCTGGCATCCACCTTGTGGCCGGGGGCGACATCGTAAGCGGCCTGGAGGAAAACCGAGATCGCGCCAAACTGCTTTCCACCGGGCCGGGCGGCATAGCGCTGCGCCGCCTCCTGCTGCAGCATCAGTACCATGCGCTCGGGCAGCGGGCCGGAGAGGACGGCATCCATCCACGGCGTCGAGATGGCATAGGGGAGGTTGGCGACCACCTTGAACCCCAGCCGGGCGCGCGTCGCATCGAGGCCGGCCAGCGGGTGTTCGACCGCATCCCCCTCAAGGAGATGCAGGCGGCCGGCGGAGGCCGGCAGCAGCGATTCCTCGAGGTGCAGATGGAGATTGCGGTCCTTCTCTACGGCCCAGACCTCGGCGCCGGCGGCGAGCAGGGCGCTGGTCAGGGTACCGAGGCCCGGCCCGATCTCGACCACGGCTTCGCCGGGCCGCACTCCGGCCAGCTCGATCGATTTGCGGACGATGTTGCCGTCCACCAGGAAATTCTGGCCCAGAAACCGCTTCGGCTGGTGGCCGAGCTTGGCGAGCAATTCGCGCGTGGCGCTGGGTGAAAGCGGCGTCACGCGGAGCGGAATTCGGCCACCAGGGCGGCGGGATCGTCCGCCCGCATGAGCGCTTCGCCGACCAGCACGGCCCGGGCGCCGGCGGCGCGGGCCCGGCCCGCATCCGCGCCGGTGGAGATACCGCTCTCGCTGACGGCGGTAACCTCGCGGGGAAACTGCGGGATGAGCCGCTCACTGAGGGCGAGGTCGGTTCTAAAAATCGCCAGGTCCCGGTTGTTGACGCCGATGATGCGGGCGCCGTGGCGCACGGCCCGGGCGATCTCGGCCTCGGTATGAATCTCGTAGAGGGCATCGAGGCCGGCCGCGGTTGCCGCGGCCGCGAGCACGGTGATTTCTTCATCGGTGAGCGCGCGGACGATGATGAGGATCGCACTGGCGCCGGCCTCGCGGGCCTGGAGGACCTGGATGGGGTGCACCATGAAATCCTTGCGCAGGCAGGGAATGGCTGGCGTGGCGGTGCGGAAATAGGCTGTGACGCCGCGCAGGTCGTCGAGCGTGCCGCCAAAGTATTTCTCGTCGGTCAGCACCGACAGGACATCGGCCCCGGCAACCTGGTAGCGGCGAGCCTGGTCGAGCGCGGAGGCCCCGGCCTTGATGTCACCGGCCGAGGGCGACCGGCGCTTGATCTCGGCGATGACCGCCAGCCGTCCGTCCGCCCGCCGCAGCGCGGTGGCAAACGACGGCGGCCGGGGCAGGCTGGCGTCCAGCCGCGCCAGTTCCGACTCGGCCACCGGCCGGAGCAGGGGGGCGATCTCGCGCCGTTTCCAGGCCATGATCTCGGTGAGCTTGTCGGACATTGGATTTCACCACGAAGGACGCGAAGCGCACGAAGGTAAACCCGTTTTTCTTCGTGCGCTTCGCGTCCTTCGTGGTTTCTTCATCATCCCATGAGCGCAATCGAGGATCTTTGCCGGACCATGGCCCGGCTGCGGGAGCCGGGCGGTTGCCCGTGGGACCAGGAGCAGACGCATGCCACGCTGGTGCGCTGCCTGATCGACGAGGTCAGCGAGCTGATCGACACCATTGACCGGCAGGACATGCCGCACATGCGCGAGGAACTCGGGGACGTGCTCATCCAGATCGTGTTCCACGCCCGGCTGGCCGAGGAGGCGGGGCATTTCAACTTCGACGACGTGGCGCGGGAGATCAACGAGAAGCTTGTGCGCCGTCACCCGCATGTGTTCGGGGCGGACAAACTGCAGACGTCCGACCAGGTGCTGACCCAGTGGGAGGTCATCAAGGCGACGGAGAAGAAGAACGGCCCGCCGCGGAGCGGTTTGTTCAAGGAGCAGCCCCCGCGCCTGCCGGCGCTGATGCTGGCCGAAGCCGTGTGGAAGCAGATCGAGAAGCAGCAGCTGCCGGCGGATGATTCCGTGGATCTAGCGCAGGTGCGGGCCCTTGGGCAGCACCTGACCAGCGAGTCGCTCGGCCGGATGCTGTTTGAGCTGGCGGCGGCGAGCCGGGCGAAGGGACTCGATCCCGAGGGTGCGCTGCGGCAGCACGCGGCGAAGGTCATGCGCGATGTCGAACAACGCGTCCAATCCCGCGCGGTTTAAGCTCCCGCCGGAGGTGCTCGCCGCGTGGTGGCTGCCCTTTGCGGATCACCTGGCGCATGAGCGCAGGTATTCCGCCTACACCCTGCGGAACTACTTCCAGGCGTTTGAGGATTTTTCTGCCTGGCTGACCGGAGCGGGCTTGGCGGCGAAAGGCTTCGATGAACTGGGCCCGCGCGAGGTCCGTGATTTCGTGATCGAGGCCCAGCGCCGGTTTGGGCGGCGGACGCTGCACAACCATGTCTCGGGATTGCGGGCTTTCTTCAAGTTCTGGCTGAAGCGGGAGAAGGTGCGGCGGAATCCTTTCCTCGGCGTCCCGCTGCCGAAGCTGGAGCGGCGGTTGCCGAAGTTTCTCACCGAGGAGCAGATGACGCTGCTCCTCAACGGGCCGCAGCGCCTGCTCGCCAACGGAAGCATTGATGCGTTCACGGCCTGTCGCGACCGGCTGGTGATGGAGCTGCTTTATGGCGGCGGACTGCGGGTGAGCGAGCTCGTCGGACTGAATTACGGGGCGATCGATTTTGACTCGGGAGTGGCGCGGGTGCTGGGCAAGGGACGGAAGGAACGGTTGTGTCCTCTGGGCAGCGTGGCGACCGCGCTGCTGGCCAGGTTCAGGGCGGAATTCGCGCGCACCACGCTGCCGCATTCGCCGGTCGTGATCGACCGGCACCACCGGCGCCTGCCGGTGCGGCAGGTGCAGCTGCTCCTGAAGCGCTATCTCGCGCTGGCGGAGCTGCCGATGGATCTGACGCCGCACAAACTGAGGCATTCCTACGCCACCCATCTCCTGAACGCGGGGGCCGACCTAAGGCTGGTGCAGGAGTTGCTTGGCCATGCGCAGCTGGCAACGACGCAAGTTTACACGCATGTCAGCGTGGCCCGGCTGAAGGAAATCCACGCGCGGGCGCATCCGCGGGGGTGATGAATAGCGCAGGCATCCTGCCTGCAGTTGAGCCAGAAGAAGGCAGGATGCCTGCGCTACTTATAAATCCTTGATCGCGCCCGTGAACACCTCACACGCCCGGTCGATGGCGGCGCCCTCGTGGGCGGTGCTGAGGAAGCCGGCCTCGTAGGCGCTGGGCGCCAGATAAACGCCGCGCTCCAGGCAGGCGTGGAAGAACCGGGAAAAGAGCCTGGCGTCACCCTTCAGCGCCGTGTCGTAGTCGCGGACCGGCGTGGCCGTGAAGAAGATGCTGAACATGGAGCCGCACTGCGGGACCTGCACGGGCAGCCCCTTGGCCTTCGCCGCGGCCAGGACGGCGTCGCGGAGCTGCCGGCCCAGGGAGTCGAGGCGGGCGTAGGGATTCAGCTCCTCCAGCAGCCTGAGCGAGGCGATGCCGGCGGCCATGGCGAGCGGGTTGCCGCTGAGCGTGCCGGCCTGGTAAACCGGCCCGAGCGGGGCGAGGTGATCCATGACATCGGCTCGTCCGCCGAACGCACCGACGGGCAGGCCGCCGCCGATGATCTTGCCGAGGCAGGTGAGGTCGGGGACGATTCCCTCCCGTTCCTGAACGCCGCCCTTGGCAATGCGGAAGCCGGTCATGACCTCGTCGAAGATCAACAGCGCGCCGTGCTTCGTGCAGGCCGCGCGGACGTGTGCGAGATAGCCGGGGTCGGGCATGATGAAGCCGACATTGCCGCAGTACGCCTCGAGGATGACGCAGGCAATCTGGCCGGGATTGGCGGCGAACCCGGCGTCGAGCGCGGCGGGATCATTGTACGGCAGCACGATGGTTTCGCGGGCAAAGGACGCGGGCACGCCGGCACTGTCGGGATTGCCGTGGGTGAGCGCGCCGGAGCCGGCCTTGATGAGGAGCGAGTCGGAGTGGCCGTGATAACAGCCGGAGAACTTGATGATCTTGTCGCGCTCCGTGAACCCGCGCGCCAGGCGGATGGCCGACATCGTGGCCTCGGTGCCGCTGTTGCACATCCGGACTTTCTGGATCGACGGGAAAAATCTCACGATCAGCTCGGCCATCTCGACCTCGTAGGGATTCGGCGTGCCGAACGACGTGCCATTCTCGAGTGCCGCGGCGATGGCGGCCTTGATGCGCGGGTGATTGTGGCCGTGGATCGCCGGGCCCCAGGTGCACACAAAGTCGATCAGCTCGCGATCATCGGCGGTGACGAGCGTGGCGCCGCGGGCGGCCTTCACGAAGAAGGGCGCGCCGCCGACGGACCGGAAGGCGCGGACGGGGGAGTTCACGCCGCCGGGGATGAGCTGCTGGGCGCGGGCGAAGAGGGAGTCTGAGGCGATCATGGCTTAGATCACTGATCCACGTGGAGGATTACGACTAAAGCAAATCTTGCGTTTCGGTCACGAGGCTTTGGGTATGAAGCCTACCTGGAGCAGAAAAATTTGTGTCAGTTTGCCCTAATATTGGGGCGGCGATTACATCCTTAGGCCAGATGAAGATTCGAACACCTGCCATCATGCTGGCCATGGGCTTCATCCTTGGATCGCAGTCCCAGTTGTCCGCCGAGGAGACGGTGAACGTAGTTGCGGGTGTTATGAAGTTCAGAAACGAGTACAGTGTGATCGATCTTGGGAAACTTACCTCCGCCACAGGAATCAATTCGACCGGGGAGGTAATAGGAACACGAGAGGACGCTTCACATACTACTCACGGATTTATTTATTCGCACGGACAGTTTCACGATTTGGGGACGTTGGGCGGGTCCACCACGGTTCCTCTCGGAATCAACGACGCCGGTGAGGTGGTGGGGTTTTCTCAAACCGGCGAGCGACAAAGAAACGGCGCTGCAGTGGTGCATGGATTTCTCAGTGCTCATGGTGTCATGCGCGATTTGGCAGCACTAGATCCGACGTCAGAGGGAAAAGGATTTGACAGTGCCGCGGCCATCAATGCCTCAGGGCAAATCGTAGGCCGGGCCAGCCACCAACTTACTGGCTGGCTGTATGCGCATGGGGAGATGGTCTCTTTGGGTACCTTGGTACCCAAGGGCACAGGCTATCACATAGGGTGGGAGATTGACCCCGAGGGAAATAGGGAAATCAGGTCATTTGGAGCAGGATCGACCCAACCTGCTCGGATCAATGCGGACGGTGAGGTGGTCGGAAGTGCAACAGCCTCAGCCGGCGGATATGACCATGCGTTTCTCTACGCAAGCGGCGCATTGCGTGATCTGGGGACGCTAGGCGGGGAATATAGTAGCGCGACAGATATCAACGATGCTGGGCAAATCGTCGGAGGAGCTCAGACGTCAGACAAACTGAGGCATGCCTTTTTATATTCTGCTGGAAAAATGCAGGATTTGGGCGTCCCCAAAGGCTACAAAATTAGTAGCGCGGAAGGCATCAATGCTTCGGGTCTGATCGTCGGCTACATAGAAAACGTACTGGGAGTCGGATTCGCGTACATTCAAGTGGATGATCGTGCGTGCCGTTATGAGCATGGCGAATGGATAGACTTGAACAGCCGGGTGGACCTGGCGGACAGCGGATTGCTAACATTGACCACGGCCAGAGCAGTCAATGCGGCTGGACAGATTATCGGCCAAGCCACGGCGAACGATCACGCCTACCACGCTTATTTGCTCACGCCGATTCCTGCTCAGGTTTCAGCACGGTGAGTGGCTGCGTGAGGAGCACTGAACTCCGCGCTCATCAGCTCACGTATTTCTGCACGATCGGGATTCTGCGGCCGACGCCGAAGGCCAGGGGCGTGATCTTCAGGCCGGGGGCGGCTTGCTTTCGTTTGTATTCGTTGAGGTCGACTTTCCGCACGACGTCGTTGACGACGGCTTCGCTGAAGCCCTGGGCGATCAGGTCGCGGCGGGAGAGGCCTTCCTCGACATAGCCGTGTAGAAGGGCGTCGAGCACATCGTACGGCGGGAGACTGTCCTGGTCGGTCTGGCCGGGGCGGAGCTCGGCACTGGGGGCCTTGTCGATCGTGTTCTGCGGGATGATCTCGCGGTCGCGGTTGATCCAGCGGGACAAGGCATAGACCTGCGTCTTGAAGACGTCGGAGATGACGGCGAGACCGCCGCACATGTCGCCGTAAAGCGTGCAGTAACCGACGGCCACCTCGCTCTTGTTGCCGGTCGTGAGGAGCAGGGAGCCGAACTTGTTGGAGAGCGCCATCATCAGCACACCGCGGATGCGGGCCTGGATATTCTCCTCGGCGACGTCGCGGGGCCGGCCGGCAAAGAGCGGTTGCAGCGAGGCCTCCGTGGCGGCGACGGCGTCGGCGATGGCGATGGTCTCGAAGCGGATGCCGAGGTTGGCGGCCAGGATGCGGGCGTCCTCCCGCGAGTGTCCGGACGAAATGGAGGAGGGGAGCGAAACGCCGACGACGTTGTCCTTGCCCAGGGCCTCGGCAGCGATGACGGCCACCAAGGCGGAGTCGATGCCGCCGGACAGGGCGATGAGGGCTCGCTTGAAACCGCTCTTGTGGGCATAATCCCGCAGTCCGAGCACGAGGGCCGCAAACGTGTCCTTCATTTCGTCCTGCGCAAAGGCGGGGTGCAGCGCGGGTTTCGCGGGGCCGGCGGACAGGTCCACGACGCGGGTCTCCTCCGCGAACGCGGCCAGGCCGGCCAGGGTCGCTCCGCTGGCGTCGCAGACGAGGCTGCGGCCGTCGAAGATGAGCTCGTCGTTGCCGCCGATGGCATTGACGTAGGCGACCGGGCAGCCGAGGGCGCGGGCGGAATCGGCGACAAGCTTCTGGCGGACGTTTTCCTTGTCGTGGTGCCACGGGCTCGCCGAGAGGTTGAGCATGAGGTCGCACTTCTGGCCGGCCAGCTGTTCCAGCGGCATGCGACCGCTGTAGAGCCGGCGGGTGCTGAGCATCGGGTGCGTCCAGATATCCTCGCAGATGGTGATGCCGATGCGCTGTCCGTTGTAGTCAACGACGGTCGGCGAGGTGGCGGGCTCGAAATAGCGGTCCTCGTCAAAGACGTCGTAGGTCGGCAGCAGGCATTTGCGCGCCATGGCGGTGATGCCGCCGCGGTGGCAGAAGGCGGCGGAGTTGTGAAACGGGCGACCCTGGCCGCTGGTGTTGAGCTCGACGGTGCCGATGAGCGCGGGGACCTCGCCCACGGCGGCGGCGATCTGGGCGAGCGATTCGGCGACATCGGGGACGAAGCGCCGCTTGAACAGCAGGTCGCGCGGAGGATAGCCGCAGACAGCCAGCTCGGGGAAGACCACGAGCTCGGCACCCTGCGCCACGAGGACGGTGTAGGCGTCGAGGATGCGACGGCGGTTGCCGGCAAGGTCGCCGACGATCGGGTTGAGCTGGGCAAGGCCGAGGCGCATGGTGGAAGAGGAGCGCGCAACGTGGACGCGTTTTCCGGCGCTGACAACTCGCAAGGCTGGGCTTGCGCCCGGGGCGGGAGGGAGGCTTTGTTCCGCCCGTCCATGTCCTTTCCCGACCGCCTCATCCTGGCCTCCGCCTCGCCACGCCGCCGCGAACTGCTCGCGGGGCTGGGCGTCGCGTTTGACGTCGTGGTGGCGGAGGTGACCGAACACGAGGATCCGGCGGCTGAACCCCGGACGATGGTGGCCCACAATGCCGCGCTTAAGGCCGACTGGGTGGCGGCGCGGCATCCGGACGCCCTGGTGCTGGGAGCGGACACGACCGTCTACATCGACCGGACCGTGCTGAACAAACCCCGGGA
The DNA here is from genome assembly GCA_903881475.1 of uncultured Opitutia bacterium. Lineage (GTDB taxonomy): Bacteria > Verrucomicrobiota > Verrucomicrobiia > Opitutales > Opitutaceae > Opi-474. The sequence goes on along the minus strand of CAIRTK010000020.1, from coordinate 4,730 downwards.
TCTGGCCGAGGCCCGGGCGATGCTCCGGCAGCTGGCTGGCCGGACGCACACGGTCTTCACGGGGGTGGCTCTCCGTCGCCAGCGGGATGGATTGAAAGTGGATCAGGGCGTGGCCAGCCAGGTGACCTTCCGGGCGTTCGATGACACGGTGATCGACGCTTACTTCCGGATCGTGAACCCGCTGGACAAAGCGGGGGCCTATGGGATCCAGGAGGGCCGGGAGCTGATCATTGCCGGCTGGGACGGGTCCTTTACGAATATTATGGGCCTGCCAATGGAAGCGACGAAACAAATTTTGACGCCGTGGGGTCTGGTGGGCTGACTTTCCGGGTTCAGCCGGGTCATTCATGAGCCAAACCATCGTTTCACCGCCCCTGTCGCTTACCGCGCGCCGTTTCTTCGTGCGGATGTGGAACGATCCCGATTCCCGGTCCATCCTGATCGGACTGCTCGGGGTGGTGCTGGTGCACCTGCTGCTTTACCTGGTCGGTCCCTATTTGCTGCGTGCCGACCCCAGTCTGGCGGTCAAGCGCCCGCACGCCACCCTGCGCCAGTTCAGCATCGATCTGGCACCGGATGCCTTCGTACCGAAGCCCCCGCCGAAGCAGCCGATGAAGTTCGTCGAGACCAATCCCAACGCCCCGGACAACCCGCCCGACAAGACCAATAATTTCGCCGCCCAGAACCAGCAGGTGGCGCAGGAAAAACCCACCCCGCAGGGCAAGAGCGACCGCCCGGCGATGGAGGGGCAGAAGGACATCCATTCCACGCAGATTGTCACCGGCCAGCTGAGCAAGCCGGTGGAGCAGACTCCGGTTCCGCCGCTGCCCGATACCACGCCCAAGGAAGCCAAGGTGATGACGACGCGGCCCGAGCAGAACCCGCTGACGGGCTTTGAGAAGAAAATCGGCGACGACCCGACGGCCTACGGCAGCAATATCTCGCGCCAAATCGACACCGCCAAAAACATTCCTGAGAAAGTCGACGGGGCCAAGAATGCACCGCTCATCGAGGGGGCCGTCGCCATGCAGCCCGCGATCGACCGGAACCGGCCGCGTCCACGTCCGCAGATCGTGAAGCAGCAGCAGGTGCGGCCGGCGATCTTTGAGGAAAACAAGTTCGGCACCTCCAACATGGGCATCATCGGAGTGAGCGCCCAGTTCAGCAAGTATGGCGTCTATCTGCAGAAGCTGGTGGAAATCGTGCAGGCCCAGTGGGACAAGATCCTCTCGGAAAGCCGGGTCTATCCGCCGTCGGGCAGCATCGTCATCGTGACGTTTGTGATGAACTCTGACGGACAGATTGCGCGGATCATCAACGTCGACAACCGGGCGACCGAACAAGGCGCCCAAGCCTGCACGAGTGCCATCACTGTCCCGTCGCCCTACGGTCCCTGGAGCGACGACATGAAGGCCATGCTGGGGAAGGAGCAGGAACTGACCTTCTCGTTTTACTACCAGTGAGCCTGTCGCCCGACAGCTTCTGGGCGGCGCTGCCACTGGGCCGCGGGGTGAAATTGATCGCACATGACGCCAACGGCCTGGCCGCATTCGACAAACCGGCGGGCGTCCTCTCGCATCCGAACGCCGGCGGCGACGAGCCCCGGTCGCTTCTGACCGTGCGCTACAAACTGGAGGGGGAGTTCTTTGAATGGGTTCCGGAGAAAGGCAGTCCGCCGCAGCGGCTCTGGTTGCTGAACCGGCTCGATTCGGCGACCTCGGGCGTGATCCTTGCGGCAGCTGACGAAACGCTGGCGCAGGAAATCCGTGCCCAATTCAAGCGGAAGCAGGTGCGGAAGATCTACCAGACGCTGGTGTTCGGCGCACCGCGGGAAACCACGGAGGTTTGGCGGGACACCATTGCCGCGATCAAGAAATCCGCGCGGATCCGCGCCCAAGCGGGCGTGGGGCGCGTGCCCGCCGAGTGCCGGATGAGTGTCGTCCGCGTCGGCAAGAAGGAGCCCCGCGTCAGCCTGCTGCGCCTGGAACCGCTGACGGGCCGGAGCCACCAGCTGCGCGTGCAATGCGCCAAGCGCGGCATGCCCATTGTGGGCGACCAGACTTACGGTGATTTCACGCGCAACCGGACTTTCGCCAAGCTGGCCGGAAGCAAGCGGCTGTTCCTGCATTCGCTGGCGACGAATTTCCAGTATGAGTTTCGCGGTGCGCGGCATACGTTTGCGGCGGAGGCGCCGCTGCCCGGTGAGTTCGAGGCTTGGCTCTGAGAGCGGACGCAGGAATTGACAACCACCCGCACCGCGGCCACGTCTTCCTGCGTGAACAGCACCAGCTTTTATTTCAGCGGCTTTGCCTTCCGGGGCTATTTTACCCGGAAACCTGCTGGCGGCTGACGCGAAACCTGAATCCAAACTAACTTCGCAAAACAGCCGCCCGCCCAGGGCGGCTTTTTTATTATCCCCAAACCAAGCCCTGCCATGATCCTGCCGAAAACCAACCGCCTCACCGCCGAGCAACTCGCCGAAGTCACCGCCATCGTCGGTGCATTCGGCTGCAAGATTCAGCCCATTGTCGGAGCGGTGCGGACGATCTATGCCATCGTCGGCGACGAGCGCGAAGAACTCATGATCAATCGTCTCGAGGGCCTGGCCTTCGTCGACCGCATCGACCGGATCCAGTCGCCCTTCAAGCTCATGGACAAGCGCTCCGACCTGGCGACGCACCGGATCAAGGCCGGCGGGGTGACGCTGGGCGAGGAATTGTTCGTCATCGCGGGGGCCTGCACCATTGATCCCAAGAACCCGAACTATTTCTACGAAACCGCCGCCGCGGTGAAGGAAGCCGGGGCGCATGTGCTGCGCGGCGGCGTGTGGAAACCGCGGACCAACCCCTACACGTTCCAGGGCGACGTGAAATCGCTGGATATCCTGATGGAGGCGTCGCGCCGGACGGGCTTGCCGGTGGATACCGAGGTCATGGAAGACGCCCACATCAAGCTGGCGCTCGACGCCGGCGTTCACTCGCTGCAGATCGGCGCGCGCAATGCGCTCAATTATTCGCTGCTGCGGGCCGTCGGCCGCGCCATCGCGGAGCGCGACACGGTCGTGCTGCTCAAGCGCAGCATCCACATGGGTCCGCTGAACGAGTTCATCTCCGCCGCGGAGTACATCGCGGCCTTCGGCAACCCGAACGTCATCCTCTGCCCGCGCGGCACCACCCCGACGCTTGATGGCTACCGCAATCACCCCGATGAAAGCATCACGCCGCTGCTCAAGGAAAAGACCTGGGCACCGGTGGTCGTCGACCCTTCCCATTCGGTCGGCAAGGCGGCCTACGTGCCGGCCGCGGCCCTCGCGGCTGTCGCTTATGGCGCGGACGGGCTTTGCATCGAATCCCATGTGGATCCCTCGAAGGGGATCGGCGATGATCCCAAGCAAGCCATTACGCCTGACATGCTCGCGAAGACGATCCGGCGCGCCAAGCAGCTCTGGGCCTTGAGCCGGGGAGCGTAGGCGGGAAAACACTTGAAAAACCTGTTTGAGGCCAAGCGTGGCCACATGAAGCCAATCAAGCCAAAGCCCACCTATCCGCAAGCCTCCGAGCCGGAGACACCGGCGATGATCAAGGAAGCGGCTGCGGCTTACGGACTCCGTCGGGACGTCGTGAGTGTGCGCGAGGCAAAGGACCAGTTGTCGGGTCTGCTTCAGCGTGCGGCCCGGGGAGAACAGATTGTCATTACGAGCGACGGGGAGCCCCGCGCGATGATTGTACGCTATCGGCCGGTCGTGCGGGCCAAGCCGTGGAAATCGCTGAAGGAATTTCGCGCCACGATGCCCATGACGCCGGATTCCGCGGCGATTATCGATGAAATCCGCCAGGAAAAATACTGATGTATCTTGATACATCGGTCGCGGTAAAACTTTTCATTCCCGAGCCTGATTCCACGGAGTGCGAGCTGATCGTCGGCGGGGCGGGCTTCATCTCCTCTGATCTGCTTTATGGGGAGATGCAGGCCGCGGCATTGGGCAAGGCCCGGGGCGGTCACCTCGACGTTCATTCGGCGGAGCGGGCTTTCGAACGCTTCGAAGCCGCCTTGGCGGAGGGAAATATCCATCTCATCGAGCTCGATGGACTGCTCGTGCGCGAGGCCGCGGAGGTGATGCGGCAGGTTTACCCGCTGCCCCTGCGCCCGCTCGATGCGATTCACTTGGCCACGTATCTCAGTGTGGACGCGGGCCCGCTTTTCACCCGCGACCGGCGCATGCGCGAAGCGGCGGCGAAGCTCGGGATTCCGCTGGCTGGCTGATGCCTACAGCAGACTGAGCTGGGAGTCGTCATCCGCCGGGGCGACGGTGATTTTCTTTTTGGGCCGGGCCTGGGGAGCGGAGACTGTGACGCTGGATTCGTCGCCCTCGAGCTTGCTGAGAATCGACTTGGCGCGGTCGATCACGCTCAGGGGCAGGCCGGCCAGCCGGGCGACCTGGATGCCGTAGCTGCGGTCGGCGGCGCCGGGGACGACGCGGCGGACGAAGACGATGTCGTCCTGCCATTCCTTCACGGCGACCGAGAAATTGCGCAGGCGCGGCAGGTGTTTTTCGAGCTGGGTCAATTCCTGGTAGTGCGTGGCGAAGAGGGTGCGCGGTCCGCGCTCGGGGTCGCGGTGCAGGTGCTCGACGACGGCCCAGGCGATGGAAAGGCCGTCGTAGGTCGAGGTGCCCCGGCCGATTTCATCGAGAATGATGAGCGAGCGGTGGGTGGCGTTGTTGAGGATGT
>CAIRTK010000019.1 GCA_903881475.1 uncultured Opitutia bacterium | reverse complement strand
TCCGCTGTTTGGTCGCTTGCTGCGGCAAGCCTTATGGCTCCTGTCCTCGCAAGCGACCAAACAGCTACCCGTCAACGCGGTTGTCTGTGTCCACTAATTCGAGGCAATCTCATTGCTTCCGATGCGATTTGCTAATGTCACTTAATAGGTGACGTCGATCCCTGGTATTGCTTCGGGCACGGACTCCGTCATCCGTGCTCGGCGTGAATCTCAGCGAAGCCATCGCCTCCACCCGCAGCTACATCGACGCCAATTGGGAAAAGACCTTCCGCTCCTCCCGCGAGGAGACCGCCAAGGAAATTTCCCTCCCGCGGCCCCATACCGTGCCCTCCACGGATCCGACGATGTGGCTGTTCTTCTACTGGGACACCTATTTCACCAACCTCGGGCTGATCCGCCAGGGCCGCTTCGACCAGGCCCTTAATAACGCCGAGAATGTCATCTACCTCATCGAGCGCCTCGGCTTCGTGCCCAACATCTCGGTCAAGATCGCCCTGAACCGCTCCCAAGTGCCGGTGGCCTCCGTGCTCTTCGCGGAGATCTACCAGCACACGAAGGACAAGGCCTGGCTCGCCCGCGCCTATGCAGCCGTCGCCAAGGAATACGCCTTCTGGATCGCCCTGCGCACCGCGCCCAACGGCCTCGCCACCTCCGGCACACACGCCGACCCGGTCACGCTCGCCAACTTTTACGACGTCATCAAACACCGGCTTCGCGACATCCCCGCCGACCCCGTCGCCCGTCTGGTCTATCTCCGGCACAAGATGGCCGAGTGCGAGACCTGGGACTTCAACCCGCGCTTCAACCAGAAGGCTGCGGACTTCAACCCGGTCGACACGAACGCGATCCTCTACCAAGTCGAGACGCTTGCCGGTGACTTCGCGCGCGAACTCGGCCTGCCCGCCGAGGAGACCCTCTGGCGCGAGCGCGCCGCCCGGCGCCGCCAGCTCGTGGACAAATATCTCTGGAACGAGGCCAAGGGCTTCTATTTCGACTACGACTGGGCCCACGGCCGCCCGGGCAAGGTAGTCTCGGCCGCGCCTTACTTCGCGCTCTGGTCGGGCATCTGCTCCGACGCCCAGGCCGCCGCCCTCGCGCGCAACCTGCCGCTCGTCGAGCGCGCCCATGGCATCATGACCTGCGCCGAAGGCAGCAATACGTCCGTCAACACCTACCAGTGGGATGCCCCCAACGCCTGGCCGCCGCTGCAGACCGCGGCGATCCTCGGGCTACTGCGGCATGGTTACGCGGCCGAGGCCAAGCGCATCGCGGAAAAATACGTGATGACCTGCGCGCGCAACCTCGCCGCCACCGGCCAGCTCTGGGAAAAGTACAACGCCCTCACCGGCGGCATCGACGTGGCCGACGAGTACAAGATGCCCCACATGATGGGCTGGACCGCGGGCGGCTGCATCCATGCGTGTGAGGTTCTGGAGAAGGCGTAGGCGGTCAGCCGAAATCCAGTAGCAGCCGAGGTCACGAGGCTGTGCCTTTCCCTCGGAGTGTTTAGCCGCAAAGAGGCACAAAAAAACGCAAGAAAACCCGAAGCAATCACCGCCTCCTTCCTATTCTTACCTCCTGCGGCTTTCCCTTCTCCCTTCTCCTTGCCCCTTTCTCCTGCGCGCCGCGCCTCCCTTCTCCCTGCCCCATTTTTTCCCGCGCATCGCGCGGTGCGGCAGTTCACACGTGACCCGCTCAGGCTGGTCCGCTCTACTGATCGCGTGACACGCCCCTTTGTCATCCTGGCCTTGCTGGGCCTTTGTTTTCCGGGAGCCGGGTTGGCCGTTCCGGGCGCGCGCAGTCCGGGACAGTATCTCGCCCCGCCGGACGCGGTGACGCTGTTTCCTTTTGTGGACTTGGCGCAGGACACCGGCCGGCAGGTCGTCGTTGACCGCGAGGCCGGGCAATATCTTGGACATCCCAGCACCGTTCTCCTCGAGGACGGCCGCACGATGCTGTGCGTTTACCCGAAAGGCCATGGCAAGGGGCCGCTCGTCCTCAAACGCAGCACCGATGGCGGGCTCACGTGGTCGGCCCGCCTGCCCGTGCCGGATAACTGGGCGACGTCGCTGGAGACTCCCTCGATTCATCGCGTGGTCGACGCCGCGGGACGAAAGCGCCTGATCGTCTGGTCGGGACTTTATCCGGCGCGGCTGTCGGTGTCCGAGGACGACGGCAATCATTGGACTCCCCTCACACCCGCGGGCAACTGGGGCGGCATCGTCGTCATGGGCAGCGTCGCCGCCGTGCGCGGGGCTCCCGGTCATTACCTGGCTTGGTTCAACGACGATGGCTCCACGCTCGATGGCCGGAAGAAGCCAGCCACGCCGCCCCTGTATCAAATCTACCAAGTTGCCTCGGCCGACGGTGGACTGACCTGGAGCGCGCCCCACCCGATCGCCTCCTCTTCCGAGCTGCGGCTCTGCGAGCCGGGGTTCGTTCGCTCGCACGACGGAAAGCAGCTGGCGCTCCTGCTGCGCGAGGATTCACGGAGACATTTTTCGCAGGTCATTTTTTCCAACGACGAAGGCGTCACCTGGACCGCGCCGCGGCCGCTGAGCATCGGGCTCATAGGCGATCGCCACACCGCGGCCTACGCCCCCGACGGCCGCCTCGTGGTGGTGTTTCGCGACACCAACCGCGCCTCGCCGACCAATGGGGACTGGTGCGCCTGGGTCGGCACCTACGACGATCTCGTGCACGGCCGGTTGGGACAGTACCGGGTGCGGCTGATGCACAGTACCTGGGGCTGGGACTGCGGCTATTCGGGTCTGCACGTGCTCGGCGACGGCACGTTCGTCGCCACGTCCTACGGTCACTGGATCGATGCCGAGGAACCGTACATCGTCTCCGTGCGTTTCAAGCTCGCCGAACTGGACACCCGGCTCGGCAGTCAGGAGCACCCCGCGCCCTCCGCGCGGTAAGACTTATCCAAAACGTCCAATCGTATTAGCCACAAAGAGGCACAAAAAGTCACAAAAAAGGCCTGAGCCGTAGAGGTAGGGCGGCGTCTTTGACCCGCCCTTTCTACTCTGTCGCACCACGAAACCTGAAAGGCAGGTCAAAGACCTGCCCCACCTCAAATCCTCTCCTCTTTTTTTTGCGCCTTTTTGCGCCTCTTTGTGGCCAACCCTCCGACAGCAGATTGACGACCCATCACGCCACGCGGGACGCGGGCTTCTCGCCGAGTTTCTTCTGCAGCAGCGGGATGACCTCCGTACCAAGAATTTCGATGGCATGCAGGGCCCGGGCGTGAGGCAACGCGGCCACGCTCATCTGGAAACTCATCCGGGAGATGCCACCCAGATCCTCGCTTACGGTCAGGATCTTATCCACGACCGTGGCGGCATCACCGACCAGGAGGGCTCCCTTCGGGCCGCGCAACGCGTCGAACTGGGCCCGCGTGGTCGGCGGCCAGCCGCGTTCCTTGCCGATCTCGGTGAAGGCCCGCGCGTAACCCGGGAAAAATTCCTCGGCCGCCCGCTCCGTAGTGTCCGCCAGGTAGCCCAGCGCATGGATGCCGACCTTAGGATGGGTGCAGTCCACCCGCCATAGCCGGTTCACCTCATCCGCCACCCGGTGCGTCGATTATGGCCTGTGACTGCTGGAGTCATGAAACCCATCCCTGCCGAATCCCACGCCTACGAGTTCTGCTTCATCGAGCTGGACTACACGTTGGTGCGGGTCGAGGAAGCCGAGGGTGAGGTCACGATCCGGGCGACCGCCGACACCTTCTCGAGGCAGCGCAAGCTTTGCTTCATTCACGAACTGGCCGCCGAGGGCTTCATCCCCGATGAGTACCGCTGGTTTTCACTGGCGGGGCCGGACGGCTGTTCCCGCGGCGTCCGCTGGCTCGTGGATCACACCTGGTTGAAAGTCGACGAGGCTCTAATCGCCCGGACCCAGCGCCGGTCAAAACGTTTCCTCGTGCCTGCGACCATGCTCTGGCTGCTCATGATCTATCTGGCCTTCCCATCGCCGGACCGTGCTGTGCACAGCGCGGTCGGCGGGCGAAATCCGAAGGAGTATGCGGCATGGAGAAGGGAGCAAGGAATCGGACCGAAGCCAGAACTGATGGCTGACCGGTGAAGACCTGAAGTCCATCGTTTGCCACCTTCCCGATCCCGCCGGTCATTTTCCAAAAAAACAGGCGGAGCCCTTGGGCTCCGCCGTCAAAGCTGATGCTAACTGAGGAGGTTATTTCAAAGTCTTCTGAAGATCCAGCGCCATGTCCAAGTGATGCTGAAGTTTTGGGAGCGTGTCGCGGGCGAAGGCCATCGTTTCCACATCCGAGCCGCCTGCGCTGTCCCTGGCACTCTTCCTCGCTCGTATTTTCAGATGAAGGTGGGTGAACGCCCCATGGGAACAGAATGCAGCGTCGTGGTACTGTGCATCCATGAATCCTCTACTTCTCATCATTATCCTGGTCCTCTTGTTCGGCGGTGGCGGTTTTTATATGGGCGGGCCGGGCTATGGCGGCGGCGGCGTAGGCCTCGTGCTGCTCATTTGCCTGATCATCTATTTGTTCGGCGGATTCAGCAGCACGAAAAAGTAAGGTCCCTTTCTCCGGAAGGTAACGGAGGCAACTCCGGGCACAGCCAACCTAACTGCGGGCCATTCCATGAGCAGCAGAACGGAGCGCTCCTCTGTTCTCCCTGTTGTCTCCTGGGAAAATCACTTCCAGTCCCGCCCTTAGCCCATGAAAAAACATCATCATAACGACCCGGTCGCCCACAACCCCAACTCTCGCCCTGAAATCCATGAAGCCATCGCCACGCGCGCGTATGAGCTCTGGCAGGAACAGGGGAAGCCCGAGAATCAGGCCGACGAACTCTGGCTTCAGGCCGAACGGGAACTGAAGGCGGAAAAGACCGCGCACGTCTGAGGCCCGGGCGGGCCTGACTGCGCGGCCCAATCGGGGGTTGAAATTCACGGCACCTTTGGCCGGAGTTCAGGTCGTCTCCTGCCACTCCATGAAGCAAAAGTGCCCTCCCCCGGCCGCATCCTGATGGCCGTGATCCTGCAGATTCTAAAGGATGGACCCGCGGTTTCGCAGGAAAAGATCGAACTGGCCGCGGCCACCCGTTGCGATCCATCCCGCTGGACAGCGGAAAACGTCCGGTCCTCGGAAACCAACCGCCTCTGGCTGCGGGCGGTTCGGCAAAGCATGGCACACCTCCGGGAATTGGGCCTGGTCTATCAGGCGGATCCCGGAGCCTTTCGCGCCACCGAGCTCGGAAATCAGGTCGCCGCCCAAAATCCCGTCCAGATCAGCCGGACCTGGCTGCGGCGCGGTTTTCCGGAATTCATCCATTGGGAATACCGCCAGACCCATGGCAATTTCCCGTCGCCCGCGGCCCCGCGCGCCCCGCTCGTGATCCAGCGCCGCGGCCGGCGCGCCCTCCAGATTTTGTACAACTTCCTCGTCGGCCTCATGCTCTCGCTGCAGGCCTTCGACTCGCTGCAGGATGTGTAAGTGTACGCCGGTTTTTGAGTTCCCGGCAAACGTGGGCCGCCAGGCCAGTGGTACAGTTTGTCCTCTCATCGCAAGGTACGCGAAGCGCGCCGTGGCGATCCAGCTGGATTGATTTGCCGCCAGCAATCAGCCCGATCCGCACGGTGGTTGCTTGCGACCGCTTTCCCTTCTCCATCCTCCTTGCTCCCTTCTCCTGCGCCCAGCTGCCCTTCTCCACGGAGCGAACGCCGCTCCTAGATCTCCGGCGCCAGGTGCTTTTTGACCGTCGTCGCGCGGTAGGTCACCGGAACCTGCCAGTCGGCATACGTGGGATCGATGGCCTTCAGCGACCGAGTCACCTGCTGCCGGAAGGTGGTTTCAATCAGACTGCCCTGGCCCGGCCAGATCCTGAAGTGAACGCGGAAAAAACTCCAGCTGCCTCCCGGCACCGTCTCCAGCTGGCCGACGACCGGTTCGCCCAGGATGATGGCGTCGAACTGCGCCCAGATGCCCCGCGCTGCGCTCGCGGCGATTTCCCCGACCTTCTGCGGATCGGCTCCCGCCGGGATCTGGATATCCGCGTAGGCATCGACGCCGCCGTGCGGAAAACGGCTGACATTGGCGATGGTGCGGTTGGGTACGAACACCTCCTGGTTGAAAACATTCCGGATCTTCGTGAACCGCATGCCGATCTCCTCCACGCGGCCCAGCACGACGGCGGTGCCGGCGATCTCCACCATGTCGCCGACATCCATCGCGTCCCAAAAGATCAGCGTCAGCCCGATCACAATGTCCTGGATCAGGCCCTGCGAGCCGAAGCTGATCGCGAGGCCGATGATCGACGCGCTCGCCAGGTAGGCCGTCAGATTGACCCCGAATTCCTGCAGGAACAGGCCGAGGGCGAAGAAGTAGATCCCAAAGGTGACGCCGCTGACAATGAGCCGGGTGACGGTGATGAACTTCGGCTTTTCGGTCACGAACCCGAACGGGTTCTCCTTGGCATGGCTCCGGAAGATGAGCCATTCGCTCAGGCGCCGGATCAGCATGACCGTCACATGCGCAACCGCGGCGAGCACGACGATGAGCAGGATGCGCATGCCGGTGCTGGAATCATTGCCGATATAATGGCCGTACAGGCGGCCGATCAGCGAATCCTTCATGTCAACGATGGCCGGCACGGGAGTATCGGCGGCCGCGAGCGGGAAATTCATGGCGTAGCGTTAGGGTGAAGCCCGCGCGGAAGCAATGCGCGTAGCGCGGCAGGCGCCAGGCCGCTGGCAGCCAGTTTTCAGCCCGATCTTAATCCGATTTCTCGCTGTGACTTTCCCTGGGGTCCATCCTCATGTGCGCCCTGGGCGTCTTCCCTGCTCCTTGCTCCCTACTCCCGCGCGCGGAGCGCGCTAGAACGGCCGCTGGAAGGATTTCGGATTTTCCCCGGCGCGGAGCGAGATGATCGCCCCCTCCTGTCCCAGTTCGAGGCATTCGAACAGGTTGCGCACACACTGGCCGAGACGGTCGTGGCCCGCCTGCTCGCGCTCGATCTGGTCCACCAGTTTCCGCCCCAGGACCGCTGCCTGTTCACGGACCTTCAGGGCCAGCGTGCCGCCCGGGTTGTCATCCAGGTCGAGATAGGGCGTGAGCAACGACTCCAGGCTCATCGCCGTCCGGCGCATCGTATCCGCCTCGGTGTCCTCGTGGGGCAGTAGGATCAGGATTCTCCGCGCAATGCGCCCGGCATGAGGCAGATTCAGCGCGACCTGGAAATAGGGAATGTTTTCCGCCATGAGGCTTGTCACCCCACGAAAAACGCCCGGCGCCCAAAGCCCAGAAAAAACGGCCAGGATTCGGCTGGCTGTCGTCGCCCACCCAAGACTGCGACGGACATGTGCCGCCCGCCTCGCGGGCGGCACTCACCGGCCAACTGAACCTCCACCAGGCTGGGCGGGGCAGAGGGCCTCAGTCCGATTTCTTGCGCAATGACTCGAGCTCGGCCTCCGCCCGCTGGGCCCGGGCCTCGTACCGTGACGCGCGCAGCTTGGCCGCATCGAGCTGCTTTTGCAGCATCTCGGCGTTGCCCTTGGCTTCGTCCAGTTGCGCGTTGAGGCCGGTGAGGGAGCCCTTCTGCTCCTCGAGCTGCCCCTGGAGTTCCGTGTAGCGCGCCATGAATTCGTCCAGCTTCGACTGCACCGACACCGCGGCGGACTTGGTGGCATCCAGCTGGGTCTGGAGACCGGCGGCCATGGTTTTGCTTTCGTCCAGATCCGCCTGTACTTTCACGGCTGCCACCTTGGCGTCGGACAGCTGTTTCTGGAGATCGGTGATCTGCTTGTTCGAGGCATCGAGTTCGCCCTGCACCTGGGCCGTCTTTGCCTTGGCCTGGTCCAGTGCCATCTGGTTCTCGGCAATCAGCCGCTCCCGGTCCTTGACGACATTATAGGAGGCCGCAAGGGCCGCGAGCAAGGCAAGGGAAAGGACAATGATGACGATGACCGTCTTCGGGGTCTTCTTGGGAATATCAACTTCTGTGTCTTTCATGGTGGGGTAGTTTTGGGTTCAGAATCGTCCCGGCATCGGCGGGTAGCTCCGAGCACAGGCTGACGGGGCAAAACTGAGGTCCGCCCCTCCCCTCGTCAACAGCGAGGAGCTTCGCGCGGCGCGCTGGAGCGAGGATCAGCGATCCCGCCAGGGATCAGGAGGTGTCCCATGCACCCCTTTGACTCGGTCCTTTCTGCCTTCTCCATGCTCCGTCCCCTGCGTGCTCCGCACGCCTCCCTGCCCCGTTCTCCGGTGTATAGTGCTTCGCGCTACGCACCCAGCGCCGCCTCGATCTGACGGCAGGCGGTACGCAGGATTTCGAGCCGGGCAAAACGTTTGTTGTTCGCCGGGATGAGGTGCCATGGGGCGGTCCGACGGTCCGTCAGCACGAGCATGTCGCCGACTGCGACCTCATAGTCCGACCATTTGTCCCGGTTGCGCCAGTCCTCCGCATTGATCTTATGCTGCTTGTAAGCCGTGACCTCGCGTTCCCGAAAACGCCGCAGCTGCTCTTTGTAGGACACGTGGAGCCAGTATTTCAGCACGATGGTGCCGTGCCGCGTGAGCTCCTGCTCAAAATCGTTGATTTCGCCGAAGGCTCGCTTCCATTCGTCCTCGCGGCAGAATCCCTCCAGTCGCTCGACCAGCACCCGGCCGTACCAGGAGCGGTCAAAGATCGCCACGCGGCCGTCGCGCGGGATCTGGCGCCAGAAGCGCCAGAGGTAGTGGTATTGCTTTTCCTCGTCGGTGGGCTTCGCCACGGGGATCACGCTGTAGAACCGCGGATCGATCGCGCTGGTGAGCCGGCGGATCGCACCGCCCTTCCCCGCCGCATCCCAGCCTTCGAAGACAAACACGAGTGAACGCTTCGCATCGAGGGCGGCCCGCACGGCCAGGTTCAGGCGGCCGAGCCATTTTTCCCGCGCGGCCTCGTAGTCCTTCGCCGAGAGGTCCTGATCGAGCGGAAGGGCCCGGAGCCGACGCTGGCCGGAGGGCCGCAAGGCCCTGACCGGCGGGCGGGCCCCGGTCCGCACGGAACCGGCGGATGCCCTGAGCCGGGCCTGCTGCTGGTGAAACCGGGTCAGCAGCAGTTGCCCCACGCGCAGGTCGCGGGCGGGCTCGTCCTCCGCCTTGAGGATCGTCCAGCGCGCACCCGGCCGGTCCGTCCGCGCCCGGATGAGTTTCGCGGTGCGGGCAAGGCGGTCGTAGATGCGATGATGCCGCCAGTCCTCCTCGGTCACACGCCAGGCCGTGAGGGGATCCGCGCGCAAGGCCCGCAACCGGCGGCCCTGGGCTTCCCGCGAGATTTCCAGCCAGACCTTGATGATGAGCGTGCCGCTGTCGGAGAGCAGCTTCTCAAAATGCGCGATACGCTCAGCCTCCTGCGCGGTCCGGTCGAGCGCGCGCTGGCTCCGCGCCTCCGCGCGCAGCGTCTCGGTGTACCACGAGCCCGCATAGAGCCCGATCCGTCCGCTGGCCGGCAGGCTGCGCCAGAACCGCCACTGCAGCGGGCGCTCGCGCTCCTCATCGGTCGGCTCATGAAAGGAGAATGTTTCCACCCCGCGCGGGTCGAGCCAGCCCGCGAGCGTGTTCAGGAGATTGCCCCGCCCAGCGCCTTCCGGTCCGGCGAGAATGAGCAGGACCTTGAAGGGTGATTCCTTCAGCTGCACCTGCATCTGCACGAGATCCTCGCGCAAGGCCCGCACCCGGGCCTGGTAGCCTTTCCGGGCCCGCCGCTCGATTCCCTTCACTTTCGCCATGCCCCGACGGTGCCCCGGGCCGGCATGATGTCGAGCCGGTCTTGGGTCGGCCTGCGTGCCGTCCGCGCCTCACGCCCCCTTCCCGGCCGGCCGCACGGCGGCGCTTAATCCAGCGCGATCGTCACGTCGACATTGCCCTTGGTGGCCTTTGAGTAAGCGCAGATCGCATGGGCCTTCGCCAGGACCTGCCCGGCCTTTTCTTCATCGAGCCCCGGGATGCTCACCAACAGCTCGACTACGAAGGGCTTCGGCCCGTTCGGCTGCAATTGCACGCGTGCTTCGACCGTGATGCCGTCGTCGGCATGGCCGGACTCCTTCGCGATGTACTTCACCGCGCCGTTGAAGCAGGCGGCCCAGGCGGCGCCAAACAGGTGCTCGGGGGTCAGGCCCTGGGGATTGGTCACGGAGGGCGGCTTGAAGTGCAGGTTGAAACCCTCCTCGGACGTTTCGACGGAACCGGCGCGGCCGCCTTGGGAGATGGTTTCAGCAAAGGGTGGAAGGGAGCTCATGGATTTCAGATGGATTGGAGACGACGCACGGGAACGGATTACTGACCACCGAAGCATGCACCGGTTGCACCGGGATTCAAGTATCTCGGTCCGGAACGGGCGGGATGACAATTGCATTGCCCGCCGGGCTGATGCCCCGTACGCAAGGTCCGAGTTAGTTACCCCTGCACGCTACCCCAGCATGAATGCGACTCTCCCCAGGATCATGGCCAAGGGCCATGAATTGGATGTCTCCGGCGATGCGTTTGGCGAATTGCGACGGTCCGACGACGTGCAGGACGACAGCGCGGCGCTCCGGGAGCGGTTTGCCGAGGACGGGTATCTGTTCATCCCGGGCTTCTACCCGCGCGATGAAATCGCCGAGGCGCGCCGGCAGCTCACCGCGACCCTTGCAGAAAAAGGCCTGCTGGATCCGGCGTACCCGGTCGACCAAGCCGTCAAGCTGGCCGGAGCGGACATGTCGTTTCTCGCCGATCCCCGCCCGGCCGTGGACTTCATGAACAGCGTGGCCCGCGGCAATGCACCCATGCAGCGGCTGCTTTACTCCGGGAAGCTCTTGGAGCTGTTCGCCGGCTTCTTCGGGGATGCCGTCCGGCATTTTGACTTCACCTGGGTCCGCACCATGGGCCCGGGCTTCGGCACCGATCCGCACTGTGACACGGTCTACATGGGGCGCGGCAGCTCCCGGCTGTGCTCCGTGTGGACGCCGTTCGGCGACCTCGGCTATGAGATCGGCGGACTGATGGTGCTGGAAGGATCGCACCGCCAGACCGAGCGCCTGAAGCATTACCTGAGCCGTGACGTCGACACCTACTGCGAAAACCGCGCCGAGGCCGCCCGGATCAAGTCGGGGGAGATCCCGTGGAAATGGGGCGGCATTCTCTCCAACAATCCCAAGTCGCTGCGCGAGCACCTGGGCGGACGCTGGCTGACGACCGAATACCGCATGGGCGACGTGCTGATCTTCGGGATGCGTACCGTGCATGCCAGCCTCGACAACCAGACGCCCTTTTTCCGGTTCTCAACCGACACGAGGTACCAGCCGGCCTCGGAGCCCATCGACGGTCGCTGGGTCGGTGAAAACCCGATCGGCCATGGCGCCGCCGCCAAGCGCGGCATGATCTGCTGACCGGACGGCCGCGCCCGTTTTAATTCAGCCGTAAGCCCAGGGCTGCCAGTTCGCTGAGATGGAACGGGGCGCAGGCGAGCACTTCCTGTAGCCGGGCGAGCGCCTCCGCCAGGCCCGGCGCCTCCGCCAGCGCCGCGCCATCATCGCTGTCATGCACATGGACCGCCCACGAGGTGGCGTCCGCGCTCACCTGAAACATTGACCCGTGCAGGTAATTTCCCGGCAGGCCGGGATGCGGGCCGGCCCCGGGCACGAGAAAGACGGTGTGGACGGGATCATGGATTGCCTCGTGGCCGTGCTTGGCCCGGTGGTGAACGGCCTTGCCGATCACCATGAGGCGGGCGCTTTCCGCCTTGGCCCGCCGCGGCGCCGGCAGGGACTGCACATAGCGGTCATAGATGCTGGCATTCGACTCCAGCTCCGCCGGCGTGATCTTTCCCTCGATCAGCGCGTCGAGATTGCCCGCATGAAATGAGGGAAGCTTGGCGAGCGACCGGGCGGTTACGTGCCCGTCCTTGTGGTCTGCATCAGCATAGGCCTGATGGGAAGCATGGAGCCGCTGCAGCGCATCCTGGTAGGCGGGGGTGTGCGGCACCGCTCCCACCGGGCTGTGCTCTATAAGGTCGAGGACGGCATGATCAAACTGCTCATGGGGGTCGTGGGGCATGACCTCACCCTACCCGCGGTTCCAATCAACACGAGGCGGATTTGGGATTTAATCGCCACGAAGCGAAAACACCAAAGCCTGAGGCTTTAAACCCGGAACCATTCCCGGCCGAACCTGGCCTCTTCGCGTCTTTACGATTATCCGGAATCAGTCCCCCGCGTAGCCGGGAATCTGGGTCACATCCACCGCGTCGATCAGCTCGGGGGACATGAATTCCCTCGCGTAGCGCTCATAAACGCGGTTCCGGACGAAAATGTCGAAGAGGTCGGGATCGACGTGGCCGTTCAACCGCATCAAGCCGAGGATGTAGAGCGACTCGGTCAGGGTCTTGCCCCGCTTGTAGGGCCGGTCGCGCGCGGTCAGGGCCTCGAAGATATCCGCGATGCCATGATCCGCGCCTGCACCGACATCTGATCGCGCGTGAGCCCGCGGGGATAACCCTTGCCATCCATCCGCTCGTGATGACCGCCGGCAAACTCCGGCACGTGCTGCAGGTGCCGCGGCCAGGGCAGCGCCTCCAGCATCTTGATCGTGACCTCGATGTGGTGGTTGATGACGCGCCGCTCCGCCGCCGTCAGCGTCCCGGAGTAAATGGTGAGGTTCTCGATCTCATCCGCCGTCAGCAGATCGGACTCCTCCCCGTGCGCGGTCTTCCAGCGGTATTTCTTCGAGATCGCCTGCACCCGCTCCCGGTCTGTTGTCTTCATCGTCTCGCCGCCCACGTTGCAGGCGCGCAGGAAACGGCGGTCCGCCTCGATGTCGCGCACGCGCTGCAGGAAGTCCTCATCGATCTTCACGGCCTCGTCCTCCGACACGCCGGCCCTCGCCCGGAGCGACCTGATCTCGGCGTCGCGCTTGACGATCTCGAAGCGTGCATCGACCAGCTCGATACGGTCGTGGATGGTCTGCAGCTTCGTGGCCTTGTCGACCACGTGGACCGGCGTGGTGACCTTGCCGCAATCGTGCAGGAGCGCCGCGATCCGGAGCTCATACCGGTCCTTGTCCGTCATGTGCCAGCCGGCCAGCGGGCCGGCCTGCGACTGGTCCACGGCTTCCGCCAGGAGCATCGTGAGCACGGGAACACGGTAGCAATGGCCGCCGGTATAGGCGGACTTGTCGTCGATCGCCTGATTGATGAGTTTAACAAAAGATTCGAAGAGGTTCTCCAACTGCTGGATCAGCAGGCGGTTGGTCAGCGCGACCGCGGCCTGCGAGGCCAGCGACTCGGCCAGCCGCTGGTCGGTCGCACTGAACGGCCCGATCCTGCCGGTGACGCGGTCCTTGGCATTGATCAGCTGGAGCACGCCGATGATGTCCCCCTCGTGATTCTTCATCGGCACGGTCAGGAAGGACTGGGAACGGTAACCGGTGCGCTGGTCGAAAGCCTTGGTCCCGGAAAAATCGAACCCCTCCTCGCGGTAGGCGTCCGCCACGGCGACGGTCCGGTCCTTCAGCACGGCATACGCGGCGACCATGGACGTGTTTTCCCGGCCCTCGGGCGTGCGGAGCTGGATGGGCTCGAAGGTAATTTTTGCCCCCGTGGTGCCGCCCAAGGCGAGCTTCAGCGAGTCCGTGCGGACAATTTCAAAGTTCAGGGTGTCCTTGCTGCCGGCCGGCCGGCGGTAGAGCGTGCCGCCGTCGGCATGCGTGATCCTCATGGCCGCGATCAGGATGGCCTCCAGCAGGCGGTCGATGTTCTTCTCCTGGGAGAGGGCGATGCCAATGTCGTTCAGTTCCGCGAGGCGGAGGATGAGGTCGCCGGTCGACTCCTGCATGACATCCTGCGTCGCGGTGCTTTCCATCCGGTCAGAATGAGGGAATTAAGTGAGCCGGTTCAATCCGCTTGTGGGAAAATCTGCCGGCCGGACGAAGCCCGGGCCGCGCGCTTTTACAATTGCTCAAATCCGCGCTCCGGCCGGTCCTCTTGCGGGGAAGCCAGACGGCTTGCGGGTCACTGCTCCGCGCGGGTTTCGGGCAAAGCCGTCTCGTCCGGCAGCGGAGCTTCCGGGGCGGTCACCGCCGGCGCGGGAATTTCAGCCGGAATCAAGGACGCGGAAGGGCCGGGTGAAACCGGGGCAGTCCGGCGGACGCGCGCGGGCGGCTTTGGCTTGATGCCTTTCGGGCGGACCGTGGTGGCATGCGCCGCCGCCAGCGTCTTCTTGAGGGCCTTGTACTCCCGGCGGGCCTCCTTCACGGCTTTCTTGGCTTGGCGGTGCGCCTTGCGGACCCGCTTGAATTCAAGCTTGGCTTCCTTGGCGAGTTTGCGCGCCGCCTCGACCTGTTTCTGGGCGGCGGAAATCTTTGCCACGATCTCACGGAGCTTGGACCCGGCAGATGGGGCGGGACTCCGGACTTTTTTGGTCTTCATGGTCTGGAATGGTTTGGACTGACTGCGCTGCACCCAGACTGACCCGCAGCACAGATCTGGCAACCGCGGCAATGTTACGTTTTTTTAGGCCCAAAGCACCGGTTGCCAACCTCGTGGAATAATACCATTAAAGCCCGCTCATGTCCGCTCCGGCCAACGACCCGCTCCACGGCATCACCCTGGAAAAGCTCCTCACCGAACTGGTGGAGCACCATGGCTGGGAGGAACTGGGCCGGCGCATCGACATCCGGTGCTTTAATTTCGACCCGAGCATCTCCTCCAGCCTGAAATTCCTGCGCAAAACCCCTTGGGCCCGGACGAAGGTCGAGGCGCTGTACGTGGAGTTCAAGCGGTCGGAGTAAACCTGATTGAAGCGCAAGGATGCGAAGGCGCTAGGATCAATCGCAAAGACGGAGTCCATGTTCGAAATGCGGACCTCGCCCCGAACTTCGCGCCTTGGCGTCTTAGCGATTATCACAACTCGCCCACGCTCAGCGACTGGCCGTTGTCCTTCGGGCCGAGGCCCAGGATGAAGGGCGCGGCAACCTTGGCCCACGCTGTAGCCATCGGATATCCCGCGGCGCCGTCGGCCCACGCCTGCCGGAGCATGTCCGTGTCAATGACCCCGGGGTTCAGCGGCACCGCCGCCATGCCGCCCGGCAGCTCCTCAGCCAGGGCCTTCGTGAGCCCCTCGATGGCAAACTTGGTGGCGCAGTACGGCGCGACCTCCGGCGCCACGCTCCGGCCCCAGCCGGAGCTGAGGTTCACGATCACGCCTTTGCCCGCGGCGACCATCGCGGGCACGAAGTGGCGGATGACATTGGCCACGCCGCGGAGGTTGACGTCCACCACCTTGGTGAACTCGCGATCATCCTGCTCCCAGAGCGGCGACAGGCGGTTCATCAGGCCGGCATTGTTGATGAGCAGGTCCGGTGGACTGCCGGTCTCAAGCACCTTGGCCGCCCAGAGCGCGACCTTGTTGTCCAGCGCCACATCCACGACCGAAAAATCATGCGGCGCACCATACGTCATCCGCAGGTCAAAAACCGCCTCACCGCCCCGGCCACAGCCAAGGACCGTGTGGCCTCCCCGGATGAACTCCTCGGCCAGCGCCCGGCCCAATCCACGTGTGGCGCCGGTGATGACGATTTTCATGCCTCCAGCGCACGCCACCCGCTGGCCTGCGTCAAGGCGGCAGCCACCTACTGCGACTGCAGGCTGATCTTCATCATGCCGTTCTTGCGGCAGGCATCCCAGACATACGTCACCTTCCCAAGCTGGGTCGTCACGTCCGCCTTGATGAGCACGGGGATGTCCTTGTCGACGTTGTGCACCTGGCTGAGCAGAGGGAGAATCTGGTCGTCGGACACGGGCTTGCCGTTGAAGGTCATGCCGCCCTCCTTGTTGATCGTGATCGTCACGCTGCCGCGGAATTCGTTTTTGCCCGCAGTCTCGACCTTGGGCAGCGTGATGTTGAGCGTCGCGGCCGACTTGAACTGCATCGTGACGAACGCGAAGAAGATCAGCATCACGAGCACGTCGATCAACGGCACGAGGTTGAGCTCGGGCCGTTTGCGGCGCTTCTGGTAGAAACCGCTCATGAGCGACCGCGCTTGAGGATCCGTTCGAGGAGCACGTCGAGCTGCGCCGCGTAGTTCTCAATCTTGCGCTGCAGATAGCCGCTGCCCACGAGGGAGGGAATGGCGATCGTCAGGCCGATGACCGTGGCCGACAGCGCGAGGGCGACACCCTTGGTAAAATTCACCGGGTCCGGCAGGCCGGTGTCGGGGGCGATCTGGGAGAACACCTCCAGCAGGCCGGTGACCGTGCCGGTCAGGCCGATCAGGGGTGCCGCGGCGTAGATGATATCGAGATACGGGATGCCGCGCTCCATGCGGTTGATCTCCAACCGCGCGAAGGCTTTCACCGCATCCTCGTCGTTCGGATGCTCGCTGGCGAAGTCGACGATGCGGGCCAGCACGCTGTGCCGCCCGCCGACCAGCGGCTTGCCGCCCACCACGGCATCGACGAGATCGTGCGGCATGACTGCGCCTTGGCGCAGGGCATAGGCCCGCTCGAAGATGATGAACACCGCCCCAATGGAGCAGATGGCGAGCGGGTAGATCAGCAGGCCCGCGCCCTTGAGCACTTCAATCATGGCAATGGACATAGGGAAAATGGTGGTTGGGACGCGGTTAAGACGCTGGAAGGCTAAAAAAGGTTCAGTTTATTTTTGCGGACCAGCCAGATAGGGCAGACCGGCCGCCGTGGCCGCCACGGCCTCGCGGCCATCCAACAGCTCCCCGATGGGGTCCCAGCGGCCATGGACGAGAGCATCCCGGGCGGAATCCCGCATGGAAAGCTTCACGGTCTGCCCGCCAAAGCGAATCTCCCGGGCAACCAGATCGACGGCAAGTTCCATCGCCGGGTCAGCCGCAATGGCCGCGGCCAGCCGGGCGATGTCGGTCCGGTCGGCGCTGACACAGGCCAGGCCGATCGTCGTGGCATTGCCGAAGAAGATCTCGGCATAGCTTTCGGCCACAATGGCTTTGAATCCGAATTTCTGAATCGCCTGCGGGGCGTGCTCGCGGGAGCTGCCGCAGCCGAAGTTCGCCCCGCTCAAGAGGATGGTCGCCCCCCTGAAACGGGCGTCATCGAGCGGATGGACCTGGCCGGCGGCACTGACCGCCTTCCGCGCGTCATAAAAGAGCCCCTCCCCCAGTCCGTCGAAGGTCACGGCCTTGAGGAAGCGGGCGGGAATGATGCGGTCCGTGTCGATGTCGTTGCCGGGCACGTTCAGGCCGCGGCCGGTGATCGAGGTGATGTGTGCGAGTGCCATGGTCGTGCCTCAGTTGTTGACGCCGAAAACCTCGCGGGCATCCGCCACCCCGCCCGTGACCGCTGCGGCGGCGACCATCAGCGGGCTCATCAGCAGTGTGCGGCCGGTCGGGCTGCCCTGCCGGCCCTTGAAATTGCGGTTCGAGGAACTGGCGCAAAGCTGGTCGCCGACGAGCTTGTCGGGATTCATCGCCAGGCACATCGAGCAACCCGCCTCGCGCCAGTCGAAACCGGCCTCGCGGAATACCCGGTCGATCCCGAGCTCGGCGCAGAGCCGGCCCACGATCTGCGAGCCAGGCACGGCGATCGCCTTCACCCCCGGGGCGACGCGGTGACCCTTCAGGTATTTCGCGACCTCCTTGAAGTCGGACAGGCGCGCGTTCGTGCAGCTGCCAAGGAACGCCACGTCAATCCGGATGCCCTTGATCGGCGCACCGGCCGTGAGCTTCATGTAAGCCAGCGCCTCCGTGATCGAGGCCTGTTCGTCCGCCGCGGCGGCCTTCGCCGGATCGGGAATGTTCTCCGTGATCGCAATGCCCTGTCCCGGATTGATGCCCCAGGTCACCGTCGGCGGAATATCCGCGCCCAGGATCGTCACCACGTCATCGTACTGGCAGCCCGGATCGCTCGCCGTGGCCCGCCAGCGGGCGACGGCCGCATCCCACGCCGGACCGGTCGGGGAATAAGGCCGGCCCTTGAGATAGGCGAACGTCGTCTCGTCGGGATTCACGTAGCC
Organism: uncultured Opitutia bacterium; assembly: GCA_903881475.1. Lineage (GTDB taxonomy): Bacteria > Verrucomicrobiota > Verrucomicrobiia > Opitutales > Opitutaceae > Opi-474. Next base: position 2,458 of record CAIRTK010000019.1, on the reverse strand, counting down.
GACACGCGCCCCGCCCTCGATGGACATGTTGCAGACCGTCATGCGCTCCTCCATCGAGAATGCGTCGAAGACCGCGCCGCCATACTCGTACGCGAAGCCGGTGCCACCATTCACACCCAGCGTGCGGATGATGTGGAGGATGACATCCTTCGCATAAACGCCCGGCCGCAGCCGGCCCTCGACGTTGATCCGGCGGACCTTGAGCGGCCCGAGCGCGATCGTCTGGGTCGCCAGCACATCGCGCACCTGGCTGGTGCCGATGCCGAGGGCGATGGCGCCGAACGCCCCGTGCGTGCTCGTGTGCGAGTCGCCGCAGGCGATCGTCGTGCCCGGCTGGGTGATGCCCTGCTCCGGACCGACCATGTGGACGATGCCCTGGCGGCCCGAGGCGAGGTCGAAATAGGTGATGCCGTGGGCGGTGCAGTTCTTCCGCAGCTCCCGGATCATCGCGTCGGCCAGCGGATCGCTGAACGGCTCGCTCTGGCGGTCGGTCGGCACGATGTGGTCCACCGTGGCGAAAGTGCGGTGCGGCATGGCCACCTTGAGGCCGAGGTCGCGCAGCATCCCGAACGCCTGCGGGCTGGTCACCTCATGGATCAGGTGCGTCCCGATGAGCAGCTGGGTCTGGCCGTTCGCCAGCAGGCGTACGCTGTGGGCGGCCCATACTTTCTGGAAGAGGGATTGTGCCATGGAAAGACGTCAGGCTACCAGAAGGTTGCCATGCCTGGAAATACTTAATTGGCTTCCAGTGATGCCGCGGGAGTATCAGTACCCGTTTGAATTGCGTCACCTCGTGTACTTCCGCTAGGTGGCCCGGCAGCTGCATTTCCGCAAGGCGGCGGAATCCCTCGCCGTCGCCCAGCCCGCCCTCAGCCGGGCGCTCGCCCAGCTGGAAAAGGCGCTGGGCGTCGACCTGCTCAACCGCACGCGCCGCGGGGCGGAGCTCACGCCCGCCGGCCGCATCCTGCTGGAGCAGCTGGAACCCCACCTGCGCGGCCTGGCCGCCATCCCCCGGGAAATGCAGGCGCTGGGCCGCGGGCAGTCCGGCCGCGTGCGCATCGCCTTCACGGGACTCGCCATGGCCACCGTGCTGCCGGGCATCCTGCGGGAGTTCACCGCGCGCTTCCCCGCGGTGAAGATCGAGCTGAACGAGTCCCCGACCGCCGCGCAACTCGCCGCCCTGGAATCCGGCGAACTCGCCTGCGGCTTCTTTCATCCCGACGCCCCGACCCCCGGCCTCCAGACCCGGCTGCTGCTGCGGGAACGCAACGGCGTGCTGCTGCCGGCCACCCACCCGCTCGCCGGGCGGCCCAAGCTGCGGCTGCGCGATCTCGCGACCACGCCATTCGTCCTCTTTCCCCGCTCGCACAACTCCGGTTTCTACGACCGCGTCCTTGCGGCGTTTACGCGCGCCGGGGTGACCCCGCGCATTGCCGATGAAGTCTGGCCGCGCGCCAACGGCATTGGGCTGGTGCGGGCCGGGCTCGGGGCCACGTGGATGACCCCGTCCGAGGCCCTGCAGCTTCCGCCCGAGGTCGTGTTCCGCCCGATCGAGGGCCCGGCGCCCGAAAGCCGGCTGGTCATCGGCTGGCCCAAGGCCCACCGCACCGATCCGGCCCTGGCGGCCTTCCTCTCGGTGGCGACAAAAGCCGGAGCCTGAACCTTCGCGCGGGATTTCCCCGGCAGCCTTCCGGAGGTGGGCCGGCACGTCCGGTGCCTGCATGGGGTTCCGGGCGCGTTAGGCTGAAGCGTAAAGCTACAACGACCCCCGACTCTACCCGGGAACTGCTGGCCCGGGACGTGCCCGCTCACGGTTGGTCACCGCCACCGCCGGGCACGAGCAGAAATGAAAAACCCCGGTCCGTTTTATTCGGGACCGGGGTTTTCATTGGGCGGCGGGTGGCCGCCGTTGGTTTAGGGCGCCACGCCGGTGTCGGCTGTGGGCGTCTTCTGCTTGAAGATGAGCTTGTCGCCCTCGCGGTCGACCGTGCACGGCTCGCCGTCCTTGACGTCACCGCGCAGGATCGCCTCGGCCAGCGGGTCCTCGAGGTAGTGCTCGACGGCGCGGCGGAGCGGGCGCGCTCCGTACTTCTCGTCGTAGCCCTTCTCGATGAGCAGCAGCTTGGCCTCGGCCGTGAACGTCAGGGAGATCTTCCGCTCGCTGATGCGCTTGGCGAAGTTGGCGGTCTCGAGCTCGACGATCTTCGTGAGGTCGTTCTTGTCGAGCGGCCGGAAGAAGATGATGTCGGAAATGCGGTTGAGGAACTCGGGCTTGAAGACCCGCTTGGCCTCCTCGAGCACCTTCTCGCGCATCTTCTCGGAATCGTTGAAGTTCAGCGACGCGGCGGCGAAGCCCATCGACGTCTGGCGCTGCAGGAGCTGCGCGCCGACGTTGCTGGTCATGATGATGATCGTGTTGCGAAAATCCACCGAACGGCCGAGCGAATCGGTCAGGCGG
>CAIRTK010000018.1 GCA_903881475.1 uncultured Opitutia bacterium | reverse complement strand
TACTTCCATCCCTGGCTCCGGTCAGGCCCGCCGAGCCGGGCCTTCCCTCCGCCAGGGATGGACAACCAGCGTCAGGAGTATCAACATCAATTAACCATCCAGACCGACTCTGAAGGTGGCTCGAAAAGGTGGATCCGTTCACCGGCAATGGTTCCGCCACGCCGATTTCCGGGGACTTTTATACCGCCCTCGCGCTCAATGGCGATCAGGGCAAGGTCTATTCGATCATCGGCTACGGCGGCGACCTCCTCTCGGCCATCGTGACTCCGACCGCCATAGATGGGCTGACTGGCACGGTGACGAGCTTGGACGGCAATTCCGCCACATTCAGCGGGACCACGGCCGGGGGTTCGGCCTTTGCCCTGACGTCCAACATCGCCAACCACACGGTCAGCATCAACCTGACCCCTCCCGGCACCGGGGCGCAGGCCGTCGGGATCAAGGCGGTCCCGTCCAGCTCCGGCGCCCGGACCGTCAGCTTTTTTGGACTGGGCGCTTCCACTTCGAGCACCTCCCGTCTCGTCAACTTATCGGTCCGCGCCTCGGCCGGCAGCGGCGACCAGACTTTGATTGCGGGCTTTGTCATTTCCGGGCCGAGCACCAAATCGCTCCTGATCCGCGGCATCGGCCCGACCCTGGCTAATTACGGGGTCACCGGCCAGATGACCAACCCGCAGCTGAAACTCTACGGTTCGAACGGCAGTTTGCTGAACTCGAACGACGATTGGGGCGGTTCCTCTTCGCTCCAGACATTGTTCACCTCGCTTGGTGCTTTTCCCCTGGATGGCGCCTCGCAGGATGCCGCGCTGTCCGTAACTCTCGGCAGTGCGCCCTACTCGGCCCAGGTCACGAGTGCCAACGGTCAGAACGGGGTGGCGCTCGTGGAAGTCTACGATGCGGATACGAATCGTGACACACGGCTGATCAACGTCTCGGCCCGCAACAATGTCGGAACCGGCTCCAATGCCCTGATTGCCGGCTTCGTCATCACGGGCAATGCCCCGGTTCAACTGCTGATCCGCGGGATTGGCCCGACCCTCTCCACCTACGGGGTCGGCGGGGTGCTCGCCGATCCAAAGCTCCAGATTTTCGACAGCAATGCCCAGGTGCTCGTTCAGAACGACGACTGGGGCGGGTCAGCCGCGGTGGCCGTGGCTGCGTCGCAAGTGGGTGCCTTCCCGCTGAACGATCCCGCCAGCAAGGACGCCGCCCTTCTTGTCACGCTGCTGCCAGGCACGTATTCGGCTCAGGTTTCGGGCCAGGGCGGCACGACGGGCGTGGCACTGGTCGAGATCTACGAAGTGCCCTCTCAAACAAACTGAGCGGGCGCGACTTTCCGATTGTTTAAGTCAGGCTCTCCCCGGCTCCATTGGGCAATTCGAGATCACCTCCGGCTCACCCCGTCGGGTTGGGCTTAGATGATTTCCAGCTGGTCGCGTGACGGCAGCGGCGGAAACGGGGCCGCCGGATGTGTCTGGTACCAGTAGGCTACGGAGGAGATGTCGTCCTGCAGCGGCAGAAAGCGGCCTTCGGTTCTCCAGCCCAGCGCCTGCATCGTGATGCGGATGTCCTTTTCGAACCGGATCGGATCCATGATGTGGAACCGGTACAGCCCGTGCCGTCCGCCCGCGCGGTCGTCGCGTCCAAACATGCCTTCCGGGTAGCCGAGGAACGGGGCGGAGAAATTCTGCAGGAAACACCACGCGCCGCCGAAGTAATCCTCGGTCCCCGTGCCGCAGATGGTCGGGAATTCCTTGTCGCCGTCGAGGAACACCTTGAACTCCCCTTCCCCCCACCAGCCGTTGGAGTTCTGCTGCCACGCCATGTACGTGCCGACATAGTGGCCGCGCCCCTTGACGCCATCGAGGATCACGTGGTCCTGCATGTTCGTGAGCGGATTAGACCGGCGGAACTGCGCGTGGAAATAGGCGTCGTCGTCATCGATGTCGGTCAGCGCGTAGTTGATCGCGTAGAAAAACCCGTCGATCTCCCCGGGCGAGCGGTTCTCGATCGTCATGGTCGCATGCTTCCGGAACGGCATCGGGAAGTAGCAGTTGAATCCTCCGCTGGGGTTCGTGTTGATCGGCAGGGCCAGCACCGTCACCCGGTTCTTCCAGCCGTTGCAGAAGAAATCGCCGATCGGCACCTCCACGCTGGGCTGGTCGGACCCGTCCCAATAAATCCGCAGGATCAGGTCGCGGGAATGCTTCTGGTGGGCCGTGATCCAGAGGTGCTGGATAACGCCCGGCCCGTCGATGTCCATGAGCTTGGTCGTGCTCGTCTTCGGCAGCGTCAGACAGGGCCGCACCTTCCAGCCGCGGCCGAGTTCGCGGGACGACGGCGTGGGGCCGTTCCACGGCTGCCCCAGTTTGACGACCTCGGGCTGCGGGGTCGCGGAGACCTCCGCCATGCCACCCCGGCCTTTCTCGCCATAGACATTTTCGGCCGTGATCGAACGCGTCTGCGCGTGCGAGAGCTTCATGATGTTGCCCATGCCCATGTGGACGCCGTTGAACGAGGGAGTTTTCATGCGGAAGAGGGGTCGAAACGCTCGCGGAAGCCGCCGGGAAAAAGGGCGGCGGGATTTGCCTGACGTGTTGATCGCCCCGCCGGGCTTGTCGAGGTTTTAGGAGCCTGCCCATGTACGCCTGCCCTGTCAGCGCGCGATGGCCTGCCCGACCTGCGGGGCCTTGCTGCGCTTTTTCTCCCGGCCCGATCTCCAGCCCTTTCAGGTCCGTTGCTCAAGGGCGCCGGAGCACGTGTGCGTGCACCGCTATCCGCCCGCCTCGCGCACCTGATGGAGCCACCACACTGCCGATCAATGGGCCTGGCGGTGAGTGCGTTCGTGCCTAGGCCGACATCAGGCAGTTGGGGGTGGAACGCCTTGCCCCCAAGGCGTTGGTTGGCTCCGTCCACGACCAAAATCGGGCGAGCCGATCAGCGCGTTCCGGGCAACTCGCTCCACCTTTCAATCCCTCGCATTTTATAGGTGAATTCGGCGCCAACTGCATGGCTCCGGCCAAGAGCCCAAGTCTTATCGGGTCACGGGCCAGACGGTCAGGATGAGGAACATGACCACCAGAAAAAGTACCGCGCCGAAACCCAGCAACAGGCCCGCCAGCACTGGGGTGCCATGAAAGCTCAGTTTCCAGCGCGGCGAGCGGAGCCGTTCGGCGTAACCCGTCACCGGCACCCCCGTCGGCGCCCGAAGCTCAGCCTGGAAGGCCTCCATGCTCGCATAGCGATCCCCCGGTTTGCGCTGCAGGGCATGCAGCACGATTTCCTCCGCCTCGCGTGAAAGAGCGGGGTTCAACTTCCGCGGCGCGATCGGATCGCCGGCCGTTCGCTGGTAGGCGGATTGCCAGAGATCCTCGTTCTGAAACGGCACCGACCCGGTCAACAACTCATAGAGGATCGCGCCGAGCGAATAAATGTCCGTGCGTTCGTCGATCGGCCCGTTTTCCACCTGCTCCGGCGCCATGTATTCCGGCGAGCCAAAGATCGGCGCCAACCCGGCCAGGGCGTTCCGCTGCCGGACCGGCGGCGCGGCCAGGCCAAAGTCCATCACGCGCAGCGTTTGATCCCGGCAAATCATCACGTTGGACGGCTTGAGGTCGCGGTGAATGACGCCCCGCTCATGCATGTGGCCGACGGCCTCGCAGAGGAGCGCGACGATTTTAAACGCGTCCGCCTCGGGCAACGGCAGCCGGTCCTTCCCGAGTTGGGCGAGCGTGCAGCCGCGCAGAAATTCCGTCACGATGTAGGGCCGCTGCCGGTGGTCCGGCGCCGCGTAAACCCGCACAAGCCAGGGATGCCTCAGCCGGAGGCCGGTTTCCTCCTCGCGGCGGAATTGCGCATAGCCCGCGGGATCGCTCTCGACCTTCCGCAAGGGCACTTTGATCGACACCTCCCGCCCGCCATTCTCCCGGTCCTCTGCGCGGTAAACGGTCGCCATGCCGCCACGGCTGATGAGTTCGCGGATCACGAACCGGCCGTCCAGGATTTGGCCGGGTTTCAGCTGCGGTTCGGCCGAGGGTTCGGCGCGGCTATGGACCACCGGGATGTCCTGACAGCAGGCCACGTCCGCCAACGGCGCGGAGCCCGCTTCAGCAGTCAGGAGCGTTTCATTCAACATGGCGAAAAGGTCCGGCCATGCAGCGTCACGCTCTCACAACCGGAACCTGACGCGATTATGGACCTTCCCCGCCGCCGCGGGTAGTAAACGCGCCGGCGTTTCCCGCTAAGAATCTGCTAACGGTGACATCCGGATGAGCGCGTTGCCATCGACGCGCTGATCAGCTCGGCCAGGGTTTAGTCGGGGGTTTGGCCAACCCGCGCTTTGTGGGCGGCATGCTCCACCCCAACTGAATGCTGCCGACTAAGCCGTTGGATTTTTTTCCAGCTTTTTATAGCCCAACCACACCAGCACGATGAAAGCGGCCAGGAGCGAGACGAACCTGAGGGCGTCAGGCAGTTCCCTCCAATAATTCACGTAGCCGTCGCAGACGCTGAAAATTCCGCCGAACATCAGGCCGGTGCCGACCGACTGGACCCGCAGGAAGGCCCCGCAGAGAATCGCGGCCAGCCCGAGCGGCGCGGCGATCGCAAACAAATGAACGGCAAAAACCTTGTCGGCGGCCTTCTTCGACTCCTGAAGCTTCCGTTGCTCGGCCTGGCGCTGCTCCCGTTCCAGTCGCGGGGCCGCGGGGTCGTAGTTTCCCTGTACCATGTAATCCTCCCATTTCGGCTGCGGCCAGAAGGTGCTGACACCATAATGGACCAGCCACGGAAAGATCACCGCGATGCCGAATGCCAAGGCGATTTTTTTCGCGAGCATATCACGATCCAGACGCCATTCATCCAGCAGGGTCAACCTCAAGTCGCCGGATGGAGATTTATTCGGAGGGTCTTCAAACCCGATTGTCATTCTGAACGAAGTGAAGTCTAGCCGCTTGGGGCTGGCTCGACATCCCGTTCGACGTGATCGAGGTCCGCGACGAAATCTCACTGGATTCTTCGCTCTGCTCAGAATGACAAACTTCGAAATCGCGGGTTTGAAGCCACACCCTCACTGACCTCTTTCAGGCGTCGCCTCACCAAGGCACGCTCTCGCCCTGGAAGCTGATGTACCGGCCGCTGTCCTCCGGCGTCAGCCGGTCGATGACCCCGATCAATCCCGCGGCTGAATCGGCCACGTCGGTGGTCGCACCCGATCCGCCCATGTCCGTCTTCACCCAGCCCGGCGTGAGGACCACCGTGATGATGGCGTCCTTGCGCAGATCGTGCGCCAGCGACCGGGATGCCATGTTCAGCGCGGCCTTCGACATGCGATACCCGTAGATTCCTCCGGCGGTATTGCGGTCAAGGGAGCCCAGTCCCGAGCTGATGTTGGCAATCTTCGGATGCGGGGAACGGCGGAGCGCCGGCAACAGCGCCAGCGTAACCCGCAAGACCCCGAGAACATTGACCTGATAGGTCCGGGCCGCGTTTTCCAAGTCGAGATCGGCCAGTTCGTCCTTCTCCAATTTCACCCCGGCATTGTTGATGAGCAAGTCGACGTGCTGCGTGATGGCACTCGCGAACGACCGGACGCTGGCGTCCTGCATGACATCACAGGCATGGATGTGAAGCCTGCCACCGGAAGCCTCTCCCAGAGCCATGAGCCGGCCGGAACTGTCGGGCGTCCTGACTCCCGCGAAAACCGAGTCACCGCGGGCAAGGTACTGCCGCGCAAGTTCAAGCCCGATGCCACGGTTCGCGCCGGTGATGACAATGTTCATGGGATATTAGGTGCAATTGAGAATTTTTTCCGCAGGGGTCGCGGAATTCGGACCGAGCTTCTTACCGAAATCATCCAAAGAAGTACACCGCCGTAATCACCGCGGTGATCGCCGTCCACAAATGAAGAATCAGGTGCTCCAAATTCGGAACCATTCGCTGCGGGATGCGCGGGAGTACCGTGAGGGTGTCCGAGTGAAGGCGATGATGGACTGCCAGCCAGTGATCCAGCGTGTCGCCGGCATGGGAATTCATCGTGCCGATTGAAAGCAGCCGGTTGTAGACGGTGCGCCAGCGACCCGAGGGAACGCTGAGATAAGGAACCCACCAGATGATGATTTCGATGGCGAACAAGGCGAAGTAGTAGGCCACGCCAAAAATCATCAGGCTCCGGATCTGTAGTGCATAGCCGATCGGCGCCAAGCTCATCAGCAGAGCATTCGTACCCGCCTCCGCGAGGCGCTCCTTAAACGTGTGATGCCTGGAGCCATTGAAAGGGGCCAAATCGACCAGTGTGGTGACCTGATGGTACAAGAGCAGCCCCACTTGAGAAACCAGAACTGGGGCGAGATGCTTCATGACCGAACTGTTGAAAAACAAACGCGCTCTGCCATTGGATTGTTTGGTGGGCCGACTGGGACTCGAACCCAGACTCAAAGGATTATGAGTCCTCTGCTTTAACCATTAAGCTATCGGCCCGTGTGTTCGCGACGTTGTCGCGAACCTGGGCGGAAGTGACAAGTGGCAAGTAACACGGGTGGTGCCGGTAGCCGAGACTTGGGTCAGACCAGCACCAACTCCGCATTGCGTTCCGCCGCTTCCTACGCGCTCAGCGAAACATTTTTCGTACCATCCAACAACAACCCCGGCGCGCAACCGAACGGGGCGCGGAGCGCGGAGCCGAGCGTGATCTTTCCCTCGCGCACGTCGAGGCGCGGCCAGCCGGCCGCGCTGCGGGTGTAGAGGTCGCCGTGGTGCGCCAGCATGTGCTGCTGCATCGCGGCGGGAAACTGCGAGAGGCCCGCGAAATAGTGGTGGCCGTTGCGCTCCACGCTCGTGACTCCCAGGATCGATTGCATCGCGAGGTCCTGCAGCAGCGCCACCGGGCCGACGTTCGTCAGGTCCTCGCCGCTCAGCATCGAGGGCTCGCCCGCCGCGCGGCGTTGCGCCAGCAGGCAGGCGTTCGCCACGCCCTTGAAGATACCCTTGCAGTTCTTGTGGCTGGTCCCCGCGTAGCCGAGCGCCAGGGCCGCCGGCAGGCTGCCGATCTCGGCGTCGGACTCGTCGATGATGATCGGCGGACGCTCCGGCCACGCCGACCAGTCCGCCGCCAGCGTCAGTGCCACGTCGCGGTGCAGCGGCTGCTCGATGAACAGCAGTCGCGGCCAGAATTCCTTCAGCGCCGGCTCCGCCAGCAGCGCGCGCATCTGTGCCGCAAACCCCGCCGGCTCGCGGAAGCTCTCGTTGCCGTCGAGGGAGAACGCGTAATCGCCCGCGCACTCGCGCGCGAGCACGGCCGCGATCTGCTTCAGCCGCTCGCGCGCTCGCGCGAGGTCGACGTCGATCTTGATCTTGAAATGCCGGAGCCCGTAAAACCGCACGCAGGCCGCGAGCGATTGCGGCAGCCCGTCGTTCACGCGGTCCGCCGGCGCGATATCGGCCTCCTCGATCGGGTCGAGCAGACCTACGGTGTGGCGCGCGAACACCGTCTCCGGCGGGTGCGCCGGGAGCCAGTCCCGCGGGCTCGTGCCCGCCAGCGGCGCATGCAGCGCGCCCAGGTCCACGCCCAGGCGGTTCTCCCGCAGCGCTGCGGCCACGGTGATTTGCTTTGCCTGACAAAACGCATCGAGCAGGGCGCGCTCGACCAGCGACGTCCCGAAGTGCGCCAGCAGCGGCGGCAGCCGGTTGGCCCGGCCCCACTCCGCCTGCGCCGCCCAAAGCTCGCGCCAGAACCCAAACGGCGTGGCGGCCTGCAGCGTCCGCGCGTGGGCGACCGCGGCGCGGATCACCACCAGCATCTCGTCGATCTCGTCGCTGATCGCCCGGTTGGGGTCCTTGGTCAGCCACTTCGGCGGCAGGTGGTCCGCCGCGATCCCCGCCTGCAACGCCCCGTCCAGCTCAAACGTGAGCTGCAGGAACACATGCGGCACCTCGGTCATCGTCACGATGCCGTAGCGGAACGGCATGCGGGCCCGGAGCTGCAGGCGATGGAGCGAGGCGTCGCGCAGATGGATCATTTCCTGATCCCTGACGCATCACCGTCCCGCACATCAAACTTAAACGGCACCATCGCCGCGGTCGCCACCGGCCGCCCCTGCCGGCTCGCCGGCTGGAATTTCCACCGCAGGAGGCTGTTCGCGGCCGCCATCGCCAGCTCCGGGTCGGCGGCCTGTACCAGCCGGATGTTCCGGACCTCCCCTTCCGCCGTGATCACCAGCCGGAGGACCACTTCCCCGCCCAGGCCCTGGTCGCGGAACCGGGTGGGAAAATCCGGCCGCGTCTGCACCACCGGCTTCGCCGGCTCCACGTCCTTGCCGCGGGCGATTTCACTGGTGTAGGGAAGGTAGGCCTCCCGCGATAGCAGCAGCCGGACCCGGCCGTCGGCGTCGAAGGCGAACGGCGCCAGCAGCCGCGTGCGCACGGGATGGCCGTCCTTGGTTCCCGGGCGGAATTTCCAGAGCAGCACCGCCTCGCCCGCCGCATTGCTGAAGGCCTGGTCGGTGGTTTCCGTCACCAGGATGTCCGAGGCCCTGATCTCACCCTGCTCGTTGACCACGAACTCCACGGTGACCTGGCCGCTCGTGCCCGCCTTGACCTCCTTGGCCGGATAAACCGGCAGGTCCTGCACCACCGGCACCGGCGTGGCGTCCACAAACAGCCAGTCGTAGGTTCGCGGCGCGGGCACCTCCTGCGCCAAAAGGGGTGAGGCCGCACCGAGGCAAATCACAGCAAGACCGGCAAGGTGGATCGTCTTCATGGGTGGAAAAATCCTCGGGTGCGTCCGTCTGACAAGCACATCCCGCCGGGGTTTCCGACTCCGCGCTTGGCCCGGGGCCGCCGGCCGGCCAGGGTGGAGTCCATGCCCCGCAAGTCCGCCGACCAGTGGTTCGCCGAGTACGGCGAGAGCCATCAAAACCACGCCAACGAGCTGATCCACTGGATCTGCGTGCCCGCGATCTTTTTTTCCGTGCTCGGCTTCGCCTGGGCCATCCCGGTGCCCGCGGCGTGGGAACCCGTCGTACCGTGGTTCAACTGGTCGCTGGTCGCGATCGCCGCAGCCTTCGGTTTCTATGCGTGGCTCTCCCTGCCGCTCGCGGTGGGTCTCCTGTGCTTCATGTCGCTGTGTCATGCCGGGCTGCTCCGGCTGGATTTCTACGCGCGCTGGCCGGTGTGGGAAATTTCCCTCGCCGTGTTCGTGACCGCCTGCATCGGCCAGTTCATCGGCCACCGGATCGAGGGCAGGAAGCCGTCGTTCCTGAACGACGTGCTGTTCCTCCTGATCGGGCCCGCCTGGCTGATGAGCCGGATCTATCGGACAGTCCGGCTGAAGTATTGAGCGCGGCTTCCGGTTTGCGGCGGGGTTCCGATCCCGGTCAATCCATCACGCCGATCAACCCGATCACGGTCCGCGTGCCGCGCCCAGCGGTCGCCGGGCCGGGCCGGGTCTCGAGCTCGAACAGGTGCGGCCCCGGCGGCAGTGCCTCGTCAATCAGCAGGGTTCGGAGCCAGCCCGCCTCCCCCGCCCACGCCGGGCAGTCCCGCTGCGTCACCTGCCAGTCGCCGCCGTCCAGACGGTAGCGGATCTCCCCCGAGGTCTTGCCAAAATCAAAGGCGAGCAGCAGCCCGCGGCCCGCAAACTCCAGCCGGAGGCCCGCCCCGGGCGCGGTGCACACCAGCGCGCGGTCGAGCCCATGGCAGCCTTCCCACCGTTGCACTGACCAGGGGCCGGTCCACGTCACCGCGGAAAACGGCAGGAGCCGGACCTGCTCCCAGGTCCCCGGGACCGAGGGCGGCGGCAGCGCGGCCGGCGCCGGCGCAGTTCCGCCGGACGGCACCAGGGCCTCGGCCATGAAGGCCATCACGCTTTGCGCGTAACTCAGGCTGCCCCGCTTCTCCGGATGCAGCCCGTCCGGCAGCCACTCCTCCCACGTCAGCAGCCCGCGCCGCACTTCCCGCAGCGCATGCAGGCCCATCCACACGGCATTGAGGCGGTAGCGGTCCGCGAGGACTTCAAACTCGGCGACCGTGGAAGGCACGATGCCGGCGAACAGGTCGGGCTGCATTTCCGGGCAGTAGGTGTACGCGAGCACCACGTCGCACCGGCCGTCGCGCAACAGCTGCCGGAGCAGCCCCTCGCGCGTGCGGGTGCGCCGGTCGGTCGGCTCGCCGAAGTCGTTCGTCGCATACTCCACGAAGACGAGGTCGCAGCCGCGGGCGATGATCTCGGCCTCCGCCCGGAACGCCGCCAGGTCGCTGCCCGTCGCCCCGATCGCGGCGTTCTCCACCGTGAGCCGCACGCCCGGAAAGGCATCGGCCAGCCAGGCCACCAGTGGCTCCGGCCAGCGCGTGCCGGTCTGGGCCGACGTGATGGAGCCGCCGAGAAACCCGACGGTGAGCCGGCCGCGGGCCAGCGCCGCGCGGGTGCGGTCGAGGGAGCCGCGGCGGCGGACGACGGGGCCGAGCAGGTCGATGGGGTTCATGGGAGGAAGAAGGCGGATGGCCATCGGGGCGGGTTACATCGCCATGCGGCCCCATCCTGTGCGCGACGCGTCGAGCGGTGGCAAGCCGAGCAGCTCGCGTCCGAGGGTGACGTAGTACCGGTAGTTATCCAGCGGCGTGCCGTTCGGGATGCGGTGGTCGAGTCCGAAGGCGCAGCCGCCTGCGCGCAGCGCCGGGTCCGTGAGCTTGTACTCCAGCTCGCGGCGGATCGCGGCGCGGTCCTCGCGCAGCACGTGCTTGTCGATCCCGCCGCGCAGCGCGAGGCGCCGGCCGTAGGTCCGCCGCACCGCCACGATGTCCATGCCCGCCGCCGGCTCCATCGGGTAGATGCTGGTCAGGCCGCAGTCGAGGAGCGCGGGAGTGACCGGGTTGATGTTGCCGTCGGTGTCCTGCTCGAAAACCCGCGCCCCGCGCGACGCAACCAGGTCCCAGATATGGCGGTAGTAGGGCTGGAAATACTCGCGGATCTGCACCGGGCCGACCATCGGGCCGGACTTGCCCGCGAAATCCTCATGCACCATCAGCTGGTCGATGCGGAGCTTCGCGCTGATCGGCTCGAGCACGCGCCACGTGGTGTCCGCGATCGTCGCCAGGATGTCGGCCATGAGCTCGGGCTGTTCGTAATAGGCGAGGCAGGCCACCTCCTCGCCCATCAGCTCGCGGGGAATGTCGAACGCCCCCGGCATATGCGCGACCACCAGGCAGCCCTCCGCCTGCGCCCGGCGCGCGGCCTCCACCTCGTCCCAGCGGATCCGCTCCGGGGTGAAGGCCAGGTGCGGCTTCACCCGGAGCCAGTCGTCCATCGTCTTCACCGGGAAATCCATCGGCAGGGGGATCGTCGCCGTCTGCTTGAGCAGCAGCATCGTGCGGCCGAGAAAGTCGCGCTCCACCCGGCGCTCCGCGTTGTCCTCCAGCACGACCGGCGGCGGACCCAGCATGTGCGTGTAGCCGCCGCAAAAGACGGTCGGCACGTAATCCCAGTCGAACGCCGTCATCGCGATCTCGGCTTCCGCCGCCCCCTGTGCCCGCCACTCCGCGTCGAGCCCGACCAGCGGACCGAAGAGTTCGGTGAACATCGGCCGGGGGGCGTCCCCGAAGGTCATCAGGTCGAGGTACTGTTCGCGGTTCCAGCGCATGGGTTCGGCCGGGTGTTCAGCGTTCGCGGTGCGCCTGCAGGTAGGCACGGTACTGCTCAAGGATCGGCGCCGGGATGTTCGCCGGCAGGTGGTTGCCCGTGGCCAGGATCACGCCGCGGCACCGGCGGGCCAGCTCCAGCGAGCGGTCCAATGCCGCCCGCACCGTGTCCCAGGTGCCGAACGTGAGGTCGCGGCAGTCCACCGCGCTGCCGACCAGCACCGTCGTCCCGCCAAACTTCTCCACCATCTCGCCGAATTCCATCACCGGCTCGAAGATGAGCCCGTCGGCACCCGCCGCCACGATGTCGGCCGCAAACTCGCGGAAGTCGCCATCGGCGCAGAACAAAACCTTCTTGCCGGCCTGCTTCAGCGGCTTCCACAGCTCGGCGTAGCGCGGGATGATCACCTCGCGGTAGATCTCAGGCCGCATGAAGGCGCCCGCGGTCCAGACGAAGTCGTCGTGCTGGATGATGGCCTCCGCCGTCGTCCGCGCCCAGGCGTCCATGTGGAACTGCGTCCGCCGGAAGAAGCCGTCGAACACCCGCTCCATCTTTTTTCGGTCCGCCGCGGCTTCCAGCAGCAGGTCCCACCCGAAGGCCTGGATCGCGCCGGACACGATCGTCTTGTAATAGCCGCCCGGGCAGAGCTGGTCCGGAAAGTCGCGGCGCTTGGCCTGGAGCCAGGCCTCATACGCCGCGACCTGCTCCGCCGGCGCGGGCAGGCCGTACTCGGCCACCGCATCAAACGCCCAGACCTCCTCCGCCGTCTCAAAGGGAGACCGGACCGGCAGGTGCAGATCGCTGCCGTCCGCGGCATATTCCGCATGGCCCATATCCGTGCAGCGGCCCCAGCGCGACCAGTCGCCGCGCAGTCCGTCCTCCGTGGTCCAGAGGAAGTCGAGGCCCCAGCGCGCATAGAGGTCGCGAAACGCCGCGGTCCCGTCCGGCGCGGGGCCGGTCGCCGGACGGAGGCCCGCCTGGTGGTACTCGAGGCTGTATTCCGTGCGGGCGAAGCGCGGCACGGGTTTCAGCGCGAGGGTGGCGAGGGCGAGCTGGCGGCTCATGGGAAAATTTGGGGGCGGTCGCGGCTCAGAACGCCTCGCCGCGCAGGAGCTGGTGCTTGCGCCGCATGTAGTGCTGGAAGTTCGCAAGCGAGACGTCCGGCGGCACGAGGTGGTCAACCGTGGGGATGAACCCGCCCTCGGCGATCAGCGGCTGCAGCGTGCGCAGGTGCGCGTCGATCGCGGCCGGGTCCTTCGCCAGCTCGCGCTTGTCCACTCCGCCCCACAGCCGCAGGTCGCGGCCGAATTTCCGGCGGATCGCCCCGGGGTCCATGTCGGAGGCGCGCTCCAGCGGCCAGATGCCGTCCACCCCCGCCTCGAGGAAGGGCGGGATCACGAGCTCGCAGTTGCCGTCGGTGTCGATGACCACCCAGCGGACGCCCTGCGACTTAAACCAGGCGACCAGCCGCTTCAGCTCCGGGAGGATGAACGCGCGGTATGTATCCGGGCTGAGCAACGGCCCGTTCTTCATGCTCAGGTCCTCGTTGATGAAGATGTAGTCCGGCCGCACGCCGGCTTCGAGAATCGGCCGCGTCGCCTCGATCGTGAAGTCGGTGATGAATTCCATCATCTCGTGCATCATCGCAGGCTCGTCGTACCAGGCATAGCTGACGTTCTCGGTGCCCATCCACTCGCGGGCGCGCCAGTAGTAGCCGAGGATGGCGCAGTTGCGGCCGAGGATCAGCGGGTGCCGGCGCAGGCCCCAGCCGGGCAGCAGGAATTCGCGCCAGTGCAGCGGCTGGCGCACCGGTGACGACGGCCGGAAGCGCTGCTTCAGCGCCTGGAAGTCCGCGGGCGTGCTCACCGGAAAGCTGATGTATTCGTCCATGCTCATGCGCATGCCGTCGGTGGTGCCGGTGATGAGCCCCTTCGAGATCACGCCGTTGGCCCCCTGCACGATCTCGGTCTCGCCCTCGCGGCTGAGGACCTTGACCTCGTAGGGCGGAACCATGTCCGTGCGCACATCAATGTATTCCCGCGGGTCCAGGTCCCAGTGGGGCTCGCCCGTGAACCAGTCCCAGTGCAGGTCCGCCGTGGCCAGGCCCTCCTCGCGCCAGCGCTGCTTGGTCTGGGCCCAGACACCGACCTCGTGGTTCGGCACCCGGTCGACCGGCTGGTAATTCATGCAGGCGTGGAAACGTTCGAGCGGGGTCATGGTGAAAATTCGGGCCGGTCAGTACGTGCACTGCCGCGCCTCGTCGGCGAAGGCGTGGAGCAGCTCGGGCCGGGCCTCGAAAAAATGGTCGGAGGGGCTGAGAATGAACCCGCCGCCGGCCCCGGCCTCGCGGAAGCAGCGGCGGACCTCCGCGCGCGTCTCCTCCGGGGTGGCAGTGGTGAAGAAGCGGTTCTGATCGAAGCCGCCGATGAAGCACACCTGGTCGCCGATGCGGCGCTTGGCCTCGGCCAGGTCGACGTCGCCGCCCATTGCGGGCGGGGTGAAGGTCTCCAGCGCGTTGGAGCCGAGCCCGACCAGCCGCTCCAGGATCGGCATCATGCCGCCGCAGGTGTGGTAGACCACGCGCTGGCCGGCCGCACGGGCGTGCGCGATGACCGCGCGGTCGTAGGGCGCGACGAATTCATCGAAAACCTTCGGGGAGATGACGGTGGAGGAGGCATCGCCGCCGCCGTGCTCGATGAGGTCGTAGCGCGCGCCCTGCATCGAGTCGGCGAAGCGCACCTTCCGGTCCCGCAGGATGCCGAGAAAGGCGTGCACCCAAGCCGGATCGTCGTAGGTCGCGAGGATCATCTCCTCGACGCCGTGGAGCACGCAGGCGTCCTGCCAGCAGCCGGGCTGGCCGTAGAGGTCGAAGCAGTTGATGTTCCCGCGGATCAGCGCGGTGTCGCCGTAGGCGTCGGCGCACCGGTTGACCGCCGCCACGTCGCACAGCGGCTGCGGGGCGAACTCGGCGATGAGGTCGATGTCGGACTTTTCCTTGATGAGCCGCTCCGAGACCCACGCGGTGAACTCGTTGCTCTGCAGCTCCAGCGTCAGGGTCTTGCGCGGGGTGATGATGGCGTGGCGCGTGGTCGCGTACTCGCGACCGGGCACGTCCTGATGCTCGAACCGCCAGGTCGGCGAGACAATCCGCTGGGCCTCGAGGAATCCCGGCAGGTGGCCCGCCTCGTAGTCCGCGCCCGCCGCCCGGTCGGGCCGGTGGGCCTGCAGCCAGCAGATCGGGTCGAGCCCGAAGGCCGCGAAAAACTCGTCGTCCGTCTTGCCCGGCAGGTATTTCCGCAGGTACGAGCGCATCAGGTGATGTGTCGTCACCGGGAGCCGGTCGGTCGGCCGGCGGTCGAGCGCGGCCGTGAGGCGTTGGCGGGGGGACAGGGCGGTCATGGGCAAGAAATGCGCAGCTTTCGCGGCAACGCGGGGTTGATTTCACGGGCGGCGCCCAGCATCACGCTGGCATGACCTCGATCGAACGCGTACGCCGCGTCATCCGTGGCGAAGCCGTGGACCGCCTGCCGGCGCAGCCGATGGCGATGATGTTCTCCGCGAAGCACGCGGGGATCCCCTTTATCGACTACACCAAGGACGGGCGGAAGCTGGCGGAGGCCCAGCTCAAACTCGTGGCGGACTTCGGGCTCGACTGCCTGCTCACCTGCTCGGACCCCGCGCGCGAGGTCATCGACATCGCCGGCGAGGGGAGCGTGGACTGGTTCACCGACCAGGGGCCGGCGATCAACGAGGAGCGCGCGGCGCTGGCCGACAAGCTCCGGCTGCGGATCCTGCGCGTCCCCGACCCGCTCGGCGGCGGCCGCATGCACGACCGGGTGAAAAGCATCGAGCTGATGCGCCGCATGGCCGGCCCGGACATGTCCATCGTCGGCTGGATCGAGGGCCCGCTGGCGCTCGCGGCCGAGCTGCGCGGCCTCAATACCATCATGCTGGATTTCGGGGACGACCCGCAGTTCGCCCACGACCTGCTGGCCTTCTGCGCGGATGTCGCCATCGCCTACGCCCCGGCGCAGATCGCCGCCGGCGCCGACACCATCGGCATGAGCGACGCGGCGGCCGGCCTGATCGGGCCGGCGCTTTACGAGGAGTTTCTCTGGCCGCAGCAGAAGCGCGTGCTGGAAACGCTCCGGCGGAACCATCCGGACGTGCTGCTGCGGCAGCACATGTGCGGGCTGATCGACCGGCTTTATCCGCGGATGGCCCAGCTGCCGGTGGACATCTACGAGATCGATTTTCCGGCCAACCTGCAGAAGGCGCGCGCGCAACTCGGCCCCACCCGCGTGCTCGCCGGCAATGTCTCCACCATCACCGACCTGCTCGAGGGCACGCCCGAGCGGGTGTACGCGGCCTGCCGGCGCTGCCATGAGATCTGCGGCCGCTATTACATTGTCGGGGCGGGCTGCGAGATTTCGCCCCTCACCCCGCCCGAGAACGTCCGCGCCATGCTGGCCTACGCCCGGGACCACCGGCCGGAGGACGCGGAATAGTGTTGCCCGTCGGGTCATCCCCGGCCCTCCACGAGTTCCATCGCCATGGCGGCCCATTCCCACAGCCGGTGCGGCTGGCCGGCGACGGTGGAAATGTCCTTCAGGACGATCTCGACGTGCCCGCCCTGCGTGCAGTCGAGCATGTGCCGGAGTTCGGCGCGGGCCTGGCCCAGGTCCCAACGGTCGGTGGCGAAGACCGCCGGGTTGGGCTTGTAGCTGAAGACATAGTCCGCGCCGGTCGCGGCGGCCGCGCGGGCGACGTTGATGCGGTAGTTCATCGAGATCTTGCGCAGGTTCGGGATGCGCCGCAGGAGATCCATCTTGGTATCGAGGACTTCGCAGCAGCCGTAGTAGACGAGGCCCCAGCGCTTGAACCAGGGCAGGTCGTGCCGCAGCGCGAACTCCCAGTGCATCTCGGGCGAGACTTCCGTGAAGATCTGCGCGTTGGAGCAGCCCCACAGGTGCTCCGCGGTCGGGTGCGAGGGATCGAAGCCGGGCCCCGGCAGCTCGTCCGAGTAGCCGTACGCCCCGGAGCCGATGCGGCAGTTGCACGTGTTCAGGGTCAGCAGGTTCAGCGCGGTCATCTGGTCGAGCTCCTTCAGGCAGCACTCGACGATGCGCTCGACCGCCGCGTTGATGACCTCGGGTTGCTCGATGAGGTCGAGCAGCGCCTCCTGCACGCCGTACCACATCACGAGGTTGTCCCACGGCGTGAACCACAGGTTGTCGCAGCCCCGTTCGCGCACGGGAATGATGTCGCCGAACGCGGAGCGCATCGCAGCCAGCCGCGCGGCGGTGTCGGCCCGGTCCACCGTCACCACCGGGTCCTTGATCTTGCCGAGGTCCGCGAGCGATGAAATCTGGGGTTCGAAATGCTGGGAGGAGATGCCGGCGCCGCCGGTGATCGCGAGCAGCTCCCCCTGCCGCATCATCCCGAAGCCCGTGCTCCGGTAGGCGATCGGGCAAGGCACGTGGTCGCTGAAGATCATGTCCACCGGCAGGTGCCGCCACTGGTAAAGCTGCCGGCGCAGCTCCAGCTCCACGGTGCGCGCCCAGGGCGCGCGGCATTGCACCGTCAGCTCGGCCGAGCCCTTGTTGAACTCGTGCCAGGGCACCTCGGTGATCCACACCATGGGCCGCTCGCTGCGCAGCCCGTTCATCCGGCTCCAGAGCCGCGCCTTCTCTCGGTGCACGGGCAGCGCGGCGATCGCCGCGTACTGCTCGGCCAGGGGCCGCAGGACGTCGCGGTCGTGCGGCAGGAGTTCGATCGGGGCGGCGGGCATGGGGGATGGGTTCCGGGGTTTCAGGGCACGAGGGAATTCCAGGTGGCGTAGACCTGCCGGACATTCTCCGGCCGCGCCGCGGCGCCAAATTCGCACTGGCCGATGCAGCCGCCGTTGCGCCACAGGTGATGGTGCACGTCGCAGACGGCGCGCGCGACCTCGTCCGGCGTGCCGTGCGACAGCAGGTGCTGGCGGTCGATCTCGCCCCAAAACGTGATGCGGCCGGCGTACGGCGCCAGGGTGGAGACGCCCATGCAAAAGAGCTGGGAGTTGACCGCATCAATCCCGATTTCCACGAGGTCCGGGTAGATGGCGGCGATGTGGCCGTCCGAGTGCATGAACAGCCGCTTGCCGTGGGCGTGTGCGATCTGGGCGTAGTCGCGGTACATGGGCTTGAACAGCGCGCGCCAGAGCGCCGGCGCAATGAGCAACGCGCGCTGCGAGCCCCAGTCGTCCATGAAGCGCAGGGCGTCCACGTCGGTCCGGGCCCACGCCTCGAGCAGCTCGCAGTAGAACGCGTGCATCTCGCGCATGAACCCTGGCAGCTCCGCCGGCGGGTCCAGCAGGTCAAGGTAGAGGTCCTCCGAGCCGCGGATGAACTGGAGCTGCTCGAAGGGCCGCGGACAGGCCGCGGCAAAGGTGTACCGGTCGGTGGCCGCGCAGTCGCGGTTCACCGCGTCCCGGTCCAGCGTGAGCCACTCGCGCGGCACATGGATCCGCCCACGGTCGGTGGCCCACTCGCGCACCAGCGGATCCTTCACCTCGCCGATGACGCCGCGCTGGATGTTCTCAAACGTGCAGCCCCACTCGTCGGTGAACCGGCCGACGGCATGCGGGTTGCCCACGGTCGGCGCGGTCATCCGTTCATGGCCGGAAACGGCCGTGAAGTCCGTGGGGAAATCCCGCGCCAGCTCCGCCAGCGCGGCGGGATGCTGCTCCGCCGCGATGGGCAGCACCCAGAGGTCGCGGGGCGCGCGGGGCGGGCCGGCAAAGGCCAGGGTTTGCTGCACAATCTCACGCGAAGTGGCGCTCATGGTGGGCGGGGGTTGGACCGGATCAGGGGAGCATCAGCTGGTCGATGTAGGCGTCCTCGAAGCCGGGCTGGAGGTTGAGCTCGATGGATTCCATCCGGGCGCAGGCGGACGTCATCTCCGCGAGGAAACTGCGGTCGTTGAGCGCGAGGAAGGCGCCGCCCAGGGAGGTGTTGCCGACCACCTGGATCTGCGCGGGGGTGAATCCCGGCAGCAGACCGCAGCCGATGGCGTGCTCCAGCGAGAGGTGCAGCCCGAAGCCACCCGCGAGATACAGCGTCTTCACGTCGGCGGCGGTCCGGCCCAGCAGGCCAAGCAGGGTGGTGATGCCGGCGGCGATGGCGGCCTTGGCCTGAAGCAGCCGCGCAATGTCCACCTCCGAGATCCAGACCGGACCCGAGGCGCCGGCGCCGTGCAGCTTCAGCCGCCGGCCGAACTCGTCGGCCCCGACCAGCGGTCCGGCGCGGGCGACAAAGTCCTCCGCAAAGCGGCCATTATCCCGCACGAGTCCGCGGCGCCGCCCTTCCCACAGGAAGTCCACGTAGGCCGACCCGCAGATGCCGATCGGGCGCGTCCCGCCGCCGATCACGCCCAGCTCCACCCCGAAGGGATCGCCGCGCAGGGTGATGCGCTCGATCGCGCCCCGGACCCCGCGCGTGCCACTGGTCAGGCCGGCGCCCTCAAAGGCCGGCCCCGCCGCCGTGGCGCAACCCACCAGGCGGCCGCCCACCTTGGCGATGATCTCGCCGTTGGTACCAACGTCCACCAGCAGCACCGGGCCCTCGTCGTAGAGCATGCCCGTGGCCACGAGGCCCGCGGCGAGGTCGGCCCCGACGTAGGCCGCCGGCCCGGGGAGCAGATGGACCCGCGCCTCCGACCCGCCGAAAACGAGGCCAAGCTCCGCCGGCGGATAACTGCGATGCTCGAGAAACTCCGGCTTGAACGGGTGCACCCCGAGCGGGCTCGGGTCCACGCCCGCCAGCAGATGCTGCATGGTCGTGTTCGCCGCCACGGTCATCACGCCGACCTCCTCCCGCGCGATCCCGGCCGCCTGGCACGCCTCGGCCAGCAGGGGCTGGATGGTTTCCACCGTCACTGCGCGCTGCAGCTCCCGCACCGCGGCGGGGTTCTGGTAACAGCGCTGGATGCGCGTGAGCACGTCCTCGCCAAAGCGGATCTGCGCATTGAAGGCCGACGCCTCCGCCAGCACCCGGCCCGTGACGAGGTCGCACAGCAGCAGGGCGACCGTCGTGGTGCCGATGTCCACCGCCGCGCCGGTCCGCGCCGACGAATCGAGCGGATCCCGGGCCCAGGGGACGTTGATCTTGAACTCCGCGACGATGGACGGCTCGTGCTTCAGCAGGGAACGCGCCGGCACGGTCAACGTGATCTCCGCCTCCCCGGCCGGCCGCAGCTGGCAGGCGCGCAGGCGTTCCCCGGCCGCCGGCGCGACCGTGGCCCCGTCCGGCATGCGCCGGAGCGTGCCCGCACGCAGCCCGACCTCGCAGCCGCCGCACAGGCCGCGGCCGCCGCAACGGGTGTTCAGCGGATGCCCGCGGCGGGCCAGCAGCTCCGTCAGCAGCAGCCGGTCATCGCCCGGCGCGAGGCCGATTTCCCGGCTGCCCTCCGGGGTTTCAAGCTGGAGGCGGGGGCACATGGGGACCGGACTCGGGCTCGGCGCGGATAATGGTGTCGTCCGCCGTGAGGCGGATCACATGCCGGGGCGGCACGATGAGAAAGCGCTTTTCATCCCAGTCGCCGCGCAGCAGGGCCTGCAGCAGCGCGGGATCGCCCGGGACCCGGTCAAAACCCCAGTTGCGGCAGGCGGCACAGCTGCGGGTGTAGTCCTCATCCCGCTTCGTATCGGCCAGGTCCAGGCTTACGTAGGCCGCGCGGTTGTAGTGCGCGAGCCCCGCGCGGTCCTGCTCGATCAGGAACTCGACATCCTCCGCGTCGAACTTCCGGCCGTACTCCTCGCGCAGCCGGGCCTCCCGCTCCGGGCCCGGAATCGTGCGGCCGCGGATGAACCCCGGGTTGTACCAGTAGGTGCCGGGATTGTCCTTCACGTAGGCGGCGTAGCGTTCCTTGTCGCCGAGGAACAGCGTCACGCAGTCATGCGCCCGGGCCAGGATGATCGGGCAGCGCTCGTGCCGGAGATTCTCCACCCCGCGCCCGCAGAGCCCGAAGACCAGCACGATGGCCTCGACCTCGGGGTTCGTCTCCGCGCGGTGCACCGCCCGCTGCAGCTCCTGCTGCAGCCGGGCGGGATCCTCGTGCAGCGCCAGCGGGATGATGACCAGCTCCCGGACCTGCGGATTGTCGCGGATGAAATGCCGGACCTCCGGCTCGATCACCTCGCACGCGATGACGGATAATTTGTACGAATTGGACATGGGGTAATGGGGTCCAGCCGGGCGTCAGCCACCCCGTCGTGATTGTAAACCAGCCATCACCGGCGCTGACAAAGCACGCCTAATGTATATATTGGGAATTCTTATGTACCCCGCGGGTTCCGCGCGGTGTTCGCATTTACTTCCGGTTCCCGACGGGCCTATAAGCCAGCCATGCCCCAACTAACCGATTTGACTGCCGCCGTGGCCGCAGGGAAGCGGATCGACACGGTGCGGATTACCCAGGAACTCCTCGCGGCCGGCACCGGCCCGCAAGACATCGTCGAGCGGGGCCTCGTGCCCGGCATGGCGATCGTCGGCGAACAATTCAAACGCAACGAAATCTTCGTCCCCGAGATGCTCGTGGCCGCGCGCGCCATGAAGGAGGCGCTGAAGCTGCTGGAGCCGCTGCTCGCCAGCGCGGGCATCAGGCCGAAGTACACCGCCATCATCGGCACCGTGCAGGGCGACCTCCACGACATCGGCAAGAATCTCATCTCCATGATGTGGCGCGGCGCAAACTTTGCCGTCATCGACCTGGGCACCAACGTGAGCCCGGAGCGCTACCTCGCGGCCGCCAAGGAGCACAACGCCAACCTCGTCGGCCTCTCGGCCCTGCTCACGACCACCATGCCCGCGATGAAGGATACCGTGCGCATCATCAAGGCCGCCGGCCTCACCGGCACGAAGATCATGATCGGCGGCGCGCCGATCACGCAGGCGTTCGCGGACGAGATCGGGGCCGACGGCTATGCCGCCGACGCCGGCACCGCCGTCGACATTGCCAAGAAACTGGTCGGTCAGGCGGCCTGAGGCACCGCCGCCCCGGGCCTCGATGAGGTGCGGACATGAAATCCCCGTCCATGACCGGATGCGAGCGCGTCAGCCGCATGTTCGCCCGGCGGGAGCAGGACCGGGTGCCACGCTGCGACTCCTTCTGGCCGGAGACGATCACCCGCTGGCAGCGCGAGGGCCTGGCTGGCGACCACCATGAGGTGATGCGCCGGCTCGGCGCCGATTTTCAATCGCTGTGCTGGTGCTGGCCGGCGCCGTTCCCCGGCCGCCGGGAGGTCCTGTCGCAGGACGCCGAGACCGAGACGGTGCGCGACGCCTGGGGCGGCGTGGCCCGGTTCTGGAAGGGGCGCTCCGGTACGCCGGAACACATTAGCTTCGGCTGCGACAGCCGCGCGGCCTGGGAAACCACCTACCGCCCGGCGATGCTCGACGCCCCCTTGGCGGCCAACCTGTCGGACGCCCGCCGCTGCGAGGCGGAAGGCCGCGCCCTGGGCCGCTGGACCCACCTGACCGGTGTCGAGGGCTTTGAGGCGCTGCGCCGGCTGATTGGCGACGAGGCCTGCCTGGTCGCCATGATCGAGGACCCGGAGTGGGTCCGCGACATCGTGGATGTGCACACCGACATTGTGCTCCGCACGTTCGAGGCCCTGATGGCCGGGGGGCTGGAGCCGGAGGGGCTCTGGATCTACGGCGACATGGCGTACAACCACGCCACCATGTGCTCGCCCGCGATGTACCGGGACCTGGTCTGGCCGGCGCACAAGCGCATGGCGGAGTGGGCCCACTCCCGCGGCCAGCGCGTCATCTACCACACCGACGGACACGTCCGCCAGGTGCTCGACCTTTACGTCGCCGCGGGCTTCGAGTGCCTCCAGCCCATCGAGGCCAAGGCGGGTATGGACATCCGCGAGTTCGCCCCCGCCTACGGCAACCGCCTGGCCATGTTCGGCAACATTGACGTCATGAAGATGGCGACCAACGACCTCGGCCTCATCGAGGAGGAAATGCGCACCAAGTTCGCCGCGGGCATGGCCACGCGCGGGTATGCCTATCACTCCGACCACTCGGTGCCGCCGCAGGTGAGCTGGGACACCTACCAGGCCATCATCGGCTTCGTCGAACGCTACGGCACCTATTGAACCGGCCATGCCTCCCCCCGTCATCACCCCCTTCCTGCCCAAATGGCGCGGCACGCTCACCGACCGCGAGCGCTTCCGCCGGCAGCTGCACCACGAGCCGGTGGACCGGTGCTTCAACATGGAATTCGGCTACTGGGACGACAATTTCAAGCTCTGGCCGATGTTCCGCGACCACGGCATCACCAATAACAACGATGCGGATATCTTCCTGAACTTCGACCGCACCGGGACCGTCTGGCAGCCCTGGATGCACCCCGTGTTTCCGGAGGAGGAAATCTCCCGCACCGCCCACAGCCGCATCCTGCGCAATGGCGACGGGCTCATCGCCGAGGTGCCGCTCGACGGCCACGACACGATCCCCCACTACCTCGAGGCCACCGTCAAGACCCCCGACGACTGGGCCCGCGTGAAAGCCGAGCGCTTCGTCCGCCGCGATCCCGTCCGCCGGCCCGATCTCGCCGCCATCCGGCGCGACCATCCCGCCGGCCGCGACTACCCGCTTGGGATCTGGGCCGGCTCCATGATCGGCAAGGCCCGCGACCTGCTCACCGTCGAGGGGCTCGCCTATGCGGTCTTCGATTATCCGGAGATGGTCGAGGACATCGTCGAGACCTCCTGCGTGCTGGTGGAGGACTTCCTTGACGCCGTGCTGCCGCACGTGGCGTTCGACTACGCAGCCGGCTGGGAGGACATCTGCTACAAGAACGGCCCGCTGGTCTCGGTGGGCTTCTTCCGCGATGTCGTCGTCCCGCGCTACCAGCGCATCAGCCGGAAGCTCCGCGCCCACGGGGTGGACATCTGGTGGATCGACTGCGACGGCGACGTGCGCCCGCTCATCCCGCACTTCCTCGCCGGCGGCGTGAACACGATGTTTCCGTGGGAGGTCAACGGCTCGGGCCATCCGGGCGAGGCCCTCGAGCGCTGGGGCCCGGAGCTGCGCATCCTGGGCGGCATGGACAAAATGGCCCTTGGCCGCGGCCGCCCCGCGATCCGCGAGTGGCTCGAGTCGCTCGTGCCCTACGTCCGGCGCGGCGGGTTCATCCCCTTCTGCGACCACCGCTGCCCGCCCAACGTCAATCCCGACGACTACCTGTATTACCTCCGGCTGAAGGAGGAGCTGCTCGGCCTGCCCGGTTGAACCGCGCCCGGCCGGCCCCCCGATCCCATGACCTCCCGTGAAAAAGTCCGCCGCGCGCTCCGGCACGAGGCCGGCCCCGTGCCGGTGGATTTCGGCAGCACGGGGGTGACGAGCCTGCACGTGAGCTGCGTGGCCGCCCTGCGCCGGCACTACGGCCTGCCCGAGCACCCCGTGAAGGTCTGCGAGCCGTTCCAGATGCTCGGCGAACTCGAGGAGGACCTACTGGCCGCGCTCGGTTCCGACTGCGCCGGCCTCAGCGGCCGCGGCACGATGTTCGGCTTCGCCAACGAGGGCTGGCGGGAATGGCGCGCGCCGTGGGGCCAGGTGGTGCTCGTGCCGGAGGGCTTCCGTCCCCGCGAAATGCCGTCCGGGGACGTGTTCCTGTTTCCCGCCGGCGACCCGGCGGCGCCGGCAAGCGGCCACCTGCCGGCGGGCGGATATTTTTTCGACGCCATCGTGCGCCAGCCGCCCCTCGACGAGGCCCGGCTCGACCCCACAGAGAACTGCGAGGAGTTCCAGCCGCTCGCGCCGGCGGACCTGGTGCATTGGGCCGCGGAACTGGACCGGGTGCGCGGCAGCGATCGCGCGGTCCACGCCAGCCTCGGCGGCACGTCGTTCGGCGACATCGCCCTGGTCCCCGCGCCCTTTCTCCGGCAGCCGCGTGGCATCCGCGACGTTGGGGAGTGGTACATCTCCCTGGTGGAGCGCCGCCCCTACGTGCACGCGGTCTTTGCCCGCCAGTGCGAGGTCGCGCTGGAGAATCTCGCCGTGTTTGCCGCGCTGGCGGGCGACACCGTCGACGTCCTCTGCGTCTGCGGCACGGACTTCGGCACACAGAGCTCGCAGTTCTGCTCGCCGGAGACCTTCGACGAACTGTTCGCCCCCTACTACCGGCGGATCAATGACTGGGTGCACCGGCACACCGGCTGGCGGACCTTCAAGCACTCCTGCGGCGCCGTCCGCCCGCTCATCGACCGGTTCATCAATGTCGGGTTCGACATCCTCAACCCAGTGCAATGCTCCGCGAAAGACATGGATCCCGGGCGGCTCAAGGCCGATTTTGGCGACCGCATCGTCTTCTGGGGTGGCGGTGTGGACACGCAGCACACGCTGCCGTTCGGCACGCCGACGGAAGTGCGGGCGCAGGTCACCGACCGCCTGCGGGCCTTTTCCCCCGGCGGCGGCTTCGTGTTCAACACCATTCACAACGTCCAGGCGCGCACCCCGGTCGCCAACATCGTGGCCATGGTTGACGCCATCCGCGACTTCAACGGCCGCGCCGCGTGATCCGCCTCCGCCCATGAAACCGCGCGATCACTCTTTCCACTACGCCGCCGCCCGCGCACGCTACGAAGCCTGGTGGCAGGGCGGCCGGCTGGACCGGCCGCCGGTCACGCTCTACGTCGAACGCCCGGGAGCCTGGCGCGGGCCCCGCTCCCACCACGCCACGCTCCATGAGCGTTGGATGGATCCGGAGTTCCAAGTTGAATCAGCCGTCGCCGGCCTCGAGGCCTCGCCCGCCCTCGGGGACAGCGTGCCGTGCTGGATGCCCAATGTGGGGCCCGACCTCACCTCGACGCTTTTCGGGGCGGAGCTCGTCTTTGGCGAAAGCACGAGCTGGTGCCAGCACACGCTGCCCGACACCGCGGACCTCGAGCGCTTCATCGCCACGCCGCCCGATTTCGCCAATCCCTATTGGCGGACGATCGAGACAATGATCGCGCTCGCCGCCGACCGGTTCGCCAGGCGGTTCTACGTCGCCCTGCCGGACCTGCACGGGAGCTTCGACATGCTCGCCGGCCTGCGCGGGCCCGAGAACCTCTGCCTCGACATTGTAGATGCGCCGGACCTTGTGCGGCGGGCCAGCCTCCATGCGGCCCGCGCGTACGTGGAAGCCTACCGCCGGCTCTATGCGCAACTAACCGCCCTCGGGCAGCCCAGCACGACGTGGTGCTCCTACCTGCACGAGGGCACGGCGTATATCCCCAGCTGCGATTTCTGGTGCCTCGTCTCGCGGGAGATCGGGGAGGAACTCATCATTCCCTCCATCGAGATGGAGATGGCGCCCCTGGAGCGGTCCATTTTCCACCTCGACGGGCCGCAGGCCCTGCAGCACGTGGACACCATGCTGCGGCTGCCAGGCCTCAATGCCGTGCAATGGGTCGCCGGGGCCGGCCACGGCCCGGCGGCTGCCTGGCTCGACCTCTATCGCCAGTGCCGCGGCGCCGGGAAGGCGGTGCAGGTTTTGGCGGACGATGCCGACGACGCCCTCGCGGTCCTGCGCGCCCTCGGCCCCGAGGGCGTGTGGCTCACCGTCTGCAGCCCGTTCCGGAACGCCGGCCTCGCCACGGAATTTCTCGACGAAGTCCACGCCCTCTCCGCATGAACCCGCGCTCCCACTCCCTTCGCGAGGCCCTCGCCCGCCGGCCCCTGCTCGGCGACGGCGCCACCGGCACGCAGCTCCAGCAACTCGGCCTGGCGCCCGGCGCCTGCGGGGAAGCCTGGAACGTCGCACAGCCCGGCAGCGTGCGGCTGGTGCACCGCAGTTACTTCGCCGCCGGTTCCGACCTGCTCACGACCAATACCTTTGGCGGCTCCTCCTACGTGCTCGCCGGCCATGGTGTCGGTGCGCGCGTCCGCGAGCTTAACGTCGCCGGCGCCCGCCTCGCCCGTGAGATCGCGGGCGACCGCGCCTGGGTGCTCGGGGACATCGGGCCGTTCGGCGGCATGCTCGAGCCGCTCGGCGACGGCGTGCCGCAGGAGGTCGCCCTCGCCTTCCAGGCGCAGGCTGCCGCGCTGCTCGAAGGCGGCGCGGATGCCATCCTGGTCGAGACGATGTCCGACTCCGTCGAAGCGGCGCTCGCGGTGCGGTCGGCGCGGGCCGCGGGCGCGGAATTCATCTTCGCCACCTACAGTTTCCAGCCCGCCGCGGCCGGCTTACGCACCATGATGGGCAGCACCGTGGCGGAGGCGATGGCAGCGGTCGTGATGGCCGGGGCCGATGTCGTCGGGGCCAACTGCGGCACCAAACTCTCGCTCGAGGCCTACATGCGGCTCACGGCCGAGCTCGTGGCCGCCGCCGAGGGCCGGCCCGTCATGGTCCAGCCCAACGCCGGCTCGCCCCGCCTGGAGGACGGCCGGATTGTGTACGACATCCATCCCGCCCAGTTCGCCGCCGCCGTCCCCGGCCTGCTCGCCGCCGGCGCCCGCGTGATCGGCGGCTGCTGCGGCAGCACCCCCGCGCACCTGGCCGCCATGTCCGTCCATTTCGCCCGATGAACGCCCGCGAGAATTTCCACGCGATGATGTCGGGCGGTTCCCCCGCCTGGCTGCCGTTCAGCCTGCCGGTCACGCCACCCGTGGCGGACCTCATCGAGGAACGCACCGGCGTGCGCGATGCGGACCTGGCGTTCGAGACCGACTTTGGCTACGCGTGGGCCTCCTACCCGGAGGATTCGGTCCGCTGGCGGGATGCACTGGCCGACCTCGGCTGCGAACTCTCCGCCGCGGTGGAGCTGGGGCCGTTCTGCGTGGCGCACGTCGCGCCGCCCGCCGGCACGGTGGGCCGGGCGTACCACTTCCGGACGATGCTGCATCCGCTTGAGTCCGTGACCTGTGTCGCGCAACTCGAGCGCCTGCCCTGGCCCGACACCTCCGACCCCGCCCATTACGCCGCCCTCGCGCGCCACCTCGGCCAGATCCACACCCGGGGCAAGGTCGCCTACGCCGGCCTTGAGTGCACCCTCTTCGAGATCGCCTGGTACGTCCGCGGCATGGACAACCTGTTCCAGGACCTCGCCGACGGCAACGGCATCTCCGACTGGCTGCTCGATTACTTCACCCAGCGCTCGGTCGATGCGGGCCGCGCCTTCGTGCGCGCCGGGGCGGACCTCATCGGCCTCGGCGACGACGTCGGGATGCAGACCGGCATGCTGCTGTCCGTGGCGACGTGGCGCCGGCACCTCAAGCCGCGCCTTGCCCGGGTCATCGCGGCCATCCGCGACGAGGCCGGCGACCGCCGCGTCTGGGTGCACTATCACTCCGACGGCGACATCCGGTCCATCGTGCCCGAGCTGATCGAGCTCGGCGTGGACATCCTCAACCCGATCCAGCCCGAGTGCATGGATGCCGCCGCCCTCGTCCGCCACCACGGCCGGGACCTCGGGCTCAGCGGCATGGTCGGCACGCAGACCACGATGCCGTTCGGCACCCCCGACGATGTCCGCCGCCGCGTCCGCGAAATCGCCGCCCTGCACCTCGACCACGGCGCCCGGCTCATGCTGGCGCCGACGCACGTCCTGGAGCCCGACGTGCCGTTCGGGAATATCCTGGCCCTCGTCGAGGAGACCAAGTCCATCCGCTTTGACTGAATCCAACCCCCGCCTCCCCATGCCCGCTCCCCAGATCAACATCATCGGCGAACTGATGAACAATGCCTACGCCCGCGCGCGCACCGCGTGGGAAAAACGCGACGTCGCGGGCTACCAGCACCTCGCGCGGCTCCAGGCCGCGGAGGGCGCCGTCATCCTCAACGTCAACGTCGACGGCACCCAGCGCCTCTCGGTGACCATGGAGGAGATGCTCGCCTTCCTCCCGCACCTCGTGCCGGCGCTGCAGGCCGCCACCGACACCGCCCTCAGCTTCGACAACCCCAACCTCGACTACCAGCACACCGCGATGGCGCACTACGACCGCGCCAAGTCCCGCGGCAAGCCGGTGTACAACTCCCTCGCCGCCTCGCGCCAGCGGCTCCCCGAGATGATCGCCTTCATCAAGGAGCACGACATGCGCTGCATCGTGATGGCATCCGAGCGCTTCGGCGCCGGCGGCGCATCCGAGATGACCTTCAAGCCCGAGGAGGCCCACGAGACGGTGCGCATCTTCGCCGACCTACTGGTCTCCCAGGGCGGCCGCTCGCTCGACGACATCATCGTGGACCCCGGCCTCGCGCCCGTCGCCGCCGACATGTACGGCCTCATCAACCTCGGCCTCGACACCATGCGCCTCTGCCGCGCGGACCCGCAGCTGCAGGGCCTGCACTTTTCCGTCGGACTCTCGAATTTCGCCTTCGGCCTGCCGAAGAGCATCCGCGCCCCGCTGGAGCGCGCCTACCTGACCCTCGCCGGCGCCGCCGGGCTCGACTACGCGCTGGCCAATGTCGAGCTCAACGCCGAGCCGCTTCCGCCCGAGGATCCGCTCGTGGCCGAGCTCGCCGCCGTGCTCGCCGCCGGCCGTGCCGGCCCCGGTGAATCCACCGAGGACGCCGGCTACCGCCAGACCGACAAGATCATGGAGCTCTGCGCCGCGCACCACGCGACGCGCTGACCCCGCCTTTTTCCGTTAACCCAACTCATTCCACCTCATGAAAACCTCGCACCTCATCCTCGCCCTCGCGCTGATTGTCGCCGCCGCCGCCTACCGGGTGGTCGCGGTGTTTGTCCCCGATCTGTCCAACCTCTCGCCCATCATGGCGCTCGCGTTCTGCGGGGCGGCCTACTTCGGGCGCCGCAGCCTGTGGCTGGTGCCGTTCGTGGCGCTGGTCGCGAGCGACCTCTGGATCGACCGCTATTATGCGGCTAACTACGGCTACACGTGGGAACTGCGCGGCGCCCTGCTGCGCATCGCCTGCTTCGCCGCCGCCCTCGGCATCGGCGCCCTGGTCGCCCGCCGCCGCACCGCGCTCAACGTCATCAGCGGCGTCCTCGGCTGCTCCGTCCTGTTCTACCTCGTCACCAATTCCGTCTCCTGGCTCGGCGACGCCTATTACGCCAAGACCCTCGCCGGCTGGTGGCAGGCCATGACGGTCGGCCATCCCGAGTACCCGCCGACCCTGTGGTTTTTCCGCAACACGCTGGTCGGCGACCTGCTCTTCACCGGGGTCTTCGCCCTCGTGATGGCGCGGGCTCGCGTGACCAAGCCCCAGACCGCCTGAAGCTTCACCACCCACGGCACGAAGCGCACCAAGACCAAGCCAGCATCTATCCAAGGACCGCGGATGGAGGAAAGCCTCCGATCCGCGCCCTCCGTGTGATCCGTGGTCAAACGGCCTTGGGAGATTTGGTCTTCGTGACCTTCGGGCGCTTCGTGGTTAAAAATCCCGCTGCCTAGCCTTCGATCGCGGCGCGGCGCTGCTGCGCCGCCCGCACGCGCTTCAGGTCGTATTTCCTTTTCCGGTCGAAGAAAAAGATCCCGTTCTGCTCCTGGTAGACATCGGTGAGCTGCGTGTAGCAGTAGCCGAACATCCGCGGGTGATCCAGCAGCACGGCGCACAGGCCCTCGAAGCGGCGGTAGAATTCCTCGAGGCTCTTCGGCCGGTCGCCGTAACCCCACGAGGCGTCCGTGGGCTTCGCGCGGGGATTCCACCAGATGCCGCCGAACTCGCTCACGAAATACGGCTGGCCGCGCCACGGGATGCTGCTGTGGATCGTGGTTTCGTTCAGGTAGGGCCGGTTGTGCATCAGCCCGGCGTGGCGTTCGGCGAAGGTCCGCGGGTTCTGGTCGTAATCGTGGCTGTCGTAGATGTCGCTCTCCGGCACGCGGTGGCAGTAGCCGGACACGTCGAGCACGGGGCGCGTGGGATCGCAGAGCTTCGTGGCGAGGAACATCGCGCGCATCACGTCGTCGTGCGCCGTGATCTGCTCGTGAATGCGGTTCTCCGTTTCGTTGAGCGGACACCAGCCGACGATGCTCGGGTGGTTGAAGTCGCGCTGCACGGCCTCGATCCACTGCGTGACATGGCCGGGAGAAAGCTCCGGGCCGCTGTGGTTGCCGGCGCGGACGATTTTTCCACCGGCCTCCTGCTGCCAGCGGCGGACGGGCGGGCCGCCGTTGAGCCCCCAGTCGCTGAATTCGCCCCAGACCAGATAACCGAACCGGTCGGCATGGTAGAGAAACCGCTCCTCGAAAACCTTCTGGTGCAGGCGGGCGCCGTTGAAGCCCGCTTCCAGCGAGAGCGTGATATCGCGGACCAGCGCCGCCTCGGTCGGGGCGGTGAGAATCCCGTCCGGATAATAACCCTGGTCGAGCACCAGCCGCTGGAAGACGGACCGGCCGTTAATTTTCACCGCAAACCCGTCGATGCTCACGCTGCGCAGCCCGGCATAACTCGCCGCCGAGTCCACGACGCGGCCGGCCTCGTCGAGCAGCGCAAGGTCGAGGCCGTAAAGATGCGGATCCTCTGGCGACCAGAGCCGCAGGCCGGCCGCCGGCACCGGCAGATCCAGCCGTGGATAAAGATCCGGGCCGCAGGCACAGGTCGCCTCGCTGACCACGTGGCCGGCCTGCTTCAGCCGCACGCGGTAGGTCAGCCCGGCCGGCGCGCCGTGCACCGGCTGCTCGATGGAGAATTTCCCGTTCGTCACATCCGGCACGATCTTCGGCCGCAGCAGGTGGGCGCGGCGCGGCACTGGCTCCAGCCAGACAGTCTGCCAGATCCCCGTGGTCCGCGTGTAGTGGCAGCCGGAGTTTTCAAACACCCAGGACTGCTTGCCGGCGGGCTTGGATTCCCGGGCGTTGTCCCGCGCGCGGACAACCAGCGTCACTTTTTTCCCTGGCACGGCGACCTCCGTGAGGTCGCACGAAAACGGCGTCATGCCGCCGCGATGCCGGCCGACTTCCTGACCGTTGGCCCACACGAACGTGTCGTAGTCGCTCGCCTGGAAATGCAGCAGGATCCGCCGGCCCTTCCACGCCGCCGGGATCGTCACCTCGCGGCGGTACCACACAGCATTGAGGTAATCGGTGTTGCCGATCCCCGAGAGCTTCGACTCCGGGCAGAACGGCACGAGGATGGAATCCTTCAGCGGCCGATCCAGCAGCCCGCGGTCAAGGCCGCTGTCGCCCTGGTCGGTCTCGAATTGCCAGCGGCCGTTGAGGCAGAGCCAGTCCGGGCGCACAAACTGCGGCCGGGGATATTCAGGGCGGGGCACGGCGGGAAGCTTCGGCATGATGGGGAAAGGCAAACTATGTCGCACACCTCCGCACCCGCCCGCGAGCCTTCTTTCAAGCCGGTTTTTACCACGAAGAGCACGAAGGTCACGAAGACCAAACCTCCGGATCCGTGCGATCCGTGGTTAAAAAGGATTGGGGTTTTAGCTTCGCGCTCTTCGTGCTCTTTGTGGTTAAAGAGAGTTCCGGTGCCGGGGCTAGAGCTCGATCATCGCCTTGATCACGCCGGTCTCAGGGCGGGTCCAGCTGGCGAAGACGGCGGGCACGTCCGCGAGTTTCGCGCGGTGCGTCACCCAGGGCGCCGTGTCGATGCGGCCAGACTCGATCAGCGCAATGATCCTGCGGAATTCCACCGCCGTGCTGTTCCGCGTCGCCATCACCGTGAGTTCGCGCCGGTGAAAGTTCGGGTCGTCGAAGGCAATCTCACCCTGCACCAGGCTGGCGAACACGATGCGGCCGCCCTGCGCCGGCCAGTTGAACGCCTGCCGCATCGAGGCCGGGCTGCCCGTCGCGTCGAACACCAGCGTCGGCAGGTCGCCGCCCATCGCGGAGCGCAGGGCGTCGGGAGTGAGCCCGCGCGCCTCCAGCGTGCCGACGCCGAGCCAGCGCGCGGCGAAGGCCCGGCGGGCGTCGTTCACGTCGAGGATCGTGACCCTGGCGCCGGCCTCCACGGCGAACTGCGCCACCGCCAGTCCGATCGGGCCCGCGCCCACCACCACCGTCGCCTCGCCTCGCTCCGGCGCACCGCGCATTACGGCATGGGCGCCGATGCCGAGCGTCTCCACCAAGGCGAGCTGTTCATAGCTGAGTTTTCCCGACGGATGCAGCTTGGCCGCGGGCACAACGATCTCGTCGCGCCAGCCGCCGTCCACGTGCACGCCGAGCACCTGCAGGGTTTCGCAGCAGTTCGTCCGGCCGCGCCGGCACGCGATGCAATGCCCGCAGCTCAGGTAGGGCTCGACGGCGCAGCGATCGTCGGCCCGCACGTTCGTGACGCCCGCGCCCACGGCCACCACGCTCACGCCCAGCTCATGGCCGGGAATGCGTGGGTAGGTGAAGTACGGCTGGTTGCCCGCAAACGCGTGCAGGTCCGTGCCGCACACCCCGCTGCAGTGCACCCGCACGCGCGCCTCGCCGGGCGCGGGAGCGGAGGGCGGCGGCGTGTCGGTGGCGATCAGTTCGCCGGGTTGGTTGAGAATCAGGGTTTGCATGGAAGATGTCCGGGGCGATCGTTGGTCGGGCGAATCCTTTCTGGGCGTGTCTTCGAACCCGCGATTCCGAAGTTTGTCATTCTGAGCATAGCGAAGAATCCAGTGAGATTTCGCCACAGACTTTGATCCCGTCCAACTGGATTCTTCGCTGCGTTCAGAACGAGAATTGGGTTTGAAGACACGCCCTAATTGTTCTCCGGCCGGCCGGTCAGCCAGGTGAGGCCCGCCACGGGCGCGAGCAGGGCCTGCACGCCAGTGAGCAGCGCCGGATCCGGGACCCGGCCGGCGCAGGCGGCCGCGCGCCGGACTTCCTCGACGCTCGCAAGCCCAATGATGGTGGAGTCGATGTCGGACAGGCTCAGCGCGTACTGCAGCGCAAGGTCGGCCAGGTCGGCCCCGCGTTGGGCGCAGTAATCCGCGGCCGCCGCGCAGGCCGCGCGCAGGGCCGGCGGTGCCGGATGCCACGCGGGCGGACCGGCGCGCGTCAGCAGACCCATGGCGAGCGGCGCGGCGTTCAGCACGCCGATCCCGGAACGCCGCAGTTCCGCGGCGTCAGGCAGGAAGGTCGCGTCGTTCAGCGTGCCATGGCAGTAGCTGAGCACCGTGTCGACGGGGGGCCGCGCCCGGTTCCGCACCGTGCGGAGTGCGGCCAGCGGCAGGCCGGTGATCCCGACAAACCGCACCTTGCCCGTGGCGCGCAGCCGGTCGAGCGCGGGCAGGGTTTCGCCCACCACCTGGTCCAAAGAACCGAATTCGAGGTCGTGCACCTGGATCAGGTCAATGTGCCCGCAGCGCAGGCGCGCGAGGCTTTCGTCCACGCTGCGCGCCACCCGCGCGGCGGAGAAATCGAAATCTCGGCGCTCCGGCCCGTAGCGCCCGACCTTGGTCGCCAGCACGTACCGGTCGCGCGGCACGCCCTGCAACGCCTGCCCGAGCGCGGTCTCCGCCGCGGTGGCGCCATAGAACGGTGCGGTGTCGAAATAATTGATCCCGGCGTCCAGCGCGGCCCGCACCGTGGCGTTCGACAGGGCCATGTTCATGGGTCCGAACACGCCGCCCAGCGGAGAACCGCCGAATCCAACGGTGGAAACCTGAAGCCCGGTGCGGCCAAGGGGACGTAGCTGCATGCCCCCGCAGCCTGAATGTCCCGACCGCCCGCGGGCAACGCCGGAGTCAGACCGCGGCATTTTTTCAACACGGAGGGCACGGAGTACACGGAGGATTCGATCCACCGATCCACGCAAATGAGGCCGGCAGGCACGAGAGGTTGGGGTTCGAGGCCGGGTCTCCGTGTGCTCCGTGCCCTCCGTGTTAAAAAATTATCCCCCTGCCGTTCAAACCGGGTTTTACAGAAGATCGCAAAGGTGCGCGAAGCGGCCTTGGTCTGCCTCGGTCTTCGTTTCCTCCGTTACCTCCTGTAAAACGGTTTGGTATCAGGCCTTCGCGTCCCTTTGCGGCCTTCTGTTCAAACTCCGTCCCTAACCGGGAATTGACCGCCGCCGCCGCGCCCGCCATCTCTGGCAGGCTATGTCCGACTCTCCCGCCCCCGCCGCCGTCTCCATGGACAACATTGTCGCCCTGGCCAAACGCCGCGGCTTCATCTTCCAGTCGTCCGAAATCTACGGCGGTTTCAACGGCTTCTTCGACTACGGCCCGCTCGGCTCCGAGCTGAAGAAGAACATCCGCGACTGCTGGTGGAACGACATGGTCCGCCGCCGCGACGATATCGTCGGCCTCGAGTCCTCGATCATTATGCACCCCAAGGTCTGGGAGGCGTCCGGCCACGTCGCCGGCTTCACCGACCCGCTGGTCGACTGCAAGGTGAGCAAACAGCGGTACCGGGCGGACCAGTTGTTCTTCGCCCCCGTGATCGTGGACGGCAAGACGGCCGGTTATGTCTCCGTACTCGAGAGCGAGAAGACCGCCGCCGAACTCCAGGCCGCGGCCGAAAGTTTCAAGCGCAAGAAAGCTCTCCAAGGCACTCTCACCCCGATCGTGGCGAAGGACATGACCGAAGCTCGGCCCGACGAGATCGCCCTGATCCCCTCCCCCGCCACCGGCGAGCCCGGCAGCCTGACCGCACCGCGCTCGTTCAACATGATGTTCCAGACGAACGTCGGCGCCATGACTGATGCCTCCTCCGTCGCCTACCTGCGGCCCGAGACGGCGCAGGGCATGTTCGTCGACTTCAAGAACGTCGTGGACACCGGCCGTGTGAAGCTCCCGTTCGGCATCGCGCAAATCGGCAAGTCGTTCCGCAACGAAATCACGCCGCGCAACTTCATCTTTCGCTCGCGCGAGTTCGAGCAGATGGAGATGGAATACTTCATTCACGAGGATGCCGACTGGGCCAAGTGCCACGAGGAGTGGATCACGTGGTGCGAGGCCTGGCTGAAGAGCATCGGCCTGCCCGACAGCCACCTCTCGCGCTACACGCACCCGAAGGAGAAGCTCGCGTTCTATTCGCGCGGCACCGTGGACATCATGTTCCGTTATCCCTTCGGCGTGCAGGAGCTGTGGGGCATTGCGGCGCGCGGCAGCTACGACCTCACGCAGCATGCGAATGCGAGCGGCAAGCCGCAGGAAATCTTCGACGAGGCCACCAAGAAGAAGTTCGTGCCGCACGTCATCGAGCCCGCCGTGGGCGTCGACCGCATCCTCCTCGCCGTGCTCTGCGCCGGCTACGCGGAGGAGGACGTGACCGACGAGAAGGGCAACGTGGAGAAGCGCACCGTGCTCCGGCTCTCGCCGCGCATCGCGCCCGTGAAGGTCGCCGTGCTGCCGCTGCTCAAGAACAAGGAGCAGCTCACCGCCCGCGCGCGGGAGCTCTACAAGAAGCTCCAGCGCCGCTACGCCGTGTTCTACGACGAGGCCGGCGCCATCGGCCGCCGCTACCGCCGGCAGGACGAGATCGGGACGCCGTGGTGCGTGACGATCGACTTCGAGACCGTCGAGAAGGACGGCAGCTTCACGCTCCGCGAGCGCGACTCGATGGCTCAAAAACGCATCGCCGAGGCGGAGCTTTTTCAGCTGCTGGAGGATCAGGTTTATTGAGGCATGCCAAGCCTTCGGAAATAGATCCGATGTCATCGCCAACGACTGGGTCCGAGGTAGGGCGGGTCTCTGACCCGCCTTCAGCGACTCCAAGGGCGGGTCCAAGATCCGCCCTACCCCGGAGGCGTCCCCTGCCGCGCATCGTTTCCTCATGGATGCCTACACCCAAGCCCGTTCCCTGATCGACGCCGCACACGCGGCCGATCCGGCGCGGGCTGCGGATGGCCGGCCGGCTGAACTGGTGTACGCCGACCGCGTCGAGGCGTGGGTGGCCAGACTCGTGCCCGAGCCGGCACCGCTCCTGCGGCTCGCCGCGCGGTGTCAGCATCTCGAGCGTTGGTCCGTGCCGCGGGCCAGTTTTCCCGAGGGCAAGGTCGGCTACCTGAACTGGCGCCGGAGCCTCTACGTTAAGCAGGCTGCGCGGGCGCGCGAGCTGCTCGTCGCCGCCGGTATCGCTGCGGCTGAAGCCGATGAGGTCGCAACATGGGTCTCCAAGACCGGCCTAAAGACCAATCCCGGCACGCAGGCCCTGGAGGATGCGGCTGTGATGGTGTTTTTGGAGAACGAGATCGGCGCCTTCGCCGCGCAGCATGCAGACTATCCGCGGGAAAAATTCGTGGAGATCCTCCGCAAGACCTGGCGCAAGCTCAGCCCGCGCGCCCAGGAGCTGACCGGCACCCTCCCGCTCCCGCCGGGGATCGCCGCACTGGTGCAGGAAGCGACCGCATCATAGTAGCAGCCGACGTAAGGAGGCTGTTTGTGGTAGGGCGCGTTATCCTTAACGCGCCGGTTGGAGCCGCCCGGAGCCAAACGCGGCGGATTAGGGATAATCCGCCCTACCCGCACTTCAATTCACCACCGCGAGCGTGAAGCCGTCGTAACCCTTGCTGCCGACCGTCTGGAGGCTGGTGGCGCTCACGCGCGTTTCCGCCGCGAGCAGTTGGTTGAACCGGCGCACGCCCTGCACGCTGGGGTCGCTGCTGCTCGCATCCACCACCGCGCCCTTGCGGACGACGTTGTCGACGATGATCACCGTGCCCGGACGCGAGAGCTGGAGCGCCCAAGCGAAGTATTCGGGGATGCTGACTTTGTCGGCGTCGATGAAGATGAGGTCGAAGGGCCCGCGTTTCTCCGCGGCCAGGCCCGGCAACGTGTCCAGCGCCCGCCCAAGCCGAAGCTCGACCAGGTCCGCCAAGCCAGCCCGGACAAAATTGGCGCGGGCAACCTCGGCATGCTTCGGGTCCACTTCCAGCGTGACCACCCGGCCGCCGGCCGGAAGGGCACGGGCGAGCCAGATCGTGCTGTAGCCGCCGAGCGTGCCGATTTCCAGGATGGTGCGCGCCCCGTGGATCCGCGCCAGCAGGTGCAGCAGCTTGCCCTGGTTCGGCGCCACGTTGATCGCCGGCAGCCCGGCGTCGGTGCTGGCCTGCAGCGAGGCCTCCAGCACCGGGTCCGCCGGTACCAGCAGATCGGTGATATAACGGTCCACCGCGGTCCATTGGTCTTGGGTCATGGCGTCAGGTTTCAACGGGCTCGCGTCAGGTCAATCAATCCTGTCCGGGCCGTAAGCTCGATCGACCGGCGCCGGGCCGCATGGTCGTAGATCGCGCCGGTCACCATCAATTCGTCGATCCGGGTGCGTTCGAGGAACGCTTCGATCCCGCGCTTGACCGTGTCCGGCGAGCCGACCACGGACTCGCGGAACGTGCGGTTGACCATGGCCTGCTCGAGCGCGGAGCTGAGCGTGTTGAGATCCTTCACCGGCGGTGGCAGCGGACCCGGCCGGCCGCGCCGGAGGCTCATGAAACTTTGCTGCTGGGAAGTAAACAGGTAGGCGGCTTCCTCGTCGGTGGGCGCCGCAATGACGGCGATGGCCGCCATGGAGTATGGCTTGGGCCATTGCGGGGAAGGCGTGTACTCGCGCCGGTAGGTATCCAGCGCCTCGCCGAGCTGGTCCGGCGCAAAGTGCGAGGCGAAGGCAAACGGCAGGCCCAGTGCCGCCGCGACCTGTGCGCTGAACAGGCTCGAGCCCAGCAGCCAGATCGGCACCTCGAGTCCCGCGCCGGGCACCGCCTGCACGGCCTGGCCGGGCACGGCGGGATGAAAATAATTCTGCAGCTCAATCACGTCCTGCGGAAACGTGTCGGCGCTGTTCGTGCCGCCGCGGCGCAGGGCCCGCGCCGTGACCGGATCCGTGCCGGGCGCCCGGCCGAGGCCGAGATCAATCCGGCCCGGAAACAGGGCGGCCAGCGTGCCAAACTGTTCGGCGATCACGAGGGGCGAGTGATTCGGCAGCATGATTCCACCCGAGCCGACGCGAATGGTAGACGTGCCCGCCGCCACGTGCCCGATCACCACGGCCGTGGCCGCGCTCGCGATTCCGGGCATGTTGTGATGCTCCGCCACCCAGTACCGGCGATAGCCCAGCTGCTCGGCCTGGCGCGCCAGGTCGAGCGAGCGGTGCAGCGCGTCGGCGACCGTGCCGCCCTGGGTGATCGGCGAGAGATCGAGCATGGAGAACGGAACCATCCGACAAGCTGTGCAGGTGCGGCGAATTTACCAGCGGCGGATTCTCGTGCGAAAAATGTAGCGGCCAACCGGTGCAGAATCTGTGCTCCCAAGCGGAGCGCCACGCGGCGCAAAAGGGACGCCCAGACGCAGATAAGCGAATGCCTGTTGCCGAGAACGGCGGTCGGCGTCCGTATCGATAACCGGAACTCCTGGCCCTAGACTTTTCCGTTGAAGATACTATTTTAGGACATGTCGAATGGCAGAAAAGCCACGCTGGGTTGTCAGGAAGCGATGAAGATTCCCAAGGCTTTTCCACCCATGACGGCTTCATTTTCCGCTTTCAGTCGTGCGCTCCGTCTCCGTGTGCTCACGTTTTCATTCCTCGCAGTGGGCCTAGTGCTGGTGACGCGGGCTCAGAGCTATTCGTCGATCGATCCTGCTTTCTCGATTGGCGTGCCGATCTCTCCGAATGCCCTGGCCTTGGACATGAACGGAAAATTGCTGTGCGCCGGCGGTAACTTCGTCGAGACCGTCAACGGGCACGCGCAGCGTGGAATTGTCCGGCTGAATGCCG
The DNA here is from genome assembly GCA_903881475.1 of uncultured Opitutia bacterium. Lineage (GTDB taxonomy): Bacteria > Verrucomicrobiota > Verrucomicrobiia > Opitutales > Opitutaceae > Opi-474. The sequence goes on along the minus strand of CAIRTK010000018.1, from coordinate 62,705 downwards.
ACGGCTCGGTGGACTTCACGTTTGACGCCGGCAGCGGGTTCAATGTCGGCAACTCGGTCAATGCGATCTATCCCCAGCCCGACGGCACGGTGATCGTGGTGGGTTCGTTCACCACCTACAACGCCGTGGCAGTGCAAAACGCGATCAGGTTATTTTCCGACGGACGGATCGACCCTACTTACCAGGTCAACTTGCCGATCGGCGGCACCACGCCGGCCAGTGGGACGACGGTCGCGGATTCGCAGGGGCGTCTCTACGTCGCGACCTACGCCCAGATCGTCCGCTTAAACTCAGCGGGTGCCGTCGACCCGACCTTCACGTCTTTCATCATCAGTGGCCAGATCAAGAGCATGGATGTCGACAGCAATGGCCAGCTGCTCGTGCTCTCCGACAACCCGCAGGTGGGCACGGCGTCGGACGGTTCCACGGTCATCAATGACACGCTCACCGTCCAGCGTCTGAACGGCGACGGTTCCGTAGATCGGACCCAGACGCTCTCGACCGTCACCTACTCACTGGTGGTGAGCACGCAGTTCATGGGTAACGTCTACGCGACCAAGAGCGGAGCCTTCTACGTCGAATGGGTTGAGCCGGCCGGCGGGGGCACGAGCTACTATCCGCGCCCCATCGTCAAGTACAAGGCCGACTTCACGATCGATCCGACGTTTTCCACCACGCTCAGCGGGTCGCTGGTGCTGAATCGGGTAAACGACGTGATCTATGTCCGGAATGCGGTCGTCTCTCAGGTCTATACGACGGCAGCGGCCCCGGTCATCGGTCTGCGGCGCCTTGATTCCGGCTCCAGCGCGTGGCTGAAGATCACGCCCAGCAATGTCGTCGTCCAACCGGATGGCCCGGTCATTGCCCAGGGTTACGGCGGCTTGCTCCGATACGACCCTAACCGCACGGTTTCTTCGCCGCCCCAGTTTGTGCAGGCCGTCCCGAACGACCTCTATGCGGCGACGGGCACCAGTCTCAATTACGACCCTGTGGTGACGGGCGACGACTCGCTGACCTTTCAGTGGTTTCATGGGACCACCCCCGTGACGCTGCCGATCTCGAACGTCCAATCCTCGGATGCCGGTACTTACACGGTTTCCGTGACGGGTCCGCACGGGAACGTCACGAGCCAACCTATCACGCTGCACGTCGAACCGGCTGCGCCAACGATCATCACGCCGCCGTCTTCGCAGCTGGTGCAGCCCGGCGGTATCATCTCTTTCACGATTTTCGCAACCGGGGCGAGCCCGTTGCAATACCAGTGGTATCAGGGTAACCAAGCCATCGCCGGAGCCACCGATCGGACCTACATCGTAAATCCTGTCACGGCCGAAAGCGCGGGAACCTACTTCTGCTTCGTTCGAGCCGACAATGGTTCCACGGAGTCCGCGCCCGTGCCGCTCCAACTCGGTTCGTCGGCGCAGCTAAGCAATCTCTCCGTCCGCTTGAATCTTTCGACCGGCCAGACGGCGATTGCTGGATTCGTGACCAACGCGCCGAAGCCGCTATTGCTGCGCGCGGCCGGACCGGCGCTCAATGCCTACGGACTCAGCGGGCTACCCGACCCGGCGATCCAGGTCTTCGACAGTGCCTCGAATCTGATCGCGCAGAATGACAATTGGGACGCGTCGTTGCAGCCGTTATTCACGGCGCTGGGGGCCTTCGACTTTCCGGCAGGCAGCAAGGACGCCGCCCTTTCCGTGACATTGAATGGAGTGAATTCAATGTTGGCGTCCGGCACGGGAAGCGGTGCGCTGCTGCTTGAGGTATACGACGCCGAGAGTACGCCGTTGCGGCGGCTGGTGAATCTGTCCGCGCGAAGCCAGGTGGGCACAGGTGCAGGCATCCTTATCGCCGGTTTCGTGATCAGCGGTTCAGGCAGTGAGCGGCTATTGATCCGCGGGGTAGGGCCGTCGCTGGCCAAGTACAACGTGGCCGGCGTGCTGCCTGATCCGCAGCTCGCGATCTACGACAGCAAGGGAGTTAAAATCGCGGCCAACGACAACTGGGATGCCGGTCTCGCGACAACATTTACTCAAGTCGGGGCGTTCGGCCTGGACGCCGGCAGCAATGACGCGGCATTGGTCATCGATCTCCCGGCAGGCATCTACAGTGTCCAGCTTTCGGGCGTAGGTGGTACCACCGGTGAGGGCCTGATTGAAGTCTACGAAGTCAAAACGGAATAAGTGCGGCCTTTGTTCCGTCCTTCGCGGGTTTCGCGTTTTTGCGATTATCCGTACCCAGCCTCCTTCCGTCGGCTGCTATACTTTGGCCCGCTCGCCCTCGCACTCGGGCGAGCCCCGGGCCAGGTCCCTGCAGATCTGCGGCCGGTTCTCGTAAACCGTGCAGAAAAATTCCGGCTCCCCGGCCGGCGTGGTCCGGAGTTCCAGCGCCGCGCAGTGGCCGTCGGCCATTTTCATGTAGGCGCGATGCCCGATGAAATGCGCGAGCCGCTCCGCGGCGTCACCCAGCCGGGCCCAGTCGGGGCCGGTCACGCGGACAAACGCCTCCGCCGGCGAAAAACAGCAGGCACCACAGCGGAGACAGTCGGTCGGCGTTTTCACGAGAGCTGGCAAACGCTCCGGATGCTGTCCGCGTATCCCAGTGCGCGCAATCGTTTCGGCATTCCGGTCTGCTTTTACAGGAGGTAACGGAGAGAACGGAGAAGGCCTGCGCTCTCCTATTTCCGACCTGCGTTCTCTCCGTTACCTCCTGTAAAAACAACATGCGGTCCTCTGTCCGCTTGCCCGCGACACCCGGAACTCCTTAATCCCGACGTGTCCCAACTTCGCGCTCTGCACCGTATCGCCACTTCATGAAAACCAGGATCCTCCTCGGGCTTGCGGCGATTTTCCTCGTGATCCAGGCCTTCCGCCCGGCGAAAAACCTGTCAGCGGCGGTGCCGTTTGCCGGCAAGGACGACATCACCGCGCTCCATCCGCCCCCGCCCGAGGTCCGGCAGATCCTCGCGACGGCCTGCTATGACTGCCACTCGGACCACACCCGCTACCCGTGGTATGCGGAGATCCAGCCGGTCGGCTGGTGGCTGGCCGACCATATCAAGGACGGACGCCGGGAATTGAATTTCTCCCAGTTCGGCACTTATCCCGCCAAGCGGCAGGTGAAGAAACTCGACGCCCTGTGCGACGAGGTCCGCGACCGCACGATGCCGTTGAAATCCTACACGCTCGTCCATCGCGAGGCCCGGCTGACCGACGCGCAGGTGGCCTCGCTCTGCCAGTGGGCGGAGGCCGCGCAGGACCGCATCAGTGCGAAATAGCCCGCCGGCGTGATTTCGCGTTACACGGCCGCGCACATTTCCCATCCTGCCCGCCCTATGGAAACTCCTGCGCTCCGTTATGCCGTCGTCGGGATGGGTGGCATTGCCAGCTATCACCTCAGTGGGATCGCGGCGCAGCCGGGCGTCACCGTGGTCGGGTTGTCCGACACCGCCGACCCGAAGGGCTGGCGCGTGCCCGCCGCACAGGCCGCCGTGCCGCGGTTCCAGGACGCGGAAAAGATGCTCCGGGAAACGCGGCCTGACCTCGTGTCCATCTGCACGCCCAACCGGTTTCACTGCGAACTCACGCTGCTCGCGCTCAAGCACGGCGCGCACGTGGCCTGCGAGAAGCCGCTGGCCATGACCATCGCCGAGGCCGAGTCGATGGAGGCGGCGCGCGCCGCCGCGGGCCGGCTGGGCGGGGTCAACTTTACCTACCGCAACGTCGCGGCCTTCCGCTTTGCGCGCGAACTCATTGCCGCGGGCGAGCTCGGGCGGCTCACGCGCGTCAACACGGTCTACCTGCAGAGCTTCCTCGGCGCCGCCGCGACCCCGTACTCATGGCGCAATGATGTTACGCTCGCCGGCTTCGGGGCGCTCGGCGACCTCGGCGTGCACATGATCGACGGCGTCCGTTATGTCACGGGCCTCGATTACCGCCGCGTGGTCGGGGTCGCCCAGACGCTCATCCCGGAAAAGCCCGACGCGGCGGGCCGGATGCAGCGCATCACCACCGACACCAACGCGGCCTTCCTCGCGGAGCTGACGAGCGGGGTGGTCGCGACCTTCGAGACGACGCAGGTCGCCCCGGGCTTCGGGAATTTTTTCCGCATCGAGATTTCCGGCGAGCGCGGAACCCTCGCCGTGCATTCGGATCACCCGGACGAGATCTGGCTGCGCACCGGCGCCACGCTCACGCGCTATGCCTCGTGGAAGACGGACCTTCCGCTGCAGAAGCTGCCGACGGACTTCCTCAAGCAGGGCGGCCCGCCCTCGCCCGGTGCGATCGTGCCGGCCATCCGCGGGGAAAAGGTGGAGTTCCCCACCTTCGCGGACGGCCTCAAGGCGCAGCGCGTGCTGGGCGCGATCCTGGACTCGATGAAGTCAGCGAGCTGGCAGACAGTGGCGTGAGGCGCACTGCACTTCGAACTGCGATCTACGATCTTCCAACTGCGAGCAGGGCGGGTCTTTGACCCGCCCTGCGTTTAGTCAGTCATAGGGATCCCGCCGGCGGTCCCGGTTCCGCGTATCGATGATGAACGGGAGCACCTGGCCGCCGAACCAGACCGGCGCGAACCGGACCGGATCGGACGGAGGCTCGGCCGGCACCACCGATGGCGGTCCGGCCGCGGGCTTGGCTTGACGGTGGAAGAGCCGGGTCAAACACAGGGGTTTGGGTACGAAGCGGATCAAGGGAAACGGTTTCATGGTGATGGATTTTTGCTTCCGGCCGGGCCGGAGGAGCGGGCGTGGGTTGCTGGGTTTAGCGGCGGACGAGGAACGACTGCCACAGGGCGAGCACGACGAAGTCGGCGCGGAGTTTTTTCTCGCCGGCCTCGCGCACCTGGCGCGCGCGTTCGCGCGACACGCCGAGTTCACCGGCGATGTCGTCGAGCGTGGCGTCCTCGAGGTAGTAACGCCGGAGGGCCAGCGCCTGGTTGGCCGGCAGGCGCGCGAGCGCCGCCCGCACCGAGGTGGCGGCATCGCCTTCGGCCGCCGATTCCGCCGGACAGGGCGCCATCCGGTCGCGCAATTCCCGGTCCATGCCGTCAATCGGGCAGGTCTCGGTAACAGCGATGCGGCCCGCCTCGCGGATGGCGCCGACGCTCAGGCCGGTGACCGCGGCGACTTCGAAGTCCGCCGGCTCGCGGCCGAGTTCGCCCGTGAGCTCGGTGGTGGCGCGCGCCACCAGGCGGACGCGGGCACGCGTCCGGCGGGAAAGCGGATCGAGCCGGCGGAGTTCATCAAGCATGGCGCCGCGCACCCGTGCATAGCAGAAAGCGCGGGCCTCGGCGGGCGGACCGGTGAAGCGCAGCAGGGCCTCGACGAGCGCGACCTTGCCGGCGCTCGCGAGATCCTCGCGCGAGACATGGACCGGCAGGCGCCGGCCGACATGCTGCAACACGGACTCCACGACGGAGAGCGTGTCGACGAGCTGGGAGAGAGGAGGTGAAGAGGTCATGGGGAACAGGGGGTGGGGGTTCCCGGACGCGGCCTCGGCTAAAAAGCAAAAAACCCACTTCCGGGCGGAAGTGGGTCAGGGATGGATCGGGATTCGTGATCCGATCAGGTGACACCACTTCCAGGGGCAAAATCCAGGCCGGTGTAACGGACCTGAATGGCGGCCGGACGATCGACGTGCATGGACGCGCCAAGCGATTCCGCGCGGGCGCGGTCGAATTTGGGCGTGGACGTGATCATCATGGGAGTGGGAACAAAGGGAGATACGGACCAACCCGGCCCGGAATCAAGACCCCGGTTGAAAATAATTCGGCCGGGCTTTTTTACAGGAGGTAATGGAGGAAACGGAGCGAGCTGAGCGTCACTTCTCCGTTCTCTCCATTACCTCCGGTAAAAATAGTCTGGGAATTCCGCCCCGCCCTTGACGCACGGACGAGCGTTGCCGTTTAAGGAGGCATGCTGCGCCCCCCGGAAACTTTCACCACCGCACGTCTGACCGCGCGTCCGCCGGCGGCCAGCGATGCGCCGGCGGTCTTCGCGGCGTATGCGAACGATCCGGTGGTGACGCGTTATCTTTCCTGGCGATTCTACGAGACCGTGCCGCCACTCGGAGAATTTCTTGCGACGCGGGCCGAGACGTGGCGCACGGGCGACGGCCAATTCGGCTGGCTGCTGCACCGGCGCGAGACCGGCGAGCTGGCCGGGTCCATCGGGGTCACGCTGCAGGCCCATGACGCGCTGTTCGGCTATGTGCTCGGGCAAAAATTCTGGCGGCAGGGATTGATGGCCGAGGCGCTCCGCCACGTGGTCGACTGGTCCCTCTCCCAGCCGGAAATCTACCGGGCCTGGGCCTTCTGTGACGCCGAGAACCCGGCCTCCGCCCGGGTGATGGAAAAGGCGGGGATGCAGCGCGAAGGTGTTCTGCGGCGGTGGCATATTTGCTCCAACCTCGGCCCGGAACCGCGCGACTGCATCGTCTGTGCGAAGGTGAAATAGCCCGGCCGCGGGACGAGTCCGGGGCCTTTCGGTTACATCAGGGCCCAAGATATCGCGGCCTTTCGCTGGGGGATTTTGAAATCGCCGGGGACTCGCAGCGTCTTCCGGCCCATAACCCTTCCCTGCCCTTACCATGAAAAATGATCACTCCTTCAAAGTCGTTGCCGCGGTCATCCTGACCGGCGTTTTCCTCGCCCTCTTCACCCCGGCACGCGCCGCCGATGAAACCACAGAGCCGAAAACCACCACCAAGACCCGCTCCGGCACCTATCAATCCAGCAATGGCAACAGCGGGACCGTCAACTCCACCATCACGCGCGGCGCGGGTACCCGGACCCGGCTCTCGACGGTGACCAATCAGAACGGCCAAACGGCCAACCAGTCTGCGACCCGCACGTGGAACCGGGCGGCCGGCACGGGCACCGTTTCCTCTTCAACCACCGGATTCAACGGGAAGACCTCCTCGCGCCAAGGTACGCTGACCAAGAACGCCGATGGCTCGGTTTCCGGCCAGGGCACCATCACTGGTCCCTCGGGCAAAACCTCCACCTACGCCAATAACACCGTCCGGACCGCGACCGGCAGCTCGACCACCGGCACCATCACGGGCCCCAACGGCCAGACCGTGGACAAGAATGTCACCAACACGTTTGGCCCGGGCGGCACGGACACGCGCGTGACCGACATCACTAAACCCAACGGCACGACCACGAGCCGCACGACGACATATGTCCAGACTGACGTGCCCTCCACCACACCCAAGCCGTAGAGGGTGTTAGGTTAAGGTCGGGCGAGTTACCCCTAACGAGCCGCGCCGGACTAGGGATAATCCGCCCTACCCCTTCAGCGCTCCGGCGGACACGCCCTTCACGATGTGCCGCTGGAGCAGCAGGTAAAGCGCGAGGATCGGAAGCGTCACCAGCACCAGGCCGGCGAAGAGCATGCCGTAGTCGGTGTTGTATTGGGCGGTGATGGAAAGGTTCGCAAGGCCGAGCGGCAGCGTGCGGGCACCGTTGGTCGTGTCGCCGCCTGTCAGCATGAAGGCGAAGAAATATTCCTTCCACACGCCGATGAACTGGAAGATTGCGACGGTCATGAGCCCCGGCTTGGCCAGCGGGAGCAGCACGCGCCAGAACGCGGCGAATTCGCCGCACCCGTCGATCACCGCCGCCTCGTAGAGCGAGCGCGGGAGCGACCGGAAAAAACCGGCGAGGATGAAGATCGCGAACGGCAGGCCGTTGGCCGTGTAAACGAGGATGAGGCCCAGCTTGGAATTGAGCAGGCCGAGCGTGCGCATCTCAAAGAACAGCGGGATGATCGAGAGTTGCACCGGAATCATGAGGCCGGACAGGAACAGCCAGAACACGGCCTTGCCCAGTGGATGGTAAAACCGAGCCAGCGCGTAGGCCGCCATTGATCCCAGCGCCAGGATGGCGCCGACTGAGACGACGGTCACGACCGCGGAGTTGAAAAAATAATCGCTGAAATGCGCCTCCCGCCAAGCGTGGCCGTAATTGTCGAAGCGCAGGTCGGAAAACGGCGGCAGCGCAAACGGCTCGTGCGCGATGGCGGCGTCGGTCTTGAGCGACGAATAGACCATCCACACCATGGGATAGACCACCCAGAGCGCATAGCCGAGCAGCACGGCGAGGATGAGCGGTTTGGTGACGATGGATTTTTGTTTTAACACAGGGATCTCTAAGGGCGGGGACACGGTTTTACCTGCTTCAGGGCTATCGCTGTGCTCTCCGCGCCCTCCGTGTTCAATCTCATGAATTTATTTAACACGGAGGACACAGAGCTCACGGAGCAAGGCTGATGGGGCCGTTGACGACCCGGCGCACGCCATCGATCAGCCGGAGGACGTTGAAATTGATGAGCAGACCGACGGGTTGCTTCATCAGGCGGACATAGGAGAGGAGCTGGGCAGAGTGGACTTCCTCAAGGCGGGATATGGCCTTCAGCTCGACCACCACGGTTCCGTCCACGAACAGGTCAATTCGATACCCCTCCTCAATTTCAATTCCGTCGTAGACAATGGGTACGCGCTTTTGTCTCTCTATTGCATGGCCTTGCTTCGCCAGCTCATAAGCCAAACAGGCTTCATAGGCGGATTCCAACAGCCCCGGCCCGAGTTCCCGATGAACTTTAATGGCCGCGCCAATGATCGCCTCGGTAATTTCATTAGGGTGTTTCACGACTTTCTCTCTGCGTCCTCCGTGTTCCATTTTACGACTCCACCGCCTCCCGCTTCAGCCCGCGCATGACCGACGCGCTGCCGACGAGTACGAAGACAAACATCATGACCGCGATGGCGGTGGCCCGTCCCACCTGGAAGTCCTTGAACATCGTGGAGACCATCAGCGTGCTCAGCGTGTGCGAGCCGGTGCCGGGTTCCTGCGAGGTCAGCAGCCAGACAAGCTCAAACGCGTTGAGCCCGCCGATGACGATGAAGACCGCGGAGATGACCAGCACCTCCCAGATCATCGGCACGGTGATGGCGAAAAACTGCCGCCACGCCGGGGCGCCGTCCATTTCCGCCGCCTCGTAGAGTTGCGGATCGATCCCCTCCATCGCGGCGAGGTAGAGGATCAGGTTAAACCCGCAGGCCATCCAGATATAGATCGGGATCAGCGAGCCATAGAGATGGTCCGGCGACAGCCAGGGATGCGCCGCAAAGCCGCGGAGCCAGTCCACATCGAGCCGGTTGCCCAGCGCCACCAGCGCGGCGTTCACGATGCCGTTGTGCGGATCGTACGCGCTCATCCAGAGCAGCGTGGCCGCGATGCCGCCGAGCAGGTTGGGAAAGAGAAACAGCGCGCGGAAGGTCTTCGCACCCCAGACCCCGCGGTGGATCAGGCTGGCGAACAGCAGCGAAAGCGGCACCACAACCAGCGCCGGCACGACCATGAGATAGAGATTGTTCTTCAAGGCGGCCCAGAACCCGTCGCTTTCGAGCAGCAGGACCTTGAAGTTGAACCAGCCCGCCCAGGTGCGCTCGCCGATGCCGTCCCAGTGCGTGAAAGCCCAGGCGAGGGACGTGATCCCCGGCAGAACCACGAAGATGCCGAACAACGCCAGCGCCGGTCCGACAAAGCCCAGGGCGAGCGGGGCCCGCAGCGGGGCAAAATACACCCCTTCCATTTTCTCCTCCTTTTGCACACTGCGCCGCCGCCACTGCCAGCCCAGCCAGAGGCACGTCGCGGTCAGCCCGGCGAGTAGGCCGGCCGCCGCCCAGGGGTGCACCTGTTTCACCCGGTCCGGATGGGCCTGCCGGTCCTGGTCGGCGGCCGCCGCGGCCTCAAGGCGGTCGCCAAACTCCTGTGCGGTCATCCGGCCGGTGAACAATTGCTGGCGCGCGTCAATGAACGCCTGTGCATAACCCGGCGGCACGAGCATGTCATCCGTGGCGTTGTAGGTGTCCCGCGCCTCGTTCACAATCCGCGCCGACTCGCGCATCCGCGGGGAAAACCGGTCCAACGGCACGCCGGAGATCGCCACCGGCGAGTCGATGGCCCGCACGGCGGCATCCGCCCGCTCCCGCGAGGTGAGGTAGCGGAGAAATTCCACCGTGAGCTGCTCGCGCCGCGGATCGCCGCTGGCAAACACGAAGAAAAAATTGCTGCCCGTCTGGGTTGCGGTGGGATCGCCGACGCCGTCGGCAAACACCGGCAGGTTCACCACCCCGAGTTCGAAATCAGCGGGGATTTTTCCTGCCATTTCACTGACGAGCCAAGTCCCCGCGATGTTCATGGCGCTATGGCCCTCGAAAAAAGCGAGCTGGGCGGAGGTGTGAGTCATACCCTCCCAGCCAGGGATCATGCACTCGTTCGTGATGCGCCGGGCGACCTCCGCCGCGCGGTAGAACCGGGGATTGGCTCGCGCCCCGGGCGCGTAAGCATTAAACATAAGCCAGCCTCCGGGACCGGTCAGATTGTAGTAGGCGGCATTGATGATGCAGTCGCCGTACTTCATGTAGACGCCGGGCAGGCTCAGCGGGGCGATTCCGGCGCGGCGCATCTTTTCCGCCAGGGTAAAAAACTCCTCCCATGTCCGGGGCGGATTCCAGCCGTGGGCGCGGAAGAGGGCCTTGTTGTAGTACAGCACCCAGGCCGCGTTCATCAGCGGCAGCCCGTAGTAGCGGCCATCCCTGCGCCATTTGCCCAGCACGCCGGGGATAAACGTGTCGCTCCAACGGGCGTCACCTTCCCAGTTCGGTCCGTCGAGGTACGGAGTCAGATCCAGAAGCTTTCCCGCCCGGATGAGATTGGGCCAATAGAGCGTGGCCGTGGTGGCGTCCGGGTAATCCCCGCTGAGCACGCGCACGCGGACCTTGTCCCAGATGCGCGGGTCGCCGTACACGTTGACCTTCACGCCGGGACGCAGCGCCTCGAACTTGCGCGCGGTCTGCTCGTAGAAACCGATGCCGAATCCGCCGGTAAAGATCGGGATGTCGATCTCGGTGACCGCGTGCAGCCGGAGCACCGCCAGCAGGAAAACCCAGACTCCCAGCCGGCAGCGGACGTGCGGCAGTGGTGTCATTGCTCCACGACGAGCGGGAAGCCGTGCTTCTTCAGGGCACGGTGCAGCGCCGCGATGTGGGCGTGGTCGCGGGTCTCGACCGTGCAGACGGCATGCACCGCGTACACATCCGGCCCGCTGAAGGCGCGGTCGTGTGTGATGTCTTTGATGCTGGCGCCGGCGTCGGCGATCACGCGGCACAGCATGGCGAGCCCGCCGGGCCGGTCGCTGATCTTGGCGGTAAAGCGCGTCAGGCGGCCGTCGTGCACCAGGCCCTTCTCGATCACCCGGCTGAGGATGGCCGGGTCGATGTTGCCGCCGCAGACGACCAGCACGACCTTCTTCCCTCGCAGCTTCGGCAGCCGGCCGGCCATCATCGCCGCGAGCGGCGTGGCGGCGGCGCCCTCGACCACGGTCTTCTCCAGCTCGACCATCCGCAGGATGGCGAGGGAGATCCAGTCCTCGGTCACGCTCACGACCTGGTCCACATGGCGGCGGGCCAACGCGAAGGCGTTGGCGCCCACCGTGAGCGTGGCCAGGCCGTCGGCCAGCGTGGGCCGGCGGGCGACGGTGACCGGTTTGCCCGCGCGCAGTGCGGCGGCGAAATTTCCGGTGGAAACGCTTTCGACGCCGATGACCTTCACGCGCGGGCGCAGGGACTTCACCGCGAGGGACAGGCCGGCGATGAGCCCGCCGCCCCCGACCGGGCAGACGATGGCGTCGACGTCCGGCACCTGCTTCAGGATTTCCAGCCCGATGGTGCCCTGGCCGGCGATGATGTCGGGCGCGTCAAACCCATGGATGTAGGTGAAGTGCCGGCTGGCGACGAGAAGATCGGCCTCCGCGCGGGCCTCGGCAAAATCCTTCCCGCGCACGATCACGGTGGCGCCGAGCCGCTGGCAGGTGGTGATCTTGATGAGCGGGGCGTAGTCCGGCATGACCACCGTGACCGGGATACCCAGCAGCCGGCCGTGGTAGGCGAGCCCGAGCGCGTGGTTGCCGGCGCTAGCGGCGATCACGCCGCGCTGCTTCGCCGCGGGGGAAAGCCGCAGCAGGGCGTTGCGCGCGCCGCGCTCCTTGAACGAGCCCGTCCGCTGGAAGTTGTCGAGTTTGCAGACGATGCGCGCGCCGGTGATCTCGGAAAGCGGAATAGACTCGGGACAGGGCGAGACGATGACCCCACCCGCGATGCGGCGCTGGGCGGCGCGAATGTCGGACAAAGTAACAGGCATGGCGACGGTCTAGCCCGCCCGCCGCCGCGTGGGAACCAGAAAGATGGGCGTAGCGCAGGCATCTTGCCTGCTTTTATTCCGATGCAGGCAGAATGCCTGCGCTACGCCCGTGCCGCGTCATGGAATAGCGTTGCCGAGCAAGGGGACGGAGATAGAACCGTTTTTTTCATGGGCGCCCCCTGCCAAATTTCCCACCTGCGACCGGCTCCGGGCATGACGCCGGGAGCCCGCCTTGGTGGCGAGTGACCCGTCCGCCATGTACCAGGTCACGTTTTCCGAGCAGAGCATGCATGAGCTCAACCGGCTGGACAAGCTGGCCCAGCTCGAGCTCATCGAGCCCATCAGCAGCCTTAAGCCGGCGGACCTTACCCACCCGCGCGAGCCGCTCGGGCGGTTTCACCGCGGCGAGCGCGAATACTACCGGCTGCGCGCGGGCGACTACCGGTTCTATTTCGAGGTCAAGGGCGAAACCCTGCACACGCACTACATCCTCCACAAGAACTCGCTGGAGGACTTCCTGCTCCGCAACAAGCTGCCCGTGTCCGAGCAGCAGCTGGTCGAACAGCATTCCAAGTTCTGGAAATACCTGGAGAGCCTCACGAAATGAACTTCCGCCGCTCCGGTTCCGACGACCTCGCCGCGCGCGAGGACCCGTATAATGTCACGCAGGCCAGCCGGATCTACTTCCTGCCGAACCTGATGACGGCGGGCAACCTGTTCTGCGGCTTTGTCGCGGTGATCCACTGCATCCAGGCCCGGCTGGCGGAAACGCTCCCGACCGGGGAATACCTCAACCAATCCTCCTCCGGCCACTACACGCAGGCGGTGTGGTTCATCTTCGGGGCAGCGGCGTTCGACACGCTGGACGGCCGGCTGGCCCGGATGGGCGGCCGCGAGTCCCTGTTTGGCGCGGAGTTCGATTCCCTCGCGGATGTCATCTCGTTCGGCATCGCCCCGGCCCTGATGGTTTTCTTCCTGATCCTTTCGCCGACGCAGGGTTACGAGAGCTTCCGCAACATCGGCTGGTTCCTGGGCTTCATCTACCTGCTGTGCGCGGCGGTCCGGCTCGCGCGGTTCAACGTCCTCACCAACCCCCTGCTCCACGGCAACAAGAAGGACACCAACAGGGATTTCGTCGGCCTGCCGGTGCCGGCCGCGGCGGCCACCGTGGCCTCGCTCGTGCTTTTCCTGCTGCATCTGGCGGCCACGGACAAATCGCTGCGGCTCTGGGCCCTCGCGCTGCCGCCGCTGATGCTGCTCATCGCGATCCTGATGGTGAGCACGGTGCGCTACCCGAGCGGCAAGGGCGTGGATCTCCAGACCCGGACGCGGCTGCAGCCCTTCGTGCTCTTCCTGGCCTTTGCCGGCCTGGTGGTGCTCTTCAAGGAAGTGGCCCTGCTTTGCGCCTGCCTAGGCTATATTTTCTACGGACTGATCCGCCAATGGCGCCGGCCCGGCCGGCCGCGTCCGCCCCTGCCGGCGAATCCCGTGTGAACAAGCTGCCCATGACTTGCCAGCAATTCCGGGCCGGCGAATAACCCCGGGGTTGCCGGCCGGCCGGCGGCGGTTCTTCACCGGACAAAACCAGCCCGTTTTCAGAGGTAAAAGGGCCGATTGTTGGAGTTGCTGGCCGCCTATAATAATACTGCTTTAATTACTTATTGATCCCTTATCCTAATAGACTTTGTTAGCATCCCACAGCCGGTTCTCCCACCCTGCCTCATGAAATTTAAAATCAACCGCGACCATTTCGCCAACGGCCTTGCCCAAGTGCTCAACGTGGTCGGCTCCAAGGCCACGATGCCGATCCTGAGCAACGTGCTGATTGAGGCCGAGAAGGACCAGATTTCGCTGACCACCACCAACCTCGACCTCGGCATCCGCTGCAAGATCAAGGCCGAGGTGAAGGAAACCGGGTCGGTCACGCTGCCGGTCAAGCGCCTTGCCACCATCGTGCGCGAGCTGCCCAACGTCGATGTCACCTTCGACGCTTCGCCGAACCACCAGGTCAAGCTGACCTCCGGCGGCTCCAATTTCCGCATCATGGGCATCGGCAAGGAGGAATTTCCCCCGCTGCCGGAATTCGGCGACGAAAAGGCCTACACGCTCGAACAGGCCGAACTCACCGCGATGCTCAAGAGCGTCGCCTACGCCCAGTCGAGCGACGAGACGCGTTACATCCTCAACGGTGTCTATTTCAACTTCAAGGACGCCAAGCTCTCGCTGGTCGCGACCGATGGCCGGCGCCTGGCCCTGGTCTCGAAGGAACTCGACGTGCCCGCGGCCTCCGCCGGCGCCATCATCCTGCCAGCCAAGACCGTGGGCGAGCTGACGCGACTCCTCGACAAGGGCGAGAAGCTGAAGATCAACTTCAACGAGCGCCGCGCGGCGTTCCAGATCGCGACGGACAAGGACACCAGCGGGCTCATCGATCACGTCTATCTCTACTCGAAGGTCGTCGAGGGCAACTACCCGAACTACAACCAGGTCATCCCGAAGGAGACCCACCAGCGCATCAAGCTGGAGCGCGAGCTCTTCCTCCAGTGCGTACACCGCGCCGCGCTCGTATGCTCGGAGAAATCCAACTCGGTCAAGATCAAGCTCTCGAGCAACCTGCTCGAGATCACCGCGCAGAGCCCGGATTTCGGCGAGGCGCACGAATCGATGGCGATAGGCTACAGCGGGCCGGAACTGCAGGTCGCGTTCAATCCGGTGTTTGTGATGGATCCGCTCCGGGCGCTGACCAAGGACGAGATTTTCTTCGAGCTGAAGGACGAGGTGAGCCCCGGGGTCTTCAAGACCCTCGACAGCTTCATCTGTGTGATCATGCCCGTCCGGCTCAGTTGATTTTTCGACTCCGGTGACGATGGTAGGGCGCGTTATCCTTAACGCGCCGCGGCGGATGAGGGATAATCCGCCCTGCCCCGGCATCCCAATTTCTCCGCTGCTCCCGACCCCTCGTGGAAATCCCCTACCTCATCCTTGCCGCCATCCTCCTCTCGCTCGTGCTCGCCCAGGTCAACCAGCGCGTGGCCTCCCCCGTGCTGTCCATTGCCGACCGCTGGTTGCGCTGGGGCGTGTTTGCCTTTGGCGCGGCGCAGGTCTGCCTCGATTTCCAGTTCGTTGACCGCCCATACTGGGCGCTCGTGACGGTCTTTTTCCTCCTCTGGTTCCTGGGCGAGACCCTGCTCAACTGGCTCAGTATCTACGCCCTCAGCGTGAGTCCGCTGCCCCTGTTCCCGCGCTATGTCGCCAACCAGGGTGGTGATGAATGGCCGACCCAGCGCCGGATGCTGCAGCTGCGAGACTGGCTGCGGTCGCAGGGCTTCAAGCAGGCCCAGGCGATGAAGGCCGAGATCGGCGGGGGCATTTACCTGCGGGTCTCGATCTATCAAAGCCCCGATGCCGCCATCCGGATCCAGGTGACTTTCATTCCCCAGTCCAGCGGCGCGGTGACCGTCTGCTTTGCCGTGATGTCACTGACGGCCGGCGGCCGGCGCTTTGTGACCGACAACCTGTATGTCCCCTTCGCCGGCTTTTATCCCGAGCACTGGTCCGTGGAACGCCTGCCGCTCTGCCGGTCCTTGGGGCGCCTGCTGGAGCGCCACCGCCAGCGCCTGGCCCGGGCCGGGGAAACGGCGGTGCCGTTCACCACGGATCCCCTCACGGACCTGAATTCCACCCAGGGCGAGCTGGACCGGCTGAACACGGAGCTGGGGTTTCTCCACTCGCAGCAGGATCGCGAGGACCTCGGCAAGATCACGCACGAGGGCCGCTACCGCGTGTGGAAGGAAATCTGGACGCTGAACTACTTCGGCCGCGCGGCGCGCTACGAGTAGGGGGAAGATCCGGCCCGTATCCGCCGGTAGCAGCCGACGTGAGGAGGCTGGGCTGTCATTACTCGTGAGTTTCAAACCAGCCTCCTCACGTCGGCTGCTACGAAAGCCTCGTGTTTTTTCCGATGCGAGCCACGCTGCGCCGGAAACTCCCCATGGCTCTACCCCAACTGACCGACGAGCAGATCCGCACCTGGACCCGGGCGCAAAAGGACCGCTGGTGGTTTGAAAATGTCTATCGCGGCGACATGCCGCAGCTGACCCTGCGGTCGGCCCTGACCGGGTTCCTGCTCGGCGGCGTCCTCGCGGCGACCAACCTCTATATCGGCGGCAAGACCGGCATCACGACCGGGGTCGGCCTCACCTCGGTGATCCTGGCCTTCGCGTTTTATCGCGCGCTGGCCCGGAGCGGATTCGCGCAGGACTTCACCATCCTCGAGAACAACTGCACGCAATCGATCGCCACCGCGGCGGGTTACATGACGTCGCCGCTCATCTCGGCGCTGGCGGCCTACATGATCGTCACGGGCAAAATCATCCCGTGGTGGCACATGCTGGCGTGGATGCTCGTGGTCGCCGTGCTGGGGGTCTTCCTCGCGTTTCCGATGAAGCGCCGGTTCATCAACGAGGAGCAGCTGCCATTTCCCGAGGGCCGGGCCGCTGGCGTCGTGCTCGATGCCCTGTACCATGGCAAAGCGGAGGCCGGCCTCTTCAAGGCCCGCCAGCTGGGCTGGACCGCGGCGCTGGCGGCCTTCGTCAATTTTCTGACCGGTGACGGCTGGATGCGGCTGGTGCAGTTCACCCTGCTGCGGATGAATTCCTGGCTGGGGATGAAGGAGCCGTGGACCTGGCCCGAGCGCCTCGATTCCTACTACTATAACCTCGCGGCGAGGTTTCACCTCTGGACGCCGTCCATCCTCGGCACCGACTTCCGCCAGCTCGGGCTGCGGCTCACGCTGGACCTGTCGATGGTGGGCGTCGGCGGGCTGATGGGGATCCGGGTGGCCACGAGCTGCCTGCTCGGGGCGTTCATCAACTTCGTCATCCTGGCGCCGCTCATGATCCGGCACGGCGACATCGCGCCGCGCGTGGCGGCCAGCGGCGCGGTCATCGCGATCTCCCGCGCCGAGATCGTCAACCAGTGGTCCCTCTGGTGGGCCGTGGCGATGATGGTAGTCGGTTCGCTCGTCAGCCTCGCCGGCAAGCCCGAGCTTTTCCGGGGCCTCTTCAAGCGGCCGGCCCCGGCGGCCGGCCCGGGCGAGCCTGACGTGCTCAAGTCCATCGAGCTGCCGCTGTGGATGTCGGCGGTGGCAGTGCCGGTCCTCGCGGTGCTGGGCGCGGCGGTGTCCCACGCGTTCTTCGGCGTGCCGTGGTTCCTGGCCTTCATCTCTTTCCCGCTGATCTTCGTGCTGGCCGTGATCTGCACGAACTCCATGGCGCTCACGTCGTGGACGCCCACCGGCTCGCTGGCGAAGATCACGCAGTTCACCATGGCGGCGTTCGACCGCACGAATCCGGCGAGCAACCTCATTCCCGGCGGCATGACCGCCGAGATTTCTGCCAACGCGGCGAACCTGCTCTCCGACATCAAGCCCGGCTACATGCTCGGCGCCAAGCCGCGGCAGCAGGCCATCGGCCATGTGATCGGCATCTTCGCCGGCGCGCTGGTCGCCGTGCCGCTGTTTTACCTGCTGTTCCTCCCGCCGGCGAAGGACGGGCTGCGCTCGGCCTCGACCATTGTGTCCGACCAGTTCGCCATGCCCGCGGCCGTGCAGTGGCGCGGTGTGGCGGACCTGATCGCCCACGGCCTGAAGTCGTTGCCGGCCTCGGCCGTGGCCTCGATGATTGTCGCAGCGGTATGCGCCGCGGCCATCGAGCTCGCGCGGATCGCGACCAAGGGCCGGTTTCCGCTGAGTGCGGTCTCGATCGGGCTCGGGGTCGTGCTGCCGCCCGAGTATGTGTTAACGATGTGGCTCGGGGCCCTGCTGTTCTGGTGGCAGGGCCGGCGAAACCCGGTGCCCGGCACCCCCGGCAACGTGTTCTGGGTCGAGGGCTGCGAGCCGATCTGCGCGGGCCTGATCGCCGGCTGGGCGCTCACCGGCATCGCGAACTCCGTGATCAACGTCCTGTTCTACTGAACCATGGCCGGGAACTTGATCGTGAAGTCGGTGGCGCTGGACCAAGGATTGAAAGGTGGAGCGCGTTGTCCCCAACGCGCTGTGCCGCGCCATCCGGGCTTGATCGTCGGCGGAGCCAACCAGCGCATTGGGGACAATGCGTTCCACCCCCGATTGCATGACTCCAGCTGAAGCCGAGCGCAAAATCCGGGAAAACCTCCCGGTGTTCTCCAGTGAGGAATGCCCGCTTGCCGATGCGACCGGCCGGGTGTTGCACCGGGACCTCCGCGGCGACCGGGACCTGCCGCCTTTTGACCGGGTGACGATGGATGGGTACGCGGTGCGCGCCGCCGCACTCGCGGCCGGCCAGCGGACCTTCCGGGTCGAGGCCACGCAGGCGGCGGGGATGCGACCCTTTCAACTGGGCCCTGCGGCCGATGCCTGCATTGAGGTGATGACCGGTTCGGTGCTGCCGGAGGGAGCCGACAGCGTCATCCCCTACGAGGATACGGAAAGCGCCGACGGACGCATGACGGTGCGGCCCGCAGTGCCGGCCGTGAAACCCGGCCAGGCCGTGCACCGCCGGGGCAGCGACCACCGGCTCGGCGGGGTGATCGTGCGCGCGGGCACCCGCATCACCGGCCGGGAAGTGGCCGTGGCCGCGGCCATCGGGGCGACGCGGCTCACGGTGAGCCGCGTGCCGAAGATTGCCGTGGTGTCGACCGGGGACGAGCTGGTGGAGGTCGGGGATCCGGTGGCGCCCCACCAGATCCGCCGCAGCAACGACCACGCCCTCCGCGCGGCGCTGATCATGGCGGGCTATCCGCGCGTGGAACGGTTTCACCTCCACGACATGCGGCACGAGATCGAGCACATGCTCTGGCACATCATCGCGGAATTCGATGTCGTGCTGATCACCGGCGGGGTTTCAAAGGGGAAATTCGATTTCCTGCCGGACGAGCTGGCCGCCCAGGGCGTGGAGAAGATCTTCCACGGCGTCGCGCAGCGGCCGGGCAAGCCGTTTTGGTTTGGCGTCAACCCGGACGGCAAGCCGGTATTCGCCCTGCCGGGCAATCCGGTGTCCGCCTACACGTGCCTGCACCGCTATGTGCTGCCGGCCCTCGCCCAGGCCAGCGGCCAGCCGCCGGCCGCGCCGGTCACGGTGGCGCTGGCCGCGCCGGTCACGTTCCGGCCCAAGCTCGCGTATTTGCTGCCGGTCCGGCTCGCGAGCGGGGCGGGAGCCGAACGGCTGGCCCTGCCCGATCCCAGCAACACCTCGGGGGATTTTGCCGGACTGGTGGGTACGGACGGGTTTGTCGAATTGCCGGCGGACCAGACGGATTTTCCCCTGGGTTTCGTCGCGCCTTTCCGCGCCTGGACCTGAATTCGGGTAGGGTAAAGAAAAGCTGAACCCGTCCCGGCCGGCGGGTTTCGTCTGGTCTCAGACCCGGCGGCTGTTAGTCATCGGGCATGCTGTTTCTTGCCACGGCCGAGACCACGATCGACAAACTGAAGCGCGTCCCCCCGGAGTTCTGGTGGAAGGTCGGCCTGGTGGTGCTGGGGCTGATCGTGGCGGTGATCATCCTGCAGAAGGTGGCCCACATGAACAAAATCGTGCTGGCGATCATCATTTTCGTGGTCGTGACCGTCGTCGGCTTCAACTGGATCTACGAGCGCAACGAGCCGAAATTCCTGACCCCGCTGGTCGACAAGATCGCGCCCTTCCTGCCCAGCAAGGGCAGCTATGGCGCCAAGCAGCAGCAGACGCCCGGCGGAAAATAGCCACGCCCGGCCGGCGCGGGGCGCCCCGCGGGTGTCACCGGATTATGACAGGGTGACGAAAAACAGAGTGGTTTTTGCGCGGGCAGGGACATAGAAACGCTTCTCCCTATGCCCAAAGCCCTTTCTGACATTGGACTCATCGGTCTCGCCGTGATGGGTCAAAATCTCGCCCTCAACATCGCCGACCACGGCTTTCAGATTTCCGTCTTCAACCGCACGACGGAAAAGACCGACAAGTTCGTCGCCGAAAATCCGTCCACGCCCGGCGGAGTGATCGGCACCCAGACCATCCAGCAGTTCGTCGCCTCGCTCGCGAAGCCGCGGAAGATGGTGATCCTCGTGCAGGCCGGCAAGGCCACGGACGCGGTCATCGACAGCCTCGTGCCGCTGCTGGAGCCGGGTGACATCGTCATCGACGGCGGCAACGCCCTCTGGACCGACACAATCCGCCGCGAAAAGGCGCTGCGGGAAAAGAATCTCCGCTTCATCGGCTCCGGCGTGTCCGGCGGCGAGGAAGGCGCGCGCTTCGGCCCGTCGCTGATGCCGGGTGGCGATTTCGCCGCCTGGCTGGAGCTGAAGCCGATCTGGGAGGCGATTGCGGCCAAGGTCGATGCGAAGACCGGCAAGCCCATCCCGGGCGCCGCGCCCGGCAAGCCCGTCACCGGCGGCGTGCCCTGCACGGCCTACATCGGTGCCAACGGCGCCGGCCATTACGTGAAGATGGTCCACAACGGCATCGAGTATGGCGACATGCAGATGATCTGTGAGGCCTACGCCCTGCTGAAGGGCCTGCTCGGCCTGAAGCCCGCCGAGATGGGCGCGATCTTTTCGGAATGGAACACCGGGAGCCTCGACAGCTTCCTGATCGAGATCACGGCGGACATCCTTAAGCAGAAGGATCCGGTCACGAAGAAGCCCTTCGTGGACATCGTCCTCGACACCGCCGGCCAGAAGGGCACGGGCAAGTGGACCTCGACCAACGCCCTCGACATGGGCGTGCCCGCGCCGACGGTCGCCGAGGCGGTGTTCGCGCGCTGCATCTCCGCCATCAAGGAGGAGCGCGTCGCCGCCTCGAAGATCCTGAAGGGTCCCGACAAAAAGTACCGCGGCTCCCGCAAGGCGCTGCTCGCCGCGATCCACGACGCGCTTTACTGCTCGAAAATCTGCTCCTATGCGCAGGGTTTCCAGCTCATGCGGACGGCGCAGCAGGAATACGGCTGGACGCTCAACTTCGGCGAGATCGCCCAGATCTGGCGCGGCGGCTGCATCATCCGCGCGGCGTTCCTGCAGAAGATCACCGAGGCCTACGCCCGGAAGCCGGACCTCGCGAACCTGCTGCTCGACCCGTATTTCGCCAAGACGGTCCGGTCGGCCCAGGCCAACTGGCGCAAGGTCGTCTCGCTCGCCGCCGAGTGCGGCGTGGCCGCGCCGACCTTCAGTTCCGCCCTCGCCTACTACGACAGCTACCGGTCGGCCCGCCTGCCGGCGAACCTGCTCCAGGCGCAGCGCGACTACTTCGGCGCCCACACCTACGAGCGCACCGACCAGCCGCGCGGGAAGTTCTTCCACCTCGACTGGCCGCAGCCGTCCCGGCCGCAGTCGGCGGTCTGAAAAACGCAAAGGCGCGAAGGCGCAAATTTCGGAGCAAAGCAAGGGGAATTGCTTCGCTCTGGCCTTCGCGTCTTAGCGTTTAACCCATCGCGCGCACGCGCGCTTTTTCCAGGATCGCCCGCAGCGCGGCGAAATCCTCGTCGCGCGTGCGGCTCTCGATCAGGAAGTCAAACTTCGACGCCTCGCGCAGCTCGCGCTCCGCGGTCCGCATCCGGGCGGCGATCTCCTCCTCGTCGTCCTGCGCCCGTCCGCGCATGCGCGCAACGAGCCGTTCGTGGTCCACGACGATGAAGACCGTGGTCATGCGCCGGGCGAGCAGGGGGTTTGCCGCCGCGGCGCGGCGGAAGCTCTCCACGCCCTGCACATCCACGCTGAGGACGAGGCTCCGGCCCTGCGCCATGGGATCGAGCACGCTGGAAGCCAGCGTGCCGTAGCGCTTCCGGCCGTGCACCCACGCCCATTCCAGAAAGGCGCCGGCGGCGACTTTGGCGTCAAACTGCTCCGGCGTGAGGAAATGATAATGGACGCCGTCCACTTCCCCGGTCCGCGGCGTGCGCGTGGTGGTGGTGACGACGCGGGAGAATCCCGGCACCTCGGCCACGAGCCGGTCGCACAGCGTGCTTTTGCCCGAGCCGGCGGGACCGGCGAGGATGAGGAGGACGGGCGTTTCGCTGGTCACGGTGCCGGGGTCAGTAAGTGAAGGCCACGCCCGCCAGCAGCAGCCCGTAGGCCAGCAGCCCGGCCCCGAGGGTCCGGGCGCGCCCGGACCGCAGGAAGAGCCAGCCGAAAAAATCCCGCAGCCGGTAAGGCTGCACGCCGAGCCAGATCGCAGCGGCAATCAGCAGGTAAAGGGGTGTCACCATCAACAGGCGCAGTGGCTTGTCATATTCCATGTAGGCCGCGGCGCGCAGGTACCACCCCCCCAGCAGCACCAGCACGCAGAGCCCGCGCACGGCGAGAAAATCGGGCACGCATTTGAATGACAGCCCGGCCACGACGGCGAAGGCCGCCGTCAGCAGCACCGGGTGCTCAAAATTATCCGCCATCGACGAATGCCAGACGATCCAGAGGAACCACAGCGCGCCGCCGCCAAACAGCAGGACCGTGGCCGTCGTTGAGCGGGGCAGTGACTGCAGGGAGGCCGTCACCACGGTTTGGTTGGAAACCAGCAAGCCACCCAGCACGGCGAGGAACAGGCCGGGCAGAAGGGTGGCGAGAAAAAGTGACATGGGACGAGTGACGAGTGGCGCGGGGACCGTGACGAGTAAATTCTGAGAGATGCGACCGGGGTTCGAACGCGTCACCTGTCACAGGTCACTTGTCACACCCGATAACACCAACTCGCCATACAGCGTGCTCACGCTGGCG
Source organism: uncultured Opitutia bacterium (assembly GCA_903881475.1). Lineage (GTDB taxonomy): Bacteria > Verrucomicrobiota > Verrucomicrobiia > Opitutales > Opitutaceae > Opi-474. The sequence goes on along the minus strand of CAIRTK010000018.1, from coordinate 39,781 downwards.
CGCGTGATTTTCAGCGGCACCAGCGAACCGATGAGCCGGGGTTCCGCCTCGAAGATGCACACGCGGTTCCCGCGCGTGCGGCCGGTGAAGCGCCGGCCGGTCTTGTCGGGGCCCTCGACCAGGACCTCCTCGACCGTGTTCACCAGGGTGGCGTTGCGGCGCTCGGAATTGCGGGCAAGCACCGCCAGCAGGGTCTGGTTGCGCGCCTCCTTCTGCTCCTCGGACACCTGCCCCTCCATGGTCGCGGCGGGCGTGCCGGTGCGGATCGAGTACTTGAACACATAGGCCATGTCGTAGTTGCAGGCCTCGAACAGCTCGCGCGTCTGGGCGAAGTCCTCCTCGGTCTCGCCGGGAAAGCCGACGATCACATCCGTCGAGAAATACATGTCGGGCCGCACGGCGCGCAGGGCGTCCACAATTTCGCGGTAGCGCTCACGCGTGTAGGGCCGGTTCATCGCGCGGAGGATGCGGTTGCTGCCGGACTGCATCGGCAGGTGGACATAGCCGCAGAGCTTCGGCAGCCGGCCGTAGGCCTCGACCAGGTCCTGCTTGAACCCGCGCGGATGCGGCGAGGTGAAGCGGATGCGCTCGATGCCGTCGAGGGCGTGCACCCGCTCGAGCAACTGTACGAACGGCGTCACGCCGCCGGTGTGGACGTAATCGCGCCGGCCGTAGCTGGTCACGATCTGGCCGAGCAGGGTGACCTCCTTCACGCCGCGGGCGGCGAGGGTCCGGCATTCGGCGACGATCTCATCCATCGGCCGCGAGCGTTCATCGCCGCGGGTCTTCGGGACGATGCAGAAGGCGCAGTCCATGTTGCAGCCCTGCTGGATCGAGACAAAGGCGCTGACCTGGTGCTCGGCGAGCTCGTGGTCGCGGATGGTGTTCTGCGAGCCAGCTTCCTCGGCCAGATCGACGATTGTCGCGCCGAGCGGCACGCCGGCGTCGCGGGCCGCGCGGAGGTTGTCGAGATAGTCCGGGACCTGGTGGAATTTCTGGGTGCCGACGATCAGGTCGACGTCCGGCAGCTGGTCGAGGAGCGCGGCTCCGCGGTTCTGCGCCATGCACCCGAGGATCCCGAGGACGAAGTCGGGGTTCTTCTTTTTGCGGGCGAGCACATTGCCGGCCTTGCCGATCGCCTTCTGTTCGGCGGCGTCCCGCACGGAGCAGGTATTGAGCAGCAGGATGTCGCAGTCGTCCTCCCGGCCCACGATGCGATAACCCCGGGCGCGCAGCATGGCCGCGACAGCCTCGCTGTCGCGCTCGTTCATCTGGCACCCATAGGTCTTGACGTGGACGCGGTTCACGGCGGGAGCGGTCCTGATTAAAGCCCGCCCCGGGAGGGTCAAACGGTAAACTCCCGGGTCGTGGCGAGGACATTTCCAATTCACCGGAAAATTTAACCACGGATCACACGGATTCGATCCGGATAAAACTTTCCGACGGGGATTGATCGCTCCGGTTCAGCTCCAACATTCGGATCGAATCCGTATAATCCTTGGTTAAAAAATTCAGTTGGTTTGAACCTGATTGCGGCGCTGACTGTTTTACCCCGGGGCTGGCCTAGATGACGGCAACCTGTTGGGTTCATCGGGGTCTGTTTTACCATGCGTTCCCGTGTGATCTTGTCCGTCTTGGCCACGGCTACCGTTCTGGCCGCGGCGGAACCGTCGCCGCCGGCGAAGCCGCCCGATCTGCCGTCCTCCGATGAGCTTTACGAGGCGGGTAAATCCCTGTTCGACGCCTACGCGCCACCGGAGGTGAAGGCGCAGTACGAGTTTCCCTCGCGCAAGCGCTGGAACGACTTTGCCACCCGGCTCCAGCAGGCGCTGGACAACAACGATCTCGCCGCGCTGGCCGCGTATGAAAATGAGGCGAGGGCCGCGCTGGCCGCCCTGCGCGTGCTGCCGGGCTACGAGGATTATGCCGACTGGCTGGGGGTGCGGCTCGACTACATCGAGGCGGCGAAGGAAGCGGTCCGGCGGTCGGCATTGCGGCCTCCGGTCAGCCGGCCCGGTCGGGCCGTCGTCACTATTCCCTATTACGATCTCTGGCTGGCCCGCGTCCGCGCCCGTCCGCGGCCGGCGCGGGCGGACGAGCTGATCCCGATCCTTCGGGCGGCGTTTGTCGCCGAAGGCGTGCCTCCCGAGCTGGCTTGGCTGGCCGAGGCGGAATCCACGCTCGATCCCGCAGCCCGCAGCCCGGTGGGGGCCAAGGGACTTTTCCAGCTCATGCCGGACACGGCGCGCGCGCTGGGGCTCAGCACCTTCCTGCCGGATGAACGGGCCGACGCGGAGAAGTCCGCCCGGGCCGCGGCGCATTATCTCCGGACCCTGCACGAGAAATTCGGCGACTGGCCGCTGGCCTTCGCGGCCTACAATGCCGGCGAGGGCCGCGTGCGGCGGCTGCTGGCGGCAAGGAGCGCGCACAGCTTTGCCGAAGTCGCGGATGCGCTGTCGACGGAGACCCGCATGTATGTTCCGAAAGTCTGCGCCACGATTGCGGTGCGCACGGGCGTGGCGCCCGGGGATATTCCGGCGCCCGGGGCGTGAACCGGATAAACGCCAAGACGCGAAGGTTGGCGCCAGGTTGTCTTTCTTTCGATCGATCTTTGTGTCCTTCGTGTCTTTGCGTTTGAAACCTATTTTATGAACCGAACCCAGGCCTTGCACCTCGGCCGCCACGCTTTCACCGATGCCGCCGGACCGTTCTGAAACTCCCCGCCTGGTCACGCCGTGGGCGACGGTCTCGGTTGCGGTGCTGGCGCTGGTCGTGCCGATCAGCCGCGGCTGGGAGTCCGCGCTGGTCTTTGACCGCGCGGCGGTCTTGCAGGGTGAAGTATGGCGGTTGTGGACGGGAAGTTTCGTCCAGTTTGGTGCGCGCCAGCTGTGGTGGAACCTGGCCGTGCTTGTGCCGGCGGGAATCTGGGCGGAGCAGATCGCGCCCGGCCGCACCCGCTGGCTGCTCGCGCTGGCCCCAGCCTTGATCGGGGCGCTCCTGCTGATGCTGGAGCCCACCCTGCTGCGCTACGGCGGATTGTCCGGGCTGACGGCCGGGATGGTGGCTTTGCTGGCCTTTGAACAGAGCTCCCGGCGGCAAAGCGACGCCTGGTTTTGGTGGGTCCTGCTCGGGCTGCTGGTCCTGAAGATCCTCATCGAGCTTTACTCGGGCCGGCCGCTGTTTGCGGCGCTGGCCGATCCCGGCGTGCGGCCGGAGCCGCTGGCCGCGGTGGCGGGCGTGGTCTGTGCCCGCGGGGTCTATCTCTGGCGCCGCCGGATTTAGCGTCGCCAGCTGCGGGCTCGCTGCTTTTCTCGGGGTCCATGGGATTTTTCGACCGACTCTCAGGCAAGAAGCCGGACCCGGCGGCGGTGCCAACCACCGCTGAAAGCGCCGCGGCGGCCGGCGGCGGCGTGCTCCCCCAGTTGGTCACCGCCCGCGAGCGGCTTGAGGCAAAGGATCTTGCGGGCGCCCTCATCCTTTACGAACAGGTGCTGGCGGTGGCGGGTGACCGCGCCGATGTGCTGGTGACCATCTCGGCCGACCTTGGAATCAACGGACACGTCCGGGAAATCGTGGATTTGGTGGCGCCGCGCTACGACGCCGAGCGCCACGGTCCCGCGACCGGACTGAACCTGCTCCAGGCTTATCTGGTGCTGCGCCAGGCCGATGCCGCGCAGCATGTGCTCGACATCCTGTTTGCCCTCCAGCGGCCCGAGCTGGAGGAGCGGCTCCATGGTTTTTCGAATGCGATTGCCGAACTGATCAACGCGGACCTGCTGCCGCTGGAAACCTCACCCGGGGCGCCGGATGCGCCGGCCGCGCCCCCGCAGGTCAACTTTGTCTCCATCAGCAAGCCGATGTGGTTTTACGGGCTCGAGGCGCTGGCGGGACAGATCCTGCCGGCCAAGGGTGAGCGGCTGCGGCGCGTGGCGTTCACCCAGCTGGCGCTGATGGGCGTCAGCGACCTCGCGGAAGTCATGCGGAAACCCGAGACCGGGGCGGGCCGGCTGACCCGGGCGCTGCCGCTCTGGCTGGCGGAGACCTTTTATTTTTCGCCCCACTATGCGCCGATTGCGGCCATCGGGGTGATGAACCAGCAGCACTACGCCCTACTCGGGAACGAGTGGACCACGGATAACCTCCGGCAGCTCATCGAAACCACCTCGGGTGGACTCGATTATATTTTCACCGGGGCGCTGCGCCAGGTCGCGGACGACTACGAACTCGTGCTCAGAGTCTGGGAGGTCAAAAAGCTGCGCGAGCGCAAGGTCTTCAACGTGCGGTGGAATTCCACCACGGCGGACTCCGAGCTCACCCAGCTGCACGAGCAGGTCCGCATGTTCATGGAATGGTCGCCGGAAAAGAGCGGGGTCATCTATGCCCCGGCGGCCCGGCCCACGGCCTGGCTCGGACTGCTCGGGTCCTCGCTGTCCCTTTTCCTCGGCGACAAGGGATTGCTGCCGAAGGATCAGCTGGTGCTGCCGGCTGCGGTGATCGATGCCGCCGCCGAGCAGGCCTCGACCACGGAAGCTGCGTCGCTTGGCTGGCTGACGTTGATCCATGCCGGCCGGCGCCACGGCCTGGTGGGCAACCTGGCCGAGGTACAGGTCCGGCCGACGGCGGTGGTGAAGCAGGCGCAGCAGTTGCTTGGGTCATAGGCGTTGCGGTGGCGAGACTGGCTGGCGGGTGGTGGATGCAGAAACATCCAACGTCCAACAGCGAACACCTCACCTTGAAGTCCGCTCCACCGTCTCCGGACTTCGATGTTCAATGTTCAGCGTTGAATGTTGGACGTTCCGCCTTGCCCGACTCACCTCGCGGAAAAGATGGCAGCCGGCCAGCCGGCCTATAGGCTTCACCTCCCATGCATCCCTCCACTTCCGACCTGCGCATCCGCGCCACCAAGCCGCTCATCGCCCCGGCCGTGCTGGAGGACGACCTGCCGCTCGACGATGCCCGCGCCGCCCTCGTGGCGCGCAGCCGCCGCGAGGTGGAGGCGATTGTCACCGGGGCGGACTCCCGGCTGCTCGTGGTGGTGGGCCCGTGCTCGATTCACGACCCGGCGGCAGCGGTCGAGTATGCCCAGCGGCTGCGGGAGGTGGCGCCGATCTATGCGCAGGATCTGCTGCTGCTCATGCGCGTCTATTTTGAGAAGCCGCGGACGGTGCTGGGCTGGAAGGGCCTGATCAACGACCCGTTCCTCGATGGCAGTTTCCAGATCAACGCCGGCCTGCGCATCGCGCGGAAGCTGATGATCGACGTCACCGGGCTCGGCGTGCCGGTGGCGACCGAGTTTCTCGATACCACGCTCGGCCAGTACTACGCGGACCTCGTCTCGTGGGGCGCGATCGGTGCGCGCACGGTCGAGAGCCAGGTGCACCGGGAGCTGGCCTCGGGGCTGTCGATGCCGGTGGGGTTCAAGAACCGCACCGACGGCGACATCCAGGTGGCGGTGGACGCGATCCGCTCGGCGCGCCACCCGCACTGGTTTCCCTCGCTCACGCGCGAAGGCGCGCCGGCCGTGATGGGCACGGCGGGCAACGAGCACGGGCACCTGGTCCTGCGTGGCGGCAGCCAGGGGCCGAATTATTCCGCGGCACACGTCCAGGGCGCCGCGGCGCTGTTGAAGAAAAACCAGCTGCCGCCCCATCTCATGGTGGACTGCAGCCACGCGAACAGCGGCAAGGACCTGGAGAAGCAGGCGGCCGTCGTGGCCGACGTCGCGGAGCAGATCGCCGGCGGCGAAACCGTCATTGCCGCCGTGATGATCGAGAGCAATCTCCTCGGCGGCGCGCAGGACTACCAGGCGAAGCCGCTGGTCTACGGCCGGAGCATCACGGATGGCTGTCTGGCATGGGAAAAGACGCCCCCGCTCTTCGCCCAACTGGCTGCGGCAGTGCAGGCGCGGCGCGGGAAAAGTTAACCAAGAGGGGCGCCAAGCCCAAGAAGACCAAGCCCACGGAGGCTGGATTTTGCCGCAAAGGACGCAAAGAGCGCCAAGATGCCCTGAATCAGGAAGTCATCGCTCTGCCTTCGCATCCTTTGCGGTGGGATGGAAGGGATCGATCTTCGTGGGCTTCGTGCCCTTCGTGGTGAGAATCATTTCTCCGCCACGGCGAGCTGGCCGCAGCCGGCGGCGATGTCGATGCCGCGGCGCTGGCGCACGGTGCTGGGGAGTTTGAATTCCTCCTGGAGGATGTGCTGGAAGTGCCGGGCGGCATCCGTGCGCGTCGGGCTGCCAGCGTAACCCGCGGTGGGATTGAGCGGGATCAGGTTCACCTGCGCGGGCAGGCCGTGCAGCAGCCGGCCGACGGCCCGGGCGTGGTCGGCGGAATCGTTCTGTCCCTCGATCAGCGTCCACTCGTAGAAAATCCGCCGGCCGGTCGTCTCGCTGTAGGTCCGGCACGCGGCCATGAGTTCGTCCAGCGGCCATTTCTTCGCGGCGGGCACGAGGGCGGCGCGGCCGGCTTGCGTGGCGGCGTGCAGTGAGACGGCGAGATGGAGGGGACGCTTTTCCTTTGTCAGCCGAAGGATGCCGGGGACGACACCGACGGTGCTGAGCGTGATCCGCTCGGAGCCGAGGGCGAGGCCGCGCTCGTCCCGCAGGATGTCCACGGCCTGCATGACGGCGTCGTAGTTGTGTAGCGGCTCGCCCATGCCCATCAGCACGACGTTGCGGAGGCGGGGTCCGGAAGTGTCACCTATTACGTGACACTGGCTGTGGGGCGGCTGGGTGGATTGTCGCAGGGCGCGGGCGACGTGGACGGCCTGCGCAACGATCTCGCCGGGCGTGAGGTGCCGGGTGTAGCCCATCTGGCCGGTCGCGCAGAAGACGCAGCCCATCGCACAGCCGACTTGGCTGGAGATGCAGGCCGTCACCCGGCCGGTGTAGCGCATGAGCACGGTCTCAATGCGCTCCTGATCGGCCAGAGACAGCAGGTATTTGCGGGTGAAACCATCGCTTGAATCGGTCTCGAGCGCCGTGGCCAGCACGCCCAGCCGGGCGTCCGTGGCGAGCCGCGCGCGCACCTTGGCCGGCAGCTCCGGCATGGCGTCGAACGAGTCCGCGAGCTCGATGTAGAGGTAGTTCCAGAGCCGGGCCGTGTGAAACGGATTGAACCCCCAGCGCACCAGCTGCACGCGCAGCTCCTCATGGGTGAGGTCGTAGAGGTTGAGGAGCGTGGCGGACATTCCGTGAATTTTATTAAGCGCAAAGACGCCAAGGCGCAAAGTTCGATCTGAAGCAAGCCTCCCTCAGTTCTTGGCTCAGGCCTTTGCCTCTAAGCGTCTGGGCGCTCAACTCCCTGCCGTCTGGCACGGCGCTCAGAAGAACGTGTAGTACTTTCCGGCGGCCATCCGCGAAATGAGCAGCGCGAGTTCCATCGCGTGGTAGTCGCCCCACATCGAGGACTCGCCGCACGGCACCTTTTGACCCTTCGGGATGTAATCCCAGCCGTTCGGGCGGTGATAAACACTATGGAGGATCAGGCCCTGGTGTTTCTTATCGGTCGAGAGGTATGGCTCGGCGAAGAGCGTGTGGGCGACGGTGAGCCCGGCCTGCAGGTATTTTTTCCCCGCGGCCTTTTCCCCGTGGGCCGCGAGGTAATTGCCGAGGCGGATGAGACCCTGCGCGGCGATCGCGGCGGCGGAGCTGTCGACGGGCTCGAAGGCATTGAACGGGTCCGCGGCGCGCTGCTGGTAGTCGCCCAGCGCGTGGGTGTGCAGCGCGCCGGTATCCCAGTAGGGAATGCCGTCCTTCGCGGTATAGCCGTCGATGTAGTAGTCGCTGGTCGCACGGGCAGTCTTGAGGAAGAGGTCGGTGACGGCGCGGCGTCCGCCGGCCGCGTCCAGCGCGGAGCCCTTCACGGTGTCGAGGAACTCCAGCTGTTCGGCGTAGCCGGCGATGATCCAGGCGGCGCCGCGCGTCCACGTGGTGAACGGCGAGAAGCCCTGCTGGCTCGACGGGCAGCGGTAATTGCCGTCATTGCGGTTGAAGATCGACTCATGGACGACGCGGCCCCGGACATCGTAATGATCGCGGCCCTCGCCGAAGTAGACGTTGAAGCGCGCGGTGGTCTTCGCGTGCTCCAGGGCCCGGAGGAGCAGGTTGGCGGGCTTGTCCCCCTCGCCCATCAGGACATGGCCGAGCTGGTCGGCGACGACGAGCGAGCGCATCGAGCGGATGGTGTCCGAAAAGAGCGAGTGCGGGCCGTTAAAGGAGTAGACATAACCGGTGCCGTAGGCGGTGGTGGACCAGCGGGCGGCCTGCACGGCCCCGGACACCTTGAGCGCGAGCTCGGCGTAGTTCAGCTCGTCCTGGTTGAAGGGGATCCTCCCCTCGAGCATCAGGCGGCGGAGGTTGCCGTAGGTGGAGATATTATTGAAGCCGTGGTCATGCACGCCGATGTGGGAAACATGCGACGCCATGTACTTCAGGGTCTTTTCCCGGCCCAGCTTCAACGAGCCCTGGTCGCCGGTGGCGTCAAAGTGCAGGAAAGCCAGGCCGAACTGGAAACCCTGCGTCCACTCCGTCCAGCCGCGCGAGGTGTACTTGCCCTTGACGGTGAAGACCGGCGTGCCCCGGGCGGAGTCCCAGGACGCGTCGATCGCGCGGATTTTCTGGCCCGCGAGTTCAAACACGCGGGAAACCTTCTGCAGGAGCTGGGCTGGAGTGAGCGTGGCGTCGATTTTCATGGGATAGACCCGGCAAAGTTGCCGGCAGGCGGTAGGCGAAACAAGGGCGAAAGCATCCGCCGGCCCCCGGCGCGCGTAGTCTCAGCGGCCCCCGGGCCCGTGACCGGCCGGCCGCAACCATGAACGGGTTCATGACCGTCCTGCTGTTCCTGCCCTGGTTCCTCCTCGCTGCGGGCCTGGGGCTCGGCCTCCGGCTGCGGCGCCGCCACGAGGCGGTCGTGCGCGCCCAGGAGGGGGTGGCGGCCGAGTTGCGGCGGACGGAGCAAACCCTGCTGCGCATCAGCCAGGCGGTGGAAAGCGCCTCGGAGGCCATTGGCATCGGCGACATGGAGTCCACGTCGCTCTATCACAACCGGGCACACCAAGCGCTCTTCGGCTATTCCGTGGACGAACTCAATGCGGTGGAAACACCGGGGGCGCTCTTTGCCGATCCGGCGACAGCCCAGGAAATCCACCGGAGCATCCGGGCCGGCCGCTCGTGGGCGGGCGAAACCGAGGTGAAGACGAAGGACGGCCGCCGGATCCCGGCGTTTGTCCGGGCCGATATCATCCGGGATATCGCCGGCCGGCCGGTGGGCATCTTCGGTGTATTCCGCGACATCACGGAGGACCGGCGCCGGGCCGAGGAACGGGAGCGCATGGCCAAGCTCGAGTCACTCGGCCTGCTGGCCGGGGGGATCGCCCACGATTTCAACAACATCCTCACGGTCATCATCGGCCAGCTCTCGCTCGCGCAGACCGAACCCGGGCTTTCCCCGGTGCTCGACCTGCGGCTCGAGAGCATCGAAAAGGCCACGTGGCGGGCGCGCGGGCTCACGCAGCAACTGCTCACCTTCGCCCGCGGGGGCCTGCTCACCAAGCAGCGGATGGCCTTGCCCGGAATCATCCGGGAGTCCGTTGGCCTGGCGGTGATGGAGGCCCCGGCGGTGCACGTGGCTGTCGTCACGGCGCCGGACCTTTGGGAGGTTGAGGCGGACGCGAGCCAGCTGGGCCAGGTGATCAACAACCTCGCGCTCAACGCGGTGCAGGCCATGGACCAGCAGGGCACCCTGCAGGTCACCGCGCGCAACCTGCTGTTGGCCGAGGGCCGGGGCGCCCTGCCCGCCGGGTCGCGGGTGGTGCAGGTGAGCCTGGCCGACACCGGGAGCGGCATTTCCCCGGAAAACCTCCGGAAGATTTTCGATCCCTTTTTCACGACCAAGGCGACCGGCACAGGCCTAGGCCTCGCGACGGTTTACGCGATCGTCACCCGGCATGGCGGACGGATGGAGGTGGAATCAACGGTGGGCCGCGGCACCACCTTCCACCTTTACCTGCCGGCGGCGGAGGAGGCCGGCGCGGCCGAGGCCCTGGCCCGGGCGCTCTGACCGCCCAAGGGCTTGCGCCCGGCCGGGACGACGGGAAGATTGGGCGGCATGGCCGCGCCCCTGGAAATTTTCCTGAAAGCCTTCATCCCGCTGTTCGTGGCGATCGACCCGGTCGGGCTGGCGGCGATCTTCCTGGCGATGGGCGCGGGGGTGCCGGTCGAGCGGCGGAAGAAGATCGCCAACCAGGCGACCTGGACGGGCGGCCTCGTGGCGCTGCTGTTCCTGTTTCTCGGCCAGACGATCTTTGCCGCGCTCGGGATCACGGTGAGCGACTTCCAGATCGCGGGCGGGCTGATCCTTTTCATCCTGGCCGCGCGCGACCTGATCCAATCCGCGGCCGAGGAGCCGGCAAAGCTGGCCGATGACTTTGGCGTGGTGCCGCTCGGCATGCCGCTGATCGCCGGGCCGGCCTCGATCACCACGCTGATCCTGCTAGCGCAGACGCTTGGCTGGCAGGTGACGCTGGTCGCGCTCGCGGCGAACCTCGTGCTGGTGGTGCTGGCCTTCGCCTACAGCGACTGGCTCGGGCGCAAGATCGGCACAACGGGCCTGCGGGCGATCTCGAAGATCATCGCCCTCCTGCTCGCCGCGATCGCGGTGAATATGATCCGCCACGGACTCGCGCGGTGAGCGGAATCTGGATCGCGGAAGCGCGGAAGCGCGGAAATGACCTCGGATTTCAGGGTTTCCTCCCTTCCGCGTTTCCGCGATCCCGCGATCAGCCGGCGAACGTTGTCAGCAGGTCGGCGTAGATCTTGGCGCCGGCGACGAGGTCCTTCACCCGCGCGCGCTCGTCAATCGCGTGCTCGTTCTGGCCGCCGGGACCGTAGCCGAGCGTCGGGATCTTCAGGTGGTGCGAGAAGAAATGCATGTCGTTGAAGCCGGTGGAGACGTTGAAGGTCGTCGGCGAGCGACGCACGCGGGTGACGCTCCGGGCCATTGCGGCGAAAAAGGGATGCCTCGGGGCGTTGTAACAGGGATGGTTGTCGGACACCTTGGCCACGGTGATGCGGCAGCCGGGGATGCGGCGGGCGGTGGCCGCGAGGACGGCGCGCAGCTCGCGTTCGGCGGCGGCGACGGTCTCGATGGCGATGACGCGCCGGTCGATGGAGAACCGCGCGAGCGCGGGCACGGTGTTGATCTTGCCGCCCTCGCCGGAGCTGAAGGTGCCGCCGAGATTGAGCGTCGGGTGCATGACCTTGCCCTCGGGCGTCGTGAAGGTGCGGCGCGCGAGCTGGCGCTGGTAGTCGCCGAGCCCGAGGACGAGCGCGGACATTTTCTCCAGGGCGTTGATGCCGCGCTCGGGCAGCGAGCCGTGGGCCGCGCGGCCGTGGACCGTGACCTCAAGCCAGACCACGCCGTTGTGGCCGCAGCAGACGTGGCCGCCTTCGCCGCCTTCCATGACAATGGCGTAGTCGGGCCGGATCGGGGCGTGCTCGACAAGCCAGCCGGTGCCAAGGAAGGAGTCGGTTTCCTCGTCGGCGGTGAAGGACACCTCGACATTCATCCGCGGCGCGGTGCCGGTGGCGCGCAGGGCGCGGAGCGCCATCAAGAGGCTCGCGTGGGAACCCTTCATGTCGGAGCTGCCGCGGCCATAGATCCAGCCGCCGGCCACCTTGCCGCTGAACGGGCCGCCGTGCTGCCACTGGCCGGAAACCGGCACGACGTCGTAGTGGGCGTTGAAATGAACCGTTTTTTTTGCATCGGGGGCCCGGAGCTTGCCCAGGACGTTGTAGCGCGGGAAAGCGTGCTGGTCGGGCGGAAGGTGGCGGCGCAGCTGGGCGCGGGGGATCGTGAAGCGCTGCGTGGCCAGGCCGGTCGCGCGGAGCTCCGCCGCGAGCAGCGAGGTGATGGCGTCGTAGTGCTCCCCGGGCGGATTGACGGTCGGGAGGCGGACGAGCCGGTGCAGCAGGCCGGTCAGGTCAGCGGCGTGGCGGTCGAGATAGGCGGCGGGTGACATGAGGATGATTTAACCTACCCCGCGGGCCGGCCCAGCCAAAGCCTTAAAGCAGGCTTACCGGTAATTGACCCAGAGCAGCCGGAGAAGCGTCAAGGCGACCACCGTCAAGAAAACGGGCCGGATGAACCGGGAGCCCCGCTGAACCACCAGCCGCGAGCCCAACCAGGTGCCAACGAGCTGGCCGGCGCCCATGACCAGTCCGATCCCGAAGACGACGAGCCCGGCGCGGGCAAACAGGATCACGGACACCACGTTGCTGGTGGCGTTCATCACCTTGGTGTGGGCGGTGGCCCGGGCGAAGTTCTGACCCAGCAGCACGATCAGTGAGATCGCCCAGAACGCCCCGGCCCCGGGCCCGAAAAACCCGTCATAAAATCCCAGCAGCAGCCCGAAGATCCCGAAGAACACGCCCGCCCGCAGCCGCGGCGGCCGGTCTTCCACGCCCACGGCGGGCCGGAAAACGGTGTAGATCAGAATCACCGCCAGCAGCCACGGGACCAACCGGCCCAGCAGGCGGGAATCGACCTGCTGCACGGTCAGCGTGCCGGCCGCCGCCCCGACCAGCGTGGCGCCGATGCCGAGGCCGCAGGTGCGGATGTCGACCAGCCGGCTGCGCGCGAAATGCCACGAGGCGGAGAGCGTGCCGCACGCCGACTGGAGCTTGTTGGTGCCGAGCGCGAGCGGTACCGGCAGCCCGAGGGTTAGCAGGGCCGGCAGGGCGATGAGCCCGCCGCCGCCGGCAATCGTGTCCACCCACCCGGCCAGCAGGCCGATCACGAAGAACAGCGGATAGATCCACGGGGCAAAATGCATCCGGGGAGAATCGGGGAATGGCGCCGAAACGGAAGCGCGGTTTTAATTTTTCAACCCGGAGGACACGGAGAGAAAAACGAGGAAGCATGCCGGGGTACCATCCCCCTGTCCGGCTTCTCTCCGTGTTCTCCGCGGGCTCCGGGTCCCAGTCCCACTCCGGGCTTTCACCCGGCCCGCTTTCCATGGTTGGCTGAACGCATGAACGCCGAAGCGGAAAAAATCATCGCGGAACTGGGGCTCGTGCCGCTGCCGCGGGAAGGCGGCTATTTTCGGCCGGCGTGGGTGAGTGAAACCCGGCTGGCGTCGGGCCGAGCCGCGGGTTCGGCGATCTGGTTCCTGCTGACGCCGGACGATTTCTCGGCCTGGCACCGGCTGCAGGCGGAGGAACTCTGGCATCATTATGCGGGTGACCCGGTGGAACACGCCCTGATCGAGCCCGCAAGCGGAGCCCTGCGGGTGACGCGGCTCGGCGCGCAGGTGGCGGCGGGCCAGCGGCCGCAGCTTCCCGTGCCGGGCGGCGCGTGGCAGGCGGCCCGGCTGGTGCCGGGGGCGAATCCGCTGGGCTGGGCCCTGCTGGGTTGCACCGTGACGCCCGCATGGGACGAACGGGAGTTCGAGCTCGGCGGGCGGGCCGCGCTGCTGCAGGCGTTTCCCGCCGCGGCGGAATGGATCCGGGCGCTGACGAGATGATTTTTGACAGGGCGCCTGTGCGCGCCCAAGGTCGCGCGACCCTCCCATGTCACTGGCCGACCTCAGAAAAGAATACTCCCTTGCCGGCCTGACCGAGAAGGATCTGGCGCGAGATCCGTTCCGGCAGTTTGAGAAATGGTTCCAGGAGGCCGAGGCGTCGAAGCTGGTCGAGCCGAATGCCATGGTGCTGGCGACCGCCACCCGCGAGGGCCGGCCCTCGGCTCGCACCATGCTGCTCAAGAGCGTGGACGGCCGCGGCTTTGTGTTCTACACGAACTACGAGAGTCGCAAGGGCCGCGAGCTTGACGCCAACCCGCGCGCCACGCTGCTGTTTCCGTGGTTTGCCTTCGAGCGCCAGGTGATCGTCGAGGGCCCCGTGGCGAAGGTTTCGCGCGAGGAGGCGGAGGCGTATTTCCACAGCCGTCCGCTGCCCAGCCAGCTGGGCGCGTGGGCCTCGGCGCAGAGCAGCATCATTACCGGCCGCAAGGTGCTGGAGGAGGCGATGAAGGAGCTGGAGATAAAATATGCCGGCCGCCCGGTGCCGCTGCCGCCGCAGTGGGGCGGATTCCGCGTCAACCCCGAGACGGTGGAATTCTGGCAGGGCCGGCGCAGCCGGCTGCATGACCGGCTGCGCTACCGGCGCGCCGCGGACGGCGGCTGGACGGTCGAGCGCCTCTCCCCGTGAAGAAAAACTGGCGTCCTGCCAACCCGGTGGTGCCGGACGCCCTGCTGGGCGCCGCGCTGCGCGCCCAGGATGAGGGCGTGTTTATCGCCCGGTGCGGTCCCGCCGCGGCCGACCTGGAGATCATTTTCGCCAATGAGAATTTCTGCGCGATGACCGGGCACACATCTGCGGGGCTGACCGGGCGGAATCCTTCCTTCCTCCACGCCGACAAGGCCGATGGAAAAAAAATCGGGCGCTGGCGGCGGGGCGCCCGCGCCGGCCGGCCGCTGGCCGGGGAGGGTTATTTGCTGCGCAAGGACGGCACGACCATCCATGCCGCGTGGAACCTCAGCGTGATCCCCACCGCCCGGGGCCGGGCCACGCACCTGGTGGCCACCTATCGCGACACGACCGAGAAGCGCCGGCTGCAGGAGGCCCTCGTGCACGCGCAGCGGCTCGACGCCGTGGGCCGGCTGGCGGGCGGGGTGGCGCACGATTTCAACAACCTGCTTTCCGTCATCAACGGCTACTGCCAGATCCTCGCCGGCCAGGTCGCGGACCAGCCGCGGGTCCTGAAGGAGGTCGAGGAAATCCACCAGGCCGGCCAGAAGGCCGCCACCCTCACCCGCCAGCTGCTCGCCTTCGGCCGCCGCCAGCCGCTGAAGGTGCGCGTGATCAACCTCAACCGGTTTGTCGGCAATAACGCCGACATCCTGGCCCGCCTGCTGGACGGGGCCGGGAGGCTCGAACTCGATCTCGATCCCACCATCGGGCAGGTGCGCGCGGACCCGGCGCAGATCCAGCAGGTGCTGCTCAACCTCACGCTGAACGCGCGCGATGCGTTGAAAAAGAACGGCCGGGTGGTCATCGGCACCGCCCGGCGCCGGGTGAAGTCCGGCCTCAACCGTCGCTTCACCGACGCCCCGCCGGGCGCCTACGTCTGCCTGACGGTCAGCGACAATGGCACGGGCATGAGCCACGAAACCCAGAAGCAGCTGTTCGAGCCGTTCTTCACCACGAAGCCCGAGGGCAAGGGCTCCGGCCTCGGGCTTTCGCTGGTCCACGGCGTCGTCCAGCAGAGCGGCGGCTTCATCAACGTGAGGAGCGAGCTGTCGCAGGGCTCGACGTTTGAGATCCTGCTGCCGGAAACCAACCTGCGCGAAGGCGCCGCGGAGCGGAACGCCGCGATCGAGCCCCTGCCCTCCACCCGCGGTCACGAGACCGTGCTTCTGGTGGAGGAGGACGAGGTGGTGCGGAAGATGGTGACGGGGATCCTGACGGCCGATGGCTACCATGTGGTCGCGGTGGCGGCGCCGGCGATGGCGCTGCGCGAGGCCCGGCACCTGCACCAGCCGGCCCAGCTGCTCATCGCCAGCTTTTCCAGCGAGGGCGACCAGTTCGCGCGCACGCTCCACGCCGCCGAGCCGGGCCTCCGGGTGTTGTGCACCACCGCCCGGGAAAACCCGCCGGCCCTGGGCTGGCTCAAGCGCAGCCGGTGGTACCACCTGCCGAAGCCCTATGCCCTGAGCGAGCTGTTGAAGGCGACCCGCTCGCTGCTGGACGCATGAGTCCCGCCGCACCGGTGCGAGCCATGGTTCTCGAGCGACTGCCGGTCCGCCGCGGCGGCGCCGCGGAAAACATGGCGCTCGATTTCCTGCTGCTGCAGCGGTACCCGCGCCCGGCGGCGCCGCGCTTCCGGCATTATGGCTGGCACGGGCCGGCGTTTACCTTTGGCTACGCGCAGAAAATCGCGCTGGTGCGCGGTCTCCTGGCCCCGGGGACCCAGCCGGACCTTTGCCGCCGGCCCACGGGCGGAGGGTTGGTCGACCACCGGGACGACTGGACCTATGCGCTGGTGATTCCCCGCGGACATCCGCTGGAGGACCTGCGCGCGACCCAGAGCTACCGCGAGGTGCACGAGTGCCTGGCGGCCGCGCTGCGCCTGCAGGAGGTGCCCGCGGTGATCAAGCCCTCCTGCGAGCCGCCGGCGGAAGGCGCCACCTGCGGGGCGAGCGGCGTGTGCTTCCAGCGGGCCGAGCTCTACGACGTGGTGCACGGGCGAAGCGGGGAGAAAATCGCCGGCGGCGCGCAAAAGCGCAACAAGCACGGGCTGCTCTTCCAGGGTTCGCTCTGGCGTCCGGCGGTGGGCGCGGCGATCGACTGGGAAAAACTTCAGGACGATTTTGTCGCGCAGCTGGCGGGGGCCCTGCAGGTCACGGCGGAAGCCACGCCCTGGCCGGAGTTCAACGAGGGCGAGGTCAGCGGGCTGACGGAGCAGTATTCGTCGCCGGAGTGGATCGAATCCCGCTGAGCGTCACGCGCTCGATGCAGAAGGCGAGGGCCCGGGCGCCGGGCTGCGGCCCCTCTGCCACGGGCGGCGTGTCGGTGTGGAACCGGATTTCGCCGTCGGTGCACGCAAGCGAAACGGCCTGCCAGCCGGGACCGATCTTCCCGCGCCAGAGCTTGTGTCCGCCCTGGCTGACGGCCACGGTGCGCGGCGCCAGGCTGCGGAGATGAAAGGCCAGACCGAGGGCGGTTCCTGCCGGCCGGGCCCGCACCACCAGCACGGCATCGCCCGAGCTCCAGGCCCAGAAGTTATCTGCGTCGCGCTCGACCCCGGACCAGCCGGAGAGGGTTTGCACGAGGACGGTGGTGGAACCCGCCCGGCCGGCGGCCAGCTCGACCCCGTCATTGGGCAGGCTGTTCAATTGGAGCAGTCCGGCGGGCACCGTGAGGTTGCCGAGGATGAGCAGGACCAGCCCGGCCCGGGACCGCGGGGCGAGCAGGTTGAAGGCAAGATTAAGGGGCAGCAGCACGCGGGCGGCGGCGCCCGGGTTGCCCTCCCACACCCCCGAGCCGAGCAGCAGGAGCAGCGCGGCGTAGCCGATGCCGAGGCGCCACCACCGGTTTGAAGCCTGCGGCCGGGCGAGCAACCAGGCGGCCTGCACGGTCAGGGCGAACAAGGCGAGCAACGTGGTCCAGGCAAGCATTGCGGAATCCGGCTGGTGGAGTGCCGCCAAGGACACGCGCCACTTTTCGACCAACCTGGCGCCGGGCCAGTCGAAGGCGCCCCACCCTTGGTTGCCGGGACCCACGACGATGCGGATGTAGAGCAGCCAGAGAGCCAGGGGGACGGCAAGAATCAGGCCCCGCCGAAGATTCTCGCGCCAAGTACCGCCGGCTAGCGCGGGCGCGGCGAGCAGGGAAGTCTCCCGGGTCAGCCCGGCCGCTGCCAGCAGTGCAGCCGCGCCGTTCAGCCGGCCGCGTTGCACGGCGACCACGGCGCCCGTGATCAGCAAGAGGGCCGGCAGGTCGGTCAGGGCCAGCCGGACACTGGCCAGTGCGCCGGCGGAAAAAAGGAGTCCCGCCCAGGCGATGACATCATGCGCGGAGCGCGGGGGAAACAGGGTGAAGACCAGGCCTGCCAGCGCGAGCCAGCAGACGGGATTCACCAGCGAGTAAATATCGATCGCCCAGGCCGGATTGCCCAGCGCCAGCGCCCAGGCCAGCCCGCTGACCAGGATGCGGCGGGCGCGATAGACGAGGTTGCCGTCCATGGCCGGCCCCAGCGCCGGATCACGCAGCGACGGATGACAGGCCAGCTGCGCATAGTACAACCCGTCATAGCCACCCTGGCGGTGGTCGATGTAGACGGGGCGGTCGCGCACCTCGGGCAGCATGGTGGCTTCGTTTGTCGCATCGAATTGCAGCAGCGACGTGAAGCCGTAAACCGGGTGATAGAAGCGCGCCACCATCGCGACGAAGGCCGCGATCAGGACGGCACAGCCGGCGGGCCACAGGAAACGGGAAAGCCGGCGGAGCATTTCAGGACTGGGACAGCGTTCGCACGCTAAGATTCCCTCATTGTCATTCTGAGCTTAGCAAAGAATTCAGCGGGGGTTCGCCAGGTGTTTCGATCTTATCCAACTGGATTTTTCACTTCGTTCAGAATGTCAAACGGGGCTCAGCCCACCGTCTCGGCCGCGGGCGCTTCCTCCGGCGCTGCGCCCGACTCAAAGGGCCAGCAGCCGAAGAGCTTCGCGCCAGCCAACGCGAGCAGCAGGAGCACAACCACCACGATGACAGCGGTACGGCCGCGGGTTTTTTCCGCGTAAGGATCCTTGAGCGAGCGCTGGGCGCCGGCGGGCAGCACGGCCCGCTCGGTGAGCGCGGTGCCAAACGGAATATTGATCCGCACGCGGCCGTTGATGGCCCAGCCGTTGGCGTCGAGGATCGGCCCGATGGTCCGCTGGCGGAGCTTGAGCCACGCGATGATGACCGCGGGCAGCGAAATCAGCAGGATCAGCGCGACCAGCACGAGCGGCAGCTGCCACGGGGCGAGCCGGGCGAGGCCGGTGGCCAGGGCGGCGAGCGCCCCGCCGATGGCCCCGACGGCAACCCCCAGGGCGGCCACGGTGCCGATGTCGATTTTCCTCGGGGCGGGTGCCTTGGACGGGTCGGCGTTGGCCGCGGCCGTGGCCGCCGCGGAAACCTTGGCGTTGGCCTCGGCGTCCGCCGCGGCCGCACGCTTGGCGACCTGCTCCTCGATCATGCGGACCAGTTTCTTGTACGGCGACCAGAAGGCCTGCCGCAGGCTGATCGGGTTATCGACGATCTTGATGATGGTCGCATCCCAATCGCGACCCTTGCGGTCGTAGAACACGCCGTTGCGCCCGAGAACCAGATAATCGCTGTCACCCTGGGTGATGCAGGCGGCCACCTTCATGGCTTCCCCGCCGGGCCGGCGGCAATCGACATAGGCGATGTAGGCCTTGCTGGTGCTGGCGAGGACGGCGTGCGCGGCGGGATCCTCCACCCGGATGCAGAGTTCGCAGGAACGGCTGTCGATGAAGAGGGTCCCGGCCTGGAACACGGCGAGCCGGCCGGGCGAATAAAAATCGGCGAAGTTGACGAAATTATGCAGGATCGCCCGGAGATCGCGGTGATAGCGCACGAGGCGGTCCACGGCGGAGATCGCGTTGAACTCCGGCTCCAGGGCCTTGTCCTGGGCGATCAGGCCCGCGAGGACGTCGCGACCCCTGCCCGCCAGCAGCTCGCGCGCGCGAGCGAGCCCGATTTTTTCCACGGTCGAGCCGGCCTTGCCGCCCAGCCAGGTTTCGTAGGCGGCGAACCGGGCGGACAGCGCGGTCCATTCCGACTCGGTCAGGGAGGTCTGGCCGGCGCCGAGCAGGGGCGTGACCACCGCGGCATGCAGCGTCGCGAGGGCGGCGGACCAGGCCGGGTTGACGCCCTGGAAGAGCGGCAGCGGCCGGCCGGCCTCGATCCGGGCGAGCGGGAAGCCGGCGACTTCCTCTGCGGTGATCTTAAGGTCCTTCGCGGCGATGGCGAGGTACTCGCTTTCCTGGCGGTTGAGCGCGGCGATGGCGCGGGCGTCGAAGGCGGCGAGCCGGCAGCGGGCGAAGTAATCGTCGATCTTGACTCGGACGGCCTTGAGCGCGGTGCAGGCGGCCTCGGTGGCATCGCCCAGCACGGCGATGTCCTTGGCGGAGCTTTTTTCCACCCAGGCGACATAGGCGGCCAGCTCGGCAAAAAAGGTCTCGGTTTTTTCCGCGGTGATACCGATCGAGCCGGTGCGGTCGGCCACGCCGCCGAGGCAGGCGAGGATGTCCTTGATCAGGGCCTGCGCGTCGGGATCGGTCGTGGCCTCGGGCGGGATGACGCCGTCGCCATTGAGCGCACTGGCGGCGAAGATTTTCGAGACATCGTCGGTCGCGGCAACCGGGACGGCCGGGTCGTCAGGCCGGCCGAGGCTGGCGAGAATCTGCTTCGCGCCGGCCAGGATGACCTGGCCTTCGGGCGTGGCGGTGTTGATCGCGGCGAGTGGGAGGGCTTCGGCGCCGCGCAGCATGGCCGCGGGATCCTTGAGGCGGGCGGCGGTCCACTCGACCGCGGCGATGAGCTCGGGCACGCGGATGCGGCCGTCGCCATCGGCATCGATCAGGGCCAGGGTCTTCTCATCCAGTTCGAGCCCCTTGACCGGGCAGGAGAGCGCGACCCAGAGCTTTTGGTCGAGCTGGCCGAGGGCGAGCAGATCCGCGGCGGTCGCAAGGGAAACCTGGTCGAGTCCGCCGGTGCGGAAGAATTTCCAGGCGTGGCGGGCGGAAGAGGAAGGAAGCAGGGGCGGAGTTAGGCTCACCTCCAAGGCGCTAGCAGAACAGGAGGGTTTGGCAATCCCGGGGCCGGGTGTCAGGCGCAGTTCAGGCGGACCCTTGGCAGATTTTTTCGTGAATCAGGATGTCCCGCTCATTGAGGGCCGCGATTTCCCCGCGGGTCGCGTCGTCCACCGGGTAGCGTTCAGCGGTGCGGCCGGGGTTGCAGTTTTCCCGCCGGGATGAAACGTGGCTGAATCCAAACAGGCGCAGGAATTCGTCGAGGGATGAATCGAACTGTTCGGTCCGGCCGATGAAGGCGAAATCCTCGGGCTTTTTATCCCCGAAGAAGCGCGTCATTTCATTGCGCATCAGGTCGAGGGCCGCAAATTCAACCAGCGACAATTTCCTGGCGTGCAATTCACGGTCCACCGGGTGCAGCCAGTCGGGACTGCGCAGCCGGTGATAATAGGAAGAGATGACCCGTTCGACCGGGTCGCGAACCCAGGTGACCAGCCTGGCCCGGGGAAATTCCGGCAGGAGCGCCTGCGGGTGAAAATGGCCGTGAATGCAGCGGACATGGCCGGGAACGCACGAGACAACCTGCCCGCGCGCATCCGTCATTTGCCAGTATTTCAGGAGAATATCCTCCTGGTACAGCTCGGCCAGGATCTGGCGAAAACTCACGCCGGCGGTCTTGGGAATGTGGACGCTCAGGATCATTTTAAGTCGGATTGCCTACCTGACAATCGAGACGGAAAAAGTCGCCGGATTGTGACGCACTTTCGTACTTAAATTAGCGGTCCACGCTTACTGGCCCGAAAATCTCCAGTGATCAAAGGGCTTCCCTCTTAAACTGAGGGATACTCCCCAGGCTTTGCCCCACATTTACATTCCAGAAATAGAATCAGTCCTTTCAGCTCCGCTGCAGGGTCAAGACGCATTCCAGATGGCGGGTCTGCGGGAAGAGATCGAAGGGTTGGACGGCATTCAGGATGTAGCCGGCGGCCAGAAACTGCTTCAGGTCGCGCATCTGCGTCGCGGGGTCGCATGACACATACACCACGGCGCGCGGGCCAAAGGCAAAAAGCTGGGTGAGGAAGGCCTCGTCGCAGCCCTTGCGCGGCGGGTCGATGATCACGGCGGTGTCGGCGGGGGAAAAAGTGAGCCCCCGGAAAATCGCCGAGGCATCGCCCGCCTGGAAGGTGGCGTTGGCGATGCCGTTGGCCGCGGCATTTTCCCGGGCGAACGTGATGCTGCTGGCGCTGAGCTCGATGCCGGCCACACGCTCGAAAGCCGGGGCGGCGGTGAGGGCGAACAGTCCGCTGCCGCAGTAGGCGTCGACGAGAAAGCGGGCGCCGCTGGCGGCGGCCTGGGCGCGCACATAGCCGGTGAAGGCGGGCAGGATGAACGGGTTGTTCTGGAAAAAGTCGCGGGCCAGGAAGCGCAGCTTCAGGTCGCCGACGGTTTCCGTGACGATGGCGTCGTAGTCGGTCGTGACCTCGCCGCTCGCCTCGCGCAGGAGCAGCGTGGCGCCGCGGGTGTAGGTGTCGCGCCGGGCCAGCACCTCGGCGCGGACCGCGGTGAGCCGGTCGTTGATCGCCGGCGTGGCGATGGGGCACGACGGCACGTCGAGAAGATCGAAGCGCGTACCCTGGCGCAGGAAGCCGATCGGCATCGGTTGGCCCTCGCGCGGCGGGTTGAAATGCGGCGTGATCTTGGAGCGATAGCCCAGTTCGCGGGGCGACGCGATGACCGGGGCGACGGGAAACTCCACGCCGGCCAGGTGCTGCAGGAGCTCGGCGACCTGGCGCTGTTTCCAAGCGAGCTGGTCCGCATAGGCCAGGTGCTGGTATTGGCAGCCGCCGCAGCGGCCGAAGAGCGGGCAGGTCGCGTTCACGCGGGAGGGCGAGGGCGTGAGGACGGCGACGAGATCGGCCTCCGAGAAATTCTTATGGTTGCGGAAGACGCGGACCCGGACGCGCTCCCCGGGCAGGGCGAACGGCACCATGACCACCCAGCCGGAGGAGTTTTCGATTTGGGATTCCCGATTTTGGACCGCGGGCAGTGTCACGCGGCCGAGGCCGGAGCCGAGGTTCGTGAGTGTGGCGATCTCCAGCTCGAGCTCGGCGTGGTACGCGAAGGGGTGGTCGTTGAATTTCTTCTTCTTAAACACGGAGGGCATAGGGAAGCACGGGGACCGCGGCGGAGTCACCCACGGATTTTCTCCGTGCGCTCTGCGAACTCCGTGTTCAAATCGGGCCTGATGTCCGTGGAGAAAATCACCAGCCTGCAGAATCCCCGCGTCAAACAGCTGGTGAAGCTGCGCGACCGGCGCCCGCGGGACGACGCGGGGGTGTTCTTGGTCGAAGGCTACCGGGAGATCCGGCGGGCGCTGGAAAAGAGGATCCCGCTGACCGAGATCTACTTTTCGCCGGATTGGTTCCTGGGCGAGAACGAGCGGGCGCTGATCGAGCAGGCCCGGTCGGACGGGGCGCTGGTGTTCGAGCTGACCAAGGACACGTTTGCCAAGGTGGCTTACCGCGAGCGCCCCGATGGCCTGCTGGCCGTGGCGCCACAATGGCACCGCACGCTGGCGGAGCTGGCGCTGCCGGCCGACCCGTTCCTGCTGGTCGTGGAGTCGATCGAGAAACCGGGCAACCTCGGCACCATCCTGCGCAGCGCGGATGCCGCCGGCTGCGACGCGGTGATCGTGTGCGACCCGGTGACGGATATCTTCAATCCCAACGTGGTGCGCGCCTCGACCGGCGTGCTGTTTTCCGTGCCGCTCGTGGTGGCGGAAAGCCCGGCGGTCCACGCCTGGCTCAGCGCGCGGAAAATCCGCACGATCGCGACGACCCCGGCGGCGGAGACGCTTTACACGGCGGCGGATTTGCGCGGGCCGCTGGCGGTGGTCATGGGCAGCGAGCAGTACGGGCTGAGCGAGTTCTGGCTGAAAAACGCCGACCTGCCCGTGCGGATCCCGATGGCGGGCCAGGCGGACTCGCTGAACGTGGCGATGGCCACGATCATCACGCTGTTCGAGGCGGTGCGGCAGCGCGGCGGCCGCGGCTGATTCTTCACGGCCGGGTGAACCGCAGCACCAGGGCCCGGTAAGGCGGCAAAAGGACGACGGCCATGGCGAGCTTCACGGCAAGGTCACCCGCGGCGAGCTGCAGCCAGGGAAAAGAGCGGCCCGCGAAGGCGAGGCTGAAGAAGAGGGCGGTGTCGACCACCGACGCCGCCACCGAGCCGAGCAGGGGGGCCTTCCACCAGCTGAGCTGCCGCAGCCGGTTGAACACCGCGACATCGAGGAGCTGCGAGACGATGAAGGCCGAGCCCGAGGCCACGGCCATGCGCACCGGCGCGAGGACCGACGAGCAGGCGAGGCCGGTCGCGAAGCCCAGCCAGGCCACGCGGCGCGCGAGCGAGGGACCGGCGACGCGATTGCAGACGTCAGTGACGAGATAGGCCACCGGGTAGGAAAACGCCCCCCACGTCAGCCAGGCGTTCAGCGGGAATTGCACCAGCAGGTTGGAGGTCAGCACAATGGCCGCCATGGCGAGGGCCGGCAGGACAATCTGGCGCGCCTTCATGGACTGCGGCCGCCTTGGCGCCGATACCATGCGACCAGTTCGGCGGTTCCGGCGGCCATGCTGATGCGCGGCGCGTAACCCAGGTCGCGGCGCGCGGCCGAAATGTCGAACCAGTGGTCCCTGGCCAGTTCTGCGGCGATGAAACGAGTCATCGGCGGCTCGCCGCGCAGCCGCAACACGCGCCAGGCTGCCTCGCAGACCGCGCCGAAGGCCGAGGCAACGCCCAAGGGGATTTTCTTTGTCACGGGCGGTTCACCGAGACCAGTGAGCAGGCCGTTGATCCATTCCCAGAGGAGGACCGGCTCGCCGTTGGTGATGAAGTAGGCGCGACCCGCTGGGTTGGGGCTGACGTCTTTGTCACGTATTACGTGACAAAGACGCAGGGCCGACTCGGCGAGGAGGTGGGCGTCGACGGCGTTTTCAATGTGGACGAGGTCTACGCGGTTCTGCCCGGAGCCGATGATACGGAGCCGGCCGGCGCGGGCACGGGCCAGTACGCGCGGGACGAGATGCGGGTCACCCACGCCCCAGATCAGGTGCGGGCGCAGCGCGATGGTACGGAGCGACGCAGAGTTGGCGGCGAGAACCTCGCGCTCGGCGAGGGCTTTGGTCAGCGGATAAGGGCTCGGGCAAGCCGTGGTGAGCGGAAGCGACTCGTCGGCGTTGGCGAGGTCGCGGCCGCTGTAGACCACGCTGGGCGTGCTGGTGTGGATGAAGTATTTTACCCCGTGGGTGCGGGCGCCCTCGAGCAGGGCGCGGGTGCCGAGGACGTTGGTGCGATGGAAGTCATCTTGGCGGCTCCAGACGCCCACCTTGGCGGCGGTGTGGAAGATCGTTTCCATGCCGGCGCAGGCGGCCTGCACGGCGGAGGAGTCATCCAAGGAGGCGCGGACAAAGCGCACCCCGCGGGCCTCGAGGTCGGGCGCGGGGGTGCGCCCGAGCACGATCACGGGCCGGTCGGCGGCGAGCAGGCGTTCAACGAGGCGACGGCCGAGGAAACCGGTGCCACCGGTGACCAGTGTGCTCATGCGGAGTCCCTGGTTTCCACGCCTTGGGCGGTGGCGGCCCATGCGGCGAGGGTGAGGCGGTGGATCTTGGCGTTGTGCCGGACGTCCACGGGGAATTTCGGATGAAAGAAGAAGAGGGAGATCGCGGCCGTGTGCGGGTGCCGTTGGGCGAGGGCGCGGAGTTCACCGGCGAAGGCGCGCGCCTCGCCGGCGCGGCGTGCGGGCGCCTCGATGACCAGGGCCGGGCGCTGGTGGCCGCGCGGGCCGAGGCCGATCAGCGCGCAGCGGGTCACGCGCGGGTTCAACCGGAAGACCTGCTCGCACGGCTCGGTGAACATGGGCCCGGTGGCGGTTTCGACGCGTTCGGCCTTGCGGCCGCAAAACCAGAGCCGGCCGGAGTAATCCACGTAGCCGCAATCGCCCATGCGGTGCCAGACCCCGCCGGAGGGCGGGGAAGCACGAAGGTCAAAGTCCGAAATCCGAGGATCGCTGGAATCCCTTTCGGGTTTCGTGCTTCGGCTTTGGATTTTCGCCATGGCGGTGGCCTCCGGCAGGTCGTCATAGGTCCGCGTGACGACCGGGCCCTGCACGATGATCTCGCCGGTTTCGCCGGTCGGGAGCTCCTGAATTTCGCCGAGCGTGGCAATGGGAGCGTCGGTGAGGCGGATGATTTTGACCTGGAGGCCGGGCAGCGGCCGGCCGACGCAGGCCCCGCGGACGGAGACCGGGTCGATTTCGCTGCTGGAGACGCTCGCGACTGGAAGCGCCTCGGTGGCGCCGTAGGGACTGTGCAGGCGGCCGTTGGGCAGGAGGGTCCGGGAGTTTTCCCACAGCGCGGCGGGCACGGGAGCACCGGCGCTGAGCACGCGGAGGAGACTGGGCAGCTGGATGCCGGACCGGCGGCAGTAGTCGCTGACCTTGAGCCAGAGCGTGGGGGAGCCGAAGGAGTTGGTGACGGTTTCCTGGAGGATGGCCTGGACGATCTTCGCGGGGTCGACGTCGGCAGGCCGCCGGGGATCAAGCTCGGGCACGACGGTGGTTAGGCCGAGGGCGGGATTGAACAGCGCGAAGATCGGCAGCATGGGCAGGTCGACTTCGCCGGGAGTGATGCCGTAGGTTTCGCGGATCAGCCGGACCTGGGCCTCGAACATGCCGTGCTCGTAGCAGACGCCCTTGGGCGCGCCGGTGGAGCCGGACGTGAAGAGGATGGCTGCGAGGTCGCTAGCGCCACTGGCGACCTCGCTGCCCGGAGATGGGGGATGGGAGACCGGAGATGGGACTAACCGCGTAATGGGAGAATTGTTGGCCCAGACACGGATTTGGATGGAGGCGAAGGCGGTCCGGAAAACGTGGCTCGTGATTTGCGCGAGCGGGATGCCGACGAGGGCGCGGGGCTTGGAGCGAGCGACGCAGGAGAGGAAGGCCTTTCGGCCCATACCTGGGTCGATGACGACGGGGACGGCTCCGAGGCGGAAGAGCGCGAAAACGGCGGCAATGAGCGGAAGGCCTTGGCGGACCATCACCAGCGTGCGGTCGCCGCGGCGGATGCCGGCGGCGGTGAGGCGTTCGCACCACGCGGCGGCCTCTGTGTCGAGCTCGACGAAGCTGAGCGTGAGATAATCAATCGCGCCGGCTGAGGTCCGGCCGCGCGGAATCTTGAGCGCGGGGGCGTCGGGCCGCGCTGCCGCCATGAGCGCGAGGTGACGCGCGATGTTGGCGTTGGCAGCTGGCTCGGACACGGCGGTCCCGCGGTCAGGCGGGCTTGAGTGAAGGCACGTCGCGCAGCAGGTCGGCCTGCCACGGCAGGAGAAGCTCGTCGAGCTTGCGGGGCTGCCGGGCGATTTGGGCGAGGACGGAGCGATTGGCGATGAGCGTGGCCTCGATGCCGAGCTTCTTGGCGACGGCGTCGCGGTCGGCCTTGATGCGGTCCTGGAGCTCGATCTCGGCCTGGGTGAGTGAGACGTGATTTGGATCGCGGCCGGGCCGGCGCGGAAGGGTCTTCGGGTCGCGCGCTAATCCGGCGCGAACGGCGGTGGCGAGCGAGGCGAAGATGCGGTCGTGGCGCCGGCCGAGGTTGACGCGCGTGAGGATGGATTCCTCGGAGTCGCCCGCCTCGGCCGCCTCGGCGATCTGGAGCAGCAGCGTGTTGCCGCAGACCTTGAACGGCGGCGTGTCGAGGCGCTGGGCCTGCTGTTCCCGCCAGTGCCAGATGGCGTGCAGGACGCCCAGGCCGGGACCGCGGAGGCGTTCGCTGCGGCCGATGCGCCAGTCGTTCTCCGTCGCGGGGGCAAAACCGGTGGCGCCGGCCTCGATCTGGGCGCGGCATTGCTGGTTAAGCCAGTCGAGGCGGCCGAGCTTGGTGAGCTCGCGGGTGAGGATATCGCGGAGCGCGGGCAGATGCCAGACGTCGAGCGCGGCGTAGTTGAGGAGCTTGGGCGTGATGGGACGCGCGGACCAGTTGGCCTTCTGGCCGGATTTGTCCACGGCGACGCCGAAATGGTACTCGAGCAGCGAGGCGAGACCGATGCGCTCCCGGCCAAGCAGCTGGGCGGCGAGCATCGTGTCGAAAATGCTCTTCGGGCGGAAGCCGCAGAGGTCGTGCAGCAGGCGCAGATCGAAATCACTCCCGTGCATCAGCAGGTGCTTGGTGGCGAGGCGGGTGAGCAGCGGTTCCAGTTTCAGGCCCGGGGCCAGCACGTCGACGAGGAAGACCTCGCGCCCGACGAGGAACTGCATGAGGCAGACCCGCGTCTTGTAGTGGTACATATTGTCTGCCTCGGTATCGAGGGAGACTTCGTCCACGCGGTCGAGGGCGGCGAGCAGCGGTGCTAGGGAACCGAGTTGGTGGAGCAGCTGGTAGGCGGGCGGACGGTTGGTCACTTTTACGCCGAGCAAACGGCGAACCGGGATCGGAAGGAAGCGGGAAATCATGCGGCGGGCGGGATCTTCTGCCACGCGCTGAGAAAGGCATCAATCAACAAAGGAAGGTCGTCGCTATAACCGCCTTCCAGGATCGCGGCGGCGGGGAGCCCGCTCTCCCGCAGCCAGCGGCCGAGGGTGGCGAAATCCTCCGTTTCGAGGGTCATCGCCGTGATCGGGTCGCGGGCGTAGGCGTCGAATCCGGCGGAGACGAGCACCAGGCCGGGCTGGAAGGCGATGACCGCATCGAGCGATTCGCGCAGGGCGGCCAGATGTTGGGTGCGCGGGGTGCGCGGGGCGACCGGCCAGTTTCGGCAGTTGTCGAAGGAGACGGTGCCCGTGCCGGGATAGCCGGGGTACTGGTGGACGGAGCTGAAGAGCAGGCCCTCGCGGCGATGGAGGATGGCCTCGGTGCCGTTGCCGTGATGGGCGTCGAAATCCCAGACGGCGACCCGGGCGAGGCCGCGGGTGCGGGCGGACAGCGCGGCGATGGCGATCTGGTTGAGATAGCAAAAGCCCATGGCCTGCGAGGAGGTCGCATGGTGGCCGGGCGGACGCATGAGACTGAAGGCCTGACGGCCGGCCAGGGCGAGATCGGCGGCGGTCAGGGCGGCGGCGACGGCCTGGCGGGCATGGTCGGGAATGTTGGGGAGAAATGGGGTGTCGGCATCGAAATCGCGCGGCTGGCCCAGACGTTTCAAATGGGCCGGGGTATGCGCGAGCAGCAGGATTTCATCGGGCACCGCCGCGGGCGGGAGCTGCCAGGTCCAGTCGGGATGCGCGGCCCGCAGATGGGCCGCGCTGCGCGTGACGCGGGCGGGCTGCTCGGGGCGCAGCGAGGAGCCGTAGTCGGCGCAGCGCGGATCGTGGACGATGACCATGGGTGAGTGGCCACCAAGAGGCACGAAAACGCGCAAAAACCAAGCGCCGGTTAAGAAGTGGGCGGCCACGTCCCTGTGCCCGTCCACCCTTCCGGCCGGGTTTTCTTTTGGTGTCTTTTTGCGCCGCTTTGTGGCCAACTTCGCGGATGAAAGTCGTGGTGCTTTGCTCGGGTGGCATGGATTCGGTGACGGCGCTTTATTGGGCGCGGCACGGGCACGACGTCGCGGCGGTCGTGAGCTTCGACTACGGGGCGAAGCACAACCACCGCGAGCTGCCCTTTGCGGCGGAGCATGCCGCCAAGTTTGGCGTGCGGCATGAGGTGATTCCGCTGGATTTCGTCAACCGGCTGTTTGCGTCGGACCTGCTGAAAAGCGGCGGGGACGTGCCCGAAGGGCACTATGAGGCGGAAAACATGAAACAAACCGTGGTGCCCTTCCGGAATGCGATCATGCTCTCGATTGCCTGCGGGCTGGCGGAGAGCACGGGGGCGGAGGGGCTGGTGATCGCGGCCCACGGGGGCGACCATGCGATTTATCCGGATTGCCGGGAGGAATTCATGCAAGCGATGGGTGACGCGATGCGGCTCGGCACGTATGCGAACGTACAGTTGCTGCGGCCCTTCATCGCGCTGAGCAAGGGCCGGATCGTGGCCGAGGGGGCGCGGCTGGGCGTGGATTTTGCGCGGACATGGTCATGCTACAAGGGCGGGGCCATTCACTGCGGGAAGTGCGGCACGTGCGTGGAGCGGCGGGAGGCCTTTGCGCAGGCGGGGGTGGCCGACCCGACGGTCTATGCCTCGACGGATCCGCTGCCACTGAAACCGAAAAAGGAGAACGATTGGGAGAATGAAGCACGAGCACGATGAATCCCGGCTCGTTCTCCTGTTCTTAATCATTCTCGTAATCGTCACGCCATGCTGATTTCCGAGATATTCTATTCGATCCAGGGCGAAGGCACCCTGACCGGGACGCCGTCGGTCTTTGTGCGGACCAGCGGCTGCAACCTGCGCTGCAACTGGTGCGACACGCCGTACGCCTCGTGGAATCCCGAGGGCGAGGCGAGGACCGTCGCGCAGGTCGTGGCGGAGATCGAACGGCATCCGGCGCGGCATGTCGTGCTGACCGGCGGTGAACCGATGATTGCGAAGGAGGTCCGGATGCTGGCGGCGGCGATCAAGGAACTGGGCCGCCATCTCACGATCGAGACCGCGGCCACGGTCGCGCCCGAGGGCATTGCCTGCGATCTGGCCTCGCTGTCGCCCAAGCTCCTCAACTCGGCTCCCGATGCCCGGCTGAGCCAGACGTGGCGGAAAAAGCACGAGTCGCTGCGCTGGCAGCCCGCCGTCATGCGCGCATGGATCGAGCAGTACGACTACCAGCTGAAGTTTGTGGTCGCGCAACCCGGCGACGTGGACGAGATCGAGGGCATGCTGGCGTCGCTGAAACGGGAAATCCCGCGGCACCGCGTCCTGCTCATGCCCGAGGGGGTGACGCTGGAGAAAATCCGCGGGCGGGCCGGCTGGCTGGGCGAACTGTGCAAGGCGCGGGGTTATCGCTACGCGCACCGGCTGCACCTGGAGCTTTACGGCAACCAACGCGGCACCTGAGGGTCCACGGACCGTTGTGTTTCAATCCATCCCCGGCGGCCCGGATCCGCACCGGAAACTCTCCGAGGAACTGCACCAGCTGGCCGGGCGGTTTGCGGAACAGCGGGTGACCCTGGGGCAAGTGATGGCGAGGCTGGGTGCGCGGGCGTCCGGGCTGCTGATCATCATTCTCGCCCTGCCCTTTTGCGCCCCGATCGCCATTCCCGGGCTGTCGATCCCCTTCGGCGCGGTGATCCTGTTTATCGCGGCCCGCTACACGCTGGGTCTGCCGCCCTGGCTGCCGGCGCGCCTACTGGCAACGCAACTGCCACCGCGGTTTTTTCGCGCCGTGCTGCAAGGTGCGAGCCGGTTTATCGGCGGGATCGAACGCCGGCTGCGGCCGCGCTGGCGGTGGTGGACGCAGACCACGGGCCGGTTGAGGTGGCATACCGCACTGGTGGGGTTCAGCGGATTCCTGCTGCTGCTGCCACTGGGCGGGATTCCCTTCACCAACACCCTGCCGGCCCTCGTCATTGTCGTGGGGATGCTCGGTATGATGGAGCGGGACGGCGCCGCCATCGCGGCGGCCTACGGACTGCTTGCGGTCACGCTCTGTTACCTGGGTTTATTTGCGGGCGTGCTGGTTGAACTGTTCAGGCGCGGCCATCACTGGCTGGTGGGCTGAGGCGACGGGTGGAGAGCTGGACCCAGCCGGCCGCACCGCACAGGCCGGCGGCGGCCAACAGCAGCAGGGCGGGCAGAACGAAGAAATAACGGAGGCAAAGGGCGACCTGCAGCAGGCAGCCGGCAATGATCCAGACCAAGATGGTGCCGAGGTGGGCGCCGGGCGCGCGGGCAAGGCGGGCGAGCGTCCACACGATGCCTGCAAGCATGAAGGAAAGCGCGCCCACCGCCAGACCCGAGCCGTAGTAAAAGTCCCAGAGGGACCGGGTTGTGCCACCCGCCGTCACCCGGCTGGACTGCATCGCCGCGATGACGCTGGCTTCCGCCGGTGAATGCGGCCGATAGAAAACCACACCGCCGAGCGTATGACCCAGCGAGTGAAGCAGCAGGACAATGGCCGCGGCGCGGAGCAAGGTGGAGGCTTTCATGATGCAGCGGCCGAACCCGCGACGGCGGCAAAGCCGCGCAAGCCGCCCATCCACCCCTCATCGGAGTCCAGGCCGGCACGCAGTGTAGCGGCATGGACGCCGTAGCGTTCGAGATTGCGGTGCTCGAGGGTCACCTGGGTGGATTTTCCGTCCTTGGACTCGAAGCGGATCTCGACCTCGGTCAGGAAAGCCGGGTTGTACTGCCACTGCTCATCGAGCTGCCAGCCGAGGATGACGCGGTGGGGAGGTTCCCAGGTCAGCACCTGGCCCCAGGTGCACTCGGTGCCATCCACTGCGCGTTCGAACCAGCGCCCGCCGGCGCGGGGCTCGGCGATCACGGCGGCACGTTCCGCCTTGGGGTTGAGCGTATGGGCCCGCGGCCACCACTGGTGCATGCCACCGGTGAAGATAGCGAAGGCCCGGTCGGGCGAGGTGGAGACGGCGATGGACTTACGGACGGGAGGCACGGCGCTGTTTTGCATGGGAGGGATGAGGGGTTTGGTTTTGGCGTTCGACTTCGGCGGCAAAGGCATCGAGCGAGCGGGTCCAGAAGCGGTCGAGCCAGGTGCGCAGCGTGGCGAGGCCGGTGGGATCGATCCGGTAAATGTGCCGCGTGCCCTGGTATTCCTCGGTGACAAGCTTCGCCTGCTCGAGGATCCGCAGGTGCTGAGAAATTGCCGGCCGGCTGACCGGCAGGCCCTGCGCGATTTCGCCGACCGTCCGCGGCCCCGCCTCCAACCGCTGCAGGATGGTGGCGCGCGTTTCGCTCGCGAGGGCCAGCAGCTCATCGGTGGGATACGACATGGCCCAATGGTAAGTTAAAACTTACCAATAAGGTCAAGCGGCTTTTTTCTGTTCTTTGACTTCGCGACTGGCTCCGCGCACGGCTCACCCGGGGAATTTGCCCTGCCCTTCAACGGCGGGTCTCACCTTGCCGTGCAGGTGAGCCGCCGCCGCTGCCGCCGATGGGACACCTGCGGCCACCGGCCTCAATCGTAGCGCTGCCAAGGGAGCTTATTGGCGTCGATCCAGCGGTAATGGTCGGCGAACTGCAGCGCGGACGCGGACGACTCGTCGACCACGACCGTGGCGCGCGGATGGAGCTGGAGGGCCGAGGCGGGACAAATGGCGGCGAGCGGACCCTCGATCATGCGCTCGACGGCGCGGGTTTTGGGCGGGCCGAAGGCGAGCAGCAGGCAGCGGCGTGTATCCAGGATGGTGCCGATGCCCATGGTGATCGCATGGCGGGGCATGGTGGAGCGGGAGCCGAAGGCGTCGCTGTTATCCTGCAGGGTCTGCTCGGAGAGGATCTTGATCCAGGTGCGGGAGCGGAGCGAGCCGGACGGCTCGTTGAACCCGATGTGGCCGTTGCGCCCGAGGCCGAGCAGCTGGAGATCGATGCCGCCGGCCGCGGTGATGCGCTCCTCATAGGCGCGGCACTCGGCGTGCAGGTCGGCCGCCGTGCCGTCGGGCACATGGGTGCGCGCCTGGTCGATGTTGATGTGGCGGAAAAAATTTTCCCGCATGAAATACCGGTAGGAATGGTCGTGGGTCGCGGGCAGCCCGACGTATTCGTCGAGATTGAACGTGGTGACCCGGCTGAAATCGAGCCCCTCGTCGCGATGCAGGCGGATCAGTTCCTGATAAAGCCGGAGGGGGGTGCGGCCCGTGGCGAGGCCGAGCACGGCGGCGGGCTTGTCGCGCACCAGCCGCGCGATGATCCGGGCGCCGAGGAGGCAGCCGGCTTCAGCGTCCTTGCGAATGATGACTTCCATGGAATCGGTTAGCGCGGGCCATCGGCGAAGACCTGGCCCTCGACGAGGGTGCCGACACAGTGCGAGGTGTATTCAAAGGGGTCGCCGTCGTAGAGCGCGAGGTCGGCGTCCTTGCCCTTTTCCAGCGAACCCACGCGGTCGGCGATGCGCAGCAGTTTGGCGGCGTCGATGGTGATGCTGGCGAGCGCGGGCTCGAAGCCGAGGCCGTTGGCCGCGGCGACACCCGCCTCGAGGAGCACGACGCGGGTCTTCGGCACGTAGCCCTCATAACTGCTCTGCAGCGCAATCGGGATGCCGGCGGCGTGGAGTTTGCCGGCGGTTTCCACGCTGAGGTTTTCCATGTCCTCGTAGCTGCGCTGCATGGTGGGATGGATGATGACGGGGAAGCCGCTGGCCTTGATCTCCGCGAGCACGAGCTGGGCGTCGGCGCAGCCGTCGAGGATGATCTGGAGCTTGAATTCCCGGGCGAGGCGCAGCGCGGAGATGATATCCTGCTGGCGGTTGACGGTGACGAGCAGCGGCTGCGTGCCGTCGAAGGCGCGGAGCAGCGTCTCGTACCGCAGGTCGCGGCCGGGGCGCTTGGCCTCGTCCTTGCCGGCGCGTTTTTTGGCGTATTCCTGCGTCTTGATCAGCTCGTCGCGCAGCATGGCGACGGCCTTGGAGCGCGTGCCGGGCGGCTTGGCGGCGGAACCCGGCGAGCCGTCGTTGGCGAGACCGTTGCGCCCGAGCGTGACCGACGTCGTGGCGGCGGGGTTGACGACATCCTCGTCGGCCGTGCGGCCGAAGGTCTTGACGATCATCGTCTGGCCGGAAATCAGCGCGGCCGGCGCATGGCCGGTATTGACGGTGGTGACGCCGAACGAGCGCACCCAGGCGACG
The DNA here is from genome assembly GCA_903881475.1 of uncultured Opitutia bacterium. Classification (GTDB taxonomy): domain Bacteria; phylum Verrucomicrobiota; class Verrucomicrobiia; order Opitutales; family Opitutaceae; genus Opi-474. The sequence continues at coordinate 5,728 of CAIRTK010000018.1, read as the reverse complement.
AGCTCGTCCTTGGCGTTGTAGGCGTCGATGGCGCGGAGATCGGGCTGCATGGGCGAGGATTTTTCCAGCATGTCCTGGTCCTGCGGCTGGTTGAGCAGGCCGGACAGGCCGACGGTGGCATGCGCATCAATCAGGCCGGGGGTGACGACGACGGCGTGGAGCACGCGGTAGCCGGCGGGAATTTTCACCGTGTCGGCCGGGCCGACGGCCTCGATCTTGCCATCGCGGATGAGCACGACGCCGTTTTTGAGCGGGGCGCCGGCCATGGTGTAGACGGTGCCGCCGGTGACGGCGAGGTTCTCGGCGCGCAGAACGAACGGGGCGACGAGGAGGGCGAGCAGGAGCGGAAGGCGGGCCGGGGTTTTCATTGGTTGGCTCCGTTGGCGGCGGCGATAAGGTCCCACGCGCTGGTGAAACAGCAGAGCTGGGCACGGCGGGAATCCCCCGCCCCCACTCCGCCCGCGGCATACAGGTGATCCTGCGGCCGGGAGAGATCGAAGACCTTGCGGCCCTCGACCCAGGTCTGTTCGACGTGGGTATAGATGCTCAGGGGATCGCCGGAGAGCAGGATGAAGTCGGCGTCCTTGCCGGGCTCGAGCGAACCGATGCGGTCCTCTAGGCCGATGATCTTGGCGTTGGCGATGGTCACACCCTCGAGGGCGCCCTTGCGCGTCATGCCCGCGCGGACGGCGAGCGCCGGGGTGCGCAGGAAGCGGCGGGAGTCGCAGATGGGGTCATCGGTGTGGAACCCGACCAGCACGCCGGCCTTCTCCAGGATGGCCGGGGTGCGCCAGTCGGCGTCGCGGGTCTCGAGCTTCCCGCCGGGCGAATCGACGATGATGACCGAGCAGGCCACGTGGGCGGCGGCGATTTCGTCGGCCACCTTCCAGCCCTCGCTGACGTGGTGCAGCACGACCTTGAAGCCGAACTCCTTGGACAGCCGGATCACGGTCAGGATGTCGTCGTGGCGGTGCGTGTGGTTCTGGACGATGCGCTTGCCGTCGAGGACCTCGACGAGTTCCTCGAGGGCGAGATCGCGCGGCGGCATTTTTTCCGGATCGCCGTTGGCGCGCCTGACCTTGTCGCGGTATTCCTGGGCCTTGATGTACTCCTCGCGGACGAGGGCGGCGGACTTGGCGCGGGTGCCGGGGAAAGGCGCGGCCTTGATGGAGTTGGTGCCGTTGGCCATCTTGAGGCCGCCGGCATTGCTGCCGTCGGGCAGCTTGATCAGCAGGTCGTCGATGGTGCGGGCCTCGCGCAGCTTGAGGTAAAGGGTCTGGCCGCTGATGAGATGGCCGGAGCCGGGCATCACGTTGACCGCCGTGATACCGCCGGCCCGCGCCTTCTGGATCGAGGCGTCGCGAACATCGAGCGAATCGAGGACGCGGGCGTCGGGCTGAATGGGATTGGAGCCATCGCCGCCCGAGCCGGCGCCAATATGGCTGTGGGAGTCGATGAGCCCGGGCATGAGGACCTGGCCGGTGGCGTCGAGCACATCGGCCCCGGCGGGAATCTTCACGGTGTTGGCGGAACCTACGGCAAGGATCTTGCCATGCTGGACGAGGAGCACGCCATGGGCGATGGGATCGCCGGCGATCGGGATGATCTGCGCACCGGTGATGGCCAGCGGTTTCTCCTGGGCGCAGACGAGGACGGCGAGGCCCATGAACAACGCCAGCTGACGAAGGGGGCGGGGAAGCATGGCCGGGGACGCTAGCCGGCGGAGACGCCTGCGCAACCGGGAAAACGCCGCGGACTAGGGCCGGGCGATTTTGGCGGCCGCGGCCTTCACTTCGGATGACGCACAACCACAGTCGCCGCCGCAGCCCGGATGTTTTTTCTTCGCGAGCGAACGCCGCACGAGCCAAGCCGCCGCGAGGGCGACCACAACGAGGGCGGCGAACGATTGGAATTGCGGGTTCATCCTAAAAACCGAGCGCGTGGCCGGTCTGGTACACAATGAACGACAAAACCCACGCGGTGCCAGTCATGTAGAGGGTTTGGAACACGGGCCACTTCCAGCCGTTGGTCTCGCGCTTCACGACCGCGATGGTGCTCATGCATTGCATGGCAAAGACGTAGAAGACCATCAGGGAAAGGCACACCAGCGGGGTGAAGAGCACCCGGCCGTCGGGCCAGCGGGCGGCCTTGAGCGCATCGCGCAGCGGGGCGGTGTTTTCCTCGGAGGATTCCGCGTTGAAGACGACGCCCATCGTCGAGACAAACACCTCGCGCGCCGCGAAGGAGCTGATGAGCCCGATGCCAATCTGCCAGTCAAAGCCGAGCGGCTTGATCACGGGCTCGAGGGCGTGGCCCGCCCGCCCGGCAAAGCTCTGGGCCAGCTGCTGGGTGGGGGTGGCGCCCGCGGGCGCCTTGGGATAGGCGGCGAGGAACCACAGGACGATGCTGATGCCAAGGATGACGGTGCCGGCCCGGCGGAGGAAGATCCCGGCGCGCTCGAGCATCTGCAGCGCCACGTCCTTCAGGCCCGGCAGGCGGTAAGGCGGCAGCTCCATGATCATCAGCGGCGGCGCGCCCTTCAGGAGCGTGCGCTTGAACAGCCAGGCAAAGCCAAACGCCCCCACGGTGCCGAGCGCATACATGAGCAGCATGATGCCGACCTTGGCGCCAAGCGACACGCGGTCGTTGGGCAGCAGCGCGGCGATCATCAGGAGGTAAACGGGCAGCCGGGCCGAGCAGCTCATGAGCGGCGCGACGAGGATGGTGACGAGCCGGTCCTTGGCGTCCTCGATGGTGCGCGTCGCCATGATGCCGGGGATGGCGCACGCATAGGAGCTCAGCAGCGGGATGAAGCTTTTGCCGTTGAGGCCGACGCGGCTCATGAGCCGGTCCATGATGAACGCGGCGCGGGCCATGTAACCGGTGCTTTCCAGCAGCCCGATGAAGAAGAACAGGATCAGGATCTGCGGCAGGAAGGTCACCACACTGCCAACCCCGCCGATGGCGCCGTCGGTGATCAAGTCCCGCAGGTCGCCCTCCGGCATGCGGGACTTCACCCAGTCGGCCAGCAGGGCGGTGTGGGTGCCGATCCAGTCCATGGGCGCCTGGGCGAGCGTGAAGATGCTGATAAACAGCAGCGTCATGACACAGCCCAGCACCAGCCAGCCCCAGACGGCATGGGTGACCACGGCGTCGATCTTGTCCGAGAGGCTGGGACCGACCGTGCCGGCGCGGAGCACCACTTCCGAGGCGATCCGGCCGATGGCCTCGTAGCGCGAATTTACCAGTGTGCCGGCCCAGTCGGTGCCCTCGGCGGCCCAGCGTTGCTGCCACCCGTGCAGGATTTCCGCCGTGCGCGGGCTGAGCGGCGTGGAGCCGGCGACGCGGACGGAGTCCTGGTCGGTGAGCAGAAGGAGGGCCTCGGCGCGGGCGATGAGCGGGAGCTTGCGGTCGTGCTCGACCAGCGAGGCGGCGAGTTCCGACACGGCCGGGGCGATGGGCGCGGGCACGTCCCAGGCATGGCGCGCGAGCGGCAGGTCGGAGCGGCTCATGGCCACCCGCAACTCGACCAACCCCTTGCCATTGACGGCCTCGCAGGCGATCACGGGGATGCCGAGTTCCTTCTCCAGCCGCGCGACACGGACGTTGAGCCCGGCCTCGGCCGCGAGGTCCATCATGTTCATCACGAGGATGACGGGCCGGCCGAGATCGAGGATCTGGTGAACGAGGTAAAGGTTTCGCTCAAGGTTGGTGGCGTCGACGATGCACAGGATCCGGTCGGGCTGGGCCGTATCGCTGCGGCGGCCGAGCAGGACGTCGCGGGTGACCGCCTCGTCGGGCGAGCGGGCGGCGAGCGAGTACGTGCCGGGTAGGTCGATGACCGTGATGGGCTGGCCGTGCTGGGAGTAGGCGGTGCCGACCTTTTTTTCGACGGTGACGCCGGGGTAGTTGCCGACCTTTTGTTTGAGGCCGGTGAGCGCGTTGAAAAGCGTGCTCTTGCCGCAGTTGGGGTTGCCCACGAGCGCGTAGACCGGAGTCCGCGATCCGGCGGATACAGGGGCCGCGGAAATGTGCGAGGGCAGCGCCATGTCAGGGTACGGGTTCGACGAGGACGTGGGCGGCGTCCACCTTGCGGAGCGTGAGGTAATAGCCGCGGACCTTGATTTCGAGCGGATCGCCCAGCGGGGCGGTGCGGACGAGCGTGATCCGGGTGCCGGCGAGCAGGCCCATTTCGCGGAGGCGAATGAAGGCCGGGTCTTGCGCGGGAAATTCCCGGACCGTGGCGCTGGCGCCCACGGCGAGGTCGGAAAGCTTGAGCAGGGTGGCAGCCATGGCGGGGATCAGCGGGCCGAGCGGATGAGTTCGACCACGATATGACGGGCCGCGCCCTCGCTGAGCGCGATGCGGGTGTTGCTGACGAGGCAGAGCAAGGTCCCCTGCCCTGACACGCGCTCAATGATGATGGATTCACCCACCCCCATCTCGCGCAGCCGCTGGCAAACCTCGGCTTGACCCGCGAGTTCGCAGACCCGGCCGGCGGCGCCGTTGGGAAGCTCGGTCAGCCGCATGCGCTGGGGTCGAAACGGTTCGCGCGTTGAGTTCATCGGCGGGGTTTGCTGAACGAGACTCAGTTTCAGTAGGGGTGCAAGAAAAAGGCCCTGACACAAAGTGCCAGGGCCGGACGGGTATTACCGGCGGCGGCGCTTGACCGCGAGTTGGACGCCGGAGTACCGCACGAGGCTTTGGAGGTGCTCGTACTGCTGCGGATCGATATCCTTGGCGTCCTTCAGTTCCTGTTCGGCGCGCTTGAGCGCGGCCTCGACCGCATGCTCATCGATCTTTTCCTCGGTGATGGCGTTTTCGGCGAGAACATGAACCCGGTCACCCTCGACCTCGGCGAAGCCGCCGCTCACGGCGAGCCACTGGGTCTGGCCGTTTTTCGTCACGCGTAGTTCACCTTGCTCGATCTGGGTGAGCAACGGAATGTGGCCGGGCAGGATGCCGACTTCACCGGACGTCGTCGGGATGACGACGGTGTCGATGGTGTCGGAATAAACCCGGGCCTCGGGAGTGACGATTTCGAGAATCAAGGGCATGGAGGCGGGATTTTTTTAACTAAGAAATACACGAATCACACGAAAGATTCGGAAGCTGATTTTTCTTTGGTGCATTTCGTGTGTTTCGTGGTTTCCAATCAGGCTTTCTTGGCGGCGGCGGTGACCTCGTCGATGCCGCCACGCATGTAGAAGTCGCCCTCGGCGACGTCGTCGAGCGAGCCGTCGAGGATCATCTTGAAGCCGCGGACGGTTTCCTTGACGGGGACGTATTTGCCCGGTGTGCCGGTGAACACCTCCGCGACCGCGAAAGGCTGCGAGAGGAAGCGCTGGATTTTGCGGGCGCGGTAGACGGTCTGCTTGTCCTCGGGCGAAAGTTCGTCGAGGCCGAGAATCGCAATGATGTCCTGGAGGTCCTTGTAGCGCTGGAGGACACGCTGCACCTCGCGGGCCACCTTGTAGTGCTCCTCGCCGACGATGTCGGCCTGGAGGGCCTTCGAGACGGAAGCGAGCGGGTCGACGGCGGGATAAATGCCGAGCTCGGCGATCGAGCGCTCGAGCACGATGGTCGAGTCCAGGTGGGCAAAGGTGTTGGCGGGCGCCGGGTCGGTGAGATCGTCGGCGGGCACGTAGACGGCCTGCACGGAAGTGATTGAGCCCTTCTTCGTCGAGGTGATGCGCTCCTGGAGGAGGCCCATCTCGTTGGAGAGCGT
>CAIRTK010000017.1 GCA_903881475.1 uncultured Opitutia bacterium | reverse complement strand
CCTTCATTCTCGGCAGGCAGCGGCGCACTCCAACCAAGGGTAGAATCCGGAACACCCCCAAAAGGGACAGGGTGATTGGAACGAGTGCGATCCAATCAAAGAACAGGAGGGGCACCATGCGCCATTCCCCCCGGATTACAAGCCCGTGAACAAACCCAGAAATCCCTATGTGGAACTCAGGAATATTGGAACGGAGGCCCAAGGTTTAGCCCAAAGATCGTTTCCTGATTTCCTGAGTTCCACATAAAGCAGTTCCCCTTCGCCACCCCATTTCGGCTTTGCCCCCTCCCTTCCGCCCGGCACGCTGACCGCACCATGCCCGTTCCTTCGCGCATCGTTGATTCCCACCAGCATGTCCGCTGGCACCGGCGCGATGAGCACGGCCTCGTCGCCGACCTCGATGCCCACGGCATCGACTATGCCTGGCTGCTCACCTGGTGCCTCGGCCCCGCCGAGCAATCCCCCGAGCACGCCGCCTATCTCAACCCGGCCCTCACCCTGCCCGACGGCACGCATCCCGGCATCCCCCTCGCCGAGCTGCTCGCCGTCCGCGAGAAATTCCCGAGCCGCTTCGTCGTCGGCTACTGCCCCCATCCCGCCTGGCCCAACGCCGCCGCCCTCCTCGAGGCGGCGCACCACATGCACGGCGTGCGGGTCTGCGGCGAATGGAAGTTCCGCTTGGACTTCGACGATCCGCGTTCCCTCGCCGTCTTTGCCATGGCGGGAAAGTTGAAGATGCCCGTCGTGCTGCACCTCGACGTGCCGTGGCTGCCGCACCCGCGCACCGGCGAGCGCACCTTCCAGCCCGCGTGGTACGGCGGCACCGTCGAGCGCTTGGAAAACGCGCTCCAGGCCTGCCCGGAGACCATCTTCATCGGCCACGCGCCGGGCTTCTGGCGGGAGATCAGCGGCGACGCCGACACCTGCCCCGCCCAATATCCCACCGGCCCCGTCACGCCCGGCGGCCGGCTGTTCCGGCTGTTCGACACCTATCCCAACCTGTACGCCGACCTCTCCGCCGGCTCCGGCCGCACCGCGCTCGCGCGCGACCCGCAGCACGCCGTGCAATTTCTCACCCGTTACGCCGACCGCCTGGTGTTTGGCCGCGACTACTACGAACGCGAACTGCACGACTTCCTCCAACCCCTCCCGCTCCCGCTGGAGATCATCGAGAAGATCTACTGGGGCAACGCCGAGCGCCTCGTGGCCAGACCCGCATGAGCGCACCCGTCGCGCTCGCCCGCCAGGTCTTCCAGGTGGCCCACCTCACCGGGTCATTCCGACTCCGCTCCGGCACGACCAGTTCGGAGTATTTCGACAAGTACCGTTTCGAAAGCGACCCCATGCTCCTGAAGGAAATCGCCCGCGAGCTTTCGCTCCTTATCACCGTCGATTACGACGCCCTGGCTGGCCTCGAAATGGGCGGCATCCCAATTGCCACAATGCTCTCCCAGTTCACCGGCAAGCCTGCGCTCTTCATCCGGAAAAAGGCGAAAGACTATGGCACGTGCCGTTTCGCCGAAGGTGGCGAAGTGAAGGGCCGGCGACTGTTGCTGGTGGAAGATGTGGTGACCTCAGGCGGCCAGATCATCGAGTCCGCCCGCGCACTGCGCTCCGACGGAGCCGCCATTTCCAATGTGGTCTGTGTCATCGACCGCGAAGCCGGTGGCGTGGCCGCCCTGGCGAAGGAAGGGCTGACCCTGACGAGTCTCTTCACGATGAGCGACCTGAAGAGCTGAGCCGCCAAAATGATCGTCAGTGACTATCAGCCCGCTTGGCCGGATGAATTTCACCGAATCGAGTTGGTCCTGCGCGGAGCGCTTGGAAGTCTTTGCAAGGAAGTTCACCACGTGGGTAGCACGGCCATTCCAACGCTTCCTGCGAAACCTGTCCTGGATATCGACGTCGAACTCGCGTCGCCCGACAGCCTGGCCGAGGTCTCGGCGCGGCTCTCAGGTCTCGGCTATTTCTATCAGGGTGACCTGGGAATTTCCGATCGTCACGCCTACGGCCGTTCATCGGAGACGGTGCCTTGGTCAAGCCCATCTCGGCAGTGGATGAATCATCACCTTTATGTGTGCCCTGCCAGCTCGCGGGAACTCGCCCGTCACTTATGGTTCCGCGACCAGCTGCGGGCCGACGCTCGCCTTCGGGATGAATACCGAGCAATCAAGGAACAGGCACTCGCTCTCGCAGAGGGCGATCGGTCACGTTATGTAGTAGAGAAAGAGCGCTTGGGTCGGGAGTTCTTCCGTCGCGTGCTGGGCGAATCAAAATGACCCATGCTCTTCCGCACCGAAAACCAGAAACGTGACCTCGAATGGAGTTGGCATCGCGGCGACCGGGCGTTCTTCCAAGCCGGAGCCTGCCATATCCTGGCTGATGCATTCCTTCGGAAATTCCCGCAAGCGGGGTTCCGGCCCGTGATGATCCTTCCTGACAAGGGGTTTCGCGGCGGCCACATCGTCGCAGCCAGCCCGGAGCTGATCTTCGACTGGCACGGATTCTCCCGCCGCAAGCCGTATCTCGATCATCACTTTGGCAAGATGCGGCGATTCTTCCCGGGCTGGAATGCGAGTGTCATTGAACTGGACGACTTCATGACTCCTTCATTCTTCCAGAAATTCAATCACCGGTCGCCAGACCAATACTTCCGCAATCCCACGCTACGTGCCGAGGCATTTGTCTCGCGTCTCGTTTCCCGTAATCCGGCGTTCGCCCAGTGATAGACGTCGTCGCAGTCTCGCCGATCGGCCACACGATCTTTTGCGCCTTCTTGCGCCTCTTTGCGGCCAAACCTCCGAACCGACCCGGCCTTCGTGCGCTTCGCGGCAAAATCTTCCGCCCGAAATCAGGCCGTCAACCCCGTGCCTTCGTCGATCCCGAGGTGGAGATTCATGCACTGAATCGCCGAGCCGGAGGCGCCTTTCCCGAGGTTGTCCAGCCGCGCCATGATCACTGCCCGGTCGCCGTTGGCGAACACGGCGAGGTCGCAGCGGTTGGTGCCGTTGCAGGCCTGCACATCGAAGTAGCCGCCGCTATCCAGGATTGTCTCATCCCCCAGCGGAAGCACCCGTACGAATTTCTCCCCTGCGTAAGTCTTGGCCAGAAGCTGATGGATCCCCGCTGCCGTGGGCTGGGAGGGAAACTGCCGCAGCGGCAGGGGAATGGTCACCGCCAGGCCCTGATAGAAATTCGCCACCACCGGGATAAAGATCGGGGCCGAGGTCAGGCCCGTATGCGCCTGCATCTCGGGCAGGTGTTTGTGCATGAGGTTCAGCGCATAGGGCCGCGGACTTTCCAGCTGGGCGGGCAGCGGGGACTGGCGGTAGGCCGCGATCATCTTCTTCCCGCCGCCACTGTAGCCACTGAGCGAAAAAAAGGAGAGCACGTAGTCCGCGGGAATGATTCCACTCTGGACCAGCGGCCGGACCGCCAGGGCCAGCGCCGTGGCGTGGCAGCCGGGATTGGCGATGCGTATGCTGGTGCGCAGGGCGTTCCGATAACTGGGCGCAAGTTCGGGCACACCAAACGCCCACGCCGGATTGGTCCGATGCGCCGTCGAGGCGTCGATCACACACGTGCGTGGATTGTCCACCAGCGCGGCAGACTCGATCGCCGCGGTGTCCGGCAGGCACAGAAAAGCCACGTCGGCGGCGTTGAGGCACGCCCGGCGCGCCGCGGTGTCCTTGCGCAGCGCCGGATCGATCGTGAGGGTCTCGATGTCGGCACGCGCAGCGAGACGCTCGTGGATCTGCAATCCCGTCGTCCCCTCCTGCCCGTCGACAAACACCTTGGTTTTCATGGAAGCCGGAACCTACGCAATAATCTCCGGCAATCCATAACGAAGTTGAGCAGTTACAAGGTGGGCGGGCACGTCCCGTGCCAGCACTTCGCCCTACGCATTCGCCATGCAGGCATGGGACGTGCCTGCCCACCTTCAGCCCGTGCGGGAAATGCAATCAGGCGAAGCTCCCCTGCCCTCTGAACTTTCACGTTCACCCCGGCGTTTTCCATTTCCCTCCGCCCCGCCGGGCGTCGTAGCGTCCGCCACCTTGAAGACCCCGCCCGACCTCGCCCCGCGCTATTACACGTTCTGGTCCATCAACGGCGCCCTCGACCAGCGGCGCCTCCAGCGCCAGCTCGCCGACTTCCGCGACGCGGGCCTCCACGGGGTCGTGTTTCATCCGCGCTTCTATCCCGGCACGCCGCCCTACATGAGCCCAGCCTATCTCGCCGAGGTTTCCGCGTGCATCCTGCACGCCAAAAAACTCGGCCTGCGCTTCTGGCTTTACGACGAGAACGGCTGGCCGAGCGGCACCGGCGACGGCCAGGTCCTCGCCAAGTATCCCGACAGCGGCGCCCGGCGGCTTGATCTCACGCCGCAGCCCGCAGCCGATTCCATCGGCTCCTTCTCGGTTGATGCCGCCAACCGGCTCGCCCCGGCCGGGACCCCGGGAGCGAAGACCTGGTACCTCACCCCGCGCCGGATCAACTACGTCGACTCGCTCGATCCCAAGGTGCTCGGCCATTTCCTCGAGCTCATCCACGAGCGCTATCGCACCGGCCTCGATCCGGAGGCCTTCGCCTACGTCGAGGCCTTCTTCACCGACGAACCCGAGGCGGGCATCATCAAGGATCCATTTCCCGACGTCGCCGGCATCCCGTGGTCGCCCGTCATGCCGGAGCGCATGCGCGAAAAATTCGGCGCCGACTTCGCCGCAAAGATCCCGCTCCTGTTTTACCGTGGCGAGGGTTACCAGGAGGTGCGCACGACCTACTGGGAACTCGTCTCCGACGTGCTCATCGACGGTTTCTTCGCGCCCTACCTCGCGTGGTGCCAGAAACAGGGCAAGCAGTTCATCGGGCACGTGAAGGGCGAGGAGCACCCGCTCTTTCAGCTCCCGATGGTCGGCTCGCTGCACCGCATTTTCCGCCACCTCAGCATTCCCGGCATCGACTCGCTCGAGCGCTATCCCGCGCTGGACTTCTATCCGCGGCAGGCCGCCGCCGCGTCGCGGCAGTTCAGCAACGGCCGCAGCATGGTCGAGTGCTTTGGCGGTGCCGGCTGGGGGGCGTCGCCCGAGGACGTCGAGCGCTACACCCTCTGGCTCGGCCGCAACGGGCTCACCGATTTCGTCTTCCATCTCAGCCAGTACCGCCTCGACACCCCCGCGCTCACCGACTGGCCGCCCTCCGAGCCGCTGCACCTCAGCTGGCGCGAGGCATTTCCCGCGATGCTGGCCCGCGTGACACGCGAGCTCACCGCGAATCCGCCGCCCGTGCCCGACACACTCGTGGTCGCGCCCTACCGCGGCCTCATGGCCGAGTACGAGCCATGGGAGCTGTTCCAGACGAACCTGCACGTTGCCACCACGTTCCCCGACACGCCCGCCAGCCGGATGAACATCGCGTTTCTCGCCCGGCTTGAGGAACTCAAGGTCGCCGGCATCCCATACGACCTCACCGATGAACGCACGCTCGAGACCGATGGCCGGCTTGAAAACGGCCGCGTGCATCTCGGCCAGGCCAGCTACGCCCACCTCGTGGTTGATCCCGCCGCGATCCTCCACGGCCCGTGGGCGAAGGTAGGGCAGGTTATCCCTAACCCGCCGCAGCCCTCGGCAGACCAAACCCGGCGGATTAAGGATAATCCGCCCTACCTCCAACTCCCCCTCGCTTGGAAAATCCCCGCGCTTCCGGAAAACGCCTGGCTCATCGAGCCCAAGCGCACCGCCCCGCGCGAGTACGCGGCGACCTTCGTCACCGCCTTCGGGTCCGCCAATCCACCCGCGCTCACGGTTCACTTTGCGGACGATCTCGTTGAGTCGAGCCTCGACGGCCAGCCACTCGCTCTGACCCCCGGCTATGACGGCACGTTCGCGACGCCTCCCGCCCTCGGCGCCGGCGAACACACGCTGCGCTTCCGCACCGTGCGCGAATTTTCCGCCAAGCCCTACCTCTGGCTCAAGGGCCCGTTCACCTTGAAAAGCCTCGCTCCCTACGTGCCCGGCCCCAGCCACACGGTCCGCACCGCCGGCCCGTTCGTCGCCGGCCTCGAACTCGCGGCCGCCACCGGCGAACTCGCCGCCGCCGGCTTTCCGTTTCTCAACCGCCCGCTCGTCGCCGAGAGCACCTTCACGCTCGCCACAGCCGCACGCGTGCTGCGTTTCACCGGCATACTTGGTGATGCGGTGCGCGTGACCGTCGACGATGACATCGCCGGCTGGGTGTGGGGCCCCGACTGGGAAGTCACGCTGTCGTCCCCGCTCAACCCGGGCGTCCATCGCCTGCGCCTCGAACTGGTGCCGAGCACGTTCAACTTCTTCGGCCCGCATCACTACTACAACGGCGACTGGCACGTGGTCAGCCCAGGCCAAATCGTCGGCGACAAGAATTTCGCCGACCTGCCCGACGCACCGGACTTCACGCACGTCCCCGAGTGGCACTTCAAGCCCCTGCAGCTCCCGCGCACGTTGGGCGTGAACTAGGTTGCGCGCTTGCCGTGCATCAAATGCAGGGCGGGGTCGCTGACCCCGCCAAAGCGTAGCGCAGGCATTCTGCCTGCTTCAGAATATAAAAACAGGCTGGAAGCCTGCGCTACTCACCCCGCCGGCTGTTCCAAACCTTTCATCCGCTCGTGGATGATATATTCGCGGGGATCGAGGGGATTTTCCTTCAGGAACATATGATAATATTTCAATGCATCCGCCTTCCGGGCCGCCTGGCGCGAAAGTTCGGCGAGCTGCACGAGAACTTCGCTGCGCACGGTCCATTCCACCCGGCCGAGCTGCACTACGGCGAGCAGGTGCGGCAGCGCCGGAGCGGACGGCAGCCGGTAAAAGAAGATCGCGCTGGCGATCGCCAGGTGCAGCTCGCTCTCGGCCGAAGGTGTCTTCGCATCGGCCAGCAGCTTCTCCACTTCAGCGATGCGCGTCGCCGGCGGCACCGCCGGGTCGAGGTCGTAGATCATTACTAACGCCAGCCGGCTGAGGGCGGACTGGGCCCAGATTGAATCGGCGTGCTCCGCGATCAGCTGCCGGTACTGGCGCGCGGCCTCCGCGGGATCAGGCTGCAGCTGGTGATGCTGCGCGATCCGGCCGAGGTAAAACCGCGCCCCCTGCGCGAAATCATCCGTCCCACTACCCGCCAGCTCCGTGAACATGCGTCGCGCCTCCGCCACCTGGCTGTCCGAGACCGGCTGCCGGTCGAGCAGCGCGACCGCGTGCCCGAAACGCGCCTCCCGCGCCACCGCGGGATTCGGATCGTCGAGAAGGCCGTCGAAAACCTTCAACGCCTCTTCCGCCCGATAATTGGCCAGCGCCTGCCAGCCGGGCGTGAGCTCGGCACCCGCGGCCACGAAGGCGGCAAAGCCCAGGACGACGATGAATCTCAGCGTCTTCATGGCGTCGCCCCCGGTGTGGCAGCGACCACGTTACGGATTTGATAAGTTCGGATCTCGTTGGACACCGTCACCAGCCGCAGCGTCTCCGGCCGACGCGCCGCGGGCGTCAGCTCAACCACGGCTGCGGCAGCAACATCTTCGCGTTCGATATTGAGCAGCCCTGCAATCACATCCCGGCGCAGGTCGTCGCGGATGCGCGCGCCCAGCCCGCCGCGCACGGCTTGGCGGAAGGCGTCCACGCTGCCGTCGGGATTCATCAGCGCGCCCATCTCCGTGAAAAGGTATTCCCGCGAGTCGACGTGCTGGCAGGGATCGGTCACGCCTGCATACCAGGTGTAACCCTCAGGCTGGGGCATGAATTGGGCGACATAGTCGGTCGCCTTCACGCCGATAGTCACCGGCATCCAGTTGCTCAGGCGCGTGAAGATCGTGCTACCTTCCTGGCTGGTCATAAAGCGCATGAAGTCGATCGCCTCCGCGCGGTGCCGGGTGGCCCGGTTGAGATAAAACGGCATCCCGGTGGTGATCTGGCCCTCGCTGACGGGCCCCTTGGCATAGCGACCATAGACCGGATCGTCATGCTGCGGGTAGGGAAACCGGAACGCCCCGATGGGAAATGACACGACCTGCTTCAAACTGCCCGCCTCAAATGCCGGCGCCACAATCATGACCGCACGACCGGCCACGAAATCGATCAATGCCGTCTCGCGCAGCCGCTGCAGGAAAGCCGGCGGACACATGGCGCTGTACTCCTTCAATACCTTGAGGCCCTCGACCACCTCGGGGGAATCGTAGCTCCAGTCGCCGCGCAGATAGGACATGCCAAGGTCCGCCGGGTCGATTTTTAGCCGGTGGCGTACATCGAGGCGTTGCATCATATAAAAACACATCGAAGACATGAGGCCATCGGTCAGACCCCGGTGCGTAAGCTGCGAGTTGGCCAGCGGCACGAGCTTGAGGTTGTGCACCTGGGCGTAGGCCTTGATCCGGTCGGCCAACGTGACTATCTCCCGGTAGGTATGCGGCGGCTCCTCGCTCCCCGTGATGGCCTTCAGCAGCTGCCGGTTGTATGCGATCCGCGGTACGCCGACCGACATCGAAACCGAATAATAGGCGTTTAGCGACTGGACGAAATTGTCTGGGCTGATCATCCCGTCGATGAACGTATCCTTCCACGCGATGCCCTCGAGCGGCGTGCCTTTATTGTAGGGGTTGGGCTGCATCACGTCCGCGTCGATCGGCTGGAAATTCCGCGCCGTGTCCGGCCAGGGAAAGGAATACTCCACGATATCCGGACCAGTTCCTCCCACCATCTGGGTCTGGACCCAGGGCAAATAGGCGCTGTCCGGCACCGCAATTTGGATCACATGCACGCGCGGGTTCAGCTGCTCGTAGCGGTGGATAATGGCGTCGATTGCATCGCGCACCCCGAGCTCGAGCTGCCACTGGCAAATCCGGATCGTCACCCGGTCTGACCGCACCTCCTCCGTTGAGCGGCGCAGAACGAGAAAAGTGGAGAGCAGGTAGGCCGTGCCCAGGAGGACCAAACCCGCCGTTTTTTGGGAAAACTTCATGAAAGCCCAGGCGGTGTAGACTAACCCGGTGCATTCGCCAAGCGGTCGCTGCACGATTTTTCATCGCCGGCCGCCTTGACCAAAATGTGGGGCGGGTGCCCTCACCCGCCGTTGGGTCGATGCGAGGTGAAGGCAGCCCGCCTGCACCCCTCAGCCCGGGCTTGCCGCCCCCGCGCGTCCCGCAAATCCTCCCTGTACCCCCGCCCCATGGCCCCGAAACTCTACCTCGGCATCGACGTCGGCACCGGCAGCGCCCGCGCCGGCATCTTCACCGCCACCGGCCGCATGCTCGGCCACGCCACCCAGCCGATCAAACTTTGGCGCCCCGCGCCGGATTTCGCCGAGCACTCCTCCGCCGACATCTGGGCCGCCTGCGGGCGCGCCGTCCGCGGGGCCTTGAAAAACGCCCGCGTCTCACCCGACGCCATCGCCGGGATCGGCTTCGACGCCACCTGCTCGCTCGTTGTGCTCGATACCAAAGACCGCCCGGTCTCCGTCAGCCCCACTGGCCGCGCCGCGCAGAACGTGATCGTCTGGATGGATCACCGCGCCCTCCCGCAGGCCGCGGCCATCAACCGCACCCACCACCCCGTGTTGCGCTACGTCGGAGGCGTCATCTCGCCCGAGATGCAGACGCCCAAGCTCCTTTGGCTGAAACAAAACCTGCCGGCCACCTGGCGCCGCGCCGCCCGTTTCCTCGACCTGCCGGATTTCCTCACCTACCGCGCCACCAGCGACGACACCCGCTCGCTCTGCACCACCGTCTGCAAGTGGACCTACCTTGGCCACCGGCGCGGCGGCTGGGATGAAAGTTATTTCAAGCGCATCGGACTCGGCGATCTCGCCGCGGAGAAATTCCGCCGCATCGGCCAAAAGGTCGCCCCGATGGGCGCACCCGTCGGCCGCGGGCTCACCGCCCGCGCCGCCACCGAGCTCGGCCTCCGTACCGGCACCGCCGTGGGTGTGGGCATCATCGACGCCCATGCCGGCGGCCTCGGCGTGCTGGGCGCCGGCTTGCGCAGCTCCGCCATCGGCGCCGCCACGCTCGAGCGCCGGCTCGCGCTCATCGGCGGTACGTCATCGTGCCACATGGCTGTGTCCGCTCGGCCGCGGTTCATTCCCGGCATCTGGGGCCCGTATTTCTCCGCCATGGTCCCCGGCCTTTGGCTCACCGAGGGCGGCCAGTCCGCCACCGGCGCACTCATCGACCACGTCATCTTCTCGCACGCCGCCGCCGCACCGCTCGCCGCCGAGGCGAAGAAGGCCGGCCGCACGATCTACGAGCTGCTCAACACCCGGCTCGATGCCCTTGCCCAGATGCATGGCGTGCGTTTTCCCGGCGAGCTGACCCGCCACCTGCATGTGCAGCCCGATTTCCACGGCAACCGCTCGCCGCGCGCTGACCCGACGCTCCGCGGCGCCATGAGCGGACTGGCGCTCTCCGCCACCGTCGACGATCTCGCGCTGCAGTATCTCGCCGCCGTGCAGGCCGTGGCCCACGGCACGCGCCACATCATCGACGCGATGAACCGCCGCGGTTATCGCATCGACACGCTTTCCGCCTGCGGCGGCGGCACCAAGAATCCCGTCTTCCTCCGCGAGCACGCCGACATCACCGGCTGCGCCATCGTGCTGCCGCGGGAGCCCGAGGCCGTCCTGCTCGGCTCCGCCATGCTCGGCGCCGTGGCCGCCGGCCGCCATGCCAGCGTCGCCACCGCGATGGCCGCGATGAGCGCCGCCGGCCGCACCCTCCGGCCAGCCAAAGGCAAGGTGCGGGCTTTCCACGCGCGCAAGCACCAGGTCTTCCACCGCCTCCACGCCGACTTCCTCGCCTACCGCAAGATCATGGGCGAATGATCGCTTGAATCGCAAAGACGCGAAGGCGCGAAGCTCGGGGCAAATGTCCTGTCTTGGATGCGGATCAATTCCTCTTGGCGAATCGACCTTCGCCTCTTCGCGTCTTCGCGATTAATCGGGAAAAGTCCTCAATGCTCCCATGGATCCGCCGCGTCGCGGATCAGCTGCTGCAGGAGCGGAAAGCGCACCTCGCCGTAATTCAGCGCGTAGCGCAGCTTGCCGTCGCGGAACACCCACGTGGTTGGAATCCAGGTCATCGGGATGTCCATGAACGTCTGGATGCTGCCCTCGCCCTTGCGCACGTGATTCGGATGATGCAGCAGCGTGAGGTTCGCCTGCGGCCCGATCCCGTTCTCCAGGAGCAGCGCCTTGCCGTCGTCCGTGCTGCGGACGGTGACGAAGACGAATTTCACGTCGGTATTCGTGGCGAGAAAGAGGCTCCATGCCCCCTTTGCCAGCTCCGCCTTGCTGTTCGGGCACCACGGCGCCCAGAAATGCACCACGGTCACCTGCGGACCCTTCACCGCCGCCGCGACCTGCTCCTCCACCGCCAGCCAGCCATTGTTCGCCTGCGCGAATGCGCTCGCCGCCGGGAAGGCCAGCAGGGCCAGGATCAGAAGTTTTCTCATGCACCCAAACTGGGGAAACGACGCCGGCACGCAACCCGGTTCAAGACCGGGCCGGTCATTCCAACCGGATGGCCGCAAAGAGGCACCAGGGATCCGGGGCTGCGAAGAAGCCTCAATTGCGCCTATAGGCGCGCGGGAGATTCGGGCCGGAGCCTTGGAGCCCTGGTGCCTCTTTGTGGCCATCCCCACCCGGACAACGCAGCCGCGGGTTTTCAATCTTCCCACTCTTATCGCCCAACTCCTGGCGGCGGGCCGCCGCCGGCCAATCCCTTCAGCTTCTGCCCCACCATGAACCGCCGCCGGTCCAGCGGGAACTCCGCCAGGAACGTCTCGTAAAAGCGCCGGGCCTGGGCCGGGTTTCCCGTCAGTACCGAGACCTCCGCGATCTGGACCAGCACATCCGCCCGTGTCGGCGCATCGAGCCGGCCCAGCTGCTCGGCCGCCAGCAGGTGCGGCAGCGCGCCGGCCGGTGGCAGTTCGTAGTAGAAAATCGCGTCCGCCAGCACCAGGTGCAGTTCGCTCTGCGCCATCGGCCGGTGCGCCTGCGCCAGCAGCTTTTCCGCCGCCGCCACGCGGCCGGCCGGCGGGGTCTGTTCGTCAGCGGGGTACAACTCCAGCAGCGCCAACCGGGTAAGCGCCGCCTGGGCCCACAGTGAGGTCTCATGACCGGCGATCAGCGTGCGGAACTGCCGCGCCGCCTCCGCCGGGTCCGCGTGTTCCTGATGATGCTGCGCGATGCGCCCGAGGAAATACCGTGCGCCCAGCGCCGCGTCATCCGTCCCGCTGTCCGCCAGCGCCGCGAACAGCTGCCGCGCCGTTTCCACCTGCTCCGGCGTGATGGGCTGCCGCGCCAGTAGCGCCACCGCCCGGCCAAAATCCGCCTCGCGCGCGCCGGCCGGCGTGGCGGACGCCCGGCCGGCGTCAAACCCCCGCAGTGCTTCATCCGCCTTGAGCAATGTGAGCGCCTGCCAGCCCTCCGGCACCGAGGCCCGGGCCGCAGGAGCAAGCACCAGCCCGGCCCCCAGCGCCAACATCCCACCCACCTTGGCGCGCAGGCGTCTTTTCCGTTTGTCACCTAATGGGTGACCAACGGGTCCACCGGGACGGAGGCCGTGCCGGCCGGACCCGACGGATGAAAATTTCCGCACCCACGACGAAAACACGCTCATGGGGGCGCCTCCTTGCCCGCCTGCCGGCGTTGGATGGCGCGCGCCATTTCCCGGACCGTTTGATAATACTTCGCCTCCAGCAGCGCCGGCGAGACCGGCAGCCGGTCCGTCTCACCCGTTAGGCGCATACGGGCCGTGTCCGTCACGTCATCCGTGTTGAAGGCCACGCGCGAGTCGCGCAGATGCGCATGCAGGTCGCGGTCGGAGTAGGCCGACGCGTGCCGGTCCATCTCGTCCTGGAACGCCGCCACGCTCCCGTTCGGCCCGAACATCCGGTGCATCTCCTGGAGGAAGAACATGGTCATCTCCGTTCCGGTGCCGTCGAAATAGGATCGCGGACCCCAGTTATACCCGTCGTAAAACGGCATGAACCGCCGAGAAAAATCCGTCGGCCGCACCTGCTTGATCGCCGGCAGCCACTGGCTCGTGTCCACGAAGATCTGGTCGCCCTCGATGCTCGTGAGGAAGCGCAGGAAATCGAGCGCCTCCGCGGGATGCGCCGAGGCCTTGTTGAGATAGAAGGGGGTCGAGGTCTCCACCGAGCCGTCGGACATCGGGCCCAGCGTCAGCGGCCCGAATTCCGGATCCTCGGCGCCCGGCAGCGGCAGGCGGAACGCCCCGACCTCGAAGGGCGCCTCGCGGCGCAGGCTGCTCGCATCCCAGCTGCCGGCGCAGAGGATGAGCCCGTGGCCGCGCAGGAAATCCAGCATGGCGACGTCCCGCCGCATCTGCACAAACCCCGGCTGGCTCGCATTGCCAAACTCGCGGAACACCGCGAGGCCGTTGGCGATCTCCGGCGTCCGGAACGACCATTCGCCGCGCAACCAGCCCAGGGACAGCTCCCAATACGACAGGCTCAGCGAGTGGTCATGGTCCAGCTGCGGGGAAAAATGGCTGCCCATCCCTTGAAACAGCGGGATCGCGAGCCACCAGTTGTTGTCCCGCGAGTTGCTGAGGGTCGAGAGCACGCGCCCTTCCCGCTTCGCGTAGGCGTTCACCGCATCCCGCAAAGCCAGAAATTCCCGCCACGTCGCGGGCGGTTCGTCCCGGCCGGTGATTTCGCGGAGCAGGGTGCGGTTGTAGAACAGCCGCATCGTGAACATCGCGATGGTCGGCGCGTAATACTCGCGCATCAGCGTGTTGTAGGCATCCGGCCCCGTCATGCCGTCGAGGAAGGTGTCGCGCCACGGCACGCCCGCGAGCGGCGTGCCGCGGTTGTAGGGATTCGGCTCCGCCACCTCCCGCGAGATCGGCTGGAAATACCGCGGCGCCAGCTCCTCGATGCGGCCCCAGTACATCGTGTACTCGATGAGGTCCGGCGCGGTGTCCCCGACCAGCTGCGTGCGCATCCATTGCCGGTAGATGGTCTCGGGCACGACGAGGATCTCCACCTTCACCCGCGGATTGAGCTGCTCATAGCGGCGGGCCACCGCCTCCAGGCCCTGCCGCACCGTACCCTCGAGCTGCCAGTGGCAAAGCCGGATCGTCACGCGCTCGGGCCCCGCCGCGCGGTGCGTGTGGTGCCAGACCAGCCAGGCCGCCGCGGCGTAGCCGGCCGCCAACACGACAATGCCCGCATGCTTGAGCTTCATGCGACAGCGATGTCTTGGCGGGGCGGACCAAACATGACGGCAGCGAAGCCGAGGCGGGACCGCGAGCCAACTGAATTGCGGAGCGCAAATATCGGGTCCCGGATGAAATCTGATTTTAACACGGAGGACACAGAGAGCACGGAGTAGAATAGCCAGTCCATCCGGGCAAATCGGGAGGCTTGGACGCGCCTCTCTCCGTGCCCTCTGCGCCCTCCGTGTTAAACACTTTCCCGAATATCCGGAATACGTCCGGTCAATCGAACCTTCCGATATCCGTAATCCGCCATCGTCAGTCCCAGATCGGCCGCCAGTTCATCGGATAGCGCGTGAGCTCATGGAGGGCGGCCATTTCCGTTGCGTCTAGGCGGTACCCCGCGACACCGAGCGAATCCGCCAGCTGTGCGGGCGTGTTCGCGCCGATGATCGCCGAGGTCACCACCGGGTTGGTCAGCAGCCACGCCAACGCGGCCTGCGCGACCGTCTTGCCGCGGGCATGGCCGATCTCCGTCAATTTCTCGATGACGGCGAACCCCTGGTCGTTGCCGTATTTTTTCCCGATATCCGTGGCGCGGACACTCTCGACCTGGGCACCGCGGCGGTACTTGCCCGTGAGGAATCCACCCGCGAGCGGCGAATAGGGAATGACCCCGAGGCCGTAATGCTTGCAGAGCGGCCGCGCCTCCATCTCGAAGAGGCTGCGCTCCATCAGCGAATACTCCGGCTGGTAGGAATTGAAGCGGGCGTAGCCGCGCTGGTCGCTCCGCCAGAGCGCCTCCATCAGGCGCCACGCCGGATAGTTCGACGCGCCGATCACGCGCACCTTGCCGGCCCGCACGAGTTCGTCGAGGGCCCCGAGGGTTTCCTCGATCGGGACGGCGAGGTCCGCCGAGTGGCATTGATAGAGATCAATGTGATCGGTCTGCAGTCGGCGCAGCGAATCCTCGCAGCAGCGGATGACGCGTTCGCGGGCCAGCCCCTCGCCGCCGGGGCCCTCGGTCATCCGGCCGCGCACCTTCGTCGCCAGGATGATCTTTGAACGGTTGCCGCGCGCCTTCATCCAGCGGCCGATGATTTCCTCCGACTTGCCGCCGCCCGCCAGGCCCTGCGGTCCCCACGTCGTGTAGATGTCGGCCGTGTCGATGAAATTGCCGCCCGCCTGGGCGAAGGCGTCCATGACCGCAAACGACGCGGCCTCGTCGGCCGTCCACCCGAACTGCATGGTGCCGAGGCAAAGCTCGGAGACGTTCAGGTCGCTGCGACCGAGTGGACGGAGGTGCATGCGGGCATCGAAAGCGCGCGCCGCACCCATGGCGAGCTTGCGGTCAGCCCGACCCGTCCGGCCGGTTTTCCCAAAATAGCTGGTCGCCGCCAAACCCGCCCTTCAATCTCGGCGAATGTCCTCGTCCTACAAGGTCTCCATCGACGATTACCGCCGCTTCCGCCGCGATGGCTATGTGGTCATCCCCGGCCTCGTCCCGGCCGCCGACATCCAGGAGCTGAGGGACCACATCGAGGACCTGATGCAGGGCCGGGTGCCCCAGCAGCACCCGGACACGCCCGAGGCCGACCGCCTGCCGCTGCCGCCGGCCCATCTCACGCCGCTCGAGAAAGCCCAGCTGGTCGCGCGCATTCACATGCTGCACCGCCAGGTGCCGCTGCATGAGCGCTACCTGCTGCACCCGCGGGTGCTCGACGTGCTGGAGACGCTCATCGGCCCCGACATCCTGGCGCTGCAAACAATGCTTTTCCTGAAGCCGCCGGGTTCGCCCGGCCAGGGCTGGCATCAGGACACGTTCTACATTCCCACGCATCCCGACACGCTCTGCGGTGCGTGGATCGCGATCGACGACTGCGACGAGTACAATGGCGCGATGTGGATGGCCGCCGGCAGCCAGATTGAGCCCGTGTACCCGCCGCCGAAGACCGAGCCGTGGTACGGCGACCGCCAGCTGCCCGGCGTCCCGGAGGTCGCGCATGTCAGCGACACCGACGACGCGCGCAACCAGCTCAGCCCGGTCGCCGACCGTTATCCGCAGGTCCTCGTGCCGGCCAAGGCGGGCGACGTGGTGTTTTTCAACGGCCACGTCCTGCACCGCAGCAAGACCAACGTCACCTCCGACCGTTTCCGCCGCTCCTTTGTGAGCCACTACTGCAACGCCCGCTCCTTCACGCAATGGGGTCCGATCACCGGGCCGGGCGCGCCCAGGCAGGACCCGGTGACGCTCATGAGCAGCGCCTCGCACATCCTTGCCCGCGGCGACACGCACCTGCCCTATGCCCAGCCGCGCTTCGGCACGCCGTGCGCGGCGCTGGAAGACCCGGAGACCCGCCGGAAAAATCACCGCTACATCCCCGGCGCCGTGGGCAACCTCGCCACGGACGCCATGGATATGAAGCCCGCGACGCCGCAGCAGGACGAGGACGACTGACGCCCGCCTCAGCGTGTCAGCAGCACCACGCTCGCGGACCACTCGCCCGCGGGCTGCCAGCGGAGTTCGCCCTTTGCGAGCGTCACGCCCCGCCGGTCGGTGTGCAGTTCACCCACCACGCGCCAGCGGCCCGGAGGCAGCGGTAGGCGGATGGTTTTAACACCGTGGTTTTCGAAGGCATGCCCGACCATCAGCAGCTTTTTCCCGTCGGCGCCCACCCGCACCACCGCCTGCCAGCCCTGCGCATGCCGGTAAGCCGCGACTTCGGGGCCGTAGCGGTGCGAACGTCCGCGGCGGATCGCCGGTGCCGCCAGCGCGTAGAGCGCGATCGCGCGGTCGACGAGCGCCCGCTGCTCCGGCCGCAGCGTGGGAAAATCCCCCGACAGGCACAGCCGGCCAAGAAACCCGCCCGCGAGGAGATAGACCACGCGCCGCAGGCTTTCCCGCGCCCGCAGCACCGCCCAGATCTGGCTCTGCCGCGGCAGCATGAGCCGGTGGAGATTGGCCGCGATGATCGGGATCTCCGGGCATTCGTGCGCGTCCGAGAAACTGCTCATCGCCGTGAGGCCCAGCATGGAGGGTTCGAGGCGGTGCCCGCCTGACGAGCAGTTCTCGATGACGAGGTCCGGCAGCTCCGCCCGCAGTTTCCGGAAGAAGGCCTGCACGCCCGCGAGATGCTGGCGCAATCCCTCGCCCAGCGACTCCGCCCCGTCCACCCCGAGGCCGATGCTGTCGTTGTAGTCCACCTTGAGGTAGCCGAAATTGCCCGCCCGCAGCAGGTCGATGACGCGGGCGGTGAGGTGCGCGATGACTTCCGGCTTGCGGAAGTCGAGAAACCGCCGGCTGCCCGCCGTCAACACCCGGCCGTCGCGGTGCAGCAACAGATCGGTGCGGCTGAACAGCGGCGAGACGGAACCGATGACTTCCAGTTCAAACCAGATGCCCGGGACCAGCCCGCACGCCCGGATCGCATCGGCGGTGGCGCGCAGCCCCTCAGGGTACATCGCGGCATTCGGCTGCCAGTCGCCCTGCGCGGTGGACCAGTCGCCACCCGCGGGTTTGTACCAGCCCGCATCCATCACGAGGTATTTGATGCCGGTGCCGCGCAGCGCTTGCGCGAGCGCCACCATGTTGGCGTGACTGGGATTGCCCCAGCTCGTCGCCCACTCGTTGAACAGCACGGGCAGCGTCGCCTCGCTTTTCGGCAGCGCCGCCAGCGGCACTTCCTGTGCCGCGGTCAGGGCGAAGCACAGGTCGTCAATGTCTCCCGCCACGCAGGCCAGCGTCGCCGTCGGCGAGGTGAAGCTCGTCCCGGGCGGAAGGGTTTTCATCCAGTGGCCGAGTTCGCGATCGGCCAGACCGCCGGAAATCGCCCCGAGGTCGTCACGCCGGTAGGCCTCCATTTGCCACGAGCCCGGATGCGCCAGTTGCGCACCCCAGGTCACGCCGGCCCCCGCGTCCTCCACCGCTATGAAGGGGAAAAATCCGTTCACCGGCAGCGAACCCACGGCGCCAAACCGCTCGTTGCGCACGGCGGAACCGGCCCACGCGCGCTCCAGCTGCAGGTCCTCAAACGCCCGCGTCTCCAGCCGTCCTTCCATGCTCCAGACGCTGCGGAACCGGTGCAGCCGCAGCCGGCCCGGCGCGTCGTCCCGGGCGAGGGCGGCCAGCCCGCCGACCGAGAAGCTCGCGAGAAACTCCAGCGTGACCGGCTGCGCCGAGGTGTTCTCCACGGTCACGCTGCTCTCCAGCCAGCTTGCGCCCCGCCGCCACGACAGGTCATGGCGGGCCTGCCAGCCGTCCGGGTGCGCGAAGTCCGTCCGCACCGTCACGACGCCGCCCGCTCGGGTGACGCGCTGACTCGTAAACTTCATCTTCTCCGCGGTCGGGCTGTTGCGCATCGTGCGGCCCTGGCCAAACGCCGCCACGGCATCGTCCTCCCCCGCCTTCAGCTGCAGGAGTGACTCGACCGTCCACGCCGGCGGCCCTTGATATGTCGGGCTGAGGGAGCTGTCGATCTCCACGCCGCTGAGAAATTCCCGTCGCGGCGCCAGCCGGCTCCGGTGACTCGACGGCACCAGCCACAGGCCGAGCCGGCCACTGCCCGGATCCTGGACGTAGAGCGCGGTCGTTGCGCCGCAGCGCACTTCACGGTAAATCTTGGGGAGCAGGCCGGATTTCATGGCGGGGAAGAAAGCGCCCGATCCCACCACGGCACCCATGGAATACAACGCTAACTGGGCGCCCGCCGGCCTCGCCCAAGGCAATGTCACTTAATAAGTGACATTGCCTCTGCGCACCTCGCTCCGGCCTCAAGGCTTGGCGGCAGCCGGAGGTCATCCCACCCAGACCTGCCCGAGCCGCAGCCAGAGCGGGGTCAGCAGGATGCTGGCCACCACCGTCGCCAGCACGACCCGCACCGCCGTCAGGAGGTGCCCGCCGTGATGCCGGACGAGCACCAGCGGCAGAAATCCCGCGGGCATCGCCGCCTGCACCATGATCACGTGCTTGAGATCGGCGGAAAACGGTCCGAACCGCGCGAGGAGCAGGAACAGACCGGTCATCACGCCGAGCCGCAGCCCCACCGCGGCCAGCGACGTGCGCACCTCAAATAGCTCGCGGGGCCGCTGGAAGAAATGCTCCGCCATCGTCGCCCCGCTGAGAATCAGGCCCATGGGAATCGCACAGGCCGACAGCGGCCGCACCACCGCCAGCACCACGCCGGGAAGATGCGGCGCCAGCCCGGCCAGGTTGACCACCACCGACACGACCAGCGCCACCACCGGCGGGCTGAGCAGCTGGCGCCAGCCGTCCCGCCAGGACTGCCCTGCCAGCACCATGATGCCCACGATCCAGATGGCCGCCTCGGCGCCGACGTTGTGCGCGAAGAGCACGCCCAGGCTCCCGGCCCCGAACAGGGCCGTCATCACCGGCACGGTGATGTAGCTGTAATTGTAGATTCCCGCCGAGAACGCGAACGTGCGCAGCCCCGTGCCCACGGTGAAGCCGAGCAGCCGCGCCGCGTAGTAGCAGACCGCGATGCCCCCGCTCATCGTCACGAACCCGATCAGCGGCGCCCACGCGAGGTTGCCCGGATCGCGCAACGCCGGGTTGGCGTGCACGTTTTCAAAGATGATGCAGGGATAGAGCACGTTCACCACGACCCGCAGCAGGCTCGTGTCCGCCTCGGCCGTGAGCCAGCCGACCCGGCGCAGCCCCATGCCCAGCGCCATGAGCGCGAAGACCGGCAGGATGAGAAGCAGGAGCTGCCAATAAGACATCATGGCATTTACGAGGGATGATTTACGAGGGACGACTGGGTGGCCCGCAGACAGGCCAACGACGGTTTAAACAGGATTTCGCGCGCCATGGTCAGAAGTCGACCATCTCCGGCAGGACACGCCAAAAATCCGAGTGCCTGGATTCCACGCGGCTTCATTCCCTCGTCCCTCGTAAATCGTCCATCGTAAATTTATCCGCCCATCGCCTGCCCCGCCAGCCAGCCGGTCGTCCACGCGGACTGGAAGTTGAAGCCGCCCGTGATGCCGTCGATGTCGAGGACCTCGCCGGCGAAATACAGCCCGGGGCACACACGGCTTTCCATCGTCTTGAAGTCCACCTCGCCCAGCCGCACGCCGCCGCAGGTCACAAACTCCTCCTTGAACAGGCTCTTGCCGACCACCTTGAACTCCGCCGCCGTGACCTGCGCCGCGAGGTTGGCGAGCGCGGCGTTGCCGACCTGCGCCCACGGTGTCGCCGGCGCGATGCCCGCCGAGGTGCCCAGCCGCTCCCAGAGCCGCTGCGGCATCGCCAGCGGGCTCCACGTGGCGATCTGCTTGCGCAGGTTCTGCTCCCGCACCCCGGCCAGCTCGCGGACCAGCGTGTCGCGCGTGTGCGGCGGGGCGAAGTTCACGCCGACGGTGAACTCGTAGTTCCGCTCCGCCAGTTCACGCGCGCCCCACGCGGACAGCTTCAGAATCGCCGGGCCGCTCAGGCCCCAGTGGGTGATGAGCAGCGGGCCATGCTCCTTCAATTTCGTGCCGGCCACGCTGGTCGCGGCATTTTCCACCGACACGCCCGACAGACCCTCCAGCCGCTTGTCGTCGATGTGAAAGGTGAACAGCGACGGCACCGGCGGCACGATCGTGTGGCCCAGCGCCTCGGCAATGGTCAGCCCCGCGGAGGACTTGTTGCCACCGGTCGCGAGCAGCAGCCGGTCGCAGCGCACGGTCGAGGCATCCGTGAGCGTGACCCAGAAATCCGGTGCGCCGCCCTCTCGCGCCAGCCGCTCCACCTTCCGGACGCCGAGGCTCGTCACCACCGTCACGCCGGCTTCCGCCGCGGCGCGGGTGAGGCACTCCACGATCGTCGCCGAGTCGTCCGTCACCGGAAACATCCGGCCGTCCGCCTCGGTCTTCGTCTCAACCCCGCGGGCCGCGAACCACTCGACCGTGTCGCGCGGCTGCCAGCGGTGGAACGCGCCGAGCAGCTCGCGCCCGCCGCGCGGGTAGCGCTTCACCAATTCCCGCGGCTCGAAGCAGGCGTGCGTCACGTTGCAGCGCCCGCCGCCCGAAACCCGGACCTTGGCCAGCGGGTGCGCGGTCGCCTCGTACAGCGTGACCGTGCCGGCGCTCCCGAGTTTCTCCGCGCAGGCGATGGCCGCGAAAAAGCCCGCCGCCCCGCCCCCGACGATCACCACCCGTGTTTGCTCCGCCATGACCGCACGCTGCGAAGCGGTCTGCGCGGAGTCGAAGCGAAACCTCCGGGCACAAAAAAACCGCCGCGACACCCCTGCCGCGGCGGTAACACAACCAACCCTGACAAAGTCTTATTGCTGCGGGGGCGGCGGCGGCTCGGCCGGCTTGTCCCCCGGGGGCGGGCCGCGGTGGCCGCGGGGCTCGGGCGGAAGCGCATCAAAAATCTGCTGCTGCGCGGGCGTGAGGACCGCGCGCACCTGGGTGTGGGAAGCGGTCATGATGGCCATGCGCTTCGCCCGCATGTCCTCCCGGGAAAGCGAGGTGTCGGCGCGGAGGGCCTTCAGCTGCACCTCGTCGTTGGCCCAGATCGCCTTGATCTGCGTCTGCTCGGCGGCCGTGAGCGAGAGCTTGTCGGTGAGGAACTTCATCCGGTGTTCCGCCCTCTGGGCGGGCGACGGACGATTGCCGCTGTCACCGGGCGGAGGGGCGGCCGGCGGCTCCTGGGCGCGGACGGGCGCCGCGGCGGCGGCGAGGAGGGCAAGGGCGAGAACCGGGAGAAATTTGATTTTGGTTTTCATGGTAACAGTACCCAAGACGCGACGAGGACGGGCCGGTTACGCAATTTTCGCGCGGGCTTGCAGGCCGGGATGCCGGCTACCAGCGTCCACCCATGATTGAAGTAAGCGGACTCTCCAAACGCTACGGCGACTTCACGGCGGTGCGCGACCTGTCGTTCACCGTGGGCCCGGGCGAGGTGCTGGGGCTCGTCGGTCCCAACGGCGCGGGCAAGACCACCAGCCTCCGCTGCCTCGCCGGCATCATCCCCGCCACCGCCGGCACCTGCCGGATTGCGGGCCATGACATCACCGCCGACCCGGTCGCGGCCAAGCGCGCCCTGGCCTTTTTCCCCGATGAGCCGCGCTTGTTCGACTACCTTACCGTGCGGCAGCACCTGGCGTTCGTTGCCCGCATCTATGGGGTCGGAGATCACGAGGCGCTGGCCGAGCCCCTGCTGGTGGAACTGGAAATCGCCGACAAGGCCGACCAGCTCCCCGGCGAGCTTTCGCGCGGCATGAAGCAGAAGCTGGCGATCGCCTGCGGCCTGCTGCACTCGCCGCAGGTCATGTTCTTCGACGAGCCGCTCACGGGCCTCGATCCGCTCGGCATCCGCCGGATGAAGGACTCCATCCTGAAGCGCGCCCATGCCGGTGCCGCGATCGTGCTGAGCTCGCACCTGCTTCATCTGCTGGAGGAGGTCTGCTCGCACGTGCTGATCCTGAAGAAAGGGGAGAAGATCGCCGACGGCACGCTGGCCGACGTGTCCGCGCGCTTCTCGAAAGGCGAGGCGAACGTCAGCCTGGAGGAGATCTTTCTCCGCGCCACCGGCGATTCGGAGACCTGAGATTTCGCATGATTGGCGCCCTCCTCTACCTGCGGCTCACGTCGCTCAAGAACCTGGTGCTGTCGCGCGTGCGGCGGCTCCGGCAGCCCAAGTACCTGGTCGGCGCCCTCGTCGGGGCGGTGTATTTTTATTTCGTGGTCTTCCAGCGGGCGGTGCATGCGGGCCGGTTACCGGCGGCCGGGACCCGCCACCCGGCCGTGCTGCCGGCCGACCTGCTCCCGACCCTCGTCACCCTCGGCGCGCTGGTGCTGCTGGTCATTGCCACCCTGAGCTGGATCCTGCCCGACGGGCGCGCCGGGCTCACGTTCACCGAGGCCGAGATTGCGTTTCTTTTCCCGGCCCCCGTCCGCCGGCGGACCCTGATCTACTACAAGCTGGTCAACTCGCAGTTCGCGATCCTCTTCACCGCGGCCCTCATCACCCTGTTGACCGGCAGCTGGAGTTTTCTGGGCGGGAGTGCCCTCTACCACTTGCTCGGCTGGTGGCTGATCCTCGCGACGCTGAACCTGCATTTCATGGGCGCGTCCTTTGTCATCACGCGGCTCATGGACAACGGCATCACGCCCTGGCGCCGCCGCCTGATCATCCTCGGGCTGATCGTGCTCGTTGCCGGGGTCATGCTCGCATGGCTGGGACGGGACCTCCGCGCACCGACCGCGCCCGGGACCGATCTCGCCACCTTCCAGTCCACTTCCGCGTACCTCCGGGCCCTGGCCGGCCGGGTCAATGCCGTGCTCGCCAGCGGGCCGCTGCCCTGGCTCCTGTTGCCCGCCAAACTTGTGCTCGGGCCGTTTTTTGCGCCGAACGGCCCGGCGTTCCTGTCGGCGCTCGGGCCGGCGCTGCTCGTGTTCGCCGCGCATCTGCTCTGGGTGGTGCGCTTTGAGGTGTCGTTCGAGGACGCCTCTATCGCCAAGTCCGAAAAGCGCGCCGCCCGCGTGGCCGCCGTGCGCGAAGGCAACTGGCGCGCGGCGCGCGGCGCCCTGAAGGCCCGCCCCGGCCCGTTCCGGCTCGCCTCCACCGGCCGCCCCGAACTTGCCTTCCTCTGGAAAAACCTGCTGTCCACCTTCCCGGTTTTCCGGCCGCGCACGCTGGCCATCGGCGCGGTCCTCATCATTGCCGGCTACCGGTGGGTCGCCCGCGACCCGGACTATCGCGATTTCCTCCCGGCCTTCACCGTGGTCGCCTTCATCACCGCGGGTTACACGCTGTTTCTCGGCCCGCAGCTCGCCCGGCAGGACCTGCGGAGCGACCTGGGCAACTCCGACATCCTGAAGACCTATCCGCTCCACGGCTGGCAGGTAGTGCTCGGCGAGATGCTCACGCCCATCGCCATCCTCTCCGGCGTGCTCTGGCTGGCCCTGCTGACGCTGCTGCTGGCGTTTCACCCGCAGTCGCTGACGTGGCTGACTGCCCCGGTGCGCTTCACGCTTGCGGCCGGATTGGTGCCGGTCCTCCCGCTGGTCTGCGCGCTGCAACTGCTGGTCCCGAACGCCGCCGCCCTCCTGTTCCCCGCCTGGGTGCAGACCATGCGCAACCGCTCCGAACGCGGCATCGAGGTGGTGGGCCAGCGGATCATTTTTCTCGCGGGCCAGCTGCTCGTGGTCGCCCTGGCGCTGCTGCCCGCGGCGCTCGGCGCCGGGCTGCTCATCTTCGCCACGCAGTGGCTCATCGGCCCCGTGGCGGCCATCGCCTTCGCCTCCGTCGCCGTGCTGGTGATCCTCGCCGCCGAGGTCGGCTGCGGACTCTGGTGGCTCGGCCAGCGGTTCGAGGCCTTTGACCTGTCGGCGGAGCTGCGGCCGTGAACCTTCGCCGCCTGACCCAGCTCGCGGCCGACACCGTCGCCGCCACCCAGCGCCAGCTCCCGCCGGAGATCCGCCCGCTCGCGCTCGCCGTGCCCGTGCATTTCGAGGCTGCGCCGCATGCGAGCGTGCTAGCGGAGGGGTTCGAGCCCGACATCCTCGGGCTGTTCACCGGACAGCCCCACGGGACCGAGTTCTCCTCCGACCAGCCCGACCCGCCGCAAATCCTGCTTTACCTCGAGAACCTCCGGGATTTGGCCGGGGGCGACCCGGAGGTTTTCCGCGAGGAAACGCGCCTGACCTACCTGCACGAACTCGGCCACTACCTGGGTTGGGACGAGGAGGAACTTGCCGCCCGCGGGCTCGACTGAAACGACTTCGGAACCGCCCGCACTCCGCGCTTTCCAAGTTCGCGCCGCCATGCATACACTCGCCGCCACTCAGCTCTTTCGCCCAGCCATGAAAAAACTCCTTCTGTTGTCCCTGATCGCGCTGTCCGGCGCCGCCGCCGTCCAGGCGGCCCCCGCGCGTTCCGAATACGTCACGCGCATCGAATCCTGCGAGGCCATCCTCCGGGAGTTCATGGGCAACCCGGCCACCGCGATCCCGGCCCCCGTGCTGCAGGGCGCCAAGGCCCTTGTAATCGTCAACCAGTTCAAGGCGGGCTTTCTTCTCGGCCTCAAGGACGGCTACGGTGTCATCATGGTGAAGCGGGCCGACGGCCACTGGAGCCTCCCCGTGCTGGTGGGCGCCGGCGAGGTGAGCTTCGGTCTGCAGGTGGGCGCCAACGCCATCGAGACCGTGATGGTGATCACCGACGACCAGGTCCCGCGCCAGCTCTACAACCAGCGCTTCAATGTCGGCGTCGACGCCAAGGCCGTCGCCGGCCCCAAGGTCGCCGAGGCGGAACGGTACAACCATGACATCCTCAAGGTGCCGGTGCTCGTTTACTCCAAGGTGAAGGGCCTGTACGCCGGCGCCACCGTCAAGACCGGCTGGCTCCAACGGAACGACGACGCGAACTTCACCCTCTATGGCACGACCTACACCATGCCCGAGCTGCTGTACAGCGACTGGGTGAAGCCCGTGCCCGAGGTCGGGCCGCTGATGGGCTACGTGCAGCAGATCGCGCCGTAACCGGTCGCGCCCGCCGCATGTCCACGAACCCGATCCTCGGCGGCGGTGGCTTCCACCACGTCTGCATGAAGACGCGGGACTGGGACGCCACCATGCGCTTCTACAAGGACACGCTCGGCTGCACCACCGAGAAGATCGCCTGGCGCGAGGCGCCGCAGCGCGCCGTGATGCTCGACGCCGGCGACGGCAACTACATCGAGGTGTTTGAAGACTTGGCCTACGCCAGCGCCGCCAACGGGGCGATCCTGCACTACGCCCTCCGCACCACGCGGCTTGATGACGTCGCCGCGCGCGTGCGCGCCGCCGGTTTCAAGATCACGATGGAACCGCGCGACGTGACCATCCCGACGACCAACGGGGCCGGCCCCGTGCCGGTCCGGATCTTTTTCTGCGACGGCCCCAACGGCGAAAGCATCGAGTTCTTCCAGAACACGCTGACGTGAACGGAATGCCGGGCGGCGAATCCTCCCGCTGAGCCGTCTGCCTTGGAAAAGGCGCGGGCAACTTTTCTGGCTTACACCGACCCGCGCCACCGCCGCAGGTATTCGGTCAATTCCGCCAGCACCGCCGCCGCCACGATGATCTGCGTCTCGACGCGCGTGGCTCCCGGGCATTCAACCCGGCCGCTGAGCAGCGCCACCGCCCGGCCACGCCGCACGTGCGCGAGCGCCCACCAGGCAAACGGCTCGGCCACCCTGGCTTTCGCGGACGGTTCCGCATAGCCCGTCGTCGCCAGTCCGAGTTCGCTGCCGAACAGCCGGCAAGCCCCCAGCGCCATTTCCCGGGCCACCTCCGCGGACACGCAGTCCACGCGCTTCGCCGCCGCCCGCTTCACCCCCAGATGGGCCACCTTCTCATCGAGGGTGTAGGCCGTGATCCCGCCCAGAAAAAATTCCGACGCCCCGGAGATCGCGCCCACGCGCGCCTGCACCTGCCCGCACGTCAGGCTCTCCGCCACCGCCAGCGTGAGCCGCGGTTTCTGCAGCAAGAGTGGCTTGAGCTCGATCATCGGGCAGAAGGAATACTTTTCTTACAGAAGGTAACAGAGAGAACGGAGGCGGTGTTTGGGGAAATCTGCAATCTTTGGAATCAACCGCTCCAACCCTTTCTCCGTTCCCTCCGTTTGCTCCGGTAAAAACAGTCCGGTTCACGCCAGCTCCAGCCCCACCGGACAGTGGTCGCTCCCCATCACCTCGGGTGAAATCCAGGCGCGCTTCAGCGCGGGCCGCAGTTCGGCCGAGGCCACGAAGTAATCGACGCGCCACCCGATGTTGCGCGCCCGACAGTTCATCATCTGGCTCCACCACGTGTAGTGGCCGGTGGCTTTCTCGAATTCTCGGAAGGTGTCCACGAAGCCCTTCGCCAGCAGCGCCGAGAAATTGCCCCGCTCCTCGTCCGTGAAGCCGGCGTTGCGCCGGTTGGTCTTGGGGTTTGTCAGGTCGAGCTCGGTGTGCGCCACGTTGAGGTCGCCGCAGAACACCACCGGCTTCCCCTTTTTCTCCAGCTTCCGCAGGTAGGCCAGGAAGGCCTTGTCCCATTCCTTCGTGCGGTAGTCCAGCCGCGTGAGCCCGCGCTGCGAGTTGGGCTGGTAGACATTGACGAGGTGATAGCCGGGGAATTCCACCGTGATGACGCGGCCCTCCGTGTCGTGCTCTGCGACCCCGATGCCGTTCGTCACCTTCAGCGGCTTCACCCGCGTCAGCACCGCGGTGCCGCTGTAGCCCTTCTTGTCGGCGCTGTTCCAGAACGGCTCGTAGCCCGCCGGCCACGCGACATGCTGCACGTCGCCGGGGTGCGCCTTCGTCTCCTGCAGGCAGATCACGTCGGCCTGCACCGAGTTGAAATAATCCATCGCGCCCTTCCGCAGGGCGGCGCGGATGCCGTTGACGTTCCAGGAGACGAGTTTCATGCGCGCCCGTTCAACGCGGGCGCGCCGCCGGGCGCAAACCGTTTCGCACCGCCCCCGGGACCGAAGCCCTCAGCGCCAGACCGCGAGGATCGCGCCCTGCACCACGAACAGCACCAGCTCGTGGCCCACGACGATCGCGTTCAGCTTCAGCGAGCGCTGCTCCCAGACCCCGCCGTTCAGCAGGCGCGGGCCGACCAGGAGCACGCCGACCAGCGCCCCGAGCTCCGCGCCCTTGCACCAGCCGGCGCTGCGGTGGGCGGTGATCAGCACCGCCAGCCCGATGGTGCTGAGCAGGGTGTAGACGAAGCCCTGGGCAAAGAACCACGCCATGCCCTTCTGCGCGGCCTCCTTCATCGTCTGCTCCGTCATCTTCATCTCGGCCATCCAGGGTTTGACGAAGAGCACCGGGGAAAACCAGAGCCAGCCGACCATAAATCCGATCACAGCGGTGACGACCACCGCGAGCCAGTTGAGATGCATGAACGCGTTGTACATGGGGTATGTGGGGTTGAGCTTTCCGGCCGGCGCAGGATGCGGCCGCAATCGCAGTTTACCCATGAACCACCGGGAAAAACAGGAGAATCCGTCCGGCCGCCATGACGCACCTTCCTATTGCCATGGCTGGGGCGCGGCCGACACTCGGGCGCCTTCCAACCTCATGTCCGTCTTCACCCCGCTTCCGCTCGGCCAACCCATTCCCGCCAGCCTGCACGCCGTCTCGTGCAGCCTGCCGAGCATGCGGGATGTGCGCGGCTACGAGGAAAAGGACCCGGCCGTCGTGCGGCATCTCACCTCGGGCTACCCGCGCTTCGTTGTCCACCCCCTGCTGCATCAGCTCGGCGCCGAGCTGATCCGCCGGCACGGCCTGGCCGGCCATGCGCTCTGGCTCGTTTCCTCGGCCACGATGGCCGACCGGCTGGCGGCCCATCTCGGCGCCACCGGGGTCGTGCGGGTGTCGGAGCCCGGGCTCCACGGCGTCGCTCATCCTGATTCGGCGGTGCTCGCGGCCCGCGCCAAGACATTCCTCCAGAACGTCGGTGGCTTCCTTTCCTCGCGCGCCGCCGAGGACGAACTCGTCCGCCGCGGGCTGCTCGCCGCGGCCGCACCCGAGGAGCTTTTTTCCGGCGATGCCCTTGCCGAGGTACGCCGGCATCTGCAACCCGCGTTTCCCGGCCTTTCCCCCGCCGACCTCCTGCTCGCCAACTGCGGCATGAACGCCGTCGATGCCGCGTTCCGCACCCTCGCCGGACTCCAGGCCGCGCAGGGCCGCACCGTCTGGATCCAGCTGGGCTGGCTTTACCTCGACACCATCGCCCTCCTGCAGAAATTCACCCGCGCCCCCGGCGACTACGTGCATGTCGGCGATGTCTTCGACCTGGCGGCGCTGGAGCAAACCCTCGCCCGCCACGCCGGCCGCGTCGCCGGGATCGTCGCCGAGGTGCCCACCAACCCGCTCATCCAGACCCCGGACCTCGCGGGTATCGCCGCACTGGCCAAAAAATTTGGCGCCCGCCTCATCCTCGACCCCTCGATCTCCTCCGCCTTCAACCTCTCCGTCCTGCCCCACGCCGACATCGTCGCGACCAGCCTCACCAAGTACACCGCCAGTGCCGGCGACCTCACCGCCGGGCTCGTCGTCATCAATCCGGCGGCGCCCGACGCCGCCGTCCTCCGCACCGGCATCGCGGAAAAAATCGAGCCGCTCTACGCCCGCGACCTCGCGCGGCTGGCCGTGGAAATCAGCCGCACGGGCGCGGTGCTCGCGCGGATCCACGCCAGTGTGCCGCGGGTGGTGGCCTTCCTCGAAGCCCACCCCGCCGTGCGGGAGGTCTTCTGGGCCCTGCATCCTAAGTCGCGGGCGAACTACCTGAGGATCGCCCGCGCCCCCGACGCCGTCGGGGCGATGATCACCTTCACGCTTCGCGGCCCGCTTGATGCATTCTACGACCGCCTGCGGCTGCCCAAGGGGCCGAGCTTCGGCATGGCGACGACCCTCATCTGCCCCTTCATGTACCTCGCGCACTATGATCTGGTGAACACCGCCGCGGGCCGCGCGCAGCTCGCCGCCAGCGGGCTCGACGCGAACCTGCTCCGCCTGTCCGTCGGCACCGAGCCCGCCGACGACATCATCGCGACCCTGGCCGAGGCGCTC
The DNA here is from genome assembly GCA_903881475.1 of uncultured Opitutia bacterium. Classification (GTDB taxonomy): domain Bacteria; phylum Verrucomicrobiota; class Verrucomicrobiia; order Opitutales; family Opitutaceae; genus Opi-474. The sequence goes on along the minus strand of CAIRTK010000017.1, from coordinate 66,401 downwards.
GGCTGACCATGCCGGCGCCGCGATGCACGCTCGCGCTCAAGGCCATCCCCAATGCCCCGCGCAATGCCATCGTGGGCTGGCTCGGTGACACACTCAAGGTGCGGGTGCACGCGCCCGCGCTGGAGGGCCGGGCCAACGACGAGCTTTGTGCGTTCCTCGCTGAAACCCTCGCGCTCCCGCGGCGGGCCGTCACCGTCGCCCGCGGCCTGGCCTCCCGCCAGAAGCTCCTCCACATCGACGGCCTGGCCCTGGCCGACATCAAAGCCCGGCTCGGCGGAGCATAACGCCGCATTCAGTTTGTCACCTAATGGGTGACAAACTGGATTCAGGCCGGGTCATCCGCGTGAACCTCAGCCCGAGGAAGAGGGCGGCAAACGCGAGCCCCGCCGCCAGAGCCGCCCAGATGCCCAGCGCGCCGAACGGGCCGCGCGCGCCCAGCAGGTAACCGCCGGGAATCGCGATCACCCAGTAGGCCACGAACGTGATCGCCGCGGGCAGCTTCACGTCGCTCAATCCCCGGAGGATCGCGGCGCCGATGACCTGGCTGCCGTCGAAGAACTGGAACAGCGCCGCGACCACGAGCAGCCGTGACGCCAGCGCCACGACCCGGCCGTCGAGGACGAACCAGCCCGCGACCGCGGGCCCGGCCACGAGGTACACGATCATGAACGTCCCCGCCAGCAATCCGCCCAGCGCCAGCGCGCTGTAACCGATCGGTCGCAACCGCTGCCGGTCGCCCGCGCCCAGCGCGGAACTCACGCGCATGCCCGCGGCCGCCGACAGGCCCAGCTGGATCATGAAGGTGGTGGCCGCGCACGAGATCGCGATCTGGTGCGCGGCCAGCGGCACGGCGCCAAGCCAGCCCATCATGATGGCCGAGGCCGCGAACGCCCCGCTTTCAAACAGCAGCATGCCCGCCGCCGGCAGCCCGAGATGCAGCATCTCGCGCAGCCGCGGGCCGGCCAGCGGCGCGAACCAGTGCCGGGGCAGCGCGGCGCGCAATGTGGCATCGCGATGGATCCAGCCGAACAGCACGAGCACGCCCAGGCAGCGCGAGAGCAGGGTCGAGATGCCCGCGCCGGTAAGGCCGAGCGCCGGGGCGCCCAGATGTCCGTAAATCAGGACCCAGTTAAGGAAGGCGTTGAGCCCCACGCCGCCGAGCATGATGAACATCGGCACCCACGGCCGGCCCATCGCCTCGGCAAACTGCCGCATCGCCAGGTAGAGCAGCACCGGCGTGATGGAGGAGCCGATCAGCCAGAAAAACGGATTCACGATCGCCAGCACCTCCGGCGGCTGCCGGAACCAGGCGAGCCGGCAGCCGAGCCCCACGATGACCAGGGTCTCAAGCACGCCGAACCCCAGCGCGAGCACCAGTCCGTGCCGCAGGTATTCCCCGCATTCCTCCGGCCGCCGCGCGCCACGCGCGCGGGAGACGAGCACCGACACTGGGAGCATCAGCCCGATGCCCAGCACATAAAACACCCCGAAGATATTCCCGCCGAAGGCCGAGGCCGCCAGCGGCACGGTGCCGGTATGCCCGATCATCACGCTGTCGGTCAGGCCCATCAGCATCTGGCTGACCTGCCCGATCATGATCGGCAGCGCCAGCGCCAGCGTCGGGCGGATTTCGCGAAGATAGGGGTTGGACGACACGGGGCCCCAAGGGGAGGCGGAGAATGTTTTCGCTTCAAACAGATTCCCCGCCGGCGGCGCCCGAGCGGCCCGCATGCATCCCGCGCTCGCCGCCAGCCAAAATTCCTTCCAGCTTACCCATGCCGCAGGTCATCAAACCGCGCGCTCCACCGAACCCATGCGACGAAACCCTTTCTGGCTCCTGCTGGCCGTCGCCTTGGGCGTCACCCTCGGCTATTGGTGGCGTCAACGGGCGGCCACGCCGCCACCCGCCGTGCCCCTCGCCGTCTCGGGCCCGAAGCGCGGACCCGAGGTGCCGATCCAGGACAACAAGACCATCGATTTTTCCAGCGGTCAGCCCGTCGTGAAGGATTCCGCCCGGGAAAAAGCCCTGATCGAGGCCGCGGCAAAGGACATGGCCGATGCCGCGAAGAACATCCGCTTCGAGCCAACCGCACCGGCCGCCGAAACCAAGCCCGCGGAAACCGCGACGGTCCCGCCCAAGCCGTGATCCGGTCCGCGTCCCTCAGGGATGCCCCGGATCCGGGCGCACCTGGCGGACATGGATCGTGTATTTCCGGGCCGTGAGGCCCGGCGCCTTGAAATGGACGACCGCCGTCAGCCGGCCGGCCAGGATGTACGTCTGGAACGGCATTTCCTCCCCGATGCTGAAGCCCTGGTCATCCTTGAACACGCAGTTGATCTCGATCGGGGTGGGTTCGCTTCCGCGGTTCTTCACATTGGCCACGACCTCGAGGAGATGGCCGTCGGGTTGCACGATTTCCTGCAGCCCCGTGCAACTGATCGCCAGCTGCGTGGGCTCGTCGAGCAGCACGAATTTCTCGGTGTTCTCGACGGTGTACTTGGTCGTGTCCTGCGGTGGTGCGAGGTGCGTCACGCAGCCGGTAAACAGCGCGAGCCCGGCCGCCGTCGCGGCGAAAATGACGAGGTGCTTGGTCTTCATGGTCAGGGTCAGGAGGGGTGAGACTGCAGGCAGACGGTTAAGTTCGCGGAGAAATACAACGGTGCCACCCGCGGAATCTTCAATGCAGATCGTGAGATAACCCCGGGGCCTGGCAAGTTGCTCCCCACCTCGCACCCGGCCCTCGGCGCGGCACTGGCCAGCCGCCGGGGAACAGGGGGAACCGCCGCGGACCGGCCGTGATCTAAGATTCCAGGGCGCCGGACGTCTTGCTTTCGCGAACTCGCCGCCCACGGCATCGATCCGGGCCGGCGGGCTGGCGCCCGCACCGGGGCCGCCGACCAATCATTCTATGTTTTCCCTCCCGCTGTTTTCCTCCAGCCGCCCTGCGCTGCTCCTGCTGCTGGCCTTCGCTGCCAACAGCGTTTTTGCCGACGAGCCGGCGGAGATCGTTTCGCTCCGCGCCAAGGCCGAAAGGGGCAACACCCTCGCGCAATACAACCTCGGCCTCGCCTATGCCCAGGGCCAACTGGTGCCCGCCGACCCGCCCGAGGCCTTCGTCTGGCTTTCGCTCGCCTCCGAAAACGGCTCCACCGGCAAGGCCCTCGACGAGATCCTGGGCACGCTCTCCGATCCGCAGCTCGCCGAGGGCCGGCGGCGCCTTTCGGAATACCGCGCCATCCTCGCCGCCAGAAACACGGCGACCCTCGACAACCCCGCCGCGTACAAGCCCTCTACGCGCGGCTTCAGCCTCACCGCCCGGCCCGCGGCGGATAAATCCACGACCCTCAACCCTGCACCCGCCACCGCCGTGACCCGCGCCCCAGAAGTAACCGGTCCGGGTTCCGACGATCCGGCCCAACTTCGCAAGGAAAACGCCCGGCTCAAATCCGCGCTCGGCGAGGCCGGCGCCCGGCTGAAAGAACAGGCCGCCCTCATCGCGAAGCTTCAGGCCGAGCTCACCGCAAGGTTTCCCTCCGGCGCCGCAACGGTCCCTGCGGAAGCCGCCGGCAAAACCCCCTTGGCTGAGCCGGTTCCCCGCCCGCAGTGACGTCGGCCGCCGGCGCGGCAAACAGTTGTAAACGTCGGTCCACCCGGATTCGCGTATTGAGTAGGCGGGAAAAGCACTTAGGGATGGAGCGTCATGTTCCTGCACGCCCGCACCGCCCTGTTGTTGTTGCTGACAGTGGCCTTCAGTCGTCTGGTCGCCGCTGAGCCCGCCGAAATCGCCTCCCTCCGGGCCAAGGCTGAAAGAGGGAATGCCATTGCCCAGTATAATCTCGGCCTCGCTTATACCCAGGGACAACTGCTGCCGGTCGACATCCCCGAGGCCTTTGCATGGCTCACCCTCGCGTCCGAAAACGGGTCCACCGGCAAGGCCCTCAACACGGTGCTGGGCAACATGACCGATGCCCAGCTCGCCGCCGGCCGCGACCGGCTGGAAAACTATCGCGCGATGATCGCGGCCAAGAACAAGGCGGTCATCGTCAACCGCACCGCCGCACCCAAGCCCGGCATCCGGATTTTCAGCCTCAACACCCCGGCTGACGCCGGCCCCACCCCCGCTTCCTCCGCCGCGCCGGCGCCCACGCCGGTCTTGCCTTCCGTCCGGAGTCCGGAGGCGGCCGGCCCGGGCGCACCCGACCAGCCCGCCGGTTCCGGCCAGGATGAAATGGTGGCCTTGCGCAATGACCGGCACCAGCTCAGCGGCGAGCTCGCGCTCACCTGGAAGGAGAATGCCCAGCTGAAAACGGACCTGACGGCCGCCCAGGCCGACCTCGCGCAAAGCAAGGCGCGCCTCAACGAACAGGCAGCCGCGCTGGGGAAAATGCGGGATGAAACCGCGGCCAAAACCGCCGCCACCGCCGAGGCCGCCAAGCTCGCCGCGAGCCTCGATGCCGCCCGGAAGGAAATTGAAAAAGCCCAGACTGTCGCCGACGCCAGCACCAAGGAAAAGGCCGCCGCCCAGGCCGCCCTCGCGACCCTGACTGCGGAGAAGGCCCGCCTTGTGACCGAGCATGAGGCCACCGAGGCCGCCCGCGCCAAGGCCGTCGCCATCGTCGAGTCCCAGAGCAGGGAAATCGCCAGCCTCACCCAGAAACTCACCGCGGCCAGCGCCATCGTCCGCACCGACGCGCAGGCCCAGGCGGATGCCGCCAAGGCCGCTGCGCAGCTCGGCGAGGTGCAGTCACAAGTCGCCGCGCTCAAGATCCAGCTGGCTTCCGCCGAAGCGACGCGGGCCGCCCTCGCCGCCGAAAAATCGTCCGCCGCCGACGCCCTCGGCAAACTCACCTCGGAAAACACCAGCCTCACCGCCCAGCTCGCCGAGGCCCGGGCCTCGGCCAAGGCTGCGAACGCCACCCAAGGCAACGCACTCAACGCCGAACTCACGGCGGCCCGGCAGGCCCTTGCCGAGTCGCGGCAGAAACTCACCGCCAGCGAGAGTTCCCTCGCCGCGGCGAATGAAGCCGCGCAGCACGCGAGCGCCGCCGCCCGGGAGTCCGCCGCCCAGGTGACGGCCCTCCAGACGAAGGTCCAATCCCTCGAGGCGACGGGCGCTGCCATCTCCACCGCACAGGCGCAGTCCGCCGATCGCGTCAAAAAACTCTCCGCCGACCTTGCGGCCGCTCTCAAGGATGCCGACGGGGCCAAGGCCCTCGCCGCTTCCAACGCCGCCGAGAAGACGCGGATCGCGACCGCCCTCGCCGCCGTGACCGCGGAAAAATCCCGGCTCGCGGCCGAACGGGACGCCACCGAGGCCGCCCGCGCCAAGGCGGCCGCCACCGCCGAATCCCAGGCGCAGGAAATCGCGAGCCTCACCCGGAAACTCAGCGCGGCCACCGCCGTCGCCCGCACCGATGCGCAGGCCCAGGCGGATGCCGCCAAGGCCGCCGCCCAGCTCGGCGAATCCCAGGCGCAGGTCGCCTCCCTCAAGACCCAGCTGGCCTCGGCTGAGGCGGCACGGACCGCGCTCTCGTCTGAAAAGACCGCCGCCGACAGCGCTGTGATCAGGCTGACCGCGGAGAAGGACGCGCTCGCCGGGCAGCTCGCCCAGGCGACTGCCGCCGCCAAAGCCGCCGGCGACTCGAGTCGCGCCGCTTCCAATGAAGCCCTCCGGCGCGCTGAATTTGCCGCCAAGGAATCCGCCGCCCAGGCCGCTGCGCTCAAGGCCCGGGTCCAGCCGCTCGAGGCCGCCCGCGTCGCTGCGGCTGCCGAACAGGCCACGGCCGCGGACCGCCTCAAGAAACTTTCGGCTGAGCTCGAGGCCGCCCGCAAGGAAACCGAGCGCGTCCAAGCCGCCGGAGCGGCCGAGGCGGCCAGGCTCACCGCGCAGCAGGCCAGCACCGAGGCCGCCCGGGCCAAGGCGGCCGCCACCGCTGAATCCCAGGTGCAGGAAATTGCCGCCCTCACCCAAAAACTTGCCGCGGCCTCCGCGGAAGCGCACGCCACGGCCGAAACCCAGGCCAAGGCCACGGCCCGGCTCGGCGACCTGCAGCCGCAGCTGGCGGCGCTGAAAACGCAGTTGGCCACAACCGAGGCCGCGCGCGCCGACCTGGCGGAAAAAAATTCCGCGGCCACCGCGGCGGTCAAGGCTGAGACAGACCAGATCGCGTCGCTTCGCGCCCAAGTCCAGTCCGCCGAGTCGGCCCGCACCCAGCTCACCGCCGAAAAAACCGCCCTCGCAACCCAGCTGGCCGCCGCCACCCAGGCGGCCGGCGCCGCCGAGGCCAAGGTCGCCGCGCTTGACCGGGATCTCGCCGCCGCCCGGCAGGGTCTCGTCGATTCCGGGCAAAAACTCGCCGCAAGCGAATCCGTTCGAAGCCAGATCGCCAATCAGCTGGAACCGCTGCGGGCCCAGCTGAAGGCAGCCCAGGCCGCACTTGATGCCGCACACACCCAGGGCGACCAGCTGGCCGCCGCAAACGCCGGTTTGGAAAAGGAACGGCGGGCCCGGGCCGCGACCGAGGCCGCCCTGACGCAGGCCCGCACGCGCCTCGACGAACTCACGGCCGCAAATGCCAGGCTCCAGCCCAACCCCGCCGCGGCAGCCAAGCTCACTGACGATCTCGCCGCCGCCCAACGTGACCTCGTGGCCGCGCGCGAAAAACTCTCCGAGTTCGCAACCGCCACGGCCGCCCAGACCGCCGCCTTGGACACCGCGCACCAGGAAGCCGCGCGGGCCCGCGCCGAACTGGCCGCCCTGGTCGAAAAATCCAAGGCGCCCGTCGGGCCCACGGCCGCCGAGGTCCAGGCCCGCGCCGACGCCGCAAAGGCCACGACCCAGTTCGGCGAACTGCAATCTCGGCTAGCCACGGTGAGCGCACAGAAGGACACCCTCACCGCGCAACTTGCCCAGGCGACCGCGGCCATCAAGGCCGCCAGCGATGCCAGCCACGCCGCCGCCGGTGAGGCGCTGCGCCAGGCGGAGTTTGCCGCCAAGGAATCCGCCGCCCAGGCGGCTTCCCTGAAATCCCGGGTGCAGGCGCTGGAGGCCGACCATCTCGCCGCGGCCACCGCGCAAGCCCAGGCCGCCGACCAGGTCAATAAACTCTCCGCCGACCTCGTCGCCGCGCACAAGGAAACGGAAAGCGCCAAAGCCCAGGCCGCAGTGGCCGCCTCCGAAGTCGCCAGGCTTGCGGCGGATCACCGCACCGCCAGCGCGCCACCCGACGCCCAGGCCGCGGCCCAGCTGGCCCGGTTGCAGGAGGATCTCGCGGCCCTGCGCACCGACAAGCAGCAGCTCGGCGAGCGGCTGGCCGCAGCGGGGCAAGCCAGCGACAAAGGCCGGGCCGAACTCGCCGCGCTGCACACCCAAGTGCAGTCGCTCGAAGCCGAACGCACCGCGCTGCAGCAGCAACTCACCCAGGCCAAGGCCGCCCCGGCGGCCGACCCCAAGGCTGCGGCCGAGACCGAGGTCAAGCTCGCCCAAGTCGGGGCGCTGCAAACCCAGCTGACGGAACTCAAGAACCAGCTGGCCGCCAGCGAGACCAGCCGCACTGCGCTCTCCGCCTCCGCGGCCGCCGCCGTGGAAGCCGGCAAGGGCGCGGCCGACCAGCTCGCCGCGCTTCACACCCAGCTGCAGTCCCTCGAAGCCGAACGCACCGCGCTGCAGCAGCAGCTCGCCGAGGCGAAGTCCGCCCCGGCGGCGGATCCCAAGGCCGCGGCCGAAACGGAAGCCAAGCTCGCGATGGCCCTCCGCAGCTACAGCGCGCTGCAGGCCGAAAACGACACCCTGAAGTCCGGCGGTGAAAAACTCGCCGCCGACAAGTCCGCGCTCGAAACCCAGCTCGCCGCCGCCCGCGCCGCCGCCGATGCGCTCAAGGCCCAGGCGGATACCGCGGCTGCCACCGCCGCCCAGATTGATGCGGTGCGCGAGCAACTCCGCCAGACCCAGGCGCAGGCCGCCGCGCTCGCCCAGGAAAATTCCCAGCTGAAGACACGCCTGACCCTCGTCCCGCCGCCCACGGAGCTGGAGGCCCTGCGCAGCCGCGCCGCCGACGCCGAGCGCAAGGCCGCCGATGCCCAGGCCTCCAACCGGAGCCTGGCGGAGGAAAATGCGCGGATGAAGGCAACCCTCGCCACCGTTTCCCAGACGGTCGGCCGCGTGGTTTCCGCCGCGGCGCCCACCGTCACCGCGCCGGCGTCTGCCCCCGCGCCGGTGCGCACCGCCGCGGGCCCGCCCGCCACGCTCAACACTCCCACCCGGCCGGGCACCGCCCTCGCCGCCGCCGCCACTGCGGCGCCGGTGACGCCGCCCCCGGCGCCCGCTCCGCGAACGCATGTCGTCGCCCCCGGCGACACTCTCGGCAAGATTTCGCGGCTCTACTACGGGACGGCCAACCGCTGGCCGGAAATTCTCGCGGCCAACCGCGACGTCCTGCGCGACGAGCGCAGCCTCGTGGTCGGCCGGATTCTCAAGATTCCCTGATGGCTTCCACCCGGCCCGCGCCGGCGTGAAAGATTGCCTCGCACCCGATTCCGTTATTCCTTCCTCCCATGAGCTCTTCCTCGCTCCGCGTTGCCTTCGTCCTCGTGACCTCGCTGGCTTTCCTCTCCCGGGCTCATGGCCAGGCGCCCGTGCCCGATGCGCCCGCCACGCCGCCGGCCGCCACCACCGCCCCGGCCGTGGAGCCGCAGGACACCGCCGAGGCCAAGCTCGCCGTCGTGCTCCGCAGCTACAGCTTGCTGGAGGCTGAGAATGACCAGCTCAAGGCCGCGCAGGAAAAACTCCTGACGGAAAAATCCGCCCTCGAGGCCCAGCTCGCGGTGGCCAAGAACGCCCTGCCCCTCGCCGACCAGGCCGCCGCGCTGCACGAGCAGCTGCGCCAGACCCAGGATCAGCTGGCGGCGCTTTCCCTCGAGAACAACGCGCTCAAGACCCGGCTCGCCACCGGGCCTTCCTCCACCGGCCTGTCCTCCTCCTCAACCCTGCAGCCCAGCGTCGTGACCGTCGCGCCCGCGCCCGATCCGCTGCCGGCCGCCGCGCCGGCCCCGCGCACGCATGTCGTCGCCGAAGGCGACACCCTCACCAAGATTTCGCGCCAGTATTATGGCACGACCAGCCGCTGGTCGGAAATTCTCGCCGCCAACCGCGACGTGTTGCGTGACGAAAAGAGCCTCGTGGTCGGCAGCAAGCTGCGCATCCCGTAGGCGCCGCCGAGGCGCAGCGCCGGCAGCCGGGTTCACGCCGCCTTTTTCAGGAGAAACGGCGCAGCCTCGGCCCGGCACTTTTCCACGGCCGCGTGATACGCCGGATTCTTCCGCAGCTCGGCCACGATCGCCTGCGCCAGCAGGCGGCCGCCCACAAGGTCGCTCGGGAAGTGCACTCCGCCCATGACGCGGCCCCACGCGGCCCGGTGGGCGCGGGTGTAGAGCTCCACCTGGTGGTCGGGAAAGATTTCACCCAGCACCGCCGCCCACACAAACGCCCGCATCGAATGCGCGCTGGGATAGGAGCCGCTGTCCGGCAGCTCCACGCAGGGGTGCACGGTCGGGTCCATGCGCGGCGGACGCGGCCGGGCATAGAGTCCCTTCAGGCTCCGGCTCACCGTGAGGGTGTCTTCCGTCACCTGCTTCAGGAACTCCGCCGTCACCGGCAGGTTTTCCCGCGTGAACCAGGCGCCCAGCACGCTGGCATTGTCGAACGCGCTGTCCTTCACGACGAGCTTGGCCCACGCCACGTCCGCCGGCGTCCGCGCCGCCTGCACCTGCAGCACCGTCTCAAGGTCGGCCAGGGCCGCCACTGAGCCGGCAGCCGGCGGCGGCGGCACGACGGTCTTCACCTCGATGGCACCCGCCGGGATGAAATTTCCGCCGCCCGCCACGGCGCGCAGCGCGGCCGTGGCGATCAGGGCAACCATCAGGAAGGGAACGATGCGGCGGCGTTTCATGGCGCGGACCGTGACAGGTTCGCCGGCGGGGCGGAATCAGATTTTCATTTTTCTGCACGGGGGCCGGACCCGGCCGCGAGTTTCATTGTCGCGCGCGCATGATTCGCCCAAGGTGCCGGGATGAGATTCCTGCGCGCGCTGCTTGTCCTGCTCACCATCGGCCCGGCGCTCCGCGCCGGCGAAACGTCCCCCGCGCCCGCCCTGCCCGACGGCCTTTACGCCGAGTTCACCACACCGCGCGGCACCGTGGTCGCGGAGCTGCTTTACCGTCAGGCCCCGCTCACCGTCGCCAGTTTCACCGGCCTCGCGGAGGGCACGCTCGGGCCGAAGAAGGGCACGCCCTTCTTCGACGGCCTGAAATTCCACCGCGTCGTGCCCAACTTCGTGGTGCAGGGCGGCGACCCGCTCGGCACCGGCGAAGGCGGCCCGGGCTACGCCTTCGCCGACGAGTTCGTGCCCGGCCTCCGGCACGATGACGCCGGAGTGCTCTCGATGGCCAACGACGGGCCCGACACCAACGGCTCGCAGTTCTTCTTCACGCTGCGCGAGGTCAACCGTCTCAATTACCTCCACAGCGTTTTCGGGCGCGTCGTCCGCGGGCGCGAGATCCTGCCGCTGATCCGGCCGAACGACGTGATGACCGCGGTGCGCATCCGCCGCGTGGGCGCCGCCGCGGTCGCGTTTCGCGCCGACCAGGCCGCGTTCGACGCCCTCGCCGCCCGTGCGAAAAAATTCGCCGCCGCGCCCGCCCCCGGCCCCGCCGCAAACTTCGACGACCCGGACAAGCTCCTGCCCTCGGATCCGCCCCGCGCCCTCATCGCCCAGCGCAAGCTTGCCAACTTCGAGCGCGCCACCGGCCGGAAGATCTACGCGCGCCTCTGCGCCCGGTTTGTGCCCGAGACCCCGAATCAGCGCCCGGGCAGCCTGGCGGGGATGATGGCGAAAAAAATCGGCCTGCCGCCGGCCAGCGCCCTCGCCGTCTATTTTGCCGATACCGGGCAATGGGGATTGTGGATCGGCGATGACTATCTCCCGCAGTTCGCCGGCCGGGCCGGCTCGCTCCCCGAGCTGATGAAGAACGGCGGGCTGCACCAGGCGAAGCAGGATTTTCTCGCCGCCGCCCGGGCCCGCGCCGATGTTGCGGCCGCTGACTTCGCCAAAACCATGCCCGCCGGCCAGACCCTGACCGCCGGCCAGAAGATCAACTTCCAGGTCAATGCCGTGCTCGACGCGCTGATCTTAAAATTCGAACCCCATCCCTGATTTCATGAAACTCCGCCTTCTCCTCGCTTCCCTCCTCCTCTCCCCCGGCCTTCTCCGCGCCGCCGGCACGCCGTTGTCCGAACTCGTCGCGCAGAAAGTCAGCGCCGATTATCCCGCGCTGCTCGCGTTTTATACCGACCTCCACCTGCACCCCGAGCTTTCGCTCATGGAGGAAAAAACCTCCGCCAAGGTGGCGGCGGCGCTGCGGGCCGCCGGGTTCGAGGTCACCGAGAAATTCGGCGGCTACGGCGTCGTCGCCGTCCTGAAGAACGGGCCCGGCCCCACGCTGCTCATCCGCAGCGATCTCGACGCCCTCCCGGTGCACGAGGAGACCGGCCTGCCGTATGCGAGCCAGGTTCGCGTCAAGGATCTCTCCGGCCGCGAGGTGCCCGTGATGCAGGCCTGCGGTCATGACGTGCACATGACGGTCCTGACCGGCACCGCGCGCCTGCTGGTCGCACTGCGCGACCAGTGGTCCGGCACGCTGGTGCTCATCGGCCAGCCCGCGGAGGAACGAGGGATCGGCGCCCGCTCCATGCTGGTCGCGGGCCTGTACCGGAAATTTCCCAAGCCCGACTATGCGGTCGCCCTCCATGACAGCGCCTCGCTGCCCGCCGGCACGCTTGGCACCGTCGAAGGGTTCGCCATGGCAAACGTCGATACCGTCGAGATCACCGTGCGCGGCATCGGCGGCCACGGGGCGTATCCCCAGGCCACCAAGGATCCGATCGTGCTCGCCGCCCGCATCGTGATGGCGCTCCAGACCATCGTGAGCCGGGAAACCCGGCCGATCGACCCGGCCGTCGTCACGGTCGGATCCATTCATGGCGGCACCAAGGCCAACGTCATTCCCGATGAAGTGAAGCTCCAGCTCACGCTCCGGTCCTACTCCGCCGCCGTCCGCGCCCACACCCTGGAAGCCGTCCGCCGCATCTGCCGGGGCGAAGCCATCGCCGCCGGCCTGCCCGACGAGTTGCAGCCTGTCGTCACGGTCGTCGAGGACGATACCGTCAATGCCACCTACAATGACCCGACGCTCACGCGGCGCGTCCGCGGCGCCCTCGTTGCCTGGTTCGGCGAGGACCGCGTGCAGACCATCCCGGCCGAGATGGGCGGCGAGGATTTCAGCGAATTCGGCCGTACCACCGACCATGTGCCGATCTGTCTTTTCCGTCTGGGCGCCGTCGATCCCGTAAAAGTGGCGGAGAGTCAGCGTACCGGCCTGCCCCTGCCTTCCCTGCATTCAAGTAGGTTCGCTCCATTGCCCGAACCCACCCTGAAGACCGGCGTGACCGCCATGACCGCCGTGGCCTTGGATATCCTCAAAAAATAGCCGGGACTCATGGAGGTTGGATGAATCTCCAGTGTCTTTTTTAACCCTTGGCAACCAGTGGTATATCGTACTAGATAACGGCCTGATCACCGGAATGGGGATTTATGATCGGCAAATGATAAGCCTCCACTACGCCATCCAGACCAATTCGCTGCGTATAATTACCCACCCTAAAATATTGTCGGGCTTTCCCCGGTAGATTCTGCCTAATTCCGTCCCCCGTACCCTCTTCCGAAGGTAGCTTGATGAAATCCAAACCCCCCACTGGCTTTACGCTCGTCGAGATCATGATCGTCGTGGTCATCATCGGCATGCTGGCTGCGCTGGCGATTCCGGGGTTTCAGAAAATTCGGGAAGCCTCGCAGGACAAGGCCGTGCTGAGCAATGCCCGGCAACTCGCCGCCGCCACCGACCAGTACATGATGGAATTCGGCCGGAGCACGGTGAGCATCGACATGCTGGTGGGATCAACCAATTACGTCAAAAATCTGGAGCTGGTCGCAAACGAGACCTACCCCACGACTTACCAGGCTGGCGTGGCTATCACCGTGATCGGCGTCGCCGGCGCCCGCACGATCACCTACGGCCTTTGAAAGCTGGCCGGTTGCGGGCTTCGTGGCGGCTGTCCGCGACATGAGACTGCTTCGTTTTCTTTCCCTTGGGATTCTGGTCGCCGGGTTTTGGTCCGCGACCGCCGCGGAAATCCCGGCCACCGCCACACCCGCCGCTGCGCAAATCTTGGCGGTTCTCCAGACCCAGGCCGAGGCGTGGAACCGCGGCGATCTCGACGGCTTCATGCAGACCTATGCGCCGACCGATGACCTGCGCTTTGCGTCGGGCGGCACTGTCACCTATGGCTGGAAAAAGACCCTCGAGCGGTACAAGCAGCGTTATCCCAACCGCGCCGCCATGGGCACGCTCGCCTTCAGTGAGCTCACCATCACCGAGCTTTCGCCCGACGCGGCCCTGATCTTTGGCCACTGGCGGCTCACGCGCGCCACCGATGCGCCCCACGGGTTGTTTACCCTGCTGGTTCGCCGCACTCCCGCCGGCTGGCGCATCTTCGCCGACCACACGTCGTCCGCCGCGCCCTGATCCGTGACGGCTTGCGCCCGGGCGGCGCAGCCGGCAGGGTATCGCTCCCGCCATGCGCAACACGCTTTACCTTTTCATCCTGGGCCTGGCCCTGCTGACACTCGCCTTGGTCGTGCGCTCCGGCCTGCTCGCCCGCAAGGAACCCGGCCGGCCCATTAACGCCGCCATGCGGGAGGCGATGAACGAGGAGGCTCCGCAGCTGAGCGAGGCCGACGCCACTCTCATCCGGCAAAAATACGGCAACGCCCACCGCCTCCATTCCGGCCTGCTGTATGTCATCCGCGATCCTGGCAGCGGCGGCTCGACGCCGCGCAATGGTCAGGAGGTCATTGTCAACTATGACGGCCGCCTGCTCGACGGCACGCCCTTCGACAGTTCCTACCGCCGCGGCGCCCCTTTCACCTTCCGCCTGGGGTCCGGCATGGCCATCGAGGGCTGGGACGAGGCGTTTCTCACCATGAGAAAAGGCGAGAAACGCACGCTCATCATTCCCTACTGGCTCGCCTACGGGATCAACGGCCGGCCGCCGACCATCCCCCCGCGCGCCACGCTGGTGTTCGAAGTCGAGCTGATCGACATCCGCTGAGCCGGCCGCCGGCCGAAACAATTCCGCTTCGAACTCCGTTACCTCCTGTAAAAGGTCCGGGAGATTTCCGCGCTACTCGTGATACCGCGTCAGCGGCGCTTTCAGCCGGTCCAGCAACCCGCGGTCAAACACCCGCTGCTTCAGCCCGTCCTCGCCGGAAAATTGCGCGGCCTTCAGGCTCATCGCCAAGAGGGCGCTGTGCGTCACCCGGCGCATCAGGCCGCTCCGCTTTCTCGGCGCGGGCCGACCGGCTGCAGACGGCGGGACCGGGATTGGGTGGGGCTTTCGGGTGGGCACGGGAGAACCCACAGTGACGCCACCCGACCGCCTTGGCTCCTGAAAATATCTACCTATAATTTGTTCAGTCGCGCGGCTTGCGATAATTGACCCCGAGCCGGTCGAACCGCGCGAGCAGCCAGGTGAGCCGCGCGCGGAAGTCGGCGTAGTTTTTCCGCCCGACCGGGGACCACACGACCTCGGCCAGCGCGCTCAGGCGCGGATAGGCCCGGCGCTCCACCACGGACAGGTTCGGCATGCGCTCGCGCCACAGCTGGCCCTGCGCGCCGAGCACGCGCGCGTGATGGGCCGGCTCCAGCTCCGGCGGGATCGGGTCAAACGCATAGACTTTCTCCAGCGTGGTCTGCACGCCAACCGCGACGGCCTCCTCCTCGGCCTTGCCTTCCGCGTAGTCGAAATAGGTGTGCGACGTCGGCGCCATCACGACATCGTGGCCGAGCCGGGCCGCCTCGATCGCCCACTTCACGTCGCGCCAGGCCATCATCGCCGCGCCCGGGGCAAGGCCGCCTTCCTGGATCTCGTCCCAGCCGATGAGCCGGCGGCCGCGCTGCGCGAGGAAATTTTCCGTGCGGCGGATGAACCAGCTCTGGAGCTCGTGGCCGTCCTTCAGCCCGTTGGCCTGCATGAATGCCCGTGCCACCGGGGACGCCTCCCACTGCTCCTTCATCGCCTCGTCGCCGCCGACATGGATGAACGTGCTGGGAAAGAGGGCGAGCACCTCGGTGAAGATATCATCGAGAAACTCAAGCGTTTCCGGCTTCGGCGAATAGGTTTCGGGGAAAATCGTCCAGCGCGGCTGGACCAGCGGCGCATAGCCGGGCGCGTCCGTGTTGCCAAACTGCGGATAGGCGTGGAGCGCCGCCGAGCTGTGGCCCGGCACCTCGATCTCCGGCATCACCGTGATGAACCGCTCCGCGGCGTAGGCCACGATTTCGCGGATTTCATCCTGCGTATAGAACCCGCCGTGCGGCACGCCGTCCGAAATCTTCTCCGCGTACACGTCCGGCGAGGCGGTCCGCCAGGCGCCGACCGACGTGAGTTTCGGGTATTTCTTGATCTCGATGCGCCAGCCCTGGTCGTCGACGAGGTGCCAGTGAAAGACGTTCAGTTTGTGCAGCGCCAGGGTGTCGAGGTACTTCTTGATCTCCGCCACCGGCGAGAAATGCCGGCTCACATCCAGCAGTGAACCGCGCCAGCCGAAGCGCGGCCAATCCTCGATTTCCAGCGCCAGCACCGTCAGCCCGCCGCCGCCCGCGCGCCAGCCGAAGCGTTCGATGTCCGGCGGAAACAGCTGCCGCAGCGTCTGCGCGCCATAAAATGCGCCCGCCGCGCCACCGCCGCGGATCACCACGCCCTCGGCCGCCACGGTGAGCACGTAACCCTCCGTCCCCAGCTTTCCCGTGAGCGAAGCATCCACTTTGAGCGTGATGGCGTTGCCGCCCGCCGGGGCGCGATCCGCCATCGTCACGCCGAGGATTTGGGCCAGTTGCGCCGCGGTGCCCTTCAGCGCCGGATCGGCGGTCGTCACCACGGTCTGCGCCGTGAGCGGGAAAGGCGCCCCGCCGGTCAGGCGGCACGAAACTGGAATGGGAATGATGTTCGGTGATTGGCTCATGGGAAAATGAATCGGACTCCGGAATACTTACAGGAAGTAACGGAGTAAACAGAGAGATTCACTTCGGGGAACAAACCTTTCTCCGTTCTCTCCGTTACCTCCTGTAAAAACTGCCCGGTGGTCTGCGATGACATGACGGCGGTCCCCTCACAACCCCAGCAGGCTGCCGTTGCGCTTAATCCACTTCTCCGCCTCGCGCCAGCCGGGGCACACTTCCTCCACCCGCGCCCAGAAGCGCGCCGAGTGGTTCATTTCGCGGAGATGCATCAGCTCGTGGTAAATGATGTAGTCGCGCACGAAGTCCGGCGTCTGCACCAGCCGCCAGTTGAGCGAGATCGTGCCGTTCGCCGAGCACGAGCCCCACCGCGAGCGCTGGTTGCGCACCGTCACCTGCTTCACCTCCACGCCCGTCACCGCCGACAGCTCCCACGTGCGCGCCGGCAGCTCGATCTTCCCGCGCCGCGCGAAGTGTGCCTCGAGCGTCGGCCGCAGGTCGCCGTCAAACGCCGGCACGCGGAACACATCCGCCGCCAGGCACACCTGCGGACGTTCGCCGGCGGCCGCCTGCCGGATCTCCGTCATCTCCCCTCGCCACAGCACATGCGTGCCGAGCGTCCAGATGTCCGCGCCGCGCGGCCGGCGGGCCTGCCGCGCGCGGGCGCGGGCGAGCCAGTCGGTGTGCTGCGCCACAAACCGCTCCGCCTCGCGCACCGAGCCCCGCGCCGGGATCACCGCCACCGCCGTGCCGTCGCGCCGCAGGGTCAGCCGGTAGTTGCGCGCCCGGTGGCTGCGCTCAAAGACAATGCCACCGGTCGCCGGCGGCGCCTTGTGCACGCCCGGGGCGGGGTCAAACAGGCTGAAGAGGTTCTGCTGTTCCGCACTCATGCTTCGGCGGAGATTCGCACGAGTTCCCAGCTCGTCAACTTTCCGCGTTTCACCGTCAGCCAGGCAAACGTCCGGTCCGGCCCGCGCGGCCGCGTGATGCAGCCCGGGTTCAGCCAACGCACCCCGCCGATCATCTCGTCCCGCGGCACATGCGTGTGGCCGTGCAGCACCGCCGCAACGCCCGCCGGCACCTCCGGCGGGGGAACATGCGTCAGCAGGAACGCCACGCCCTCGCGCTCCAGTTCCAGCGCCTCGGGCCAGCCGGCATGGGCGTCGCAGTTCCCTTGGACCACGAGCAACGGCGGGCCCAGCGCCGCGAATTCCTCCAGCGTGGACGGATCGCAGACATCGCCCAGATGCCAGATTTCATCCGCATCCTTCAGCCGCTCGGGCAGGGAGGGGGGATACCGGTCGTGGGTGTCGGAAAAAACCGCAATACGCACCGCCCACCAGCAACACACCCCATTCCCCGATGCGACCCAAAATCCGCGGTTTGAATCGCAAAGTCACCCAGCGGCCAAGCCCGGGCCCGGCTTAAGGAAACCTTCGCGAGCCCGGTCCTTCGCGCCCTTGGCGGCCTTCGTGTTAAAACCCGGGTTCCCTACTTCTTGTGGAAAAAACTGCCCACTACCCATCCGCCTGAGTCGTTCCGTTCCCTCAACCCGGCCGCGGTTCGAGCTGGGCCGCGAGCCGCTCCGCCTCGTCCGTGATCTCCTTCGCATAACCGCTCAGCGCCAGCAGCTTGATCGCGTTGCGAGAGCGGACCGGGCCGGTGCAGATGTGATAGTCAAATCCGTAGGTGCCATTTACGACCTGATCGCTGAAGTGGTACATCGCGAACACGTCGCCGAGCAGGGCCTGCAGTTCGGAGTCGTGGGTCGTCGCGAGGACGATCTGCGTGCGGGCCAGATGGCGCAGCACCGCCGCCGAACTGGCAATCCGCTCGATGGTGTTTGTCCCGCGGAAAATTTCATCGATCAGGATGACGTGCAGCGGGCCGCCGGCACCGAGCTGCGTGAATTCCTGCACCTGCTTGATCTCGCTGTAGAAGTAACTGCTGCCCTCGCTCAGCTTGTCCTCGCGGCGGATGGCCGACCGGACAACGGCACGCGGTAGGATCGCCCGGCGGGCAAGGCACAGGTCGAGGGTCTGCGCGAGGATCAGGTTGATGCCGATAGTGCGGATGAAGGCGGTCTTACCCGCCATGTTGGGCCCGGCGATGAGAGCCCCGCGGTCCGTGAGGCTCAGCGGATTGTCGACCGCGTTCGGGATCAACGGGTGATAGATTCCGGTGACTTCGAGCCGGCGCGTCTCGACCAGTTCGGGACGGCAGAACACCGGGAGGCCGGACACATAGGAGGCCACTGCGATCGAGGCATCGAGCGAGCCAAGGGCCTCGAAGATTCCCACCAGCTGCGACTGCTTTTCCCGCAGTATCTTCAGCGAGCGCAGGAAGATCAGCACATCGAACAGGAACATCATGTTCAGGTAGCCAAAAAGCCACTGGGTCATTTCTGGCATGGCGCTGCGGTCGGCCACCAGCCAGCCCAAGCGTTTGCGAAGGCCGGCAATCAGCGGGGCTGACTGACGCAGGGCCCCCAACTGGGGCAACGCGTGCCGGTCTGGGAGTTTCGCGACTTCCGCCGCAACACCCAGCAACGTATTGATGGACGCGAAGCCGGTGAAATGTGGCAGAATGCGCTGTCCATAGGTCGCCGAGATTGCGACATTGACGAGGAGGAGAACCAGGACAGGGACGACCATCCAATGGAAAAAACCGGTGGCCACAAGGCACCCCATGGAGGCCACAGCCAACGAGCGATAAAGCCATGCCAGTCGCGGTTTGTCGGGCATGCCGCCCAGCAGCAGCGGCGCCACATATTCGGCACCCGGACGATTGAGCTGCTCGAGCAAGAGCTGCAGGCGTTCGCGCAGGCTGGCGTCATCGCGCAGGATATCCTGCTGTCGCGCCCGCTCGGCCAGCAGGACCGGCCCGGCTAAGCCGGTTCGCAGCTCGTGATAAAGCACCTGTTGCCCCGTGACCGAGCGGGTGCGGTCGATGGCCGCAAACACCTCGTCCATTGCGAGGTCGCCCCACGTTGAATCATCGACGGATGCCGTGGCCTTGGACCAGCGGTGAAAGAGCCTGATAAGCCCAAAATTCCGTTCGCGCTCCAGGGGCTTGCCCCACTCTTTGCGCACTTGTTCCAGCAGCCGTTTCTGCCGATCCCCTTTGGCCACGACCTCATTGTCTGCTTGCGGCAAAGGATCGTCGCTCATGGTTCGCCGCGACGCTGCTGGAGCGCAAATCGCGAGGCAAGCGCACTCGGCGGCGCCACCTTCAGCCGTGAGCCGGACCTGAAACGAAATCCGGCGCGATCCATTCGACCTAGGTGCGAATGCAAATCCTTCATCCCTCGGATCGTCCTCGGTATTCCTCCTGTAAAACCAGCCTTAGTGTGTTACGTTCCGAAAAAATCGGACCTGCTCCCTGCTCCCTGCTCCCTGCTCCCTGCTCCCTGCTCCCTGCTCCCTGCTCCCTGCTCCCTGCTCCCTGCTCCCTGCTCCCTGCTCCCTGCTCCCATGCACTACACCCACCTTGGCCGCTCCGGCCTCCGCGTCTCCCGGCTCTGCCTCGGCACCATGAACTTCGGCCCGTTCACGAGCGAGGCCGACGCCTTCGCCCTGATGGACCGCGCCGTCGAGCTGGGCATCAATTTCTTCGACACCGCCGACGTCTACGGCCGCAAGCGCAGTGAGGGCGTCACCGAGCACATCCTCGGCCGCTGGTTCGCCCAAGGCGGCGGACGCCGCGATTTCGTCGTCCTCGCCACCAAGATCTACGGGATGATGGACTCGCCTGCCCGTCCCGACCCGAACCTTGATCGCGGCCTGAGCGCCCGGAAGATCATCCAAGGCTGCGAAGCCAGCCTGCGCCGGATGCAGACCGACCGCATTGACCTCTACCAGATGCACCACGTCGACCGCCTGTGTCCGGTGGACGAGTGGATGGGCGCGATGGAAACGCTCCAGCGCCAAGGCAAGATTTACTACGTCGGCTCGAGCAACTTCGCCGGCTGGGATCTGGCCACGGCCTGCACGACCGCGGACCTTCGCGCATCTTCAGCGCGGCTCGTCTGCGAGCAAAGCCTCTACAATCTCGCCAGTCGCACGATCGAGCTCGAGGTGATCCCCGCGTGCCGTCACTTCGGCCTCGGCCTGATCCCGTGGAGCCCGCTGGGCGGAGGCCTGCTCGGAGGCGCGCTGGCCAAGGCCGCCGCCGGCCGCCGCGCCGCGCCCGATTTCGAGAAGCAGATCAACGCCAAGCGCCCGCAACTCGAGCGCTACGAAGCGCTCTGCACCCAACTCGGCGCCGCGCCCGGCGACGTCGCCCTCGCTTGGCTCCTCGCACAGCCCGTGGTCACTGCCCCGATCATCGGCCCGCGCACCATGGAGCAACTCACCGACGCCCTGCGCGCCCTGGAACTCAAGCTCACGCCCGAAACCCTCCAGCAGCTCAACGAAATCTTCCCCGGCCCCGGCGGCTCGGCTCCGGAAGCTTACGCTTGGTGAACACTCTGCGGCGAGGGCGCCGCGGCTCCATCATCAGCCGTTTGACAGCTCCTGGCCGCAGCGGAGAATCCCGGCGTGCTCCGCGCCCTCGCCATCGACTTCAACTCCTTCTTCGCCTCCGTCGAGCAGCAGGACCGGCCGGAGTTGCGCGGGAAGCCGCTGATTGTCGTGCCCGTGCTGGCCGAGACCACCGGCTCCATCGCGGTCAGCATCGAGGCCAAGCAACTCGGCCTGAAGCGCAACGTCCGCGTCGGCGAGGCGCGCCAGCAATGCCCCGGCATCATCATCGTCGAGGCCCGGCCCGAACTCTACATCCAGTATCACCGGAAACTGAAGGAGGTCGTCGAGACGCTCGTTCATGTGAAGAAAATCCAGTCGATCGACGAACTGGAGTGCGAGTTGTCCGGCGACCTCGCCCAGCCCGCCCGTGCCCTGAAGCTCGCCGAGGAGATCCGCCAGAAAATCTACCAGAAAGTCGGCCGCCATCTCCGCTGCTCCATCGGCATCGGCCCCAACTGGTTCATCGCGAAGCTCGCCTCCGATCTCCAAAAGCCCGACGGCCTCGTGCTCTTCGACGAGGCGGACATCCCGGAAAAAATCCTCCACATCAAGCTCGGCGAGTTCACCGGCATCGGCGAAAACATGGAGAAGCGCCTGCGCGCCGCGGGCATCGACAACGTGGAAAAGCTCTACGCCGCCAGCAGCGCCCGCCTCCGCGCTGTCTGGGGCAGCGTCGAGGGCGCGCGGTTTCACGACTGGCTCCACGGCGGCGTTCAGGAGCGCGAGGCCGCGCGCCAGAGCACCATCGGCCACAGCCACGTGCTCCCACCCGAAAAGCGCAACGCTCCCGCCGCGCTCGCCGTGCTCCACCGCCTCCTCCAGAAGGCCGCGATGCGCCTGCGCCACGATCAGCTCTATGCCGGCGGCCTGAGCCTCTCGGTCGGTTACCGCGACGGCACCGACTGGAGCGGTGACCTCCGCTTTAACGAAACCCAGGACACCCTCCACTTCACGCACGTCCTGAACGAACTCTGGTCCCGCCGCCCGAAAACGCACCAGTCGCTGGCGCCGAAACAGGTCGGCATCATCCTCCACCAACTCCTCGCCTCCGCGCTGCACACCGGCGATCTCTTCGAAGGCCAGAAGGAGGAGACGCGCAGCCGTCTGCTCGGCGCCGTCGACACCCTCAACCAGACCTTCGGCAAGAATTCCGTCTACTTCGGCGGCGCGCACGGCGCCACCGCCTATGCCCCGATGCGCATCGCCTTCACCCGTATCCCCGACCCCGAGATCGAGGAAATCGACGCCCAGCGCGGCCGCCGCCTGCGCCCCAAGCAGCCCGCGCCTACCCCACCGCCAGAGGAATGAATCGCTGTGGGTGGGTGCCCTCACCCCGCAGGCTTGAAGGCGGGTGAGGGCATCCGCCCCACATCAGATCCGCCAAACCTGCTCCAAACACCCCTCCTCCTTCATCCGACCTTCGCCTCTTCGCGTCTTTGCGCTTAACTCCGCCTCCGTTTCTATCCCAAATCACGCCCTTGACACCCCATGGGGGGTCAGGCACTTCTGACCCTCTTTTTCTTCAAAAGTCATGAAACCTACATTCCGCCCGCACCGCAAAAAGCGCGCCCGCAAGATCGGTTACCGTGCCCGCATGGCCACCCGTGGCGGCCGCAAAGTCATCAAGTCCCGCCGGCTCAAGGGTCGCAAGCGCCTGACGGTGGTCTGAGCCCGCTCGCTCCCGCGAGCCGTGGTCCCATGCGCTTCCGCCCTGAGCAGCACCTGCGCCGCCCGGGTGATTTCCGCACCGCGCGCGAACAGGGCCGCCGCATCGACTGCGGCGCCTTCACCGCCTGGTTTTTCCGCCGCCCGGCCGGCGCCCAGCCCGCCGCACCGGCCCGCGTCGGCGTCGTGGCGTCCATCGCCTCCGTCGGCGCCGCCGTCCAGCGCAACCGCGCCAAGCGCCGCCTGCGCGAGGTCTTCCGTCAGCACCAGGCCCTCGTCCCCGCCGGCTCCGACCTCGTGCTCGTCGCCCGCGCCGCGATCAACCGCCTCGACTATCCGGCGCTCGAGCAGAAGTTCGCCGACGCGTGCCGCAAATTCTCGCCGCCGCCCCATGCCTGACCAGCCGTCGCTTTTCGCCCGCCTCGTCCGCCTGCCGGCGTCGGCCCTGCTCGGCCTGATCTGGCTCTACCAGCGCACGCTCTCGCCCGCCCTGCCCGCGATCTTCGGCGCGGCCTGCGGCTGCCGGTTTTCGCCGAGTTGCTCCCACTACGCCGCCGAGGCGATCCGCACGCGCGGCGTGCTGCTGGGGCTGGTCCTCGCCGCCTGCCGGCTCGTGAAATGCACGCCGCTGCACCCGGGCGGGTTCGACCCCGTGCCGCCGCCGCGCGCCAAGTTTTCCTGCGTCAGCGTTTCCAAGGCCACTCCGGCCCAAGGCTGACCGCGGATCCTTTCCCCTCTCCTTTTCATGGACAAAAAGAATGCCTTCATCGGCGGCCTGCTCATCGTCGCCGCCTTCGCCAGCCTTTACCTCGGCCAGAAATTCGCCCCGCCGGCCCCCGTGCCGACCCCGGCCAGCGCCGTCGTGTCGCCCGCGGACACCTCCGCCGCCCGCACCCCCGCGGCGGCCGTACCGGCCCCCGGCGCCACCACGCTCACCGCCCTCGCCACGCCTCCCGCCCACGCGACCATCACGACGCTCCAGAACGACTACATCGCGGTCAATTTCACCGACTTCGGCGGCGCCATCCGCGACATCGGCCTGCGCAAGTTCCCCACCGAGCTCAACCACCCCGAGCCCTACCTGTTCAACGCCCTGCATGCCGACCCGATGTTGGCGTTCACCGATTTTCCCGGCCTCGACGCCTCCACCCCGTTCCAGCTCGTCTCGCAGACCGCCACCGAGGTCGTTTACCGCGCCGTGCTCGGCCAGCAGATCGAGGTGACCCGCCGGTACTCGCTCGTCGCCCAGCCGGACGACACCCACGATCCCTACCAGCTCCGTTCCGAGACCACGCTGCGCAACCTCACCGACAAGTTCGTGCCGGTACCGCGGATCGCCCTCAGCCTGGGCACCATCGCGCCGGTCAGTGACTCGGTGTACGGCCAGCGCATCTCCACCGGCTTTTCTACCGGGAGCGACCAGACCTTCATCGCCCGGACGCAGCTCGAGGGTGGCAACGGTTTCTTCGGCATCGGCGCCAGCGACCCGAAGCCCTCGATCGCCAGCGGCGGACCGATCGTCTGGGCGTCCCTCACCAACCAGTTCTTCACCGGCATCCTCACGCCCGACCAGCCCGGCGTGGGCCTCCTTACCCACCGTGTCAAGCTGCGGCCGCTGGCCCCGGACGACCAGCGCAATGCCTACGGCCTCGCCGCCGCCGCGCAGTTCGACGTCAAGCCGCTCCCCGCCCACGGCAGCGCCACACTTGGCCTCAGCTTCTACGCCGGCCCGAAGGAATACCGCCGGCTCTCCAACACCGACATCTTCAAGGCCGACCAGGACAAGGTCATGCAGTTCGGGTTCTTCAAGTGGTTCAGCCAGATCCTGCTTACCCTCATGACCTGGGTGCACCAGGGCATTCCGAACTGGGGCTTCACGATCATCGTGACCACCCTGATCCTCAAGATCGTCTTCGTGCCCTTCACGCTCGCCGCGTCGCGCTCGGCGAAGCGCATGCAGAAGATCCAGCCCGAGATGCAGGCCGTCCGGGAGAAATTCAAGGACAACCCCCAGAAGCTCCAGGCCGCGACGATGGAGCTCTTCAAGAAGCACAAGGTGAACCCGGTCGGCGGCTGCATCCCCATCCTGATCACGATGCCGTTCTTCTTCGGCTTCTACCAGATGCTGCAGAGCGCCGCCGAGCTGCGGTTCGAGCCCTTCCTCTGGGCGCACGACCTGGCCGCCGCCGACACCGTCGGCCACGTGTTCGGCCTCCCGATCAACATCATGCCGCTCCTCATGGGCGCCACGATGATCTTCCAGATGCGCCTCACGCCACAGCCCTCCGTCGACAACGCGCAGGCCCGGATGCTCAAGTTCATGCCCTGGATCTTCATCCTGTTCTGCTACTCCTTCTCGTGCGCCCTCGCGCTCTACTCCACGATCAACGGTCTCTTCACCATCGGCCAGCAGCTCATCATCAACCGGCTGAAGGACGAGGGTGACGTCGCCTCGCCCGGCGGCATCGCCATGGAAGACATGGCCGCCCTCGCCGGCAAACCGATGAAGAACGTCACGCCGAAGAAGAAGAAATAAGACCGGCGCAAAACCCGGGCTTTCATTCAGAACGAAGCAAGGGATGACAAACTGACCAATTCGGCCGCCTGAGCCCCAAGCTCTCCTCCGGCCCTTCTCCCTTCTCCTTTCAACCCCGCTCCCCTCATGGCCGGCCATAACAAGTGGTCCAAGGTAAAGCGCGCGAAGGCGGTCACCGACTCGCGCAAGGGCAAGGTGTTCTCCCGCCTCTCGCGCGACATCACCCTCGCCGCCAAGTCCGGCGGCGGCGATCCCGCCGGGAACGCCCGGCTCCGCACGCTCCTGCTCAAGGCCCGCGACGCCAACATGCCCGTGGAGAACGTCGACCGCGCGATCAAGAAGGGCACCGGCGAACTGCCCGGCGTTGTGTTCGAGGAGATCACCTATGAGGCCTACGGCCCCGGCGGCGTCGCGTTTGTCGTCAAGGTCACCACCGACAACAAGACCCGCGCCGCGCAGGACGTCCGCTCGATCTTCGCCCGCCACGGCGGCAACCTGGCCAGCACCGGCGCCGTCGCCTTCCAGTTCCTGCATGCCGGGCAGTTCCTGCTGACGAAGGAAAAGACCTCCGAGGATGCCCTCATGGAAATCGCGCTGGAGGCCGGCGCCGACGACGTCATCGCGAGCGAGCAGGGCTTCGAGGTGCGCTGTAACGTCCACGCCTTCGACAAGGTCTCCCACGCCCTCGAGCAGAAAAACCTCAAGCCCGACAGCGCCGAGATCGCCTACATTCCCGTGACGACCGTGCCGGTGACGGACGCGAACATCGCGAAGACCCTCCTCAAGCTCCACGAGGTCCTCGACGAACTCGATGACGTGCAGGCCGTCTACTCGAACGAGGAAATGGACGAGGCCCTCGGCGCCGAGTAGGTGGGCGGGCATGTCCCAATGCCCGCATGGAAACGATCCGAGAACCGCACCGAAAGTAAGCAACCTGAGTAAATGCGGGCACAGGGACGTGCCCGCCCACCCCTCTTGCCTCCCACTCCTTTCCGTGCGGCGCCGGGCCTTGTCATAATGACATCCGCGGCGCTTGTCTCGCAGCCGTCCGCCCCAATCGTGTTGTCCGCCCCATGACCGACCCCGAGGAAAATGCGCCCGTGTCCAGCTTCGTCGCGCCCGGCGAGGTCGGGATCGTCGTGCCGCGGGACTTCGTCCATCCGCGGCCCTTCACGTTCAAGAGCGGCCAGGTCCTGCCCGGCTTCACGCTGCGCTACGAAACCTACGGCGAACTCAACGCCACCCGCGACAACGCCATCCTCGTCTGCCATGCGCTGAGCGGCGACCATCACTGCGCCGGCGTCCATGCGGCCGACGACCGCAAGCCCGGCTGGTGGAATAATCTCATCGGGCCCGGCAAGGCGGTGGACACGAACCGTTTCTTCGTCGTTTGCGCGAATGTCCTCGGCGGCTGCGTCGGCTCCAGCGGGCCTTCGTCCGTCAATCCCGAGACCGGCCGCCCCTACGGCATCCATTTTCCCTTCGTCACCATTCTCGACATGGTGCGCGCGCAGAAGCTCCTGCTCGACCATCTGGGGGTCAGCACGCTGCACGCGATCATCGGTGGATCGATGGGCGGGATGCAGGCGCTGCTGTTCGCGATCGAGTTTCCCGCGTTCACCCGCCGTGTGCTCGCCATGGCCACCACGTCGCGCGAGAGCGCGCAGGCCATCGCGTTCAACGAAGTCGGCCGCCAGGCCATCATGCAGGATCCGGACTGGAACCAGGGCGACTACCCCAAGGGCGGCGGTCCCCGCGTCGGCCTCGCCATCGCGCGCATGATGGCCCACATCACCTACGTCTCCGACGCCTCGATGGACCGGAAGTTCGGCCGGCGCAAGAAGAACCCCGCCAGCGGCGAAAGCTACACCTTCGACATCCAGTTCGAGGTCGAGAGCTACCTGCGGCACCAGGGCCAGGCGTTCATCAACCGCTTCGACGCCAACTCCTACCTCTACATCACGCGCGCCCTCGATCAGTTTGACCTCGCGCAGGCCTATGGCTCGCTCGAGGCCGCGTTCGCGCCGGTGCAGGCCGAGTCGCTCGTGGTCGGCTTCACCAGCGACTGGCTGTTCCCGCCGGAACAAAACCGCCAGATCGCGCTCGCCCTGCTCCGCGCCGGCAAGCGCGCCAGCTATGCCGAGCTCGCCACCGACCTCGGCCACGACTCGTTCCTCCTCGAGTCCGAGGAACTCTACGCCCTGATCCGCGGCTTCCTCGAGCGCACCCAGGCCACCGCCGTCGACTTCTCGATCTAATCTGGAACTCACGAACTCAGGAATCGAATCCTTGTCCTCCATCGCCTTTTTCCAGCGTTCCAGAGTTCCAGATAAAACCACCCTGCCTCCCATGACCAAGCTCGTCGAAAAGCGCACGGTGGACATGCAGATCATCGGGGAATGGGTGACCCCAGGCTCGCGCGTGCTCGACCTCGGCTGCGGCCGCGGCGCCCTACTCGACTACCTCGTCCAGACCAAGGAGGTCGCCGCCCTCGGCGTGGATCTCGACTTCGGACGCATCACCGCCTGCGTCGCGCGCGGCCTCTCCGTTTACCAGGGCGACATGACCGGCTTCATGCGCCAGTTTCCCGACCGACACTTTGACCGCGTCATCTGCTCGCGCACGGTGCAGGAGCTCGGCGACCCGACCGGCGTCATCCTCGAGGCGCTGCGCGTGGGCCGCTCGCTCACCGTCGGGTTCGTCAACCACGGCTTCTGGAAAAACCGCGTCGATGCCCTCCTGCGCGGCCGCAAGGTGCGCAACGAGGTTTACACCACCGAGTGGTTCGAGAGCCGGCCGTCGAATCCCGTCACCATCGCCGACTTCGAGCATTTCTGCGCCGCCCAGGACATCACCGTCACCCGCCGCGCCCACCTGCTCGGCAACTGGCACACCCCCTGCCGCACGCTCCCCAACCTCTTCGCCGGCTACGCGCTGTACGACCTGGCGAGGTAGGGCGGATATCCCTAATCCGCCACGTTTGGCTCCGACGGGCCCGAACCGGCGCGTTCGGGATAACGCGCCCTACCTGTTAATCTCTTCGGTCAGCCGGGCGACGTCGTCGCACCCCGCTCCGACCTTCTCCCTCTCACTTTCCCTTTCACTCTTCCCTTCTCCTTCCTCCCGACCTGACCGCCCGGCCTATTGAATTATTCCCCGGCACCCTTCATGCTCCGGATGAAACCCCATGAGCCTCGAAGACTACTTCGCCCCGTTCCGGGCCAACATCATTGGCATCAACCAGGATTTTGAGTCACCATTCGGCCGGCAGCGCATCGTCTACGCCGACTGGACCGCCAGCGGCCGCATGTTCGGCCCCATCGAGAAAATGATGAGCGAGGAAATCGCGCCGTTCGTGGGCAACACCCACACCGAGACGTCCGTCACCGGCACCACCATGACCCGCGCCTATCATGAGGCGCTCCACATCATCAAGGACCACGTCCATGCGTCCAAGGACGACGCCATCATTTGCTACGGCTCCGGCATGACCAGCGTCGTGAACAAGTTCCAGCGCATCCTCGGCCTGCGCGTGCACGAGAAATACAGCGGCCAGGTCACCATTCCCGAGGCGGAGCGCCCGATCATCTTCGTCACGCACATGGAGCACCACTCCAACCAGACCTCGTGGATCGAGAGCATCGCCGAGGTGCGCGTGATCAACGCCACCGCCGACGGCCTCGTCGACCTCGGGCATCTCGCGGAACTGCTCGTACAGTACCGTTCGCGCAAGGTGAAGATCGCCGCCGTCACGAGCTGCTCCAACGTCACCGGCATCATCACGCCGTATCATGCGATCGCCGGGCTGCTGCACCGCGCCGGCGGCCTGTGCTTCGTGGACTTTGCCGCGAGCGCGCCGTACATCGCGATCGACATGCACCCGGCCGGACGGCCCGACGAGTCGCTCGACGCCATTTTCTTCTCCCCGCACAAGTTTCTCGGCGGCCCCGGCACGACCGGCGTGCTCGTGTTCAACAAGAAGCTCTACACCAACCGCGTGCCCGACAATCCCGGCGGTGGCACCGTCGACTGGACCAATCCGTGGGGCGAGCACAAGTACTTCGACGACATCGAGGCCCGCGAGGACGGCGGCACGCCCGGCTTCACGCAGGCCATCCGCACCGCCCTCTGCATCCGGCTGAAGGAGTCCATGGGCGTGGACAATATCCTGCGCCGCGAGCACGAGCTGCTGGATCTGGTCTGGGACCGGCTGGAGGCCGTTCCCGGCCTGCACATCCTCGCCGGCGAGCACCGCGACCGGCTCGGGATCATTTCGTTCTACATCGACGACCTGCATTACAACCTCGCGGTCCGCCTGCTCAACGACCGCTTCGGGATCCAGACCCGCGGCGGCTGCTCCTGCGCCGGCACGTACGGGCACATCCTGCTGCACGTCACCCAGGAGCACTCGAAGTCCATCACCGACCAGATCAACCGCGGCGACAAGACCGAGAAGCCCGGCTGGGTGCGCTTCTCGCTGCATCCCACGATGACCAACGAGGAAGCTGAGCGCGTCCTCGAGGCCATCACGATCCTCGCTGCCCACCATCGCGAGTGGGCCCGTGACTACACCTACAATTCCGCGACCAACGAATTCACCCACCGCATCGAGACCGGCGCCATCGGCCGCCGCGTGCACGAGTGGTTCGACGAGTTCGGCAAGACCGCCGTCGTTGCCACCGCCTGGGAACCGATGGGGCTCGGCTACGAGATATGAAGAGCGACCCGTTCCGGGTCGCTCTTCAAGTTGGAGTTGGAAGTTAGAAGATGGGAGATCGAAACCAACTCCCAGCTCCAATCTACCCTCTCCGCGATCAACGGGCCACCTATTGCGCAAACACTCCCGCCTGCTTGCTCAGCGACTTCTCCAGGCTGCCGCAGACCAATTCGCAGAGCTTAAAAATGGACGGGTCCGCAATGGCGTAGAACACCTGCAGGCCTTCCTTCCGCCGCCCCAGCATGTGCGCGTGCGCAAGGGTCTGCAGATGACGCGAGACATTGGCCTGCGTGCCGCCGGTTAGCTCCGCCAGCTCGTTCACGCTTTTCTCGCCGGCAAACAGCGCATGCAGCAGCCGCAGCCGCATCGGCTCCGCCAGCACGGCAAACCGCCGCGCAATCAACGCCAGAGCCTCGTCGGACATGGGACGCGGGGCTTTCATCGCGGGCTTAAACGGCATCTTGACAGCATGGACCATGTATAACTATATGCTCATATAAAGCAAGCCCCATCCTCCCACCCATGAAAAACGAATCCCTCGTCCGGGTCCTGGCCGGCACCATGGTCCTGCTCAGCGTGGCGCTCGCCCATTTCGTCAGCCCGTGGTGGCTGCTGCTGACCTGCTTTGTTGGCCTCAACCTCATCCAGTCGGCCTTCACCGGTTTCTGTCCGCCCACAATCTTCCTCACCAAACTTGGCTGGCTGGGCGCCGACGGCGTGGTCCGCCCGGGCGGCCACAAGCTCCGCTGACCGGCCGTCGCGCCTTCGCATGAAACGACTCCCGCCCCTGCTCGCCGCGGCCCTCCTGCTGGGCGGCTGCAGTCGTCCCGCCAGCCCGGACCCGGCCAGCCCCGCGGCAGCGGTACCGGTCCAGGTGATCACGGTCGCCGCGGCCGTCACGCCGCAGACCCAGCCCGTTCCCGGCACGATCCGGCCCTTCGCCCGCGCCACGGTCGCCGCCAAGATCACGGGGACCGTGGCCACGGCCGACCTGGTGGTCGGCTCGGCCGTACCGGCGGGACAAATCCTGGTCACAATTTCGGCCGGTGAACTCGGCGCGCGCACCGCCGCCGCCTCGGCCGCCCTCAGCCAGGCCGAGCGGGAATACGAGCGCGAGCGGACGCTGGAAGCCAAGGGCGCCTCCACCGCCGACGCTGTGCGCAACGCCGACGACCGGCGCCGGCAGGTCCGCGCCGCCCTGCAGGAGGCGGAAGTCATGCTCGGCTACACTCGGATCTCCGCCCCGTTCTCCGGCGTGCTGACCGGTGAGTTCGTCAAGCCGGGTGACCTCGCCACGCCCGGCCAGCCGCTCTTCGAACTCGAGGGCACGGAGCACTTCCGCGCCGAGGTCCAGGTGCCTGAGTCGCTCCCGCTGCCCGCCATCGGTGCCGTCCTCACCGTCCTGCTCGACCACGACACTGTCACCGGCCGGCTGGCCGAACTCTCGCCGGCCGCCGATCCCACGTCCCGCACCCGCCTCGCCAAGCTCGACCTCCCGGCCGCCACGGCCGCCCGCTCCGGCCAGTTCGTGCGCGTCCTCTGGCCCGCCGGCGATCGCGCGGCGCTCACGGTGCCCGCCACCGCCGTGCAGGTCTTCGGCCAGATGGAGCGCGTGTTCGTCGTCACCGCCGGTCACGCCCGGCTGCGCCTCGTGAAAACCAGCGCCCGCGAGGACGGCGCGATCATGATCGCCGCCGGCCTGGATGCCGGGGAGACCGTGATTGTGAACCCGGCCGCCACGCTGCAGGACGGCCAGGCCGTGGAGATCCGGCCGTGAGCGCGCCTGCTCCCGCCGGGCCGGGACCGCGTTACGGGTTCGCCGGCCGGCTCGCCGCGCAGTTCATCGATTCGAAGCTCACGCCGATCGCGATCATCGCCTCGATCCTGCTCGGCCTCTTTGCCGTACTTCTGCTGCCGCGCGAGGAGGAGCCGCAGATCAAGGTCCCCATGGTCGACGTCCTCGTCGCCATGCCGGGCGTCTCCGCCGCCGAGGTGGAAAACCGGGTCACGCACCCCATGGAAAAGCTGCTCTGGGAAGTCCCGGGCGTGGAATACCTGTACTCCACCTCCAGCCCCGGCAGCTCGCTGGTGATCGTCCGCTTTCAGGTCGGCACGGAGATCGAAGCCGCCCTCGTTCGCCTCAACCAGAAGCTCCAGGCCAGCTTCGACCGCATCCCGCCCGGCGCGGGCCCGCCGCTCGTGCGGCCCCGCACGATTGACGACGTGCCCATCCTGGCCCTCACGCTGCACAGCCCCACCCAGGATCACCTCACCCTCCGCCGGCTCGCCGCCCAGCTGGACGACGTCGTGAAAGCCATCCCCCAGGTCGCCGAGACCACGCTCATCGGCGGAGTCCACCGGGCCGTGCGCGTGCGCCTCGATGTCGCCGCGCTCGCCGCCCGCCAGCTCACCGCCGCCGAGGTCGTGCCGGCGCTCCAGCAGGCGAACCGCCAGTTGCATGCCGGTTCGCGCCCGTTCGCCAACACCGAGGTCCTGCTTGAGACCGGCACGTTCCTGCGCGATGCCGCCGACGCCGGCGCCGTCGTGGTGGGGGTCTTTCACGACCGGCCTGTCTATCTGCGCGACGTGGCCGCCATCACCGACGAGGGCGCGGAACCGGCCGACTATGTCCTGCACGGCGGTCCCGCCGGCAACCTGGAGGCCGCCGTCACTCTCAGCCTGGCCAAGCGCCCCGGGGCCAACGCCATCGATGTCGTCAACGCGGTCCTTGCCAAGGTCGCCACCGCGCGCGGGACGCTCCTCCCCGCCGACGTGGCCGTCACCGTCACCCGCGATTACGGCCACACCGCCGCTGAAAAAAGCAACGATCTGCTCGGCCACATGGGCATCGCCGTCTTCGGCGTGGCCCTGCTCATCCTGCTGTTCCTCGGCTGGCGCGAGTCGCTCATCGTCCTGCTCGCGATTCCCTCGACCCTCGGACTCACGCTCTTCGTCTTCTATCTCTACGGCTACACGCTCAACCGCATCACGCTTTTCGCGCTCATCTTCTCCGTCGGCATCCTCGTCGATGACGCCATCGTGGTCGTCGAAAACATCGTGCGGCACGTGCGCCTGCCCGACGCCCGGCGCAAACCCCTCGGCCAGGTCGCGCTCGAGGCCGTGGACGAGGTCGGCAACTCCACGATTCTCGCCACGTGGGCGGTGATCGCCGCCATCCTGCCCATGGCCTTCGTCGGCGGACTCATGGGTCCGTACATGCGCCCGATCCCGATTGGCTCGACCGCCGCGATGCTGTTCTCCCTCGTCATCGCCTTCACCATCACCCCGTGGGCCGCCGTCCGCGTGCTGCGGCGGCGGTTTGCCGCGATGGCCGCGGCCGCCGGCGGAGCCGGCCATGACGCCGCCCCCGACGACTGGCTCACGCGGCTCTATCACCGCGTGATGGAGCCGCTGCTCGACCGCGCGCGCGCCCGGTGGCTGTTCCTCGCCGGCATCGCGGGTCTCCTCCTCCTCTCCGCCGGCTTTGTGCTGACCGGTGCGGTCGTCATCAAGATGCTGCCCTTCGACAACAAGTCGGAGTTCCAGATCGTGCTGAAGACCCGCGAGGGCACCACGCTCGAGCAGACCGCGCGCGTCGCCACGGAAATGGCCGCCGCCATCCGCGGCGAACCCGAGATCCGCGACTACCAGATCTACGCCGGCACGGCCGCGCCCTTCAATTTCAACGGCCTGGTGCGCCACTACTTCACGCGCCGCGGCCCGAATGTCGCGGACATCCAGGTCAACCTCGTGGACAAGTCCCGGCGCGCCGACCAAAGCCACGCCATCGCCAAGCGCATCCGCCTCAAGGTCGCGCCCATCGCCGCCCGCTACCACGCCGCGGTCGCCGTCGCCGAGGTGCCGCCGGGGCCGCCCGTGCTCCAGTCGCTGGTCGCGGAAATCTATGGGCCCGACGAGACCCGGCGCCTCGCACTGGCCCGGGAAGTACGCGGCATCTTCGAGCGCACGACCGGCGTGGTGGACATCGACTGGTACGTCGAGGAGCTGCAGCCCACGGTCCGCTACATCGTGGACAAGGAAAAGGCCGCACTGCACGGGGTGAGCACCGGCGCCATCGTGCAAACGCTGGCCCTGGCCACCCAGGGCAGCGCGGTGGACCTCCTGCATGTTCCCGCCGAGCGCGAGGACGTGCCGTTCATCGTCGAGCTGCCCGCCGGCGACCGGGCGCAGCCGGAGGCGGTGCTCGCGCTCCAGGTCCGCGCCGACCTCAACCCGGCGGGCCCGCTCATCCCGTTGTCGGAACTCGTCCACCTCGAGCGCGGCCTCGGCGAGCGCAATCTCTACCGGAAGAACCTCAAGCCCGTGACCTACGTCACCGCCGACGTCGCTGGCGCGGTCGAGAGCCCGGCCTACGCGCTTTTTTCCATCCACCGCGCGGTCGGTCAGCTCGACGCGCGGAAATTCGGCGGCGCCGGGCCCGCCCTGCCCATCTACCATCTCAACCTGCCGGACGACGACACGCAACCGGCGCTGAAATGGGACGGGGAATGGCACATCACGCTGGAGGTCTTCCGCGACCTCGGCGTGGCGTTCGCCGCGGTGCTCGTCCTCATCGCCATGCTGATGGTCGGCTGGTTTCGCAGCTACGTGACCCCGCTCGTCGTGATGGCCGCGATCCCGTTTTCGCTGATCGGCATCCTGCCGGCGCACTGGGCGCTCGGGGCGTTCTTCACCGCCACTTCGATGATCGGCTTCATGGCGGGCGCCGGCATCGTCGTGCGCAATTCGATCATTCTCGTCGACTTCATCGAGCTGCGCCGGGCGCACGGGCTGCCCTTGCGCGCGGCCGTGGTGGAGGCGGGCGCCGTCCGCTTCCGGCCGATGCTGCTGACCGCCCTCGCGGTGATCGTCGGCGCCAGCGTGATCCTCTCCGACCCGATCTTCCAGGGCCTCGCCATCAGCCTGATGTTCGGCGAGATTGCCTCGCTGCTCATCAGCCGCCTCGCCGTGCCGGTGCTCTACTACATGGCCAATCGGCGGAGCGAACCCCACCCCGAACCCCAGGCATGAAACAGACCGGCCGGTCCCGCGGCACCAGCGACCTTCCGCCGCCTCCTTTGTCCGAACCCCAACCCAAAACAACAATGAAAACCAACATCGGCGGCCTCGACCGTCTCGTCCGCATCATCGCCGGCCTCGCCATCCTGGGCGCCGGCTATTACTATAAATCCTGGTGGGGCCTGATCGGCTTCGTGCCCCTGCTCACGGCCGCGGTCCGCTTTTGCCCGGCCTATCTGCCCATCGGACTCAACACCTGCTCTCGCCCGAAAAATTAAATTCAACGCCACCCCGGATCCTCCGCTCCATTGCCGCCCGCGGGTGCCTGCACCCCTTGCATGAGCTTCGACTTCCGCACGCTCTGCGCGATCGAACCTCACCGCCCGGCCCACCGCGTGGCGGCGGTGCTGATGCCGCTTGGAGCGGCCGCGGCGGCGCTGCCGTGGACTCCGCCGTGGGCCGCCCTGCTCGCGGGCGCCACCCTGGCCCTGACCCTCGGCAATCCGTGCGCCGATGCCGCCGCCCGGGCGTCGAAGTGGCTGCTGCAGCTGGCCGTCGTAGGCCTGGGTGCCGGCGTCAATCTCGCCGTCGTCGCCCGCGTCGGCGGCCAGGGCCTTGGCTACACGTTCGCGGGCCTGGCCGTCACCTTTGCGCTGGGAGCCTGGCTGGCCGCGCGGATTGGGGTCGGCCCGAAAATCGCCGCCCTCATCTGTGCGGGCACCGGCATCTGCGGGGGCAGCGCCATCGCCGCCGCGTCGCCGGCCATCGACGCACGGGCCGAGGAAACCTCGGCGGCGCTGGCCGTGGTCTTCCTGCTCAACGGCGTGGCGCTGCTCGTGTTTCCCGCCATTGGCACGTGGGCGAACCTCGATGCGCACCAGTTCGGACTCTGGTGCGCCCTGGCAATCCATGACACGAGCTCGGTCACCGGGGCGGCCCTGACTCACGGCCCCGAGGCGCTGGCCATCGCGACCACGGTAAAGCTCGCGCGGGCCCTCTGGATTGTGCCGGTCGCGCTCGGCCTGGGGGCCTGGTTCCGGCGTTCGGCCGGACCGGCCGCCCCGCGCGCCCGCGTGCCCGTGCCCTGGTTCATTGCGGGATTCATCGCAGTCTCGGCCTTGTTCACGTTTGTGCCCATGCTGCATCCGGCCGCCAGGGCTGTCAGCCTGGTCGCCCGCGCGCTGCTGACCCTTACGCTCTTCCTGATCGGCGCCGGCCTCAGCCGCCCGGTCGCCCGCACGATCGGCGCCCGTCCCCTGATCCTCGCCCTCCTGCTCTGGATCGCGATGGCCGGGGCCAGTCTGGCGGCGATTCGCGCCGGCTGGATCCATTGACCGCAATCCCTCTTCCCTTCCGGCCGGGGGAGTCCAAAATACTCCCACACCTTGGCAAAGGATGCGCAGGGTTTTGGATTTTCCATCCGCCCCGCCCACGTCAGAGTCCTGTACGCAGTCCCACCCCACCCATCATGAAACCCCTCCTTGTTCGCGCCCTGCTTGGCGTGACCGCCACCCTTTCCGCGGGATCCGTCTTTCCCGCGTCGGCTCAAAGTCCGGAAACTCCCCGCGCCGTATTCGTCACTCCCTCCACCCCCGCGGAGCGTGAAATCCAGAGCGTCGGGGAAAACGCCATCGACCGCCTCGCCGTCGCGATGGTGAACGAGGTGCGGGGGGCCCTGGCCTCGGGCAGCGCGGAGGACGCCGTAGACATGTGCCATCTGAAGGGCCTGTCTACGGAGGGCGGATCGCTCCCCGGCATGCCGCGCATCTCGGCCGTCAAGCTCACCAGCCTGAAAGTCCGCTCGCCCGACAACACACCCGACGACGCTGACAAACTCGCGCTTGCCAGCATCGAGCGCACCATGGCGACCGGTGACGCGCCGCCCAAAATTCTCCTCCAGCGGGTCACCCTGCCGGACAGCGCCCCGGAGTGGCGTGTTTACAAGCCGCTCGGCCTCACCACCAATTGCCTGGTTTGCCACGGGAACCCCGCCGATCAATCGGCCGCGCTTCGCGCCAAGCTCCACGCCCTTTACCCCGACGACCAGGCCACCGGCTACAAGGCCCATGAATGGCGGGGCCTCATCCGCGTCACCGTCTCCGAGGCTCCGACGCCGTAATCCATCCGCGGTCCGCCCGCAGAATAACCTCCGGTCGGACCCGGTTCAGCGGCGCCACGCCTGCAGGCGGGCGGCGTGGATCAGGCACACGCAGTCCGCGCTGTCCTCCGTCCGGAGCCAGTGCGGCTCCAGCGCGGCAAACTCCCGGTTCATCGCAGCCTGCAGGCCGCCGACCTCGATCAGCACGATGCCCTGCGGCGCCAGCCGGGCGCCCGCCTGCTGCAAGAGCTTGCGGATGATCACGAGCCCGTCCTTCCCGCCGTCGTGCGCCATCCGCGGCTCGGCCTTGAACTCCGGGGTCTGCGCATTGACATGCGCGCTCGGCTCGTAGGGCGGATTGCTGAGAATCACGTCATAGTTCGCCGCCGGCACGGCATCGAAGACATCGCTGCGGTACAGCGCGATCCGACGCGTGAGCCGGTGCTCGCGCACATTGATCTCCGCGACTTCGAGCGCCTCCGCGGAAAGATCGAGCGCATCCACCTTCGCGGCCGGGAAATGATGTGCCAGCAGGATGGCCAGGCAGCCCGAGCCCGTGCACACGTCCGCCACCCGCCGGACTTTCTCCGGGTCGGGCAGCCAGCCGTCCAGCTGCTGCGGGATGATCTCCAGGAAATAGCTGCGCGGGATGATCACCCGTTCGTCCACGTAAAACCGGTGCTCCCCGAGCCACGCTTCGTGCGTGAGATAGGCCGCCGGCACGCGGTCCACGACCCTCCGGCGCAGCATCGTCTCCACCGCCGCGCGCTCGGCGGTGGTCAGCGGTTTCGCCAGCACGTGCGCCGGGCTGTCGAGCGGCAGACCGAGCGTGTGCAGCAGCAGGTAGAGCGCCTCGTCATGCGCGCTCGCCGCCACCTGGCCGAGGGCAAGCTTCTCGCGGGCATAGAGCCTTTCCGCGTACTGCAGCCAGTCCCCGAGGCTCGCGCCGGCGGGAGGCACCGCCGGCGCCTTATTTTTTGGCCGCTTCACTTTTGGCCGGCACGTGCTCGTGCGCGAAGATATGCTCGGGGCAGTAGCACTCGTCGCCGGCGCATTTCGAGCAGTAGCGGAAATCCATCTCCGGGTTGGTCAGGTCGGTCTTGCCGCAGACGCGGCAGCGGTGGCGCGCCTCGGGCTCGGCGCTGGCCGCGGCGAACCGCGTCGCCGATGTGGCCATCACGCGCTTGCGGTACCGCATCGTCTGCACGATGTCCCGGCTGAAAAAGAGCAGGAAGTTGCCCACCGAGGCGAGGATCTGCAGCCGCAGGGGCCAGCCGCCCGTGAAGAAATAGTAGGCGTTGGCGATCCAGGCGACCAGCGCGAGCCACTTGATCTTCACCGGCAGGATGAAAAAGATCGCGAGCTCGAAGTCCGGGTTGAGCCATGCGAAGGCGAGGAAGACCGAGCCGGCGATGAACAGGTTGGTCGTGGGCGCATACGGTGTGATGAACGCCACCGCCACGGTGAGCACGTAGCCGGTGAGGACGAAGAGGTTGTAGCGAAACTCGCCCCAGTAGCCCTCCAGCGCGCCGCCCATCAGGAAGAACATGTACCAGGCAAAGGCGACGAACACATAGCCGAACATCCCGGGCGGCGGCGGCAGGAAGATCATCGTGACCAGCCGCCACCATTCGCCCTGCCGGGCGAGCTCGGGCACGAGCACGAAATAGTTCAGGTCCAGCAGCCCGAGCAGCGCCGAGAGCAGGACGAACACCTGGCCGATGACCAGGTACAGGGAAAGGTTCGGCACGGCGAAACGGCCGAAGATGCGTTCAAGGCGGTCGAGCAGGGACATGGCGGCGGCAAATGGCCGGTTACTTCTCGGCTTTCGCCGGGAGCTGGGCAACGAGCTTTTGCTTCTGTTCCTGCAGCTTCGGCTCGGTGATCGTGGCCAGCAGGAGCCGCGCGTGGTCCGGCTTGCCCTGCTTGATCAGCACGTTGGCCGCCTGCAGCCGCATCGTCTGGCGCTCGATGTCGGACTGCGCCTTTTCCTCGAGTTTGCCCCAGGCCTTCAGCGCCCCGTCCCAGTCTGGGATCGTCAGGTCGTAGAACGACTCGGCATAGCGGTAGGTGAATTCGATGCGGTCGGGCGCCAGCTCCGCCGCCTGCCGGAATCCCTCGTGTTCCGAGTGCTCCAGCCCGGCGGCCGTCCACTCGCCGCTCTTGAGAAAATCATCGCGGGCCTCGTGCAGCAGCGTGGCCAGCTGGTAATGATAGAGCGGCTGCTTGGGGTCGAGCTGGATGGCCGCGATGAAATACGGTAGCGCCTCCAGCGGCCGGCCCTCCTCGGCGATGAAATTGCCGATCTGGTTCTTCACCATCGGCTGGTCGGCGTCGAGGTCGTTGGACTTGAGCAGCATCGCGATCGACGCCTTGCGCATGCCGATCTTGCCCAGCAGGTAGCCGTAGGCCGCGTAGCCCGGGGCATAGTCCGGGTTCTCCCGCAACAGGGTGTCGTAGCCCTGGCAGACCTGCTGCATCTGCAGCTTGAAATTTTCCTCGTCGAAATGCGGATTCTCCTTCGCCGCTTCGGCCAGCAGCTCCTTCTGCCGCTCCACCAGCTGGCGCAGGGTGTGGTCGGTCATGGACTCGCTCTCGGTGGCGCGCGCCGCCAGCGGGACGACCAGGCACAGGATAAGCAGGAGCAAAAGGGATTTCATGTGGGCCAACTGCGACATGCTCAGCCGGCCAAGGTGCCCGCGTAAACATTCATCCGCTCACCCCGGAGAAAGCCCACCAGCACCTGGCCGCTCGCCCGCGCAAACTCCACCGCCGCGCTCGTCGGCGCCGAGATGGCCGCCACGGCGGGGATCCCCGCCGCCAGCGCCTTCTGCATGATCTCGAACGACACCCGTCCGCTCACCAGCAGCACGGTGCCGGACAGCGGCAGCCGCTCCGCGAAAAACGCGTGGCCCACCACCTTGTCGAGCGCGTTGTGCCGGCCGACATCCTCCCGCACGACCTGCAGTCCGCCCCCGGCGTCAAACAAGGCGCTCGCATGCAACCCGCCCGTCGCGTCGAACGCCGCCTGCGCCGCCCGCAGTTTTTCCGGCAACGCCGCTAGGACCGCCCGGCGCGGCGTCACCGGGACCGGGATGGGGGGAAATTGCGCCTGCACGGCCTCAATGCTGGCCTTGCTGCAGATGCCGCAGCTCGACGAGGTGAAGACATGCCGCGTCAGCCGGGCCAGGTCCACCGTCGCCCCGGGCGCCAGCAGCACGTCGAGGACATTCTCCTCCGGTTGGCCGCCGTCGCTCCGGCAGTAAACCATATCCAGCACCTCCTCGCGCCGCCGCACGATACCCTCCGTGACCAGGAATCCCGCCGTCAGCTCCCGGTCATGGCCCGGCGTGCGCATGACGACCGCCACGCTGTGCCCGCCCACCCGGATCTCGAGCGGCTCCTCTGCCGCAATGGCGTCGTCCCGCACCACCGGCGCCGCCCCGCTTTCATGGCGGGCGATGGACACCGTGCGCGTGGCTTTGGCGAGCGACATGGGGCCAGCGAAGCGCATCACCCCAAAAGCTGAAAGCTTTAAGCAACCCGACCGGACCGCCGGAGGATGGCCACAAAGAGGCACAAAATTTCCAAGGCTACTTCCCGAGCCTCCCGCGCGCCTATAGGCGCAATAGAGGCTCCTTCGCAGCCCCAGAGCCCTTGTGCCTCTTTGCGGCCAACTTCCGGGATGGGGAACTCCTCATGCCTTATCGCGGCCAACCAATTTCTCATTTTGAGAAATCCTTATTGCCTACCGCCTAAAGCGTACAGCCTCTCCTCCATGTCCACGCCGCTCCACTCCTCCGGCTCCATCCCGGGCCGCGGCGCGAGCGTCAACCCGCCCAACCGCTTCGAGCCGCTCATCCTCGAGCCCGACCCGGACTGCCCGCCCGACGAGCGGCCCCACCCGCGCACGCAGTTTTTTTTCGACGCCAGCGAGTCGCTGCTGACCACCAACGACAGCCCCGACATTCCCTTCACTGTCGGGCTCAATCCCTACCGCGGCTGCGAGCACGGCTGCGCCTACTGCTTCGCCCGGCCCTATCACGAGTACCTCGGCTGGAGCAGCGGACTGGATTTTGAGACGAAGATCCTCGTGAAGCTCCGCGCTCCCGCCCTGCTCCGCGCCGAGCTTTCCTCGCCCCGTTGGCAGCCGCAAAGCATCTCGATGAGCGGCATCACCGACTGCTACCAACCCTGCGAACGCCAGTTCCGCGTCACCCGCGGCTGCCTCGAGGTCTGCGCCGAGCTGCGCCAGCCCATCTCCATTATCACCAAGAACGCGCTCGTCACCCGCGACCTCGATGTGCTCACCGAGCTCGCCCGCTATCAAGCCACCGCGGTCTACGTGTCGGTCACCACGCTGGACACCGATCTGGCCGGCCAGCTCGAGCCGCGGGCGTCGCGTCCTGCCGCGCGGCTGCGCGCCATCCGCGAGCTCAGCGCCGCCGGTATTCCCGTCGGGGTGATGGTTGCGCCCGTCATTCCCGGTCTCACCGACCACGAGCTGCCCGCGATCCTCGAGGCGGCGGCCGCCGCGGGCGCGAAGCGCGCGGGCTACATCGTCATGCGCCTGCCCTACGCGGTGAAGGAGATTTTCCTGCAATGGCTCGACGACCACGTCCCGACGAAAAAGGCGCGCGTGGTGGACCGCGTGCAGGAAATCCGCGGCGGCAAACTGAATGTAAGTGAATGGGGCACCCGGCTGAAGGGCGAAGGCATCTTCGCCGAGCAGCTGCGCGACCTGTTTCAGGTCACCGCCCGCCGCGCCGGCCTGAACCAGGAGCGCCTGCCCCTCTCGACCACGCACTTCCGTCGCCCGGGCGGGGAGCAGCTGAGCCTGTTCTAACCAAGTTGAACCACAAAGGGCGCGAAGCTCGACCCGTTTCACCGCGAAGGACACGAAGACCCATCCTTATCATTTTGAGCGCAGCGAAGAATGACAATCCGGGCCAGAAAGTCCGCTTTCCCTTGATCGGCCTTTGCGCTCTTCGCGGTGAAAAACAATTTGGCTTTCCGGCCTTCGTGCGCTTCGTGAGCTTCATGGTGAAACCCTCCCCGCCTCTCCCATGAAAAGCTGCCGCGTGATCGGTTTCGATGCCGACGATACCCTCTGGCACAACGAGAACATCTTCGAGCAGGTGCATGAGCGCTACCGGGTCCTGCTCGCCCGGTATCACCCCGCCGCCACGGTTGATCGCACCCTGTTCGCCACCGAAATGAAGAACCTCGCGCTCTACGGCTACGGCGTGAAGGGCTTCATGCTCTCGGCCATCGAGACCGCCATCGAGCTCACCGAGGGCCGCATCAGCGCGGAGGAGATCCAGACGCTGATCAGCCTCGGCCAAGACATGCTGGAGCATCCGGTCGAGCTGCTGGACGGCGTGGCCGAAACCCTCATCACCCTCGCCGGCACGCACCGCCTGCTGCTCATCACTAAGGGCGACCTCCGCGACCAAGAACGCAAGGTGGCCAAGTCGGGCCTCGCCCCGTTCTTCCACCACATCGAGATCCTGTCCGAGAAGGACGAGGCGGCCTACGCCACGATCCTGCGCCGCCATGCCATCGCGCCGGCCGAGTTTCTCATGGTCGGCAATTCCCTCAAGTCCGACATCCTCCCGGTGCTCGCGCTCGGTGGCGCCGGGGCCCATGTGCCCTATCACCTCACCTGGGGCCATGAGCGCGTCGACCAGGTTCCCGACGTCCCCGGGCGCTTCATCCAGCTCGCCAGCATCCGCGAACTGCCCGGCCTGGTGCAGGGCTGACCCATGTGCTGCCGTTTCCTGCTCCTTGAGCAACAGTACCGCGACATCCTGGAGCGGCTCGGAATCGGGGCGGCGACGGAATTTTTGTCGCGGTACAACCTCGCGCCGGGCTCGGCGATCCCGGCCGTGCGCACCCGGGTTCCCGCCAAAAGTCCGGCCCCGGGGCGCCGCCCGGACCGGGAAGCCGTCGCCCTGCGCTGGGGACTCGTGCCCGCTTGGGCCAAGAGCGACAGCGGCACCGCGCTGGCCAACGCCCGCGCCGAAACCGTCACCGAGAAGCCGTCGTTCCGCGACGCCTTCCGCGCCCGGCGCTGCGTCATCCCCGCCAGCGGTTTCTACGAGTGGGAGCATCGCGGCCGGTCCAAGCAGCCCTGGCTCTTTCGCCGGCGTGACGAACAGCCCTTCGGCCTCGCGGGCCTGTGGGAAAGCTGGCGCGCGCCGGATGGCACCGTGCTCGAAACCTGCGCGGTCCTCACCACGGAGCCCAACGAACTCATGCGTCCCATTCATCATCGGATGCCGGTGATGCTCACACCCGACCAGTTCGAACCCTGGCTCGACCCGCAGCTCACCGATCCGGCCGAGCTGGCGCCGTTGCTGCACCCCGCCGCCGCCGGCTCGATGACGGCCGTGGCCGTCAGCACCTACGTCAGCAGCATCCGGAACG
Organism: uncultured Opitutia bacterium; assembly: GCA_903881475.1. Classification (GTDB taxonomy): domain Bacteria; phylum Verrucomicrobiota; class Verrucomicrobiia; order Opitutales; family Opitutaceae; genus Opi-474. The sequence goes on along the minus strand of CAIRTK010000017.1, from coordinate 23,282 downwards.
AGGGCCCCGCGTGCCTCGCGCCCGCCGCCAAGGACGGAAACGGCGCGCCGCAGCTCTCGCTGGATTTTTAGCCCGTCCGTCATCCAAGGTGGAGCGGGTTGCCCTCAACACGCTGAGTACCTCTGTCCGCAGTTAAACTCCAGCGGAGCCAAACAGCGCGTTAGCGACAACGCGCTCCACCTCCAGGACCGGGAACGACCCCGCCCTGCAATTGGACGAACCGCCGTCGTTGCTGGTTGTCAGCGGGCCCTCCGTCTGCGAAGAACCCTGCGCCTCAACCCGACCCGCCCCTGAACCTCCTCGACCGCTATATTTTCCGAAGCGTGCTTTTCACCTGCGTGGCGGCGGTCGGCCTGTTCACGTTCATCGTGATGGTGCCGAACATCGCGCGGGACCTGCTGCCCTACATGCTCGCGGGCCAGTTTTCGGCCGCCTTGTTCACCAAGCTGGTCCTGCTGCTCATTCCGTTCGCGATCACCTATTCGCTGCCCATGGGCCTGCTGACGGGCGTGCTGCTGACGCTGGGTCGGCTGTCCGCCGACAGCGAGGTCACCGCCATGCGCGCCGTAGGGCTGAGCATCAACCGCATTTCCCGGCCCGTCCTCGTGCTCGCCGCCCTGGGCGCGGCCCTGGCGCTCTACTTCAATTTCGACTCCATGCCGCGCGCCCGGGTGGAATACCACCGGGCGCTCGGTGAGGCCGTCCGTGCGAACCCGCTCCGCTTCATCGTGGAGAAGACATTCATCCGCGATTTTCCCGGCTACGTCGTCTATGTGAACGAGAAGAATGGCGCGGAAATGCACGATTTCTGGCTGTGGGAAATTGACGACCAGAAGCGCGTGACGCGGATGGTCCGCGCCGAAAGCGGCCACTTCGACTATGACGAGGCCAACAACGCCCTCATCCTCACCCTGACCCACGCGCAGGTGGAGACGCGCAACGAGAAGAATCCGGAGAATTTCCTCGAGGCGCCGCTGGTCGGCTCCTTTGAACGGTCCGAGCCGGTGCGGCTGTCCCTCAATCGTTTCTTCGGCCGCGGCGGCGTGCACGTTAAGCAGGACTGGATGACGTACCGCGAGCTGAACGCCGAACGGGCGCGCGTCGCCGCCTTCGTTCCGCCACCGGACGAGGCGAAGCAGTTCGCCCGCGACCGCATGAAGCTGGAGCTGGTGTACCAGGACAAGTTCAACACCGCACTCGCCGTATTTTCCCTCGCGCTGCTCGGTGTGCCCCTCGGCATCAAGGTCTCGCGCCGCGAGACGTCCGCCAACTTCGGCGTGGCCCTGCTCCTAACCCTCGGCTACTACCTGCTGACCGTCGCCGTGAAGGCGCTCGACCGGCACCCCGAATACCGGCCCGACCTGCTGCTCTGGGTGCCCAACCTCCTCATCCTCGGACTCGGCGCGTGGCTGTTCTCAAGAATCGACCGGAAATAAGGCGGGCCGGCGGCCCGCCTTATTCGAAGTTGGGAGATGGAAGATGGGAGATGGAATACCGCAAAAGCGGGCGACACGTTTCAGGTTTTCCAACTCCCATCTCCTAACTCCCATCTCCAGCCGGCCACGAGCCGGTCACAGGCCGGCTACGCCTGCATGGCTACAACGCCGGTGCGGCCGTCAATCGTGCCAATGACCTGGTCGCGCACCGGGATCGCCGTGCGGTCGGCCAGCAGTTCGTTCGCCAGGTCGTCCATCCGGATGAACTCCACTCCGGCCCGCTTGCACGCGGCCAAGAGGTCCTGAAACAGGGCGCGCCGACCCATCCCCTCGATCTCGGCGTGCAGCGTGAACACATTGGGCTGGTCGGCCCGCAACAGTGACAGGAAGTGCGGCACGATTTTCTCGTCCGGATATTCCGGCCGGCCCATCAGCTCGTCGAACGTCGGCAGCGTGCTGGGGATCTCCAGGGTCTGGAAAACCCGGCCGTCCACGCGCGGGAAAAACGGCGCCCCGCCGCGCGTGTCGCTCGCATAGAGCAGCCCCGCCTCGTCGTAGACCTGCCGGCTCTTCGCGTTGCTCTGCCAGCCCGCCGCACCCGCCGTCTTCGCCTCGTGGCCGAAGATGCGCAGGAACTCGGCCCGCGCCGCGATGAACTCCGCGCGCACCGCGTCGAGCGGCATTGTCTGCACGTAGTCCTGCCAGCGATAGTGGTTGTAACAGTGGATGCCGACCTCGAAGCCGTCATCCCGCACCCGGCGCATCACCGCCGCATTGCGCCGGCCGATGTGCGGCGCGGGCAGCAGCGTGCCATTGAGCAGCGTGCGGATCCCGTAGATCTGCACCACGCTCGTGCGGCTGACTTTCTGGAAAAAGCCCGGCCGGAACACCCGCGTGATCGCCCGCCCCGTTTGATCCGGCCCGAGCGAAAAGAGGAAAGCCGCCGGCGCGTCCACCGCCTGACAGTCCGCCACCAGATTCGGCACCCCGATCCGCGTCCCGCGGTCAGTGTCGACATCAACTTTAAGGGCGAGGCGTATGGGCATCGGAGCGGGAGAAAGGAGCAGGGAGCAAGGAGAAGGGGCAAGAAACTATTCCGACCGGTCTTGGGGCTTTCCCTACTCCTTGCTCCCTACTTCTTTCTCCACCAGTTGGAGTGAGCGTGAGCTCACTCCAGCTGGTAATCCTTGTGCGCGAGGTGGTAGTCCAGGGTCAGCTTGATCGCGGTCTTGAGATTCACCTTCGGCGTCCAGCCGAGCTGCTTCTTCGCGTTGGCGATCGAGGGCACACGCTTCTGGATGTCCTGATAGTATTTGCCGAAATACTTGCCCGAGGACACGACCACGACCTTCGCCTTCGCGGCCCGCTCGCGGTAGTCGGGGTAATCCTTGAAGGCCGCGATGATCAGCTTCGCCAGCTCCGCCACGCTCACGTCGTTCCGCGGGTTGCCAAGGTTGAAGATCTGGCGCGAGGCCCGGCCGTCCTTGTTCTCGATGATGCGGAGCAGTGCATCCACGCCGTCGTCGATGAAGGTGAACGACCGGCTCTGCTTGCCGCCGTCCACCAGCTGCAGCGGCTTCTCGAAGATGACGTTGGAGATGAACTGCGTGAACAGGCGCGAGCTGCCCTCCTTCGGCTCCATCACGTCGTCGAGTTTCGGCCCGATCCAGTTGAACGGCCGGAACAGCGTGTAGTCCACATTGTCGCGCACGCCGTACGCGTAGATCACGCGGTCGAGCAGCTGCTTGGAGCAGGCGTAGATCCAGCGCTGGCGCTCGATCGGGCCGTACACGAGCGAGGTAGTGGCCTCGTCGAGCTTGGCGTCGGTACTCATGCCGTAGACCTCCGACGTGGACGGGAAGATGATGCGCTTCTTGTACTTCGCGCACTGGCGGACGACGGCGAGGTTGGCCTCGAAATCGAGCTCGAACACGCGCAGCGGGTCCTTGACGTACTGGATCGGGTTAGCGATCGCGACGAGCGGGATGACCGCGTCGCACTTCTTCACGTGATACTCGATGTACTCGCGGTTGATGGTGATGTCGCCCTCGACGAACTTGAAGCGCGGGTTGCCGAGGCTGTCCTCGAGCTTATGGCTGCCGATATCCATGCCATAAACCTCCCAGTCCTTCTGCTTGAGGATGGCCCGCGTGAGCGAGCTGCCGATGAAACCGTTGGCACCGAGGATGAGGACTTTGAGTGGCATGCTAGGAAAGGTTAAGAAAGTGGATTAACCACGAAAAACCCGAAAAGACACGAAAGAATACCGCAGACCTCGATCCTTGCCCGCGAATTGACGCGAATACTTCCAAACCTCAATCCGACGTATTTTATCCGTTCCATTCGGGTAAATTCGCTCAATTCGCGGGCAAAAATCCAAACGGATTGGTTTCGCGTGCTTCGTGTGTTTCGTGGTAAAAATTCAGAGTATCTGCCCGACGCTCAGTTCCGGCGCCGGCGCGTTGCGCCACTCCGTGCGCGTCAGCTCCATGGCGCCGTCCGCCGTCGCCACGACCAGCGGCGTGAGCGACAGCACCTCGCCCGGCGCACCGTGCCGGTCCCGCGTCGCCGCAGAATCGGTCTCGGCCCACCAGACCATCAGCCGCGCCGGCCCGACCTCCGTGAACGCCCCAGGATACGGATCGGTCACCGCCCGGATCAGGTTGAAAATCTGCCGCGAGGTCTGCGTCCACGCGATGCGCCCGTCCTCGGGTTTGCGTCCGCCGAAATAGGTGGCCTTCGATTCATCCTGGGGCTTTTCGCGGACCTTGCCGGCCAGGAGCGCGTCAATCTGCCGCGCGAGGATGCGACGGGCGCAGGGCAGCACCTTGCGGAACGCCTCCTCGGCGGTGTCGCGCGGGGTCAGGTTCACGCCGTTCTGGTCGATAATCGCGCCGGCGTCCGCGCTCTTGACCATGCGGTGCAGCGTCATGCCGATCCGGGACTCGCCGTGCAGGATGGCCCAGTTGATCGGCGCCCGGCCGCGGTAGGCCGGCAGGAGCGAGCCGTGCATGTTCCAGGCCCCGAGCGGCGGGAGGTCGAGGATCTTGGTCCCGATCATGTTCCGGTAGTAGACCGACAGGATCAGGTCGGGCTTCAGCTCCGCGATCCGCTCGCGCCATTCGGGGTTGTTGACGCTCTCCGGGGTGAAAACCGGCACGCCTTTCTCCCTCGCCGCGACGGCGGGCGTCTTGAACCAGATCTTCTCGTTCGGGTTGTCCTCGTGCGTGATGAGCGCCACGACGTTGTCGCCGCGCTCGAGCAGCAGCGACAGGCACTCGTAGCCGACTTCGCTATAACCAAAGAAAACAATGCGGGGCTTGGACATGGAAAGTGTCGTCGGGCTTTCTTATGTGGAACTCAGGAACCCTGGAAAAGACGTGGGGACAAGGCATCCTCATCCGATTCCACCCTTCCTGAGTTCCACATTAAATTCTACTCCTTGGCCTCCAGGATCTCCTTCACAAAATACCGCTGGCGCGCGCGGACGACCTGATAGGTGCGCCCGACGTACTCGCCGATCAGCCCGATGCCGACCATCGTCACGCTGAGCAGGAAGAACAGGATGCCGAAGAGCGTGAAGACGCCGTTCGTGTCGTCGTGCAGGAAAATTCGCATGTAAGCCAGCACCAGCACGAGCACGAAGCTCCCCGCCGAGCACAGGCCGGCGAACATCGTGAAATACTGCAGCGGCGCCAGCGAGAAGCCCGTGATCAGGTCGAAGTTCAGCCGGATGAGCATGTAGAACGAGTAGTTCGACACGCCCGCGTGCCGCTCCTCGTGCTTTACCCCCACCTCGGCCGGATTGCTCGCGAAGCTGTAGGCCAGCGCGGGGATGAACGTGTTGATCGCCCCGCTGCGCACGATGGCGTCGATCACCTGCCGCGAATAGGCCCGCAGCATGCAGCCCTGGTCCGTCATCTCGATGCTCGTCGTCTTCTCGCGGACGAAGTTGATGATCTTTGATGCGTAGGTGCGGAAGAGCGAATCCTGCCGGTTGAGCCGGTAGCCGCCCACGTAGTCATGGCCGGCGGCGATCTGCTCCAGCAGCTTCGGGATTTCCTCGGGCGGGTTCTGCAGGTCGGCGTCCAGCGTGATGATGACGTCGCCCCGCACCCGCTCGAACGCCGCCATGATGGCCATGTGCTGGCCGTAGTTGGCGTTGAAATCGATGACCCGCGTCACGTCGGGCCGCGCCGCATGCTGCGCCTTCAGCAGCGCGATCGAGCGGTCGTGCGAGCCGTCGTTGGTGAAGATGACCTCGTAACGGCGGCCCAGTGCATCGAGCACCGGGTACAGCCGCGCGAAGAGCGTCGGCAGGTTCAGCTCCTCGTTGTAGACGGGAATGACGATCGAGAGCGGGAGGGTGGAGGGAGTCGTGGACACAAAAAACTTAAAGACCAATCCGGTGGAATCTGGAACTTAGGAACTCACGAAACGGAATTTTGCGCATCTTTTCCAGCGTTCCTGAGTTTCAGATTCTCATAGATTATTTCTGATGCGCTTTCAAAATTCCGGTCAGCGTCTCAACCACGCGCACCACATCGGCGCGGGTCATGGCGGGGAAAAGCGGGATCGTCAGGATGTTGCGGCCGGCGTATTCGGCCAGGGGGAAATCGCCCTCCTTCCAGCCCAGCCGGCGATAGAGCGCAAAGAGATGGATTGCCGGGTAATGCACCTGGCAGCCGATGCCGGCGGCCTGGAGCTGCGCCATCACCTCGGCGCGTTTGATGGTCAGCTTCGCCTCGGGGAGCACGACCTGGAACATGTGCCAGTTGGTCGTGGTGAAATTCGCGACCGGCAGGCCCAGCCCGAGCGCGCGGTGGGCCGGGGTGTCGAGCAGCTCGAAATAAATGCGGGCCAGTTCGGCCCGCTTGGCGTTGAACGCCTCAAGGTGCGGCAGCTGGCCGAGACCCACCCGCGCCGCGACATCCGTGAGGTTGAATTTGCCGCCGACGAGCTCGACCTCCATGCCGTCCTGGCCGGTGCGCACCACGCCCTGCAGGCGGTATTGCTCGGCGAGCTTCGCCTCGCGCTCGTCGTTCATGACAAGGCAGCCGCCCTCGATGGAAGTGACGTTCTTGTTCGGGTGGAAACTGAACGACACGAAGTCGCCGAACGACCCGATGCGCTTGCCCTTCCACATGCTGCCGAAGGCCTGCGCAGCATCCTCGATCACGCGGAGCTTATGCTGCTTCGCGATGGCATGCAGCCGGTCGCGGTCCACCGGCAGACCAGCGAGGTCAACGGGCATGATCGCGCGGGTGGCGGGCGTGATTGCGGCCTCGACGCGGTTCAGATCGATGTTGCGCGTCACCGGGTCGATATCCACGAACACCGGCTTCGCGCCAACCTCGAGGATGACGTTGCTCGTGGCGACCCAGGACAACGACGTGGTGATGACCTCGTGCCCCGGGCCAATGCCGGCGATGCGCAGTGCAATCTCCATCGTGCAGGTGCCGGAGTTGAAGGCGCGCACCGGGCGGCCGCCGCAGTACTCCGACAGTTTCGCTTCGAAGGCTTTCACCTGCGGACCGGAAGTGATCCAGCCCGAGCGCAGCACCTCGACGACGCCGGCGATGGTCTCCTCGTCGATCACCGGCCGCGTAAACGGCAGGAACGGTGGGGCGGGTTTGGCCGGGGCGGGCGCGGGGGCGGAAACAGGGGCGGACATGTCAGGGCTGGTTGCTGAAGAGATAATGGTCCTCGGTCTGGCCGAGCAAATGATAACGGAAAGAGGGATCGGCAAAAAGTTCCTTCACATCCCGCTTGCGCGCCACGACCCAGATGCGCCCGGGCCCGCTCCACTGGCGGCGAAACTCCGCCTCACTGATGAATCGCCCGCTCGCCCGCGCCGCGGCGTCCTCCTCCAGCTCAAGCTCGCCCTTGAAGTCGACCAGGTCCACTGCGCGGCCCGCGTAGAAGGTGAAGTCGTGGAAAAACTCGTGGTAGTGCATCACCCGGTCGCCCGGCCGCACCGCCGCCTTCACCTGCAGCGCAAGTTCCTTCGTGCCCGCCTTCGAGATGAAGGGCGCCGCAAACTGCAGCACCGCAAAAAACCAGATCATCGTCATCATGATGCCGGTGACCGCCGGGCCCACGCCCCGGATCTTGGCGAACCACGGGGTGAAGATGCCGCCGAGGAGCAACACACCCGCCATGGTGAAGGCATACGGCTGCAGGGCGAGCGCCTGTGCCGCGTCCATCCGCACCAGCGCCGGCCGCGTCACCACCATGGCCAGCGCGACCGCCAGCAGCCCGCAGACAAAGGAAAACACGCCCAGCCCGAACCGGAGGCGCGCCACCTCGCCGGCGCGGTTGATTTTCGCCAGCCACGCGCCGATTAGGACCGCCAGGGCCGGAAACACCGGCAGGATGTAGGGCGGAAGCTTGGAGTGGGACTTGGTGAAAAACAGAAAGATGAACCCCACCCACGTCAGCAGGAACCAGGCGTCGGCATTCCTGGCCCGCGCCGCCCAGCCCCCGCGGATGCCGTCGCGCACCGCCGGGCCCAGGAACCCGACCCACGGGATCAGACCGGCCAAGATGATGCCGATGTAGTAATACCACGGACCCGGCCGCGAGGCCGCCGGGGTGGTGAAGCGCTGCCAGTGCTCGAAGACAAAATAGCGGTGTGCCCACGTTGCATTGTGCTGCGCCGCCAGCACGTGCCACGGCGCCGCGATCGCCAGAAACAGCAGCAGGCCGGTCGGCAGGTGCAGCGGACGCAGGCGTTTCCACTGGTTAAAAATCAGCAGCCACAGGAACATCACCGCACCCGTCACCAGCACGCCGATCAGCCCCTTGGTCAGCGTGGCCAGCGCCGCGCTGGCATAGAGCCCGTAAAACAGCCAGCAGCGCCGGGCGCCCGGCGGTTCGTTCACCCCGAGGATGAAGCAGAACAGCGTCGCGCTCATCAGCACCGACCCCGCCATGTCCAGTAGGATGATGTGCGCGATCGTGAAATACAGCAGCGAGGTCCCGAGCACCGCCGCCGCCGCCAGCCCCGCATCGCGGCCATACAGCCGCCGCGCCGCCGCGTACGTCAGCAGCAGCCCGCCCAGCGCGAACAGCGCCGGCATCGCGCGCATCGCCCATTCGCTGGGGCCCGCCAGCTCCAGCGCACCGGCCGTCGCCCAGTACATCAGCGGCGGCTTTTCGAAATAGTTCACCCCGTTGAGCCGCGGCGTCACCCAGTCCCCGCTCGCCACCATCTCGCGTGGAATCTCCGCGTAGCGGCCCTCGTCGGGATTGCCGAGCGGGTAGCTGCCCAGGCGGAAACCGAACAGCAGGCCGAAGATGAGCGCCAGCCAGAGCAGGTCGCGGCGCCAGGGGAACGCGGCGGCCGCCGGGGTTTCGGAGGGTTCAGGGCTGGGCATGGAGGGTGCGCAGGCATCCTGCCGGCCCGCTTTGCCGGTGCACGCTGAAAACCAATCCGGGGCCGGAGATTTTTTTCGTGCGCCCGCCCCCGGTTCCCGGCCATATCACCGGCGACATGCCGGCGGCGAAAACCTTCACCTTCATCTGCGGCGCCGACGACTTCCTCGTCGGCCGGCTGGGCCAGGCGCGCTTCGATGCGCTCGCGGCGGAGATCCCGGACGAGTTTTCCCGCGAGGTGCTCAGCGGCTTCGCCGGCAACGTCGGCGAGGTCGAGGCGGCCGTGAACCGGTTCCGCGAGAGTGTGCAGACCGTCTCCATGTTCGGCGGGAGGCGCGTGATCTGGCTGAAGGACGTCAATTTCCTCGCCGACACCGTCACCGGCCGCGCCGAGAGCACGCTCAAGCTGGTCGAGGACCTGCAGCAGATCCTCGAGGGCGTGAATCCCGACGACTCGGCCGTGCTGATCACCGCCGCGCCGGTGGATCGCCGCCGGTCGTTTCCGAAATGGTGCGAGAAGACCGCCGACTTCGCCCTCGTCGGGGGCGACGACGGCGATGGCGCCGCGCTCGAGGGTGTGATCCTGGCCGAGGCGAAGGCCGTCGGCGCCTCGCTCTCCCCCGATGCCGCCCGCCTGCTGCTCGCCAAGATCGGCGCCAACACGCGCCTGCTCGTCGAGGAGGTCCGCAAGCTCGCGACCTACGTCGGCGAGGGCGAGACGATCCAAGACACGCACGTCGCCGAGCTCACGCCCAACGTCGCCGAGGGCGATTTCTTCGAAGCGGCGGAGTCGTTTTTCAGCGGCGACCTGAAATGGACCCTCGCCGCGCTGCAGCGGCATTTCTTCGCCGGCGGCGATGCGCGGCCGGTCATCTCCGCGCTGCAGAACCGCAATCGCATCCTGCTGCAGGTCCGCGCCCTCGTCGACGCCGGCGACGTGCGCATTGGCCCGCGCGGACTCGACGGCTTTCCCAAGGCCCAGGCGGCGCACGCGGCCAAGTTCACCGGCGCCACGGAAAAAAGTTCGTACAACCTCTTCACGCAAAACCCGTGGTACCTCGGCAAGCTCGCCGGGAGCGCCAAGCTGCCCTCGCTGCGCCGGCTGATCGACAACCAACAGGAATTGATCGGCGCCTTCGAGGAAATCATCCGCCGCCCGCATGAGCAGGAGGAAGTCCTCCGCGAGATGACCGTGCGCTGCCTGGCGGGATAGCCGGCCGTTGGCCGGTGAAGTTGGGAGATAGGAGTTGGGAGATCGAATGCCGGACCTCATCGCGCGGTATTCCAACTCCCATCTCCCAACTCCAATGGCCGCCGTTCAAGCCGGCTGGGGGCACGCGCCAAAGACCGCGAACAGCGCCACGTGCCAGAAGCACTCCGGCTCGGCGAACCCCGCAGACTTCAGTAGGTCGAGCTCGGTCGCCAGCGGCGGATAATAATCCTCCTTCGCCCATACCGCGAAATAGTCGCGCGCCTGTTCCCGGCTGATGCCCTGCGCGACGATGAAATCCTCCCATTTCTGAAAGGTCGCCTCGCGCAGCCATGGCACGGTGCTCATGACCGCATCGGCATTGGCCAGCAGTCCGCCAGGGCGGAGTGCACGGTGGATGGCCGCGTAGATTTTTCCCTTCGCCGCCAGGTCCTTCACGTGGTGCAGTGCAATGCAGGCGACCACCGCGTCGCACGGCGGCAGCGGTTCGGCAAACGAGCGCGCGACCAGGCTCACGCGGTCGCCAAAACGCGCGCAGCGCTCGCGGGCCACCGCCAGCATCGCGGGATCGGTGTCCCAGATTTCAATTTCCACCTCAGAAAACCGCTCCGCGACCGCCGCCGCCAGCGCGCCCGTGCCGCCGCCGAGGTCCAGGACCCGTCCTTGGGCCGGCAGGCGGCGCGCAAGGAGTTCGAGCTGCACCGCGCGCATCGCGTCGTAACCGGGAATGACCGTGCGGATGAACCGGTCGTAGTCGGCAATCTGAACCTGCAGGTGGGCAGCGACGGAATGGGCCATGCACGGAAGCTTCACCACGAAGGACACGAAGCGCACGAAGCCAAGGCCTTTCCTGCTTCCGACCTTCCTGCGCTTGGTGTCCTTCGTGGTGAACATGGGTTCGTAGATCGGCCACTGCCTGCTTGCCGTGGATGCCCCGGGCACTTTGCATCGCGGCCATGTCCACGCTGCCCACCGAGTTTTCCGCCGTCACCGTCACCGCCAAGGCCAACGTCTATTTCGACGGCAAGGTCGTCAGCCATACCGTGCGGTTCGCCGACGGCGCGAAAAAGACCCTCGGGCTCATCTATCCCGGCTCGTTCCACTTCAAGACCGGCGCACCGGAGCGCATGGAGCTCATCGCGGGCGACTGCCTGGTGACGCTCGACGGGGAATCCGAGGCCGAGGAATACGTCGCCAGCCAGCACTTCGACGTGCCGGGCAACTCCGGCTTCACCATCGAGGTCAAGAAGGGCATCTGCGAATACATCTGCTCATTCCTCTGAGGCGGCGGGCTGCCGCCGCGATTCCAAAAGACGGATTCAAGACTGAAGAAACCGGCCGACGGCCTCGGTCCTGGGTTTTCAATCTTCATTCTTGAATCGCCTCCGGGCGACCCGCCTGCTTACTGAAGCGCTTTCGCCGTGAACGACCCGACCGCCCCAGCCGCCCCCATCTTCAACGTCCTTGCCGAGCGCTATGCCTCGGCGGCGATGAAGGACATCTGGTCGCAGCACGGGCGCGTGGCCCTCGAGCGCGACTTCTGGATCGCCGTGATGAAGGCCCAGCGGGACCTCGGCGTGCCGATCCCGGCCGACGCGATCCGGGACTACGAGAAGGTGAAGGACCAGATCGACCTCGCCTCCATCGCGAAGCGCGAGCGCCTGACGCTCCACGACGTGAAGGCGCGCATCGAGGAATTCTCCGAACTCGCCAAGCGGCAGTTCATCCACCTCGGGCTCACCAGCCGCGACCTGACGGAAAACGTCGAGCAGCTGCAGATCTTCCGCGCGATGAAGGTCGTCCAGTTCAAGGCCGCCGCGGCGCTCCTCGCGCTCGGGCGCCAGGCCGAGGCGCACCGCGACCTGATGATCACGGGCCGCACGCACAACGTGCCCGCCCAGCCCACCACGCTCGGCAAGCGGATCGCGATGTTCGGGCAGGAACTGCTCATCGCCTTCGCCCGGCTCGAGGAACTGCTGGAGCGCTACCCGGTCCGCGGGCTCAAGGGCGCCGTCGGCACGCAGCTCGACCAGCTCACGCTGCTCGGCGGCGACGCCGCGAAGGTCGACCAGCTGGAGTCCCGCGTGCTGAAGCACCTCGGGTTCCACGCCTCGCTCGGCGCCATCGGCCAGGTTTACCCGCGCTCGCTCGATTTTGAGGTCGTCACCACCCTGCACCAGGTCGGCGCCGCCGCCGCGAGCTTCGCCACCACGCTCCGGCTCATGGCCGGCGCCGGGCTGCTCACCGAGGGGTTCCAGGACGGCCAGGTCGGCTCGTCTGCCATGCCGCACAAGGTCAACGCGCGGAACTGTGAGCGCATCTGCGGCTTTTCCACCATTCTCAGCGGCTACGTCACGATGACCGGCGCGCTCGCCGGCCACCAATGGAACGAGGGCGACGTGTCCTGTTCCGTCGTGCGCCGCGTGGCGCTGCCCGATGCGTTCTTCGCCCTCGACGGCTTGCTCGAGACCTATCTCACCGTGCTGCGCCAGATGGAGGTCTTCCCGGCCGCCATCGCCGCGGAAAACGAGCGCAACCTGCCCTTCCTCGCCACCACCACGATCCTGATGGAAGCCGTGAAACGGGGCGCCGGCCGCGAAACCGCGCACGAGGCCATCAAAGAGCATGCGCTTGCCGCGGCCAAGGCGCTGCGTTCGGGCGGCGGCGATGCCGACCTCCTCGGCCGCCTCGCCGGCGACAAGCGTGTCGGCCTGGGCAAGAAGGCCCTACAGGCCATCCTCGCCGAGAATGCGCGCTTCGTTGGCGCCGCCCCGCACCAGGTGGACGCCTTCCTCGCGGAGGTGAAGCCGCTCGCGAAGAAGCACAAAGGCGCCGCCGAGTACCGGCCCGGCCGGCTGCTGTAGGAATGCGGCGGCGGCTCGCCGCCTCATTCGCAGTTCGGAGTTCGTGGATCGCAGTCCGAAACGGATCAAAAGGTAGGGCGAATCCTCCGGATGAGCCGTAACACCGAATTGACCGGCGGCTCATCCGGAGGATTCGCCCTACCCATCGAACACGAGCCTGCCCGAGCCCTCCGCGTTTCGATTCCTCCGCGTTTCCGCGATGATTCCGGAGCCGCTCCCGCCCCAGTGACGAAAATTGAGTTTGCATCCCCCGGGGACGACCCGCTTTCTTGCCCGTTCACGTTGTTTCCAACCCTTTATTCTTACTGTCATGGCTGAACTAGCAGGAAATGTTTTGGTGGGCCAGTCCGGTGGCCCCACCGCCGTCGTCAACGCCAGTGTCGCGGGCATCATCGCCGAGGCGCTGAACCACGACTGTGTGGAGGAGGTGTATGGTGCGCTCAATGGCGTCCTCGGCCTCCTGCAGGAGGACCTGATCGACCTCGCTTCCGAGTCCCAGCAGCAGATCCGCGCCCTCAAGCATACCCCGGGCGCCGCCCTCGGCTCGTGCCGCTACAAGCTCAAGAAGCAGGCCGACTTCGACCGCGTGCTCGAGGTGTTCAAGGCACACAACATCCGTTACTTTTTCTACATCGGCGGCAATGACTCGCAGGACACCGCCACCAAGATCTCCGCCCACGCCGTCGCGCAGGGTTACGAGCTCCGCGTGATCGGCGTGCCGAAGACCGTCGACAACGACCTCCCCGCCACCGACCACTGCCCCGGTTTCGGCAGCACCGCCAAGTTCATCGCCACCACCGTCCGCGAACTCGCCCTCGACAACGAGGCCATGGGCCAGGGTGACCTCGTCTCCATCGTCGAGGTCATGGGCCGCAGCGCCGGCTGGATCGCCGCCAGCGCCTCGCTCGCCAAGCGCCGCGACCAGCCGCACGACCCGCCGCACCTCATCTACCTTCCCGAGATCCCGTTCAGCCAGGACAAGTGCCTCGAGGACATCCGCCGCGTGCTCAAGCGCGAGAAATTCTGCCAGATCGTCGTCTCCGAGGGCCTGACGGACTCCGACGGCAACTACGTCTCCGCTGACCCCGCGCTCGATGCCTTCGGCCATGCCCAGCTCGGCGGCGCCGGCGAATTCATCAAGAGCCTCGTCGAGGCCAACCTCCCGGGTGTGAAGGCCCGCCTGTCCGTCCCCGGCCTCATGCAGCGCAGCGCCGCCCACTCCGCGTCGAAGGTCGATGCGGACGAGGCCTACCTCGTCGGCCAGGCCGCGGTGAAGGCCGCCATCAACGGCGAGAGCGACAAGCTCGTCACGCTCGTGCGCGGCGACAACGACACCTACTCCTGCGAGACCGGCCTGGCGCCGCTCGCCGACGTCGCGAACAACGTGAAGAAGCTGCCCCGCGAATGGATCAACGAGGACGGCGTGAGCATGAACTTCCAGTTCGTCCGCTACGCCCAGCCCCTGATCCAGGGCGAGGTCGCCGTTCCGCACGACAACGGTGTCCCGACCTTCGCCCGCCTCGACAAGGTGCGCGTGGACAAGGTCCTCCCCGCGTACGTGGCCTGAGCCGCGCCGCGGTTCAGTCAGTTTTCAGGCCGGTCCCTTGGGGCCGGCCTTTTTATTTTCATCATGAAGGGCACAAAGAACACGAAGCCGGATAAGATAGACGGAAACCGAGTGTAGGGATCGCCCAAGATTCTGCGGCTGCCCCTATTCTATTCAGAAAAGAGATCGGGCCTTCGTGTTCTTCGTGCCCTTGGTGGTGAACCGGTTTTGCCGGAGCTGAACCTTACGTTCCGTTCCGCCGCACACCATTCACCAGGAACGGCTCGGCGAAGGCGGCCAGCTTGCCGTCGGGCCGGCGCAGGGGCTCGGCGGAATATTGCGGCAGGTACACGCGCCGCCAGTTGGGCGTCCGGTTGAAACCGCTGCGGTGCAGCATCGTACTCGAGAACACCGCGATGCTCCCGGCGGGCACAAGGACCGGGTCGCCGGGATCGGAGCCAAAGTAGCCCTCGAGGTCGTGGCTTTCGTCGTTCTGCTTGTGCGGGAAAAGCTCGCGGGAGCCGGCGCGCGAGTACGGCAGCAGGTACACCGTGCCGTTGGCCTCGCTCACGTCATCGAGGGTCACCCAGCACGTGATGTAGGGCCGGTGCGGCGTGCCGACATACGCGGAATCCTGGTGCCAACTGAATTTGGAACCCTTCTCCGGGCCTTTCACGACGAACTGTTCCCAGAAGAGATAGGCGTTTTCGCCCAGCGTGGCGCGGCAGACTTCCGCCATCAGGTCGCTGTAGATGAACTCGGCGAGGCGCGTGCCCTTGTGCCGGTTGGCGATGAAGTAGCGGTTGCCCTTGATGTTGATGCCCTGGTGCGTGACGCCCGCCGCCTCCATCTCGGCATCGTGCGCGGCGATGAACTGCCCGCACACCTCGCGCATCAGCGCCAAGTGCTCCGGCGGCACGACGCTTTTAAGGACAAAGAAACCTTCGGACTGAAATTGCTTTCGGTCCTGGTCGGAAATCAGGTTCTGAAGAGTGATGCTCATGGGAAGGTAAGTCCGAGAATAAGTAGGGCAGGTCTTTGACCCGCCTTCTGTACGCTAAAGGCGGGTCAAAGACCCGCCCTACTGCATACCCGCAATCATAAAATCACTGCACGGGCTGCTGCACTGAGGCAACCGGCACATACGGCTCCTCGCGCAGGTCGGGCGCGCGATGGCCCGCCAGCAGCTGCCACCACACCCGGGCGCAGGTCAGCACCACCACCGCGACGAGCACGAGGAAGATTCCGGTCACGGCTGCGTTGACCTGGTTGTTGAACAGCTGGTGCTGCCAGGCCGTCAGCTGCGCGGCGGGCCCACCGGCGCTGATTTTCTTTTGCAGGCCGTCCGCCGCCGTGAGAAATCCCAGCCGCGGGTCGGCGCTGAAGATCTTCATCCAGCCCGCGGTCATCGTCACCGCCAGCAGCCACGTCAGCGGCAGCAGCGTCGTCCACAGGTAGCGCGCGCGGCCCATCTTGATCAGCACCGTGGTGCCAAGCGCGAGCGCCAGGACGGCCAGCAGCTGGTTCGCGATGCCGAAGATCGGCCAGAGCGAGTTGATGCCGCCGAGCGGATCAATCACGCCCTGGTAAAGAAACCAGCCCCACGCGGCGACGAAGAGCGCCGTGGCGGCGGTGTTGCCGGCGAGGGATTTCGTGTTCGCCAGCGGCTTCCACGCGAGGCCGAGCAGGTCCTGCACGAGGAAGCGTCCCACCCGCGTGCCGGCGTCGATCGTGGTCAGGATGAACAGCGCCTCGAACATGATCGCGAAGTGGTACCACAGCGCGAGGGCGGCCTTGCTGCCGACCACGCCGGCGAACATGTGCGCCATGCCGATCGCGAACGTCGGCGCCCCGCCCGTGCGGCCGATCATCGTCTTCTCGCCGACGCTCGCGGCCAGGTCCGCCATGTCGGCCGGCGTCACGGGGAAGCCGAGCGCCGTGATTTTGGCCGTCACCTCCGCCGCCGGGCCGCCCAGGTTGATCGCGAAATACTGGCCCGGTTCCATCGCGCACGCGGCGATCAGTGCCATGATGCCCACGCACATCTCGGTGATCATCGCGCCGTAGCCGATGATCCGGATGTCGCTCTCGCGCGTGATGAGCTTCGGCGTGGTGCCCGAGGAGATGAGCGAGTGGAACCCCGACACCGCCGCGCAGGCGATCGTGATGAAGCAGAAGGGAAACACCGGCCCCGCGAACACCGGGCCGCTGCCGTCGATGAACTTCGTCACCGCCGGCATCTTCAGGTGCGGCGCGAGGATCACGATGGCCACCCCCAGCGCCGCCAGCGTGCCGATCTTCATGAACGTGCTCAGGTAGTCGCGCGGCGCCAACACGAGCCAGACCGGCAGGATCGAGGCAAGCAGCCCGTAGCCCATGATCCACCACGCCAGCGTCGTGCCCTTCAGCGTGAGCACGCCCTCCAGCGGCGAGCCGGCGACAAATTTTCCCCCATAGACCGCGGCCAGCAGCGCCACCACGCCAAATGCGGTGATCCAGCCGAGCCAGGAGGACTCGTGCCCGCTGGAGCGCATGCCCAGTCCCATGAGGACCGCGATCGGCATCGTCGCCGCGATGGTGAAGAGGCCCCAGGGGCTTTCCGCGAGGGCCTTGACGACCACCAGCGCCAGCACCGCGAGCAGGATGATCATGATCGCGATGATGCTCACGAGCGCGATGAAGCCGGCAAACGGCCCGACTTCCTCGGTCACCATCTGGCCGAGCGACTTGCCGCGCCGGCGCACGGAACAGAACAGGATCACGCAGTCGTGCACCGCGCCGCCCAGCGTGGCTCCGACGAGGATCCACAGCATCCCGGGCAGGAAGCCGAACTGCGCCGCGAGCACCGGCCCGACCAGCGGGCCGGGCCCCGCGATGGCGGCGAAATGATGGCCGAAGACCACCCAGCGGTTCGTCCTTACGAAATCCCGGCCGTCCTCGTGCACCACGGCCGGCGTGGCGCGCAGCTCGTCGAGCGTGAGCACCTTCGCCATCAGCCACGCCGAGTGGAACCGGTACGCCACCGCAAAGACGCAGACCGCGGCGACGACCATCCAGAGCGCGCTGACGCTTTCACCCCGGCCCCACGCCAGCATGGCGACCGAGACGGTGCCGAGCAGAACGACCGCGGACCAGCCGGCAAGACGGGTCCACGAAGAAGGGGTGGCAACTACAGTATTCATGGGGCGATGAACCGGGGTTGGCGCCGACGATGGGAAATCCCGCTGCCGGCGCAAGACGGCATGTAACCACGGGCGTGAGCGGCAGGACATTGGACCCAAGGCCGGGCGAATCCTCCGGATGAGCCGCGCCCGTCCGCGAACGGTTCGCTCGGAGAACCCGCCCTCCAGTCGACTCCCGTCTCCGGACTCGACAATCCGGCATCCCAAATCCGCAATCCGCCATTCCGCCATGCCCGCCCTCCGCCGGATCATCGTCGTCTTCAAAACCCACCTCGACATCGGTTACACCGACCTCGCCGCCCGGGTGCTGCGGAAATACTGCACCCGTTTCATTCCCCAGGCGCTGGCCACGGCCCGGGAATTGCGGGAAGCCGGCGAACCCGACCGCCTGGTCTGGACGACGGGATCCTGGCTGATCACCGAATTCCTCGAGCGCGCCAGCCCGGCGCACCGGCGGGCGATGGAGCGCGCCATTACCGCTGGCGACCTGGCGTGGCACGCCCTGCCATTTACGTGGCACTCGGAACTCCTCGATGCGTCGCTCTGCGATTTCGGGCTCTCGCTCTCGGCCGATCTCGACCGCCGCTTTGGCCGGAAAACCCTCTCCGCCAAGATGACCGACGTGCCTGGGCACACGTGCTCCCTCGTGCCGCATCTTGCGCGCGCCGGGGTGGAATTTTTCCACATCGGGGTGAACCCCGCCACGCCCGTGCCGGCCACGCCACCGGTCTTTCGGTGGCGCGCACCCGGCGGCGAAGAGGTCGTCGTCGCCTACTCCAGCGACTACGGCCGGCCGGTGCGAGTGCCCGGCTTGGACACCGCGCTCCACTTCGCGCATACCGGCGACAATCACGGGCCGCAGGACGCCACCGCGGTGCGGGCCGTGCTGGCTGCGGTGCGGACGGCGCATCCCGGAGTGGAGGTCGTCGCCGGCACGCTCGACGATTTTGCCCGCGCCCTCGCCCCGGTTCGCGACCGGCTGCCCGTGGTCACGAATGAGATCGGTGACACCTGGATCTACGGTCCGCCAAGCGATCCGTGGAAACTGGCGCGCTACCGTGCGCTGCTTGAATTCCGGCATTATGCGCTCGCCCGGCGACCTGCCCTCGCCGCGGATGTCGCTTTCAGGAAATTCTCGCGGGAGCTGATGCTGGTGCCGGAGCACACCTGGGGCCGGGACACCAAAATTGTCATCCCGGTGCTGAATGCGCCATGGATCATCCGGTCCGTCGGCCGGTGGAAGAAACCCCAATTCGCCCGCGACCGCCAACGCGGGCTCTTCGCGGCCTGGGAAGCTTCATGGCGGGAACAGCGGGCGTACCTGCGCACCGCCGTGGCCGCGCTCCGGAAGGTGAGAGGCACCCTCCCCGCTGACCCGAAAGGCGGGCCCGCGGCTCGGGCGGAGAACTCGCCCTACCAGCAGGCCCGCGCCGCCGTGGCGGCCTGCGCGGCCCGGCGTCCGTTGCGGCGCGCCGCCGACCGGCTGGCTTCCCGCCGGATCGAGACCGCCGGCCATACGCTAGCCTTCGATGCCCGCGGTGCGCTGACCGGCTGGCGCCTGCCGGACGGACGCGTGCTGGCCGATGCGACCCATCCGCTCGGGCTGTTTGGCTACCAAGTTTTTTCGCCGGCCGATTGTGAACGCTGGTTTCGGACCTATGTGGTCAACCACGCGGCCACCGAATCGTGGTCGCGGCCGGACCTGACCAAGTTCGGCTACGAAAAAATCCGCGGGGTGCGCGCCCGGCGCTGGTCCGCGCGGCTGGTCTCACTGGAGCTGGACCAAACCGGTGGCGCGCCCCGGGTCCTCGCCACGCTGCGCGGTCCGGCGGAGGCCGTGAAGCATTTCGGCTGTCCGGAGGAGATCACCATCGAGTGGACCCTGCCGCAGGGCTTCGCCCCGATGCGCGTCACCCTGCAATGGTTTGGCAAGCCCGCCAGCCGCATCCCCGAGGCCGCCTGGTTTTCGTTCGTGCCGCGCGTCAGCCGGCCCCGCGACTGGCGGCTCGTGAAGCTCGGCCAGACGGTCGACCCGCGGCGCGTCGTCGCAGGTGGCAACCGTCACCTCCATGCGATCGAGCGCGCCGTGCATCCGTCGCTGACGATCGTAAACCGCCAGGCCCCGGTCGTGGCCCTCGAGAAGGCCACGCTGCTTGAATTCCGCCAGCAGCCACCCGACCTCCGCCGCGGCCTCCATTTCAACCTCGTGAACAACGCCTGGGGCACGAATTTCGTGCAATGGTGCGGGGATGACCTGCGGTTTGCGTTCGAGCTGCACCCCTGACGCGGGCCCAACGGCGCGGGTCACAGGCCGCAGGGTCGCGGACCCGGTTTGAGGTTGCCGCTCGTGGTGAATCGCAACATTGAGGCCCGATGAATCGGAGAAGCGCATCGCGATGGCTCCTGATCTGGGGACTTCTCGCCGTCACCTATTTTGCCGCCGGCAGATTTTGCATCCAGATGTCCGCGGTCGTCGCCGGCGTATCCTGGGTGCTGTACATTCCCGCCGGTTTGTCCCTCACCGCCTCCCTGCTGTGGGGGAGGAACGTCTGGCCGGGCGTCTTCATCGGCGAGCTCGCAGCCACGCTGGCCAGCGGGCAGCCCATGGGCGCCTCCCTGATCATGGCGACGGGCAACAGCCTGGACGCGGCCCTGGCCGGCTGGTGGTTCCATGACCGCCCGGGCCGCCGCATCGCCTTTGACCGGCTGGACGATGTCGTGCAGCTGCTTGCGGGCGAACTCCTGGTCCTGCAGCCGCTCAGCGCCCTGCTGGGGATGTGCGCGCTGCTCTATGCCGGCCAGCTGCCAGCCGGGCAGTTCTGGTCGACCGCCGCAGCCTGGTTTGCCTCGAACATCTTCGCCCAGTTTGTGATCGCCCCGGCGGTGCTGGCGTGGATCCGCTGGCCGCGTCCCGCTAGCACCGCGGGTGAATGGCGCGAATTCGCTGTGCTGGCGTTCCTCACGCTCATGCTGGGGGCCTTCGGGCCCGGCCGGTGGTCCACACACGGCTGGCCGCTGCCGGTTGCGCTCTTCTTTGCTTTTCCCCTGCTCGTCTGGGCGTCGGTCCGCTTTGTCCCTTCCGTCGCCGTGACCGCCGGCACCGTGCTGGGCCTGTTCGCCTTTGACGCGGTCGTCGCCCATGCCGGCCCGTTCCAAGGCGAGTGGACCGGCGCCCAGATGGTCTATCTGAATGTCTTCATGGGCGTATGCCTCGGCACCGCACTCTTCCTTTCCGCCGCCCTCGCCCAGCAACGGCATTCCGAAGTTGAGCAGGCGCGGCTGATCTCCCAGTTGGGCGCCGCCGCCAGCCAGGTGGAGCGCCTGGAGCAGTTTGTCACATTCTGCGCGTGGACCGGACGGGTGCGCTGGAAGGACCAATGGGTCTCGGTGGAGACCTTCCTCCATGAGTGTTACAACGTGAACGTCAGCCACGGGATTTCGGATGAGGCGCTCACCACCCTGATGAAGCAGCTGCCCAAGCCACCGCCGGGCGGGAGCCGGCCGCCGGTGGCTTAGACTTCTTCCTTCACCGCCCGCGGCCCAAACACCGGGGCGTCAGTTTTCCGTCCGCAGGCTTCTCAGCTCGCGCAGGTCGATGACCACGTCAAAGCGCCCGGTAGCCGGCAGCCGCGGGCCGGAGGCAAACCGGTACCGCTGGTCGAGCCCGGGCACCTGCGGATGCAGGTCGTGCATGGCGCGCTTGAACATTTCCTTCGGCACCCAGTCGGAATTCGTGGAAAGCGAGCCGAACTCGTCGTGATAGATCGTGGCGGTGGAAATGTCGTTGGGCGTCGGCTCGATCAGAAAGATGTCCGGGCGGCCCTCCTCCAGCCGGACCTTCTTTGCGCCGTCGAGCACAAGCCCCCATTCATTGCCCTGGGGCACCGCCAGCAGCGCGTAGGTGCGGCGCCGCGCCGCCAGCAGCGCGAGCCCGATCAGCAGGAGCGCGCCGCTCCGCCTCACCCCTGATCCCATGCGGCCGAAGCTCAGGCGCAACGAGGCGATGAGCCAGCACAGGAGCACGCCCGTCAGCGGAAAGATCGTGCGATAGGTGGCATACCGCTCGGCCGCGAGGAGGCTGACCGCGAAGGCCAGCACCGGCAGGCCCAGCAGGCCGGCCAGCCAGACCAGGCCGCGGGCGCGGCCGCGATGCCGCCATTCCAGCGCGACCCCGGCGATGAGGAAGCCCCCGGCGGCGAGCGCGCCGGCCAGATAGGCGATCCGGTCGTGGCCGTTGTTGTCATTGATCACAAACAGGCTCAGCGCATTGGGCAGCGGCTCGGTGATGAACCACCGCAGTTTTTCCCCCCACTGCGCCTCGAAGGCGATCCGGGCCGAAGGGTGGAAAATCCCCACGGCGTAACACCCCCGCATGAAGGCGTAGGCGAGGGACAAACCCGCGACCACCACCGCCACGTGCCGCAAGACCCAGCAAACATGGTCACGCTGGCGGGGGCCGGACCGGGCAATCAGGGCCGCGGCCAGGGGCACCAGATAAAAGAGCGCATTGGGCTGATAGACGAGGGCGCTGGCCGCCAGCAACCCGACCGACGCAAGGAGTTGACGGACCTTCGAAAAACCCGGCGGCCCGGCGGCCAAGGCCGCCTCCGCGAGGGCAAAGGCCCCCAGCGCCATCAGCACCGCGACGCTGTAGGGCCAGCCGATCGCCCACCCCGCCATCACCTGGGCGGAGGGCACCAACCCGAGCCACAGCGCAAGCAGCAGGCTCGAGCCCACCGACCAGCCGATCCGGCGCAGCAACCGGTAGCTCGCGAACGAGATCGCACCCAGCAGCAGGGCGGACAGCATCCGGATCCACTGCAACTGGCGGATCGTGTCGATGCGCCGCAGGCTGACCTCCAGCAACCAGCCGTAGATCGGCCGGGCATGGGACGCGCAGAATTGGATCAGCTTGCCCGGCTCCTCGTGCGCTTCGCGCAGGTTCGAGTAGCAGTCCCGCAATCCGTAATAATGGAAAATCGCCGGCCGGTAGGCGGCGAGCGGCGTGAGGAAAATCAGGGTGGCGGCGACCAGGCCCAGGATGGCCGACCGGCGCACCTTGCGCGGCGGCGCCCGATCCGGATCGGGCGGCGGGACGAGTTCCACCGCCACCTCGATTTCATTCGCCTCGGAGAGACCCGGGAAGGCGAGCCGGTCGCCGGTGAAGCCCAGCCAGTTCAACAATCGGAAAATCATAGGCTCAATTTTTAGGGTAACCTTCGCTCCAGCCCGGAATCAGGGGTAGTGATCAGCGCGGCTGCCCAGGCATCGTGCGCCCTGGCGCAGCAACCCCTGATCGGCCGGTGACCGTGGGGTCCCCTGTAATCCAAGCCCGGATTACCAATCAGAACTTGCTGCCTCCGTCTATGATAATTGCCAATGCCGGCGAAATGTGGCGCTGCGCCGACTTGGACCAGCGGCAGAAGCTACAACAAGTGCTCTTCCCTGACGGGATCAGCTACGCGGACGGTGAATTTAGAACCGTCACAACTTGCGCGTTTTTCAATGTCTTAACGCAGATAACCGACAGCAAAGAGCCGATGGCGTCCCCACGGGGATTCGAACCCCGGTTCTCACCGTGAAAGGGTGGTGTCCTGACCGGGCTAGACGATGGGGACTAACCGCAGAACCGCGCAACGTAGGGTGCCGCTCCCCTCGCGCAAGGCT
>CAIRTK010000016.1 GCA_903881475.1 uncultured Opitutia bacterium | reverse complement strand
TCCAGCGACCGCCGCGCCAGCGAGATCCAGAAGCTCGAGGCCCGCCTCGTGTCCCGCTTCGAATGGGGCCTGCCCGCGGACATCCAAGCGCCCGATTTCGAGACCCGCATCGCCATTCTCCGCACCAAGGCCGCGAGCCTGAAGTTCGACCTGCCCGAGCCGGTCCTGACCTTCATCGCGCAGAACATCTCGAAGAACATCCGCCGACTTGAGGGCGCGCTGATCAAGGTCGCCAGCTACTCCGCCCTCACCAGCAAGCCGCTCGACCTCGCGACCACCGAGATGCTCCTGCAGGACGTGCTCATGGAGCAGGCGCAGAACATCCTCACCATCGAGACCATCCAGAAGCGCGTGGCCGACCATTACCAGATCCGGCACAGCGACATGACCAGCAAGCGCCGGCCCAACAACATCGCCATCCCGCGCCAGATCGCGATGTACCTCACCCGCGTCCTCACCAAGCACTCGCTCCAGGAAATCGGCGACGCCTACGGCGGCCGCGACCACGGCACCGTCATCCACGCCTGCAAGGCCGTGGACAACATGATGGAGCAGGACACCTCCACCCGCGGCAGCGTCGAGTTCCTCAAGGCGCAGCTCTCAAAGTAA
The DNA here is from genome assembly GCA_903881475.1 of uncultured Opitutia bacterium. Taxonomy (GTDB): domain Bacteria; phylum Verrucomicrobiota; class Verrucomicrobiia; order Opitutales; family Opitutaceae; genus Opi-474. The sequence goes on along the minus strand of CAIRTK010000016.1, from coordinate 5,836 downwards.
ACGCGGCGGGGCTGTAGGGCGGGGTCGCTAACCCCGACGGTTTGAAAAGGTAGGGCGAATCCTCCGGATGAGCCGTCCGCACGGAAAAGGCGGGTCAGCGACCACGCCCTGCAAAGTATCCTCGAGTTGAAAGTTGCCGCTTTATCGCCGAGAGTCCCGCCCGTTGGAGTGCTTCCGCAATCCGCCATTCGAAATCCGAAATTCCATGAGCCTCACCCCCGAGCAAACACAGGCCGTCGCCAGCTGGGTCGCCGCCGGCGACAACCTGTCCGCCGTCCAGAAAAAGCTGCTTGAACAGTTCAAGCTCTCGATGACGTACCGCGATGTGCGTTTTCTCGTGGACGACCTCAATCTCGCCCTGAAGGACGCCGCGCCGAAGATCGACGTCTCGGACGTGACCAAGGCGGCGCCGGCCAAACCCGCCGCCTCCGGCCCCGCTGACGCCGCCAGCACCGAAGACGGCGCGATGGATGAATTTCCCGACGAACTCCCGGCTGGTACGAGCACGCTTTCCGTGAGTGTGGACAAGGTCACGCTCATCCCCGGCGCGCTCGCCAGCGGCAGCGTGACGTTCAGCGACGGCGTGACCGGCAAATGGATCGTGGACAACCAGGGCCGCCCCGGTTTCACGCAAGTCAGCCAGCCCGGCTATCGTCCCACCCCCGCCGACGGCCAGGCCTTCGTCCAGGAACTCAGCGCCGCCCTGCAGAAGCGCGGTTATTGACGCCGTGCGTCGTTGAGAGAGGGAGCGAAGAGGAAGGGAGCAGCCGGCACTCCCTGAACCGGTCGCGACGCAGCCGCCCTACCCCAGCATCCGCCGCAACTCGGCTTCGTCGATCACCGGCACCCCGAGTTCCCTGGCCTTGTCGAGTTTCGAGCCGGCCTCCTCGCCCGCGAGCACGTAACTGGTCTTTTTGCTCACGCTGCCACTCACCTTGCCGCCCGCCGCGAGGATTTTCTGCTCCGCCTCGTCGCGCTTGAGCGAGGGCAGCGTACCCGTGATCACCAGGATTTTGCCCGTGAACACACCGGTGGTTGCGACCGTGCCTTGAGGATCGATCCCCAGCTTCCTCAGTTTTGCCAGCAGCCGCCGGCCCGGGGCGCTGGCAAAGAATTCCAGTGCGCTCGCCGCGACCGCCGGCCCGATGTCCGCGGGCACTCCGGCCAGCGCACCCGCATCGAGCGCCGCGATCTCGGCGTCCAGCCGCGCGCACAATTCCTTCCGCCGCGCCTTGTCCTCGTCGGATTTGGCGGGATTTTTCCGCGACGCCGGCGCCTCCCATTCCCGCTGCGCGCCCAGTTCGGCCTTTTTCAACACGGCGTGCAGCAGCGACGATTCGGCCAGCTCCGCCAAGCTCCGGTGGCGCCGGCCCAGTTCGCGCGCCGTCGTCTCACCGACGTCCGGCACGCTGAGCGCGTAAAGCCACTTCTCGAGCGGCAGGCCGCGCGCCGCCTCGCGGGCCGCCACGATCTTCGTGGCGTTCTTCTCCCCGAACACCCGCGGCTCCTCCACCGTGCCCAGATTGAGCGTGGCGAGGGTTTCCAGCGGGACGTCGTACAGGTCCGGCGGATCCTTCACGTGGCCGAGCTCCACCAGCTTGGCCGCCATGACCCCGCCCACGCCGTCGATCGCCAGCGCGCGCCGGCTGCAGAAAAATCCCAGCCGGCCCGCGCGCTGTGCGCTGCAGTCGTAATTCAGGCACTTCCACGCGACGCCCTCGGCATCCTCCGCCGCCACCTCGACCCGGGCGATTTTCCCGCCGCAGACCGGACAGTGGCCGCCGACGGCGGCAAAGAGGTCGAACTCTTTCGCGCCTGCCGGACGCTCGTCGGGAAACGACTGCAGCACCGCCGGGATCACCTCGCCGGCCTTTTCAATCTCCACAAGGTCGCCAACGCGGATGTCCTTGCGGCGGATCTCATCCTCATTGTGCAGCGTCGCCCGGCTGATCGTGCTGCCCGCGAGCAGCACCGGGTCGAGCTCAGCCACCGGGCTGAGGATCCCGGTCTTGCCGACCTGGATCGTGATGCCCCGCAAACGCGTCCGCGCCGTGTCCGGCTTGAACTTGTAGGCGATCGCCCAGCGCGGCGCCTTGTCCGTCGCGCCCACCTCGCGCTGCCGGTCAAAATCGCTCAGCTTCACGACCGCGCCGTCCGTCCCGAAGGCGAAGCCGTGCCGGAGCCGGTCGAGTTCGCCGATCGCCGCCCAGGCCTCGTCGATCCCGCGCACCGTCCAGTAGCGCTCCACGACCGGCAGGCCCCAGGCCTTCAGTTTTTTCTGCAGCTCGGCCTGCGAGTCCACGACCTGCGGTTCGCAGTAGCCCAGGCTGTACAGCACGATCTCCAGCTTGCGGCGGGCGACTTCCGCCGAATCCAGCTGCTTGATGGTGCCGGCGGCCAGGTTGCGTGGGTTGGCGTAGAGTTCCTCACCGGCCGCGGCGCGCTCGGCATTGATCCGCTCAAACTCGGCCGCCGTCAGGTAAATCTCGCCCCGGATCTCCACCCACTTCGGCGCGGTCCCCCGCAGCTCGCGCGGCAGCGTCCGGATCGTGAGCACGTTCGCCGTCACGTCATCGCCGCGGTCGCCCTTGCCGCGGGTGACCGCGCGCACGAATTTTCCTTCCTCGTAGGTCAGGCTCACCGCCAGCCCGTCGATCTTCGGCTCGACCGTGTAACGCAGGTCGTCCGTGCCGAGCAGCTTCGCAAGCCGCGCATGAAACGCCCGCAGTTCCGCCTCGTTGTAGGTGTTGTCGAGGCTCAGCATCTTCTGCCGGTGCGCGACCTCCTTGAACCCCTGCACCCGGTCGTCGCCCACGCGTTGCGTCGGCGAATCCTTCGTGGCAAACTGCGGAAACTGTTCCTCGAGCACCGCCAGTTCCCGTTTCAAGGCATCGTAGCCGAAGTCGGAAATCTCCGGATTGGCCTGCCGGTGGTAGCGCTCGTCGTGCCGCGCCACCTCCGCGCGGAGGTGGACGATCTTTGCTTGGGCGTCGGCCGGGGTCATGCGGGATCAATTGGGGACGAGCCCGGCGCGATTTTCAACCCACACGTGAGCCTGACGGGACGGCCACGCGCGGCGGCCCCGACCGCATTGGGCTTGTTAAGCGGTGGCGCCCTCCGCTAGGTCTGGGATGTTCGTTTCGACTCGATGCCCAACTTAAATAAGGACGACAAGGACCGCACGGCGGACGGCACCGCGAGCCCTTTTACCAAGCGATGGAGGCGCCGGGCCGAGCGCGTCTCAGCCTTTGACCTGCGGGACTGGTGGTGGCGGTTCCTCGACGCGTGGGATGAACATCGGGCGCTGCGCCGGGCGGCATACGCCCTGCTCGCCTTGATCGTGACCGCCGGCTGCTCCTGGATCTGGGTTTATCCGTGGTGGACCGAGCGCAATGCCATCAGCATGGCACGTCAGTGGCTGGCCGCCGGGCGCCTGGATTACGCGGCCGGGGCCGTGCAGCAGGCGCTCATCAAGGCGCCGGACCGGCCGGATGTCTGGCAGCTGGCCGCCGAACTGGCCCGGCGCCAAAAAAACCTTCCCCTGGCCGTGGAACGCGCGCGCTATGCCGCCAAACTCGCGCCGGAGGATACCGCGCTGGTCCTCGCCTGGGCGACCGACGCCCTGCTGGCCAACCTGACCGACGAAGCCGAGCGCGCCCTTGCGACGTTGCCGTCCGCGGAGATCGCGGACTCGGCTGCCGCGCAGCGGATCGCCGGCGAAATCGCCCGGCGCCGGGTCCGGCTCACGTCCGCCCGCAATCATTTCGAGGCCGCGCTCCGCCTCGACGGCCCAGTGGCCATCGATGAGGTGCCGCTCGGGACCGTCCTGATCTACTCCCGGGATTCCACGGAGCGCCGGCGCGGCCTGGCCCTGCTTGCCCGCTGGACCGGGGACCGCGACTGGGGCGCGAACGCCCTGCGCACGCTCCTCGGCGACGCCCTGGACCATGACGACCGCCCCGCCATGCTGCGGTGGGCCGAGGCGCTGCGTGCGCACCCCCGCTGCACCCTCGGCGACATCCCCAACTGCCTGCGGGCCCTCGCCCGCGCGGACGAGTCGCATTTCGCCGCGGTCGTCGCCCTCCTGGAGGCAAACAGCGCCGGCAATCCCGTCCAGGCCGCACAATTGATCGAATGGCTGAACCAGATCGGCCGCAGCCCGGAGGCCGTCCACTGGCTCGACGGCCTGCCACCCGCCCTCACTCGCAATCCCCCCGTGCTCGTGGTCGCCGCCGAGGCCCTCCGGCTCTCATCGGAGTGGATGAAATTAAGCGCCTGGGTGGACGAAGCCAATTGGAGCGGCGACGTTGAGTTCCTCCGGTTGCTCTACGGCCTGCAGGCCAGCCGCCGGCTCGGCGACACCGCCCGCGCCGAGGAATGGTGGCGCACCCTGCAAGGCAAGGCTCAGTCAAATGGCGTGCAAGCGCTTTTTGCCGCTGACACGCTGTATGCTTGGGGCTGGCAGGATGACGGCCTGAAGCTGCTGTGGATGGCCGCGGATCAACCCCGCGTGACCCTCGAAGCACTCGGCACGCTCGCGCGGCACTACCAGGTGCAACGGGACGCCGAAGGCCAGTACCAGGCCTTTCGCCGCCTGCATTCGTTGCGCGCGAAGGATGCAGGGATTGCCAACAACTTCGCGTGTTTTGCCGCCCTGACCGGCAAGGACCTGACGGAAGCGGAGGAGATTGCCCGCAGGAGTTTCGGCCAGGATTCGCACAACCTGGTTTATCGCTCGACGCTTGCCCTGGTGCTCATCGCCCAAAATCGCGCGACCGACGCCCTGACCCTGCTCGAGCCCGTGGCACACGACTGGCAGAAATCGCCGGCCCTGGCCCTTCCGTATGGGCTGGCCCTCGCCGCCACCGGGCGCCAGGACAAAGCCGGCCCCGTCCTAAGCTCCCTTGATCCCGCCACGCTGACCACGCAAGAGGTGAAGATGATCAAGCAGGCCCTGGCCGCGCACTGAGCCGAAAGCCCAGGGGTCTTATAATCGCAAAGACGCCAAGGCGCTAAGGACAGAGCAAATGCCTGAGGCCTCTCTTCCGATCGTCCTTCGCCTCTTCAGGCCTTCGCGATTCAAATTCCCGCTTATGCGGTGGCTGCGAGCTGGTTCTTCCGTCCGCGCCGCCAGAATGACAGGCCATAGGCGCCGAGCGCACCCGCGAGCGGCAGCCACGCTCCCACCTCGGGAACCGGGTTGCCGTTGATCAGCGCAGTTGAGCCGACCTGATAGACGAGCAGACCGCTTGCGTTCAGCGCCGTGCTGGAACTGCTGCCGGTCGCGCTATTGGTGTTGTCCACCACGATGGTCAGGTAATTCGTGCCGATCTTGAACTGGGAGTTGCCGTTGTAGCCATTCGTGCCGTTCTGCAGGGTCACCGAGGTCGTGTTATTCCAGGCACTGGTGCCTGAGGCAGCGGCGGTACCTGTCGGCAACGTGGTGCCGTTGCCGGAGGGGTTGACGAAGATCGAATACTGGTCGTCCGCGGAAATGGTCAGGCTGATCGAGACGGAATTCGTGACGACCCCGGTACCCGTGCCCGCGATGGTAAAAGCGAGAGTGTAAACGTAGATACCTTCATTGCTCCCGGTGTTGCCATTGCCGGGCAAGAAATCTCCGCCCGTGTTAACTGAGTTGCCGTTATTGGGGTCTTGCGCACCTGGAGCGATGATCCACTGGGCCGAACTGGTGTTGTGTCGGCACCGGTTGTCTGGACACAAGACAAAGGTTAATCAGGCGGCTAAGAGGGTAGATTTCTGGTGGTCGCGGCGGGCTTCGAGCGGGCTCCTGTAGCGGAGCTTTTCGAGGCGCCAGTCGCGGTTGTATATTTCG
>CAIRTK010000015.1 GCA_903881475.1 uncultured Opitutia bacterium | reverse complement strand
CGAAATATACAACCGCGACTGGCGCCTCGAAAAGCTCCGCTACAGGAGCCCGCTCGAAGCCCGCCGCGACCACCAGAAATCTACCCTCTTAGCCGCCTGATTAACCTTTGTCTTGTGTCCAGACAACCGGTGCCGACACAGTGAAGATGGGGGCCGGATTGGCGGAAGCATGAATTTTAGCTTGCTTGACCGAATCAAGAGTGCATATACACACATGATGCCCTCCAAGATTCTTTCGCCGGCCGACGTGCAGCACTATGGTGAGTGTGTCTGCTTCAATCTCCGCTGGATCAGCCGGCTGGTGACCAAGTTCTACGAGCGGCGTCTCGGCGGAACGGGGATGCGCTTCACGCAGACACCCATCCTGGCGCGGCTCGCCGCGGGGCCGGCCAAGATGGCCGACCTCAGCGACTGGCTGGCCATGGAACGTACCGCCCTGCTGCGCACCCTCCAGCCGCTCCTGGATGATGGTTATGTGTCGCGGTCGCCGGCGGCGCGCGGGCGCGGTTGGGAATTGTCCGTCACGTCCGCGGGCCGGAGGCGGCTGGCGGAACTGCAGCCCGAGTGGGAGGCAGTGCAGGAGGAGGTCGTGGCGGCCTTTGGCGGGGCCAAGTGGCGCGATTTTATGGCCGCGATGGAAGTCGCCGCCGAGCGGCTCGCTCGCAATTGAGTGCCCCGTGGAGCAACCCGGCCTGTGTTGCCATAAACTGTGCATATACACATAATAACCGCTCCGATTTCCCTGACCGCGGCTGGCCTGCGCCAGCTCGCCCTCGACAGCGGGGCGGATGACGCCGGCTGCATCGCGATCGGCCGGCCGGAGCTGGACGACCAGCGGGCTGACATCCTGCGGTGCTTCCCGCCAACCAGGACGCTGCTGAGCATTGCCTGTCGCATGAACCGCGAGCCGATCCGCAGCGTGGACCGTTCGGTGGCCAACCTTGAATTCCATGAGACCACCGACCATGCCAACGGGGTGGCGCGCGCCATCGTGGCTGCGCTGGAGCGGCAGGGTGTGCGGGCGCTCAATCCGCCGGGCGGCTTCCCGATGGAGGCTCAGAACTGGGGCGGCCGGATGTGGATCGTCAGCCACAAGCCCGTGGCCGTGGCGGCCGGCCTCGGGCGGATGGGCATCCACCGCAACGTCATCCATCCGCAGTTCGGCAGTTTCATCCTGCTCGGTACCGTTCTCATCGGCGCGGCGCTGGAGACGGAGGCGACCCCCATCGATTTCAACCCCTGCCTCGGCTGCAAACTCTGCGTGGCGGCCTGCCCGGTCGGAGCGATCGCACCGGACGGGGCCTTCGATTTCTCGGCCTGCTACCATCACAACTACCGCGAGTTCATGGGCGGGTTCACCGAGTGGGTGGACCATGTCGTGGAGAGCCGCAATCGCGCCGACTACCGGTCGCGTGTCACGGCGGCCGAGACGGTGTCGCTGTGGCAAAGCCTCGGCTTTGGGCCAAACTACAAGGCTGCCTACTGTCTCGCGGTCTGCCCGGCTGGCAGCGATGTCGTCGCCGCGTACCGGGAGAACAAGGGCCGGCACACGCGCGAGTTCGTCAAGCCGCTGCAGGAAAAAGTTGAGCCGGTCTATGTCATCCGCCGATCCGATGCCGAGGTGCACGTCAGGAAACGATTCCCCCATAAACGCGTGCGGCCCGTCCGCAACACCCTCCAGCCGCGCAGCGTGCAGGGCTTCCTGCAGGGAATGCCGCTCGGTTTCCAGCGGAACCGGGCGGCCGGGCTCGACGCCACCCTGCATTTCCGACTGCGCGAAGCCGCCGGCCAGCCGCCCGTCGCGGCCACGGTGGAGATCCGGGGGCAAAAGCTCACGGTGCAGGCGGGCCTGCACGGCCTGCCGCACGTAACCGTGGACGCCGACGGTGAGACCTGGCTCGCCTACCTGCGCGGCGAGCGCGGCATCGTTGGTGCGTTGCTGACGCGAAAGATCAAGGTGCGCGGCTCGGTCGCCGTACTGCGGGCTTTTGGAAAATGCTTTCCCAGATAACCCGCCAACCCGCCGATCCCTCTTCCATGAACAAGCTCGAGCACCGGATCCCGCCGCCCATTCTGATGGTTTTCACTGCCTTCGCCATGTGGGGGGCCGTCCGGCTGCTGCCGGGTGTGCATTCCTCTCCAGTGTGGCGCTTCGCTGGCGGCGCCGGGTTCGGCCTCATCGCACTCGTTTTCGGGGGTTCCGGCATCCGGGCCTTTCTGCGGGCGCGCACGACGATCAATCCCGTGCAGATTGACCAGGCGTCGCAGCTGGTGACGGCCGGCATCTATGGCGTGACGCGCAACCCCATGTATGTCGGGCTCACGGCGTTGCTGACCGGCTGGGCGTTCTGGCTGGCCGCGCCATGGGTGTTGGTGGGGCCGCTCCTCTTTGCGCTCTTCATCGATCGTTTTCAAATCATCCCGGAGGAGCGTGTCCTCATCACCAATTTCGGAAGTGAATATGAGGACTATCGCCGGCGAGTCCGGCGTTGGCTCTGACGGGGGCGTCCCAATTTATGCACACCAAACAAGCGATGAATTTCAAAAACCGCTACGGCCCTTGGGCCGTCGTGACCGGCGCCTCATCCGGGATCGGTCAGGCGTGCGCACGCGAGCTGTCCACGACCGGGCTCAACCTCCTGCTCGTTGCCCGCCGCCAAGATGAATTGCGTGCGCTGGCCATGGAACTCGGCGCCACGGGTGGCGGCGAAATGCAGGTGGTCGCGGCCGATCTGGCGACCACGGCGGGTCTCACCCGGGTCGAGACAGCGACCAAGAACCTCGATGTCGGCCTGCTGGTCGCGGCGGCAGGTTTCGGGACTTCGGGTGAATTTCTGTCGGGCGACCTGGCGGATGAGCTGGCCATGCTGGACCTGAATTGCCGGGCCAGCCTCCAGCAAAGCTTGCACTTCGGCCGGCGCTTCGCGGCGCGAGGCAAGGGAGGATTGATCCTGTTCGGTTCGCTCGTCGGGTTTCAAGGTTCGCCCGCCGCGGCGCATTACGCCGCGACCAAGGCCTATGTTCAGACCCTGGCCGAGGGGTTGCACGTGGAACTGGCTTCGCGCGGGGTGGATGTGCTGGCGTCCGCGCCGGGGCCGGTGCACAGCGGCTTTGCCGACCGGGCCCGCATGAAGATGGGCGCCGCCGATCAGCCCGCCGCCGTGGCCCGGTCGACGGTGGCCGCGCTTGGCCGGAAGATGACCGTGACGCCCGGCGCGTTGGGGAAATTCCTCACGGGATCCCTCATGCTCGCGCCGCGTTCGTTGCGCACGCGCATCATGGGCAAGATCATGGGCGGCCTGACCAAGGACCAAGCCCGACCCGGACTATCGGTATAATAAAGCCCCGGTCAGATGACCGGGGCTTGGCTGGAGAAGCCTAAAGCTTAAAGCCTACCGCTTATACGCCGGACTCACTTCTTCAAATCCGCCACGGCCGCCTGGGCGGCGGCGAGACGGGCGACCGGCACGCGGTAGGGCGAGCAGGACACGTAGCTGAGGCCGAGCTTGTGGCAGAACTTGACGGAGTCCGGATCGCCGCCGTGCTCGCCGCAGATGCCGAGCTTGATGTCGGGGCGGGTCGCGCGGCCCTTCCGAATCGCGATTTCCATCAGCTGGCCGACGCCCGTCTGGTCGATCGAGGCGAACGGGTTCTTCTTCATGATCTCGGCTTCCTGATAGGCGCCGAGGAACGAGCCGGAGTCGTCGCGCGACATGCCGAGGCAGGTCTGCGTGAGGTCGTTGGTGCCGAAGCTGAAGAACTCCGCGGTGTGCGCGATCTCGTCGGCGGTGAGCGCGCCGCGGGGGATCTCGATCATCGTGCCGACGGTGTACGCGATTTTCGTCTTTTTCTCGGCCATGACCGCCTTCGCGACCTGGTGCACGAGCTCGGTCTGGAGATCGAGCTCCTTCTTGAAGCCGACGAGCGGGATCATGATCTCGGGCTTCGCCTTGAAGCCGGCCTTGTTGGCATCGGCGGCGGCCTCGAACACGGCGCGCGCCTGCATGGCGGTGATCTCGGGATACTTGATGCCGAGGCGGCAGCCGCGGAAGCCGAGCATCGGATTGAACTCGTGGAGCTCATGCACGCGGTGCTCGATCTTCGCGACGTCGATGCCGAGCTTCTTCGCCAGGTCGGCCTGCGACTCCTTGGAGTTCGGGAGGAACTCGTGGAGCGGCGGGTCGAGGAAGCGGATGGTGGCGGGATAGCCCTTGAGCGCCTTGAAGATGCCGAAGAAGTCGGCGCGCTGGTAGGGGAGGAGCTTGGCGAGGGCGGCCTCGCGGTCGGCGAGGTTGCCGGCGAGGATCATCTCGCGCATCGCATCGATGCGGTCGCCCTCGAAGAACATGTGCTCGGTGCGGGTGAGACCGATGCCCACCGCGCCGAACGCGATCGCTTGCGCGGCCTGCTCGGGCGTGTCGGCATTGGTGCGAACGGAGAGCTTGGTGGCCTGCGCGCACCACTTCATCAGCTGCACGTAGTTCTTGAACTTCTCCGTGGCCTGCGCGGCCTTGTCGCCGTGGATGAGGCCGGCCACGATCTCGGACGGAGCCGTCGGGATCTGGCCCGCGTAGACGACGCCGAGGGTGCCGTCGATCGAGAGGAAGTCCCCCTCGCCGAACGTCTGGCCGTCGACCGTCACGGTCTTCTTGTCGTAGTCGACCTGCAGCGCGGCGGCGCCGCAAACACAGACCTTGCCCATCTGGCGGGCGACGAGGGCGGCGTGCGAGGATACCCCGCCGCGGGCGGTGAGGATGCCCTCGGCGGCGATCATGCCGCGAAGGTCCTCGGGCGAGGTCTCGACGCGGACGAGGAGCACCTTCTCGCCCTTGTCGGCGGCGAGGACGGCGCGGTCGGCGTTGAAGTAGATCTTGCCGGTGGCGGCGCCGGGGCCGGCGGGGAGGCCGGTGGCGATAACCTTCGCTTTCTTGACCTCGGCGAGGTCGAACACAGGCGCGAGGAGCTGCTCGAGCTGGTCGGCGGGATTGCGCAGGATGGCGGTCTGCCAGTCGATGAGCTTCGCCTTCACCATATCGATGGAGAATTTCAGCGCGGCCATCGCGGTGCGCTTGCCGTTGCGCGTCTGCAGCATGAACAGCTTGCCGTCCTGGATCGTGAACTCGATGTCCTGGACGTCCTTGAAGTGCTTCTCGAGCGTCGCCCGGACCTTGAGGAGCTCGGCGTACGACTTGGGCATCTGGTCCTTGAGCTTGAGGACGGGCTCGGGGGTGCGGACGCCGGCGACGACATCCTCGCCCTGGGCGTTGATGAGGAACTCGCCGTAGAATTCGTTGGTGCCGTTGGCGGGGTTGCGCGTGAACGCGACGCCGGAGCCGGAGGTGTCACCGGTGTTGCCGAAGACCATGGCCTGGACGTTGACCGCGGTGCCCCACTCGGAGGGGATGTTGTACTTGCGGCGGTAGACGATGGCGCGGTCGTTCATCCACGAGCCGAACACGGCGCCGGCGGCGCCGCGGAGCTGGTCCCAGGGATCGTTGGGGAACACATGGCCGGTGCGCTCCTTCACGAGCGCCTTGAAGCGCGTGACGAGTTCCTGCTGGTCGGCGGCGGTGAGCTTGGAGTCCTCGATGTCGCCGTGGTATTTCTCGTGCTTGAAGCCCTCGATCACGGTCTCGAACGGCTCGTGGTCCTCGCCCTCCTTTTTCTGCACGCCGAGGACGACGTCGCCATACATCTGGATGAAGCGGCGGTAGCAGTCCCAGGCGAAGCGGGGATTCTTGGTGGCTTTCTCGAGGGCGACGACGGTCTGGTCGTTGAGGCCGAGGTTGAGGATGGTGTCCATCATGCCCGGCATGGAATCGCGGGCGCCCGAGCGGACGGCGACGAGGAGGGGCGTGCCCTCGGTGGCGCCGAATTTGGTGCCCATGATCTTCTCCATGTTGGCGATACCGGCCTCCATCTGGGCCTGGAGGGAGGCGGGATAGGTGCGCTTGTTGGCGTAGTAGTAGGTGCAGACCTCGGTGGTGACGGTGAAACCGGGGGGCACGGGCAGGCCGATGCGGGTCATCTCGGCGAGGTTGGCGCCCTTGCCGCCGAGGAGGGGCTTCATGCCGCCGTGGCCGTCGGCCTTGCCGGCGCCCCACGCGTAAACGTATTTGTGCGCCTTGGCGGCGGGTTTCTTGGCGGAGGACTTCGCCTTCGGGGCGGACTTTTTCACTTTGGATTTAACGGCCATGGATGGGTGGTTTTCTGAGTTAAAACGGAACGGGGGCGCGGGGCGCGCAGAGGGCAACGGGATAGCTTGGCCGGCAGGCCTGTCAATCGCGCAACCGGAAACGGGGGCAGGGCAGGTCTCCGACCTGCCTTCCGGGGGCAGCCGAGGGCGAGTTAAAGACGCCGCCCGATCAAGCGCTTATTTCTTCGCCGCGGCCCGCTGCGCGCGGAACACCACGCGGAACATCTGCAACGCGAGCCAGAAGACGCCGGTCATGCAGGCCGAGCCGAGGGCGCCCCAGAGGTTGATCATCCGCGGGTTGGCGGAGGGCACGTGCGACTTGAGCACGTCGAACATGTAGACAAAAAAGGCGACCACCAGCACAAGGTCGACGACCAGGCTGACGGGAGTGACATGCTTTTCTTCGGGCTGGGCCATGGCGAAAGGGAGAGCAGGAACCGGCGGGTTGTCCATGGAAAATTCGCGGCGAGGTTCCTGATCAAATTTTACAGGAGGAAAGGGAGGGAATCGAGGCGGAGCGACGAAAAATTTCACCACGAAGCGCACGAAGTCCAAACCGGTGGATGGCTTGAGCTTCGTGACCTTTGTGCGCTTCGTGGTTGGAAATCAGAGCGTCTTTGGGATCGCCGCGGTCAGGTTCTCGGGCTCGCCGGTGGTCACGGCGATGTTGTCCTCGATGCGCACGCCCCCGAGGTGGAGGTGCTGCTCGGCGAGCGGCCAGTTGACGCAGTCGCGGAAACGTTCGCGGCGGGCCGGATCGTTAAGGAGCGCGGGGATGAAGTACAGGCCCGGCTCGACGGTGACGACATAGCCCGGTGCAAGGGGCAGGTCGAGGCGCAGGGTGGCGAGGCCGGGGCGGGCCGACTTGGGCCGCCCCGGCAGCTGGCCGCTGCCATCGCGCACCCCCAAGCCGACCAGATGGCCGAGCCCATGGGGGAAAAACAGCGTGTGCGCGTCCTGCTCGACGAGCGATTCCGGCCGGCCGCGCATGACACCCATGGCCACCAAGCCGGCGGTCATTTCGACGGCGGCAGCCAGATGGACCTCCCGCCACTCCGCGCCCGGCACGCAGCGGCTGATGGCGTGTTTCGCAGCGGCGAGGACAATTTGATACAGGTCCCGTTGAAAGGCCGACGGCTGCCCCGCGACGTAGGTGCGGGTAACGTCGGTCATATACCGGTCGATCTCCGCGCCGGCATCAACGAGCACGAAGTCGCCATCGCGGACCACGCGGTCGCCGGGCGGGAAGTGGAGGATGGCGGAGTTGGGCCCGGTGCCGATGATGCTGCCGTAGCCGGGACGCGTGGCGCCGTGGCGGAAGAACTCCGCCTCGAGTTCGATCTGCAGGGCGCGCTCGGTGATACCCGGACGCAGGGCATCGCGCAGCTTCACAAACCCGGCGGCGGTCGCCGCAGCCGTGCGCCGGAGCAGGGCGAGTTCGGTGGCGTCCTTCGGCCGCCGGACATGGTGAAACAGAGCGCGGGCCCGGTCGGTCTGCCCGGCGTCGGGTTGCACGTCTGGCAAGGGCGCGCCGAGCGCGGCGATGGGCCGCCCGCGCCGGGCTGCCAGCCAGGGCTTGAGCGTGGCGAGGGATACTCCGGGCGGTTGCTGGCGTCCCTCCCAGATCCGCTCGCCCTCCGTGACATCGGGCACGAAGGACACCCAGCCTTCGCGCTCGCCGTCCCGCGGGTCAAAGGCGACGACCCCGCCCGGGCATTCCTGGACGGCGAGGTAGAAATACTCGGCGTCGGCGCGGAAAGGGTACGTCTGGTCGGTGCGCTCGGGCAGCGGAATGGGTTCGCCGGCGCCCACCAGCAGGAGGGCGTCGCCGAGATTGAGGGCAGAGGCGACCCGGGCACGGCGGTCGGAGAGGAAGGTGGACATAAGCGTGGGCGGAACGCTGGAGGGCGGGGGAGGGGCAGGCAATCCCGGGCCGGCGCCCTGCCTTGCTGCTGAATTTTCTTCGGCCATGACGCAAAATTCCAAAACAGTTCTTGGCGGCGCGGGCGGATTCGGCCCATTGTGCCGCGCTCTTGCTTTCGACCCCGGGAGGGGTGGACGTACCGGTCCTGCGACCATGGTGCGCGAAGCCCTCCTCACTATGCTCCACCTCCTCCCCTGTTCCATGAAGCGTTGCTTCGAATTCTGCCCTGGGCGGAAGGCAGGGGTGTCCTCAGCGAATGACGGACGGGCGGGCGGTTGACGGTCAATTTCCCCAATGAAAAAAATCAGACTCGGTTTCATCGGCACCGGCAACATGGGTCAGATGGCGCACCTGCGCAATTATGCGACCCTGCCCAACTGCGAGGTGGTCGCGATGGCGGAATTGCGGCCCCAGCTCGCGGCGCAGGTTGCGAAGCACTGGAACATCCCCGAGGTGTACGCCACCGACGCGGAACTGATCGCCAAGGCGAAGGTGGACGCATTTGTCGCGATCCAGTGTTTCTGGTTCCACGGCGGCCTGCTGCCGGCGGTGATCGCGGCGGGCAAGCCGATCATGATCGAGAAGCCCCTCGCGCACAGCGTGGAGATCGCGGAAAACCTCACGGCGCTCTCCAAGCGGCACCAGGCGCCGATCTACGTCGCCTATCACAAGCGCAGCGACCTTGCGTCCGTCGCCGCGGCCGAAAAAATCCGCGAGTGGAAGGCGTCCGGGAAATTCGGCAAGCTGCGCTACATCCGCGTCACCATGCCGCCCGGCAAGTGGGACGCCGAGGGCTTCTCGACCCGCATCGTCACGGATGAGAAATACCCGGACATGAAGGCCGACGCGCCGCCGGCGGGCTTTGACGAGGAGGGCGCGAAGCGGAATTTCGAGCTGACGAATTTCTACATCCACCAGATCAACCTCCTGCGCTACCTGCTCGGCGAGGATTTCAAGGTCACCGTGGCCGACGAGAACGGCCAATACATGGGCATCCGCTCGGAGAGCGGCGTGTCGGGCATCCTCGAGATGGCGCCGTACCACACGACCCAGGACTGGCAGGAGTCGGCCCTGGTCGGCTTTGACAAGGGCTACCTCAAGCTCGACCTGCCGGCGCCGATGGTGATCGACCGGCCCGGCAAGCTACAGATCTTCGAGGATCTCGGCGGGACCGAAACGCCGAAGTCGATCGAACCCGTCTTTGCGCCGTGGCACGCCATGCGCTCGCAGGCCGCGAACTTCATCCGCGCCGTCCAGGGCGAAAGCACGCCGCTCTGCACCGCGGTGGACGCGACGAAGGATCTCGCGATCGCCCGTGACTTCCTCCGCCTCCAGCAGAAGGGTGCGGGGATCAAGCTGAGTTTCTGATTTGTAATGTGGAACTCAGGAAAACTGGAACAATCCGGCGGATTTTTCCCGGGCAACCAATTCCTGAGTTCCTGATTTCCTCATTTTCCCAAAATCCCACTTTCCATGAATATCAACCGTCTCGGCCTTAACACGGTCTCGCTCAAATTCACCAACCTGGAGGAGGTTGCCGCGGCGTGCGCCCAGGCCGGCTTCCGCACCATCGAAACGCCGCTCAACCAGATCCGCGACGAGCTCAAGAAGCGGAGCCTGTCCGTCGCCCAGGCGCGCGCGATCATCAACGGGTACGGCCTGAGCGTGTCCGGGGGATTCAACCAGAACCTCGTCGGGCTCGGCACGCCGGCCGAGATCGCGAAGAGCCGGGACGAGCACGTCCAGAACGCAGAGCTCATCGCCGCCCTCGGCGGCACGATGATGGTGGTCGGCACCGACTACATCAACTGGCCCGGCGCCAAGGAGGTGCCCAACGTGATCGAGCGCATGGCCGAGGCCGCGCGCGCGGTGGGCGACGCGGTCAGGCCGTACAACATCACCATGGCGATCGAGTTCAACTGGGGCATGGTGAAGACCTTCCTCGCCACGGTGGAAATCGCGAAGCTGTCCGGCGCGGCCAACGTCGGCGTGCTCTTCGACCCCGCGCACTTCCACTCCACGCCCTCGAAGACCGAGCACATCACCGCGGAGACCGCAAAGTGGATCAAGCACGTGCACGTGGACAACATGCCCGCGACGCCGGCGGAGACGACCGACTGCAACACCGCGCGCCTGCTGCCCGGCGATCCCAGGAGCGCCTACGACCTCGTCGAGCTGTTCGGCCGCTTTGAGAAGCTCGGCTACCGCGGCAGCTACGCCATCGAGATGTTCAACGACGAGCTTTGGGCGCTGCCACCGGCCGTCGCGGCCAAGCGGATGTTCGACGCCATGCAAACCGTCTTTTCAAAACTCCCATGAGCACTCCCGCCCTGACTCGCACCGGTGGATTCCCCATCGGCCTCCGCCTCACCGGCGATTTTGCCAAGGCCCCGGCCGCCGAGACCGCGGCCTGGATCAAGGCCCACGGCTTCGGCTGCGTGGATGTGTACTCCAATCAGCTGGAGACGGTCCCGGAATGGCAAAAGGCGGGGCTCGCCATCGGCACGATGGACCTGCTCGGCGCCGAGTGGCAGGGCATGCTGTCCGCCGACGCGGCGCACCGGAAGTCCGCCGTGGCCGTGGCGCAGGCCGCGATCCGCGCGGCCGCGGCCAAGGGCGTGAAGCTGTTCTTCGTGGTCATGCTGGCCGAGGATGAGAAACTCGCGCGCAAGGTGACGTTCGGCCACATGGTCGAGACCTACGGGCAGCTGCGCGACGTGCTGAAGGAAACCGGGACAAAGCTCTCGGTCGAGGGCTGGCCGGGGTGCAATGCGCAGTGCTGCAATCCCGAGTCCTACCGCGCGTTCCTGAAGGAGATGAATTCGCCGCACTACGGGATCAACTACGACCCTTCGCACTTGATCCGCATGGGCATCGACCCGGTGCGGTTTGTGCAGGAGTTCGCCCCGCACGTCGTGCATGTGCACGGCAAGGACACCTTCATCGACCCGGAGCGGCTCTACAATATCGGCACCGAGCAAGCCGGGGTGTTCGCCGAAGGACTGCCGTGGGGCGGCTATTTCTGGCGCTACACCATTCCGGGGGCGGGCCAGGCGCCGTGGACGAAAATCTTCAGTGTCCTCAAGTCGGCCGGTTTTGGCGGCCATGTCTCGATCGAACTGGAGGACGTGAACTACAACGGCACGATCGAGGGCGAGCGGCGCGGATTTCTCGCCTCGCGGGATTTCCTGCAATCGGTTTAGCCGCAGGCAGGCGCGGGCCGGCCGCGGTGCAGCTGGACGGATCCGGTCGGCCCGGATGAAGACGGCCGGGCCGAATCCTTGGCGGATTTTCCGCCGTGCATCCAGCGGCCGGTGAAAGGCCCTGCCGCTACCGGATTCCCGGTAGTTTGCTAAATCGTTAGTAATATGCGAATATTTCTAAGCTGTCGTTGCTTAATCCCTTTCGAGGTGCTGCCCGAAAGATCCGGGCGAAGTCCCCACCCTTAAACGCCAGCCATGAAAGTCCTACACGTGGAGGATAGGGCGCGCCTAAATAGGGCACTTGTGGTCAATCATTCCGGAGTAGGGCGGGTCAAAGAACCGCCCTACCCGGATCGCGGGTGACCGGCTTAGCGCACGGTCGCCGTGAAATGGAACTCCGCGGCCGGATGCGTCCACTCCACGGTTTCGCCATCGGCGAGGATGCGCGCGGCCGGGTCATCCACGGCGGTCACCTTTTCCCCGTTCGGCAGGCGCACGTGGACCTGCAGCGTGTCCGGCTGGCGGCCGGCGGTCAGCGTGACCTGGCCGTGGACCTGATGGGCGGGCGCGTCGTCCGTCAATTGATAGGACACCGGCCCGAAATGGCTGCGGAAGCCGGTGCCGCCAACGGGGCCGCGGGCCAGCCAGGAGCGGTCCGCGCCGCGGGCGAGGTGGAGCGTGGTGCCGTCTTCAAACACCAGGCTGTCGCGCAGCAGGCGGACGACGGCGACCGGGGTCCAGAGGTGCTGACGGTCGCCGGAGGTCTGGGAGGCGCCGGGCTCGGGGCCGCGCTCCTCGCACCACGAGTAGAGCGGGGTGCCGTGATTCAGCGTGGCGTAGAGATATTTGGCCGACGCGTCGCCGTCGCCGCGGAGGAGATGGGCTTCGGCAAGATTGTCGAGGGCGATGGCGACCCACATGCCGTTTTCCATCCAGCCGGTGTGGATCGGCAGGCCGCCGGGGCTCATCTTGGTTTCCATCTTCCGGATGGTGCCGGTGATCAGCTCGTCATCGGGCGGCAGCAGCCGGAACGGAAAGGCGAAGTTCAGGGCGCCCCAGCGGCTGCCGCTCGTCTTGCCGGCGACACCGGGGATCCAGCGGTAGCCATTTTCCGCAATGGCGCCGCGGCGGACGGTGTCGAGCAGGTCGGTGCGCGCAGCGTCATAATCACGCTGCAGCTCGGCGGTTTCCGCGGTGAGGCCCAGCGCCTCGGCGGCCAGCACGGTCTGCTGGTCGGCATAAACGGCCCAGCCGTTATGCGGAATGAAGACCCCGTAGAGGCTGTCGTCGTTCTTCAATCCGGCATCGCCCATACCGGGAGGGAGGAGGCCGTAGTTGAGCGGCTTCTGCCCGTTGACCAGCACGCGGGTGCGTTCGCGCGCGCGCTCCTGCCAGCGGCTGCTCGCGATCATCCGCGGGAAGATGTCGGTCAGGAACCCGCGGTCGCGGGTCATCCGGTAGTGCTCCATGACAAACCACGCCTTGAATCCGGCGGCCATCCAGCCGGTCCGGTCCCAGCTTGTGGAGCCCGCCCAGCAGCCGT
Organism: uncultured Opitutia bacterium; assembly: GCA_903881475.1. GTDB lineage: Bacteria > Verrucomicrobiota > Verrucomicrobiia > Opitutales > Opitutaceae > Opi-474. The sequence goes on along the minus strand of CAIRTK010000015.1, from coordinate 58,825 downwards.
CGAAGTTCTGCATGTCGAGCGAGAGCCGGTAGCCGTCGAGGGCCTCGACCGGCAGGCCGGCCTGGTCAAGGCAGATGCAGGCGATCGCGGCCTCGATGGGGTTGGCCCCGCGGTAAACCTCGGTGCCGGGCAGCGTACCGAGGTAGTCGCCGGGGACGGGCTCGCGCATGATGAAGATGTCGGCGAGGCCGGCGTAGTAGGCGTTGCGCACGCCATCATCCGGGAGCGCGAGGCGCGCGGTGCGGCCGATCAGCGTGCGCCAGGTTTCCTTGCTGTCGGCGAACTCCCGCGCCCAGTCGCGCTGGCGCAACTCGGGCAGCATGGATTCGTACACGCGGTAGGGCCGGATGATCCACAGGGTCTTGGTCTCGCCGGGGGCGAGCTGCAGGACGGGGTGGAGGGTATTGGGCGTGAGCTTGTAGTCCTCGCCGCCGACACTGGCGAGGATCACGCGGTCGGCGCGGGCCTTCCAGCCGGCGACGAGGGCGTCGCGGGCGTTGGCCGGCAGGCCGGCGTCGACGCCGGCGGGATTCACGCCGCGCCAGTTGCCGGGGACGGAGCAGTTGACGCCCGCGGCGTGGGCATGGGCGGGATCGGTGTTGGTGAACTGGACGCGGACAATGGCGGCGCGCACGCCGCCCGAGACTTCGAGGACGGCATGTACCGGTGAGCCGGTGAACTCCGAGGTCAGGACGGGCAGCCAGCCCTCCGAGCGGTGCCAGGTGGACTGGGTGAGCCGCTGGCCGTCAACCTCCGGCTGCAGCACGACCTTCCACTGGGTGGTTGGGCCGAAAAAATTGGCCACGGGGAAGCTGAGCAGGTTGTCGTAGCTCCAGGAAAGGGTGACCTGGCCGGGGTCGCAGTCCACGAGGGTCTTGTCGCCGCTGTCGGGTGGGGCGACGGTGAGCCGGTGCGGAAAGCCGAAGGCGTAGCCGAAATCGACGTGCGGCACGGCGGCCTGGGGCGCCGCGGCGGAGAGGGAGACGGGCAGGAGGGCGGCGAGGAGGCCGAGCGGAAGGGTGAAGCGCGACATAAGGAGGAAGGAGAGCAGATGAAACCCCGCAAAATTTGCGAGTCTGCAAACGCAGCGTGCGGGAGAAAGCCCCTTGAGCCGATCAGGCCGGCCATCTATCTCACCGGGCATGCCAACGCTACCCAAGTCCGGGGCCGTGATTTTTGCCAAGGACCTTCCCCGGCTCGCGAAGTTCTATGCGGGCGTGGCGGGTCTCACCATTGTGCTCACCGAGCCCAAGCTCATCGTCCTGGAGTCTCCGAGCCAGCACCTGGTGCTCCACGGCTTGCCGGCGAGCGTCGCCCGGGCGATTAAGCTCAGTTCGCCCCCGCAGTGGCGCGCGAACACGGCGGTCAAGCTGGTCTTTGCCGTCGCCAGCATCGCGCGGGTGAGGGCGGAGGTGGCGGCGCTGGGTGGCGAGCTGAATCCGAAGCAGAAGGAATTCGTGGCGCGCGGCTTCCGGGCCTGCGATGGCTGCGATCCGGAAGGCAACGTGATTCAGTTCCGGGAGCCGGCAGTGTAGGGTGTTTCACGCGAAATCGGGGAGGGTGGCCACAAAGAGGCACAAGGGTGCTCAAAAGGCTCCGAATCGAATCTCCCGCGCGCCTATAGGCGCAATGAAGTCTTTGACGCAGCTCCGGAACCCTTGCGCCTTTTTGTGGCCATGCTCCGTGATCGTTGGGCCTCTCAAAAGGAAGTGAAGCGGCCTGTCTCGCTATGCTTGCGTGATGTGGCTGTTGGTCTGCCGCATCATGCTCGCCGCCGCCGAGTCGAGTGTTGAGTGTTCATTTACGACAAGCTCGCCGAATCCTCGATCCTTGTCTTAAGAGGGGTCGTTTTCCCGCAACTCAACCCAGGCCACGCGTTGGAAATTCGGTTGAACCGACAGAGTGTCGGTTCATTCAACATTAGGTACTCTCGGCAAATAGTATGAATGAAGCGCCGCCAATTCTGCAACCAGCCCCTAGGAAGCGTCGTCGGAGGCTGCTCGTTGGTGGCCTCATTTTTGGCGCCGTCCTAATCCTTCTCCTCGCCGGCTACTCTCTGATTCATTCCATAATCGCTTCCGGGATTACGAAAGGGCCGGATAATATCTTCGGAGATCAGCATCTTAAAACTGCAGTCGCTCTGATTGAGCTTCATAAGGTGCGATATGGGAAGTACCCGGATACTTTGCGGGATATTAAATTTGCGGGACAGTGGGATCAGCTCCCGTTGTCCGTTGTCGCCTATTACCCAAATGCTGAGCGGACGAAGTATTACATTGAGGTCCAGCGCGGATGGATCGGAAAACCCACCTTAGAAATGCCCGATGAGTTTTGGCAGGGCACTGGATATACTTCATCTTTGAAGCCGAGAAACAAATGACACCCATCTACTCACCGGAACCGACGCAGAGCACGGTTTACTGAACGTCTCGGCGTGTCTATGATCCGTCTAGCCACTCCCTCTGATGCCGCTGCGATCTGCGGAATCTGCAACTACTACGTACTCAATACGAGTGTCACGTTTGAGGAGGAGGCAGTCGCTGAAGCTGAGATGGCGGCACGAATATCTGAAACTATCGCAATATTCCCCTGGCTGGTGTGGGACGAACGGGGCGAATTGGCCGGTTACGCATATGCCAGCAAATGGAAGAGTCGCTGTGCCTACCGTTACTCGGCGGAAAGCACGGTCTATCTGCGGCAGGACAAAATCGGTCGCGGCATCGGCTGAAAGCTATACGAGCATCTGCTCCGCGATTTGCGCCAGGCAGGGATGCACGGCGTCATTGGCGGCATTGCGCTACCGAATATGCCCAGTCAAAAGCTTCATGAGAGTCTCGCTTTCAAGAAAGTGGCCCATTTCGAGCAGGTCGGATGGAAGTTCGGAAAGTGGATCGACGTCGGTTATTGGGAGCTCATTTTCACTTCCGAGGCCTGACTGGGACCTAGAGCCAAAGTCTTTGGTCGTGATGCCTCCCGCGGGCACAGCAGTCACACCGAGCAAAGGAATGCCTCGTCTACAACGCTCCAGGCTGCTCCGGGGAGGCCCGCAAGAATTGCGGAGTGCTTGGCAAGGGTTGCGCAGACGGTCGGCGGCATCTCTGCGAAACTGACCGCGTCCTCCTCCTTCCATCCGCGCCATTATGAACACCGGGAAACTCTTTCTCGTCGGAGCCACGCATCGCACCGCCCCGCTCGGCCTGCGGGAGCGCCTGGCCCTCACGGCCGAGGGCGAAGCGGCGTTGGCCCGCCAGCTGGCGGCGATGCCGGGTCTGAACGAATTCGTCCTGCTGAACACATGCAACCGCATGGAGATCTATGGCGTGGCGGAGGATGCGACACTGCGATCCCGGGTGGCCGCGGCCTTTTGCGAACAGCAGGGCTTTGCGCTCGGCGAGTTTGAGCCGGTGCGGCTGGAGCGGACCGACGATGGGGTGATCCAGCACCTGTTCGAGGTCTCCAGCGGGCTGGATTCGCAGATGATCGGGGAGAACGAGATTTTCGGCCAGGTGAAGAAGGCCCTCCTCACGGCGCAAACCCGCGGCGATGCCGGCCCGGTGCTGAACCGGGTGTTCCAAAAGGCGTTCCAGGCTGCGAAGCACGTGCGCACCCACACGGCGATCACCTCCGGGCTCGTGAGTGTGGCCAACGTGGCGGTGGACAACGCCGTGGCGGTCTTCGGCCAGCTGAAGGAGGCGAGGGTGCTGCTGCTCGGCGCCGGCGAGATCGGGCTGAAGAGCGGCCGCGCCTTCCGCAGCCGCAACCCCGGGTCGATGACCGTGGCCAGCCGGCGGCTCGGCCATGCCGAGGAAGTTGCGGCCGAGTTGGGTGCAACGGCGCTGCCCTTCGAGCAGGCGCTCGCAAACCTGGGCGATTTTGACGTGGTGGTGTGCTCCACCTCGGCTCCGGGCACGGTGGTGTCCACGGCCATGGTGCAGGCGGCCATGCAGTCGCGGCGGGGCCGCCCGCTCCTGTTGATCGACGTGGCGATGCCGCGCGATATCGAGGCCGGCGTCGCCGGTCTGGAGAATGTCTTCATGTCTAACCTCGACGACCTCGCCCGGATCGCGGCGGAAAACCGCCAGGCCCGGCAGTCGGAAATCGTGAAATGCCAGGAGATCCTCGTCCAGCGGGCTGGGGCCCTTTGGCTGCAGGTTGACGCCCTCTTGAACCGCCCGGTATCCGCGGCGGCGACCGAGGCCACGCCCGAGCCGTCATTCGGGCTGTATGCCGGCGGCAACGGGGTCGGCCTCGCGGTCTGAGTAACCGGCACCTGGGCGCCACCCGGCCTGGCACCGTTTAAGTCTTCATGGAGGTGGCGCGATGGTCGCGCCGCGTTGCGCGCGAGCGCGCAACCTGCGAAGCGGTCAAAATGGTAGGTGGTGGTACAGTTTGCCTTGCCATTGCGAGCCCGGCGCAGCCGGGCGCGGCGATCTAGCTAGCTAGATTGCTTCGTCGCCCGCTTCGCGGGCTCCTCGCAATGACAAACTGTACCGCTACCAAAAGGTACCGCTATCTGGAGCTCAGGCGGCGATTTGCGCCGTCACGACGGCCTCGGCCAGCCGCTTGCCGGCGCCGATGCAGTGCGAGAGGGAGACGCCATCGCGGCAGGTGCCGCCGAGGAACAGCCCGGGCGAAGCGGCCTCAACGGCGGCGCACGCGTCTTTGAACCGCTGGAAGCCGACCTCGTATTGCGCGATCGCGCGCGGCCAGCGCTGGACCCGCGTGATGACCGGCTGGCCCCGCACCCCGAGCAGAAACGCGAGTTCGCTCTGCACGGACTCCAGCAGCGCAGCGTCGTCCGCGCGGGCGAGCTCCGGCTGGCGGACCCCGCCGACGAAGGTGGTCAGCGCCACGTGCCCGGCCGGAGCGCGACCGGGAAAGAGCGTGCTGGAAAACAGCGTGCCAAGGATCCGGCGTTGCTCCACGGCCGGGGTTAGCACGCCGAAGCCGTCCAGCGGATGGCCCACATCCTCGCGGCGGAAGCCCATGAAGACGGAGGCCACCGGCGGCTGGGGAATCTCGCGCAGGACGGCCAGCCCGGCGGCCTCCGGCACGTTCTCCAACACAAGGCGGGCGAGGGCGTCGGGCGAGAGGGCGCAGACCACGGCGGAAAACTCTTCCTCCGCGATGCGCTCGCCCGCAAGGTAGCCGAGCCGCCAGTGCGGGCCGTCACGGCGCACATAGCGGACGGGCTGGTTCAGCCGGAGGTCGTCGCCGAGGGACCGGGCCAGCGCGCGGGGGAGCTCCGCCAGCCCGTCGGGAAACGAGATCATGCTGCCCCGGGGTCCCGCGCTCGCGTTGCGGCGCTTCAGTCCGCCGAGGATCAGCGAGCGGTGCTCGCGCTCGAGCGCGGCGAGCTTAGGGAAGGCCTGGCTCACCGAGAGCGACGCCGGGTCGCCCGCATAGATGCCCGCGACAAACGGATTGACGATGTAGTCGAGAAACTCGGGCCCCAGCCGGCGGGTGACAAATTCCGCCACGGATTCCTCGCGGCCGGCCGGCCCGCGGCGGCGGAACGGCTCCAACAGCACGCCAAGCTTGGCGCGCCACGACAGGAGCCGGCTGGTGAAAAAGCTCAGCGCCGAGCCGGGGAGCGCGACCAGCTTGCCCCGGCGCACGACATACCGCTTGTTGGCGTCGGGCGCGGCCTCCCGCCGGCGGTCGTACAGACCGAGGCCGGCGAGCAACGCGGTGACCTCGGGCGAGTTCTCGAACAGGGTGTTGGGCCCGGTTTCGAGCAGCCAGTCGCCCTCGCGCACCGAGTCCGTGACGCCGCCGGGATTTCCCCGGGCCTCGAACACCACCACCGGCACGCCTCGCTGCCGGAGGTGCCACGCGGCGCACAGCCCGGTGATCCCGCCGCCGATGACGGCGACAGGGCGCGAAGGCGGAGACGGCGGAACCGGGGTGATGGTGGGATTCACAGGTTGACCCTACACCGGACCACCGGTGACAGCTGCGCGCATTTAGCTCAGGGATGCGCACATTTTGTTTTCCAGGAGGAGGGGGAAATGTAGGCCCCGCCAATCACCGTGGCGCGTTAAGCAATAAATGCGGCATGCCGGCCAAGATAGGACGAGCGGCGTGAAGCCGGTTCGGCGATACTCAGTTCGTTACCGAGTCTTCCAACCCCAAACCTTCTGCCAGCCCACGCAATTAGCCTCATGAAAACGATTCCCCGCCTCCTTCTTCTCGCTGCCGCCACCACCGCACTTTCCCTGCACGGCGCCGACGCCGCCGCAAGCTGGAAACAGTCCTGCGCCAAATGCCACGGTCCGGATGGCAAGGGCGACACCAAGATGGGTCACAAGCTGGGCATCCTCGACCTGAGCGATCCGAAGGTTCAGGCCAAGTTCACCGACGACGACGTGTTCAAGGCGGTGAAGCTCGGGCGGACCGACGCCAGCGGCAAAACCACCATGAAGGCGATCGAGGGCCTGTCCGACGACGACATCAAGGCGCTTGTCCCGTTCGTCCGCTCCCTGAAGCCGTAACCGGCCCGCCGGCGCGGACCGCATCTATTTTCCGATGCTAAATCGAAACGCCAGCACCAATGCGTGGCTTGCGGTGCTCACCGTGGTCTTCCTCGGCTTAGGGGCCTTTTTCCTCGTCAGTGCGGGAGGGCGTCCGGTCCCGCGCCAGGTCATACCGTTGGTGGACCCGAAGTTCCTCTCGACGGCGCCTTGGCGCCAGACCTATGCCGACTTGGTCAGGACCAACCAGGACCTCTCGGACTACGACTGCTACGGCTGCCATGAGAAGAACAAGCCGCCGCCGATCCGCTACGACCTGAACCACAAGATCATCATCCCGAAGGAGCACTCGGATATCGTGATGGGCCACGGCGCCCATGACCGGAACAACCTCTGCTACAACTGTCACAACGAGCAGAACCTGCTGACGTTGCAGGTGCGCGACGGCCGCGAGGTAGGGTTCGACAACATCCCGCAGCTGTGCGGGAGCTGCCACGGCCCGAACCTGCGCGACTGGGAGGCCGGCGCGCACGGCCGCACCAGCGGCTATTGGGACCGTAACCTCGGGGCCATGCAGCGCCTGAGCTGCGCCAACTGCCACAACCCGCATGCGCCGCGCATCCCCACGCGCGAGCCCGCGCCCGGCCCGCACTCCCTGCACGGTCCCGTGGGTTCACCTCCGCCGGTTGAAACCACCCCCTGACATGCCCACGCTCACTCCACCGCCTGACCAAACCTCCGACGCGGCCTTTTCGCGCCGCAGTTTTCTCCGCGGCTGTGCCGCGTTCGGCGGGCTTACCGCCCTCGCTGCGAGCCTCGCGCCCCTGCGCGAAATGGGCGACTACACCTCCACCGAGCAATTTCTCCAGAAGTACTACAAGGAGCTGACGCCCGATGACATGGCGAAGGTCATCGCGCGGATTGAGGGCGAGGTGCAGAAGGAATACGGCATCCGGCCGCATGTCCGCGACCTCAAGCCGATGGACGGCGTCGAGTTTGTTTACTGCCTCAATCTCACCCGCTGCATCGGCTGCCGGAAGTGCGTCCATGCGTGCGTCGCCGAGAACAACCAGTCGCGCAACCCGGAGATCCAGTATATCCGCGTGCTGAAGATGCCGCACGGCTCGATGGACGTCGAGAAGGGCGACCACACCTACGACGCCAAGCAGGTGCCGGAGAAAGGATTTTTCTACATGCCGGTGCAATGTCAGCAGTGCCACAACCCGCCGTGCGTGAAGGTCTGCCCGGTCAACGCCACGTGGCAGGAAAAGGACGGCATCACGGTCATCGACTACGACTGGTGCATCGGCTGCCGCTACTGCGAGGCGGCCTGCCCCTACTGGGCGCGGCGCTTTAATTTCACGAAGCCCGAGATCCCGAAGGAGCGCCTCAACCCCAACATGTCCTACCTCGGCAACCGGCCGCGGAAGCAGGGCGTGATGGAGAAGTGCCACTTCTGCATCCAGCGCACGCGCGCCGGCCGCTATCCGGCCTGCCTCGAGGTCTGTCCCGTCGGCGCCCGCAAGTTCGGCAACATCCTGGATCCCGAGAGCGAGGTTTCCTACATTCTGCGCGAGAAACGCGTCTTCATCCAACTCAAGGAGGAAATGGGCACCTCGCCGCGCTTCTTCTACTACTTCGACAAATGATCATCGCGGCCCGCAATTACCTCGTGTTCCTCCAGCGCTGCGCCCGCATCGCGTTTGTCGGCGACTGGCGCTACTATGCCTGGATGGGCGCGCTGACGGTCATCAGCCTGCTCGGGCTCAACGCCTACGCCAAGCAGCTGGTCCACGGCCTCATCGTCACCGGCATGAGCGACGAGGTTTCCTGGGGCGTCTACATTGCCAACTTCACCTTCCTCGTCGGCGTCGCCGCCGCGGCGGTCATGATGGTCATTCCCGTGTACATCTACGACAACGAGGAGCTGCATGATCTCGTCATCTTCGGCGAATTGCTGGCGGTCGCCGCCATTATCATGTGCCTCGCGTTTGTGACGGTGGATCTCGGCCGGCCCGACCGCTTCTGGCACCTGATCCCGGGGGTGGGCCAGCTGAACTTCCCGCGGTCCATGCTCAGCTGGGACGTCATCGTGCTGAACGGCTACCTGCTCCTGAACGTCCACATCTGCGGCTATCTGTTGTATTGCCGCTACCAGAACCGGAAACCCGGCAAATGGTTCTACATTCCCTTTGTTTTCACGGCCATCATCTGGGCCGTCTCGATCCACACCGTGACCGCCTTCCTTTATGTTGGTTTGGGCGGGCGGCCTTTCTGGAACGCCTCGATCGTCGGCCCGCGGTTCCTCGCCTCGGCGTTCACCGCCGGTCCGGCGATCATCATTCTCGCGCTGCAGATCATCCGCCACTTCACGCATTACCGGATCACTGACAAGGCGCTGCTCACCCTGCGCAGCATCGTCCAGGTCTCGATGATCATCAATGTGTTCCTCCTCGTCTGCGAGGTGTTCAAGGAGTTCTACTCCGGCACGACCCACGGGGTGTCGGCGCGCTACCTGTTTGTCGGCCTGCACGGCTATCACGCCCTCGTGCCGTGGATCTGGACCGCCATCACCTTCAATCTCATCGCGATGGTCATCTTGGTGATGCCCGTCAGCCGGAGCCTCCGCTGGCTCGATGTCGCGTGCGTGCTGAGCATCGTGGGCATTTGGATCGAGAAGGGGATGGGCCTGGTCATCCCGGGATTCATTCCCACGCCGCTCGGCGCGATCGTCGAGTATGTGCCCTCCCTCAACGAGACCCTCGTCTGCCTGGGCATCTGGGCGTTCGGGCTGCTTTGCTATACCCTCTTCCTGCGGATGTCCGTGCCGATCCTGCAGGGCCGCATCGCCCAGTCGAACGAAGGCCAGCCGGAAATCCAGGGCGACGAACCCGAGGCGCCGGTGTCCGGGGCGAGTCCCCACTGATCCGCCATGTCGAAGCAACTCACCGCGGATGATGCCAGGCAGTCGCTCACCGGGCACGTTGAGGCCAAGGGCGTCGAGATTTACCTGAAATACGGCCCGGTGCTCGGCTGGGAGGACCTGCCGCGGCTGCTGGCGGACCGCGCCTACGTGCGCTATCCGTGCGAGATCGTGTTCGACGCTACGCCCCTGCTGCCCGGCGAGTTCGCTCATCCCATGCCCAAGACGGAGCAGCCGGAGGACGGCTTCACGATGTACGTGCACCCGGTTTTCGAGACGCAGCTCGACCGCGTTCCCGCCCTGGTGCTCTACCAGCTCGTGGCGCTGAACTATGGCGGGTTTGCCTCGGCGGGCGACGCCGAGACCTTCGGGGCGGGCGCCCTGGGACTGACCCGGGACGAATATTATGACCAGCTGTGTGAGCTTGCGGGCCAATTGGGCACCGAGGACACACCGCCAGCGCCCGAGGACAACAGCGGCTGCACCTGCGGAGGCGGCGGTTGTAGCGGCGGGTGAGCTGCGCTGGATCGAGGCCGGCTGCAAGCCGGCCCTCAGGACCCGGGGGCTGACCGCGGGCGCCGGTGGAGCCGCGTGAAGAGCAGTGACACCCCCAGGAGAACCGTGCCGAGCACGAGGAAGGACAGCACGCGGTAAACCGGCTCGAGGCGGCTGGTGCCGACCATGAGCAGGTAGCCGGTCGTGAGCAGCAGCGTGGCATGGCCCATCCAGCGGAACTTGGGGCTCCGGACGATCAGGTTCATGAGGTAGTAGAACAGCGCGAGGCCCACCCAGGCAAAGCCGACCCCGCCGGGCGGCACGAGGTGAAGGAGCGCGTACGGAAACACGACGAAGGCGCCGAGCAGGTAGGCGTTCCGCATCAGTTCCGTCCTCAGCTCCAGGCGGTCTTTCTGCCAGTGCAGGATGCGGGCGCTCCCGAGTGCGACGATGCCGAAGCCGAGGCTGATGCCGGACTCCCGCGCCGCCATCACGACGTAGCCGACCACGATGAGGGCGAAGATGAGAAAGTTGGCCACGACCATGAAACGCGAGCGGAACCAGGTCGCCGCAGCGACCACGAGCACGCTCTGCAGCGAAAGCCAGACGAAGACGTCCGGCACGGTCGAGAGCTTGAGGATGGCCACGCTGAGCGCCAGGTTGCCCGTCATGGCATAGAGGAAAGGCGCGACCCGGCCGGGTGCGCGCAGCCGGAACAGCACCGCGAGGCCGAACAGGACCATCGCCGCGGCCAGGTGGGCGGTGGCGAAACCGCTGCCGGGCCCGCCGAGCGTATGAATCAGGAAGACCCCGTAGCCCAGCGCGCAGTTCAAGAGGGCGCCGGCCGGGCCGCCGCCTTCGTCCGCCGCGGGGCTGCGCCACCACAGGGGGCCGGAGGCGAGGACCGCGGCCATCAGCAGCACGCAGGCGGGGCCGGCCGGGGCGGGGATGAACTGCAAAGGCCGGCCGAGCAGCGGATCGTTCAGCGCCCAAGCCAGGTAAGTTGCGTACAGGACCGGCATGAAGGCGAGCCAGAGGGCCGGCCAGCCACCCCGCGCACTGAAAGCCACCACCAGCGCCGACAGCAACCCGAGGACCGGCAGCACAAATCCTGTGCTCCCGACGGCGATTGCCGTGAGGCAGCCCGTGAGCAAGGCCAGCGCGAGCAGCCACGGCGACCGGCGCCGCCACGCGATGATCAGGTTGATGGCGACCGCGAAGACGAGCACGGCCTGGCCGGCAAACGTGCCGGTGGTAAGCAAGGGCCGCGGACTGAAGAAATACAGGCGCAGGATGGCGAAATAAAGCAGGGCCATCGCCACCCCGCGAAGATAGGAGGCGACGAGTTCGAACGAGTCCCGCCATCCCCAGGCCACGGCGAAGAGTCCGGCCGCAAGTCCCAGGCCGGTCAGCGAGGGGAGGGCAGCGGGCAGGCTGGCATAGGGCAGGGACAGGGTGAAGCCGGCCCCCAGGGCGAGCACACCGATGCCGATCCGGGCGAACCAGTCCTGGCCAACCTTCAACTCAAGATCGTCCCCGCTAGGCACACTGGACGGCGGCTCGGCGACGGCACGGGAAGTCGCCGTCGGTTCCGTGTCGGCGGGCAGGCCGGCGCGGGCCTCAAGCTGTGCGACCCGCGCCTCAAGCCGGGCGAGTCGGCGAACCGCATCGTTTTCCGAGGTGCTCGGATGGCTGGCATTCATCGGCCGGCATGACTGCTGAAATCGGTGCCCTCACGAAGCCAGCCAGATCAGGGACCTAGCTGCTTCAGTGGAGCGGGTGGGGTGGAGCTGGGGTAACGGTCTGACCGGGTGGTCGGATAGCTGTCGGAATCGGGCGGGCCGTCCCCGGTCGTGGATCCCGGGCCGAAGCCCGGGATCACGGCGGCACGCCGGAGAGGTCAGAGCGCGCAGGTCAGCGAGACATAGAAGAGCGGGCCGCGGTAGTTCGTGAAGTTGCCCGTGGTGGCGTCGGTCCGTTGCAGATAGCCGCCCTTGGCTTCGCCCAGGACGCGGTCGGAGAACTTGTACTTCACCCCGGCCACCACACTCCGCTCGTCGAAGCTGGCGCCATAGGGCTGGCCGCCGGCCGCGATCTGCGGGTTGTAGTTGTCGGCCTTCGTCCAGAAGCCCTGCAGCTGCGCATCCGTCCGCGGGTCGAGCACGAAGCCGAAGAGCGCGCTGGCGGTGACGTAGTTGTTGTTGGAGTTCTGGATCGGCGTGGGAATGTTCGTCGTGGTGGAAACCACCACGGCCGGATACGCGGTCTGGATGTAGTTGTAGTTCAGGTTGACGTTGCCCTGCACATAGACCCGGGTCGTGGGATTCCAGTCCACGGTCTCGCTGATCAGCTGGGTCTTGGCGCGGCCGGAGGTGGCCTCGTTGCCCGAGCCGCCCGTGACGGCATTGGCGAGGACGGACATGTTGCCGCTCTGCGGCTGGTAGCGCGTGGTGAACGCCAGCTCCGGAATCGGCCGGTAGGCGACGGTGAGCTTGACGCCGGTGAAGGTGTAACCGGTGGCGTAGAGCGCGCCGTAACTTCCCGTGCCGATGTAATCGTTGGCGCCGATGAAGCGATTCTGGTGGTCCTTGCGGAAGACCTCGGCGCGGAATGTGAACTCCTTGGAGGCGTTCCAGATGGCGCCGACCTTGGCGTCCTCGTTGTCCTGGTTGGCATCCTGATAGAAAACCGATCCGATCGGGGCCCCGGCAGTCGTCACCACTCCGGTGATGCCGGCGGTGGTGCTGGCAGCGTAGGGATTGACCCAGTGCTGCGTGCCCCGGTTGATGCGGTCGTCGAACGTGGCATACAGCGAGACCTGGTTGAAGCCCTGGTATTGCACCGTGACCTCGGGCGTGGCGACGTGGTCGATGTAGTGCGAATAGGTCAGGTCGTTCGCGACGGTGAAGTTGCTGCTGGCGGTGCTGGTGGCCGCCGCGGCGAGGCTGGTGGTGACAAACCCGCCCTTGCTCGTGGTGTCGTTGTACTCGTCGCGGAAGCCGAGGTCGGCGGACCAGTTCTTGCCCGGCGTAAGCCGCAGGAAGATGTTGCCGACATAGTCATCCAGCTTGGTGCCGCCAAAGATGCTGCCCGCGGTGACCGCGGAGTACACCGTTTTCAGCGTGGTGCTGTAGGCCGGGGTGACCCAGTTGCCACCGAGGGTGGTCGTGGCATGCTGATAGGTAAGGCCGACATCGAGGGCGACGACCTCGTTGAACTTGGTCACGGTCTGGTTGAGCAGCTTGAAGCTCGTGGATTTGTAGAATTCCTGGTCGTCGAGCACCGTGACGGTGGGATCCACGATCACGGTTGAGCCCGGATACTTCACGTAGGATCGGCCGTCCTGATTGTCGGCCCAGTCCCCGGTCACCTTGAAGGTCTCCGTGGTCTTGCCGAAGTTCGCGACCATGCTGCCCTCAAGGATCTGATGGTGCTCGTCGATGTTCAGCAGATTGGGGGCGACGAAGGGGGTGTTGGCCGGGACGGCGGTGCCCACGAGGGCGCCGTTCACGATCACCGCGTTGGGATTGATGATGGCGGCCCACTCCGTGGAGTCCTTCTGGCCGTTGCGGGTCTCGTCGCGGAAGCTGAGCTTGAAGACCGGGCGGTCGGGCAGCGCGAGGGTCGCCGTCAGCCAGAAAGTGCCGCGGTCCACGTGCAGCTGCTCGGGACTCATGAGCTGGAACTTGTCGGCCAGCGGGAAGAAGCCGCCCACGCCGTCGTAGAAGGTGCGGAACGTCTTGTAGCCCGCCTCGACGGAGCCGACATTGCTCTTCGTGAAGTTGAAGCTCGCGAGGTAGTCGTCGGTCCCACCGAGGGCGCGGCCGTTGATCACCAGCGTGGTGTCCTTGGTCACGTCCTTGGTGTAATAGAGATCCTCGATGCCGGCGGCGCCGGAGGTCGGCGTGCCGGTGCGGTTGGCGAAGGCGGCGCTGTCACCGGTGATGATGGGCGCCTGGCCCGAGATCTTGATGTAACTCTCGAAGTTCGGGAAGGCGTCGGCGTTGGCGTCGGCGGCCTTCAGGACCCCGGGGAGGGCGAGGAGCGCCCCGGCGCAAAGAAGGCCGGCGCGGCGCGGGAGGGAGAAGGTGGAAGCATGCATGGGAGTGGTTTCCTTGCGGTTAGGGACGGAGGGAAGCGTTCACATTGGAACCGTGGACATCCTCGTGGCAGCCGGCGGACCAGCAGGTGCCTTCCGAGAGACGGGAGCCGATGGCATTGGCGTGGGCGCCGCCGCTCTTGTAGCCGCCGATGTTGAAGCCGGGGGTGACATCGGCGAGATGGCACCGCAGGCACAGGTTGGCGTCACGGGCGACGAGCATCTTGTCATTCACGGTGCCGTGCGGGTTGTGGCAGGCGGTGCAGCCTTCCTCGCGGATGGCGCCGTGCGGATAGACGAAGGGGCCGGCCTGCTGCGTGTGGCACCGGAGGCAGGTCTCGGTCGAGGCCGCCAGGGCGGCGCCGCCGCCGCGGACCGCCTTGCCGGCATGCACATCATGGCAGTCCACGCAGCTGACCTTGCCGGCCAGCACCGGATGGGTGTGGGGCAGGCTCATTTCGCCGCGCTTGTCGAGATGGCACTGGAAGCAGGTCTCGGGCGACTTCTTGGGATTGACGATCGTGCCGCGGGCGCCGCCGGACTCGACGTGCGCGCTGCCCGGGCCATGGCAGGCCTCGCAGCCGGTGTCGCCGACCTTGGAGTCGGAGAGCGCCAGGCGGGCGTGGGTGGCGGTGGCGAAGTGGTCGGTCTGGTCGGAATGGCACTGGGCGCACTCCTTGGAGCCGACGAAGGTGGCGCCGGCGATGCGCGGCGGCGCGAGCGTGATGCGATTCACGGTCACGCAGCCGACGAGCACCAGGCCCCAGAGGGCGGTGCTGCCGAAGAGTAGGGTGGTCTTGGACCAGCGGGGATGGGATTTCATGGCGGAAAGGTCGGGTGGTTGGTTGGGAGAGGGAGAACGGTCCTCCTGATTTATCGGTCACAGGATGCCTGATATGGAGCGGCTTGGCTGCGCATGCCTTGCCGAGTTGTGCGCAGGACTTGGCGAGAGGGTTTGCTGGCGCGGCTCAAGATCTGCGCAGTATTCGTCAACCCGTGCGCAGCCCGGTGGGGAGGCTTTCCTGTACACTGCGGGCAACTCCGTTTTTCCCATGACCACTCCCGCCGACAATGTCCCGCCGCTCCGCCCTTCGATCTGGCGCAATTGGATCAGCCTCGCCGGCCTGATCCTCGCCTGCAGCAGCCTCTTCGCCTTCATCTTTCTCTTCGCGCTCGACCTGCTCGGGCGCGGCGCGACGAATCCCTATTTCGGCATCCTCTGTTATGTGGTCACGCCGGGGTTCCTCATCATGGGCCTGGTGCTCGCGGGCGCGGGCGCGTGGCACCACCGCCGGGCGATGGCCCGGGACGGGGCGGTCACCTCGCCGCATCTTTCCATCGACCTCTCGCGGCCCCGCGACCGGTCGATCCTGATCTGGTTCAGCGCGGGATCGATGACGTTCCTGCTCCTGACGGCGGTGGGCAGCTACCAGACCTACGTCTATACGGAGTCGAACCAGTTCTGCGGCGAGGTCTGCCACGCCGTGATGGGACCGGAGTTCACCGCCTACCAGCGCTCGGCCCACGCCAAGGTGGCGTGCGTCGAGTGCCACGTCGGCTCGGGCGCCTCGTCCTACGTCAAGGCCAAGGTCAACGGCACCCGCCAGCTCTACGGCATCCTCTTTAACAAGTATGAGCGCCCGATTCACACGCCGGTGCAGAACATGCGGCCCGCGCGGGAGACCTGCGAGGAGTGCCACTGGGCCGAGAAATATTCCGGCAGCGTCGAGCGGACGTTCCACCGCTACCTCGCCGACGACAAGAACACGCCCTACACCGCCCGCCTGCTGATCAACGTCGGCGGCGGCAGCCCCGCCCACGGCCCGGTCGGCGGCATCCACTGGCACATGAATGTGTCGAACCAGGTGGAGTACTTCGCCTCCGACGCCCAGCGCCAGGTCATTCCCTGGGTCCGCATCACGAAGGCGGACGGCACGGCCACCGTGTACCGCACCGCCGAGTTCAAGGGCGAGCCCGACCCGGCGAAGGTGCGCCGCATGGACTGCATGGACTGCCACAACCGCCCGGCGCACCGCTACACCTCGCCGAACGACGCGGTGGACGAGGCGCTTTACCTCGGGCGGCTCGATGCCGCGACGCCGGCGCTCAAGCGCACGGCGGTCGACCTGCTGACCAAGCCGTATGCCACGCAGGCCGAGGCCGTCGCGGCGATCGACGCCGGGCTCCGCCGCCAGTATGCGGGCCGGGCCGGGCTGGACGCGACGGTGGCCACCGTGCAGGCGATCTACCGCGACAATTTCTTTCCCGAGATGAAGGCCGACTGGAGCAAGTATCCCGACAACATCGGGCACCTGGACACCGCGGGCTGCTTCCGCTGCCACGACGGCAAGCACTCGGTCGCCGGCGCGGGCAAGCAGTTGCCCGCGACCGACTGCAACAGCTGCCATACCATCCTTGCGCAGGGCAGCGGCACCGAGCTGACCAAGGTCGCCCCCGCGGGCCAGCTCTTCAAGCATCCCTCCAGCGACATCGACGGCATGGGTCTCCTCTGCAACGACTGCCACAACGGCAAGAATCAGGACAATTGACCTGCTGCCGGGCGGCGGGCCCGCGCGACCGCTTGGTCGGTTTTGACCAGGCGGCCGCCGGCCTCCGCAAAATATGCGTAGCCTTGGGCAAGCTGCGGTGAGCCGGGGCGGTGATTCCGTGCGACCATGGCCGCAGACCACCATGCCCATGATCCAGCCGAACGAATCCGCCGCCGCCCCTGCCCTCGACCTGGACCTGATCCGGAAGTACTCCGCCGCCGCGCCGCGCTACACCTCCTATCCGCCGGCGACCAAGTTCACGGCCGACCTCGCGAGCCTGCCGCTGGATGAGGCGATCGCCGCGGACAACGCCCCCGGCGCCGGCCCGCTGTCGCTCTATTTTCACCTGCCGTTCTGCGAGTCGCTCTGCTGGTACTGCGGCTGCAACACGATCATCACCACCCAGCGCGGGGCGGCGACCGAGTACCTGGACGACCTGGAGCGCGAGATGGAGCTGGTGGCCGCCCGCCTCGACCGGCGCCGGCCGGTGCAGCAGGTGCATTTCGGCGGGGGCACGCCCACCTTCCTGCAGCCCGCCGAACTGGCGCGGCTGGGCCTGCGCATCCGCGAACTCTTCCACCTGGCCCCGCGCTGCGAGTTCGGCGTCGAGATCGATCCGCGGCGCCTGACCCGGGAGCAGGTCGAGGCGCTGCGCCTGATCGGCGCCAACCGCGCCTCGCTCGGCGTACAGGACACGAACCCGGCCGTGCAGCTGGCGATCCACCGCTGGCAGCCCACGGAGCTGACCGCGCAGGCGTTCAAATGGCTGACCGAAGCGGGCTTCGCCTCGATCAATGTCGACCTGATCTATGGCCTCCCGCTGCAGACCTCCGCGAGCTTCGGGCGGACCATCGACGAGGTGCTCGAACTGGCGCCCGACCGCCTGTCGGTCTTCAGCTACGCGCATGTCCCGTGGCTGCGGCCCGCCCAGAAGATCTTCGAGACCCGCGGCCAGCTCCCGACACCGGAGCAGAAGCTCGCGATGTTCGCCATCGCGCACGCGAAGCTGACCGCCGCGGGCTACATTGACATCGGCCTCGACCATTTCGCCCGGCCGGATGACGAACTCGCGCTCGCCCAGCGCGCCGGCACGCTGCACCGCAATTTCCAGGGTTACAGCACGGCCGCGGGGGCGTCGCTGTACGGGTTCGGCGTGTCGTCGATCTCCTCGACCGCCGACAGCTACCGTCAGAATCACAAGGAACTCGCGGCGTGGCAGGAGGCCGTGCGCGCGGGCCGGCTGCCGGTGGAGCGCGGGCTGGTCCTGACGGCCGAGGACCGCCGCCGCCGCACCCTCATCATGCGGCTGATGTGCGACCGGAAACTCAATTACGCCGCGCTCAGCGCCGAGCTCGGCGTGGATGTCGCCACCACCTACGCGCCAGAGATCCGCGCCCTCGCGCCCTTCGAGGCGGACGGCTTGGTAGCGTGCACTCTGGAGGGCTTGCAGGTCACGCGGGCCGGGGGACCGCTGCTCCGCGTGATCGCCACGTGCTTTGACGCCACGCTCACGCCGGCCACCCAGCGCCACGCCGCTGCGGTCTAGCCAAATGGCAAGATCTGCGCACCCTATCGCAACGGCTGCCGAGCATTCCGCGCCGAAATGCGCCATCCTCTGCCCATGACCTTTCCGGCCCGTTCCCGCCTTGGTTCCCACCCGTCCCGGTTTGCCAAAACCCTCCTGCTCCTCGGCCTCGCCGGCGTGGCGGGCTGCAAGGACCGCGGCATGGCGGTCTATCGCGTGGACAAGGACCCGGACAATGCCGCCGTGCCGCCCCCGCCGGCCGCCACCCCGGCGCCGGTCGTGGCGCAGGCCCGCCCCGGCCTGCATTGGGTGGCTCCCTCCGGCTGGCAGGCACAGAAGGCCGACGGACTGCGGACCGGCAGTTTTCTCGTGCCGGGTGCGGACGGCGCCAAGGCGGACGTTTCCATTGTCACCTTTCCCGGGTCGGGCGGCGATGACCTCGCCAACATCAACCGCTGGCGCGGCCAGCTTCAGCTGGCCCCGGTGACGGCGGCCGAACTTCCGGCGCAGGTGCAGTCCCTCGCGACGCCCGCCGGGACAATGGCCGTCGTGGATTTGACTGGCACGGCCGGCGAGGCCAAGGCCCCGGTACGCCTGCTCGGTGCCTGGTTGCGCAGCCCGGAGCGCGTCTGGTTTTTCAAGCTGATGGGCCCCGCGCCTCTCGTCGCCGCGCAGCGCGACGTGTTCACCGCTTTCCTGCAGACGGTCACCATGACCGCCGGTGCCGTGGAAGCGGCGGCGCCACCCGCCGCGCCCGCCGGCATGGCGGGGACGATTCCGCCGGTGGCGGACGGCCCCGTGCTGCGCTGGCAGGCGCCGGCCGGCTGGTCGGTCAAGGCCGCCAGCGCGATGCGCAAGGGCAGCTATGCCGTCGGCGCGGCCGAGGTTGCGATCACGGTGTTTCCCGGCGATGTCGGCGGCGTGCTGGCGAACGTCAACCGCTGGCGCGGCCAGGTCGGCCTCGACCCGGTGGATGACGCCGCGCTGGCGGGGATCACCACGCCCGTCGTGGCGGCGCACGGGCTGCATTTCATCGTGACGGATGCCGCCGGACCCGCGGCGGGCGGCCCGCGGATCGTGGCGGCGCTCGTGCCATGGCAGGGGGCGCACGTGGTTCTTCAAGCTGACCGGGCCCGGCGATGCCGTGGCGGCCGCGAAGCCGGCCTTCCTGGCCTTCCTCCAAACCGTCGAGGCTCCCTGAACCCATGACCCGGACATTTTTCAAGTCGCTGCTCGCCACCCTGGCCTCGATCCGCCTCACGGTCTTCCTGCTCGTGCTGTCGATCCTGATGGTCTTCGCCGCCACGCTTGACCAGGTGCACCTCGGGGTCTGGGGCGTGCAGGAAAAATATTTCCACTCCTTCTTCGTCCTCACGCGCATCGCCGGCACGCCGTACTCGGTGCCGGTGTTTCCCGGCGGTTACCTGCTCGGCGGCGTGCTGCTGGCCAACCTCCTCGCGGCGCACTGCACGCGCTTCCGGCTCGCCTGGAAAAACTGCGGCATCTGGCTCACGCACATCGGGCTCATCCTCCTGCTGATTGGCGAGGGCGTGTCGGGCCTGTGGCAGCGGGACAGCCAGATGCGCCTCGATGTGGGCCAGACCAAGCATTATGCCGAGAGCTTCCGCGAGACGGAACTCGCCGTCGCCGACACCACGGACCCGCGCTATGACGAGGTGGTCGCCATCCCGTCCGTCTGGGTCGAGGAACGGGCGGAGATTCAGCACCCGCGGCTGCCGTTCACGCTCCGGGCCACGGCCTATTATCCGAACGCTATGCTCCGCATGCGCAACGCGACCACGGATGCCCCGGCCCCGGTCGCGACCCTCGGCGACGGCACGGAGATCACCGTGCAGCCGGCTCCCGTCACCTACAAGCCGAACGAAAGCAACTGGCCCACCGCCTTCATCGAGATTCGGGGCACCGACGGGTTGATCGGCACGGTCTTGGTCTCGTCCCTGCTGGTGTCGCCGCAGGCCTTCGCCTACCAGGGCCGGACGTGGCAGGTTTCCCTGCGGGCCAAGCGGGACTATTTCCCGGTGGCGATCACGCTGCTGAAGTTCACCCACGACGTGTATCCCGGCACGTCGATCCCAAAGGATTTTGCCAGCACGATCCGGCTGCGCAGCGACGACGGCCGCGAGGACCGGCAGGTCCGCATCTACATGAACAGCCCGCTGCGGTTTGCGGGCCGCGCGTTCTACCAGGCCGGCTACGACAACAACGACCGCACCTCCGTCCTTCAGGTGGTGCGCAACCCGGCTTGGACGGTGCCCTACGCCGCCTGCGGGCTGATCGCCCTCGGCCTTGCCGTGCAGTTCCTCATCCATCTCCTCGGGTTTGCGCGCCGGCGCGCCACCGCCACCGCCGCTGCGGCGCAACCGAAGGCCTCCTGACATGAAGACCAAACTTCCCGCCATCGTCGCCGTTTTCGCGCTGCTCGGCCTCGCCTGCACGCTCTGGCCCGAGCCGAGGCGGCGCGGCTTCGACCTCGCGGCGTTCGGCCGGCTGCCCGTCCTCGCGGACGGCCGCCTGAAGCCGATGGATTCCGTCGCGCGCAACACGCTGCTCCTGCTGCAGGGCCGCCAGCGCGTGGCCACGCCGGACGGCCGCTCGCTGACGCCGCACGAGTGGCTGCTGACCGTGCTTTTCCAGCCGGCCACGGCTGACGCCTGCCGGATGATCCGCATCGACAACGCCGATGTGCTTTCGCTCTTCAACCTCTCGCCGGCCGACGGGGACGGCGGGGTGCGGTTTGCCTTTGCCCAGCTGCGGCCGGGGCTGGCCGAGCTGGACCGCCAGGCGCAGCTGGCCGCGCCGGTGGAAGCCGCGGAGCGCACCACGTTCCAGCGCGCGGTCGAGGAACTGCGGGAACACCTGCTGCTTTACGATCACCTCAAGTTCAGCCTGCAGGCGCCGGACAGCCCCGATTTTCCCGCGCTGCTCGCGTCGGCTGCGCAGCTGCCCGCCGCGCGCCCGGTCTTCGAGACCATGGACTCGTTCAGCGTGCTGCGCGTGGTTCCACCCGCTTCCGGTACGCCGGACTGGCGGACGGCGGGCCGCTCGCTGCTGGCCTCGGCGGCCCTCGGGGCCGGCGTGGATCCGGCCGTGCGGCAGTATACGGCGATGGGCCGGGCCTGGGTGGCCGGCGATCCGGAGGCCTTCAATGCGGTCGTCCGCGATTACGCCGCCAGCCTGACGGCTTCCTTCGCCCCGGTGATGCGCAAGTGCGCGCTCGAGGCGCTCTTCAACCGGGCTGAGCCGTTTTATTCCAGCCTGGTCCTGTATGTCGTCGCGTTTCTCTGCGCGGTGGTCTCGTGGCTGAAATGGCCCGACATTCTCGGGCGCACGGCGCTCGGGCTGATGGAGCTGGCGTTTGCGCTGACGACCCTCGGCATCCTGGCGCGCATGTGGCTCGAAGGCCGCCCGCCCGTGACCAATCTTTATTCCTCGGCGCTGTTCATCGGGTGGGGCGCGGTCGGACTCTGCCTCATCCTGGAGCGGCTCGACCGCCGCGCGGTGGCGGGCGCGGCCGGCTCGCTCATCGGCTTCAGCACGCTGGTGATCGCGCACCATCTGTCGCTCAGCGGTGACACCCTCGAAATGATGCGGGCCGTGCTCGACTCGAACTTCTGGCTGGCGACGCATGTGGTCACGGTGACCATCGGCTACGCCTCCACGTTTCTCGCGGGCTTCCTGGCGATCATCTACATCCTGCGCGGCGTGCTCACCCGCTCGCTCGATGCGGCCACGGCGGACTCGCTGGCCCGGATGGTTTACGGGATCGTCTGCTTCGCGACCTTCTTCAGCTTCGTCGGCACCGTCCTCGGCGGCATCTGGGCCGACCAGTCCTGGGGCCGCTTCTGGGGGTGGGATCCGAAGGAGAACGGCGCGCTGATCATCGTCATCTGGAATGCCGTCATCCTCCACGCCCGCTGGGGCGGGCTGGTCCGCCAGCGCGGGCTGATGGCCCTCGCGGTGTTCGGCAACATCGTCACGGCCTGGAGCTGGTTCGGCACCAACATGCTGGGCGTCGGCCTCCACAGCTACGGCTTCACAAGCGCCGCGTTCTACGGGCTGCTCTCTTTCGTCCTGGTCCAGGTCGCGCTCATTGCGCTGGCCCTGCTGCCGCCGGGCCGCTGGCGCAGCTTCCGTGCCGCCGCCACCTGAACTTTCCCGCCATGGCCGCCCCGACCTCCCTTGCCGGTCTCCAGTGTCCCGTGCCGCTCCCGCACCGGACCGAGATCACCATGGGTCATGGCGGCGGCGGACGTCTGACGCAGGAGCTGATCGACCGGGTTTTCCGGCCGGCCTTCGCCAATCCCGCGCTCGACGCCCAGCATGACGGTGCGGTGTTGCCGGCGGTGGGCGGGCGGCTGGCGTTCACCACCGACAGCCATGTGGTGAGCCCGCTGTTTTTTCCCGGCGGTGACATCGGCCACCTGGCCGTCAACGGCACCGTCAACGACCTGTGCATGTGCGGCGCCCGGCCGCAGTGGCTGAGCGCGGGCTTCATCCTCGAGGAGGGCCTGCCGATCGCGACCCTGGAACGCGTGGTGGCCTCAATGCGCGACGCCGCGCGGGCCGCCGGCGTGAGCATCGTGACCGGCGACACCAAGGTGGTGGAGCGCGGGAAGGGTGACGGGCTTTATGTGACCACCGCCGGCGTGGGCGTGATCGAGACGGCGCGGACGGTGGCGCCGTCGTGCATCCGGCCGGGCGACGCCATCATCCTGAGCGGCGACATCGGGCGGCACGGCATCGCCATCATGGCGACGCGCGCGGGCCTCAGTTTCGAGAGCGAAATCCAAAGCGACTGCGCCCCGCTCGTGGCGCCGGTGCAGGCGCTCCTCGGCGCGGACTTGGAAATCCATTGCCTGCGCGACCTCACCCGCGGGGGACTGGCGACGGCGCTGGTGGAACTCGCGGAGGCGGCCGGCGTGGCCATCGCGATGGACAGCGCGCAGGTGCCGGTGTCCGAGATCGTGCAGGGCGCCTGCGAGATTCTCGGGCTGGATCCCTACTATGTGGCCAACGAGGGCCGGTTCGTGTGCCTGCTGCCCGAGGCGCAGGCCGAGCGGGCGCTGCGCATCCTGCGGCGGACGGCGCCGGGTGGCGCGCCGGCGATCATCGGCCGGGTGTCCGCGGGTCCGGCCGGGCAGGTGACGCTGCGGAGCATCATCGGCTCCGAGCGGATCGTGGACCGCCTCAGCGGTGAGCAGCTGCCGCGGATCTGCTAGGGCAGTTTCATTGACACAGTTGACGTGGTTTGAGTCACGAGCCGGAGCGGAGAGTGGCCATGAAAAGGCACAAGGGTTCCAAGGCTCCGGCTCGAATCTCCCGCGCGCCTACAGGCGCAATGGTAGCTCCTTCGCAGTCCCCGAGCCCTTGGGCCATTTGGTGGCCACTCCTCCGTGATTGCTGACGCTACCTGGGCGTGAGCATCAGACCGGCGGCGGTTCCGAGGGAAAGGATGACAAAACTTTCCAAGGTCCAGCGCTGCGCGTGGATGATCCGGCCGGTGGCATCCGGGGACCGGATCGCCCGCCGGGCCGCGGCCCAGGCAAATGGAATACCCACCAAGCCGAACCAGACGCCGCGGGGAAAGGCGCAGGCCGGCAGCAGGACCTGGATCGCGAACGCGATGAAGATGATCGCCGCGAACCAGTGGCTCGCGCGCGGCCGGCCGAGCCGCGCCACGAGGTTGAGTTTCCCGGCGGCGAGGTCCGCCTTGTAGTCCGGAAATTCGTTGATCCAGAGGAAGCCCGCGATCAGGAGCCCGACCGGAAGGGAGAGCAGGATTACTCCTGATGGCAGCGTGTGGCGCTGGACCAGATACGCGCCGGAGCAAATCAGCGGGCCATAGGCGATGGCCACGGCCAGCTCGCCGAATCCGCGGTAGGCCAGCCGGCAGGGAAACCCGGCATACAGCCACGCGAGCGCCGTGCCGGCCACGCCGATCCACAGGATGCGCGGTTCGCACCAGCCGGCGATCACGAGGCCCGTTCCGATGCCGAGTCCGTACGTGATCGCGGCAATGGTCCGCGTTTCGGTCCGTGTCAGCAGTCCGTCCACGATCACACGGCGGCCGCCGGAGAACGGACTGCGGTCGTCGGCGGTGACGGCGCCGTCGGCGCCCGAGTCAAAGTCCGTGATCTCCCCGGAGGCGTTCTTGGCGATCTCGAGCGCGACGATACCCGCGACCGTCGCCACCAGCCAACCGACGCGGATCGGGCCGGCGCGCGCGGCGGCAGCGGTGCCGATCAGCAGCGAGCTGAGCGAAGCCAGCGTGAGCCGGGGATCCGCCAGCTGCCAGACACCGCGCCAGTAGGGGGAGGTTTTCATCGGTTCAGTGGAGCGGCACGACGGACACCACGCCCCAGAGGAGGGAGCGGTCGTTCGCCGCCAGGTTCCATTTCATGTCCGGGTCGGGCTCCGCGAAACTCCGGTGGACCATCATGCTGGCCTTGGTCCCGGCGCGGCTCGCGGCCCGGAAGAGCCGGGCCCGGTAGGCCGGCCCGGCCCCGTCCAGAATGTTGGAAAACGAAAATCCGTCGAAGGACCCCGGCGGACAGGACTCTAGGAACTCCGCCATGTCGGAGCAGACGAACCGGATCGGCGAGCCGGCCGGCCGGCCCGGCGGGGTCAGGTCGCCGAGGAGCAGGGCCCGGGCGTAGGGATTGGAGCGGTTGGCGTGCCGCGACCAGCCGCGTTGTAGGCGGGACCGCAGCACCGGCCCGAACGGAACGGGCAGCACCTGCAGCAGCGGGGCGGCATAGATGGCGCTCAGCAGAGTGAGCCGCAGGACGTTGTCCACGACCAGGCGAAACCCGCGCGTATCGAGGCGGTCGCGCCAGAAGGCGGACTGGGCGGCGGGGTCGGCCAGCCCCAGAAAGGTCTCCAGCCGTTCCGGCGACCAGCCCACGAGTCGCAACCCGAGCCGGCCCCGGGCCATCCAGCGTTCCGCGACGCCCTCCTCGGGCGGCGCACCGGCGGCCCGGCGTTGCGCGTAGGCGAGTTGCACCGGGTTGAGGTCGACGGCGGTCACTGCATGCTGGTGGGACAGATCGAGGGCGGTGCAGCCGGCCGAGGCGATGCAGGCGATGCGTCCGCCCGCCGGGAATACCCCGGCCTCGATGGCGGAGTCCTCATAGACCCGGCCGAACAGCAGGGCCTTCGGCCCACGGAACCCATCCAGCCGTCCGCTCTGCCAATGGGTCTCGGACATGATGGTGCCTCCTAGGCGGGATAGCCCGCCGCCACCCACAGCAGCAGGATCAGGACGAAGTTTTTCAGGACCATCCCGATGGGATCGTGAATATGCTGGCGGGCGAACGAGAGTCCGACGCTGTTCATCGCCACGAGAATGACGGTCTGGGCCAGCGCGGCCCACCACGGCCACAGGCCGGTGAGGACCCAGACGGCGAAGGCGCACTCCAGGTAGCCGAGGGAGCTGAGGAAGAACCGCGCGAACGGCCCGCTGAGCGCCGGTACGGATTCGACGATCGACTGCTGGTGCGGCATGCGCCCGAGGATTTTGCACCACAGGCCCTCGTACAGCCACACGAGCGCGACGGCCACGCGGAGAAGGAGGAGCGGAGGCATGGGAAACCTTGGGTTGAAGTTGGGCCGCGATCGCGCCCGGCCGTGCAGCGTGATCCGAGTATACGTCCCGGCGGTCCCGCGGTCTCAGCCTCCGTTGGCTATCAGTCCGCAGATATTGCCACCAACGGGAGGGCGAAACCGAGCTGCCGGGCCGATGGTGGACTGCGGCGCGGTCTTCAGGCGGCAGGGACGGCGGCCGCCCCGAGCCGGTGCCGGTAGCGGTAATAGGCCGCGCAGGCGCCTTCGCTGGAGACCATGGGCGCACCCAGCGGATGTTCGGGCGTGCAGCGCGTGCCGAAGGCCGGGCAGTCGTGCGGCTTTTTCACGCCGCGCATGATCGCGCCGCTGATGCATTCCGTCGCGCCCGCCGCGGTGGTCCTTTCGAGCGGGAAGCGCCGGGTCGCGTCATACGCCGCGTAGGCCGGGCGCACGGCCAGGCCGCTTTGGGGGATGACCCCGAGGCCGCGCCAGTCGCGGTCGCAGACCTCGAAGACCTGCTCGACGAGCCGCCGCGCACTCGCGTTACCCTCGGGCCGCACGGCGCGCGTGTAGGCGTTCGCGATCTCGGCGCGGCCGGCCTCGAGCTGCTGCACGCAGAGGAGGATGCCTTCCATGATGTCCACCGGCTCGAAGCCCGTGATGATGATCGGCGCCCCGAACTCGCGGGCAATCGGGCCGTATTCCCCGGTGCCCATGATGGCGCAGACGTGGCCGGCGGCGAGGAAGCCCTGCACGAGGTTTTCCGGGGAGCCGAGGATCGCGCGCATGGCGGGCGGCACGAGGACGTGCGAGGTCAGGATGGAGAAATTTACGACATGCTCGCGCTCGGCGCGGAGCACCGCGAGGGCGTTGGCCGGGGCGGTGGTCTCAAAACCGACGGCGAAGAAAACTACCGGCTTCGCGGGGTTCTCCCGGGCGATCGTGACCGCGTCCAGCGGGGAATAGACGATGCGCACGTCGGCGCCGCGGGCCTTGGCGGTCAGGAGATCGATGCCGTTGCCCGGCACGCGCAGCATGTCGCCGAACGAGCACAGGATCGCGCCGTGGTGCAGCGCGAGCGCGACCGCCTGGTCGATCAGCTCGGCGCTGGTCACGCACACCGGGCAGCCCGGGCCGTGGACCAGCGTGATCGTCTTGGGCAGCAGGTCGTCGAGGCCGAACTTGACGATGGCGTGGGTCTGCCCGCCACAGATCTCCATCAGGGTCCACGGCCGCGTCGCAGTGCGCGCAATCGCGGCGGCCAGCTGGTGGACGAGGGCGGCACTGCGGTATTCGTCGACGTATTTCATGGCGGGGAGGCGGCGGCGACCGCGGCGTCGAGACCGTCGAGTTCGCCCATCGCGCGGAGGTAGCGGAAGGTTTCCTCGGCCTCCTGGGCATCGATGACGCTGATGGCGACGCCGACGTGGACGAGCACGAAGTCGCCGAGGCGGGCGTCGGGCGTGCAGGTGAGGCTGACGAGCTTGATGACGCCGGCGAAGCTGACCTTCGCGGAGCGGAGCAGGGGATCGTCACCGATGATTTCAACGACTTTGCCGGGAACGGCGAGGCACATGGGAGGGAGGGGTTTTGGGGTGGAAAGGACGGTTGGGGTATGGACTCGTTCTCGTAATCCTTCTCGTTCTCGGTCCGCTCAGAGAGGAGAACGATTAGGAGACCGAGAAAGCGAACGATAGGGCGGATTCATGCGGGGAGGGTGACGGACGTGACCTGCCAGAGCGCGGCGAGGGCCTGGCCGGCGGCGATGGAGTTGTCGTTCGGGGACAGGCGCTGGTGGAACAGCACACGGAAACCGGCGGCGGTGAGCGCCGCGGCGGAGAGGGAGTGGAGCAGGGCGTTCTGAAAGCAGCCGCCGGTGAGCACGACGGTGCCGGCGCCGGCCTGCCGGGCCACGTCCACCATCGCCCGGGCGAGGCCGCGGTGCAGGGCGGCCGCGTCGTCGGCCGCATCGCGGCCCGGGCGCAGCACCTGCTCGACGGCGGGGCGCCAGTCGATGTCGAGCCGGGCGCCCGGCGTGGCGGCGCGCACGACCGGAAAGGGGAGGGCGCGGTCCGAGCGGGGCGCCGCGGTCGCGGCCGCCTCGACGGCGAGCGGCAGCTGGCCCTCGAAGGCGTTGAGCTGCCCGAGGCTGAGCAGCGCGCCGAACGCATCGAACAGCCGGCCGGCGCTGGAGCACAGTGGAGAGTTGAGGCGCTGTTCGAGCAGCGCGCCGAGGAGCGCCGTGTCGCGGTGGGAGAAACGAAGATATGCCGCCATTTCGCGCAGCGAGCCCATCTCATGGGCGAGGCCCAGCGCCACCCGGCGGCCGTCGCGGACCGCCGCCGCGCTGCCCGCGAGCCGGAACGGCCGCAGCCGGGCGAAGCGCTCGGCCTGATTGTGCCGGAGGAGCAGGAATTCGCCGCCCCAGACGGTGCCGTCCGGACCATGGCCCGTGCCATCCCAGGCGATGCCGAGCACGTCGTTGGCCGGCTCGCCATGCTCGAGCAGGCAGGCGAGCACATGGGCGAGGTGATGCTGCACGCCGATGCACGGCAGGCCGAGCTGGGCCGCGTACCGGGTTGATGAATAGTCCGGATGCTGGTCATGCACGACAGCCGAAAACCGGGCGCCCTGGAGCTGGCCCAGGGTGGCGATCGTCTGCTCAAACACGCGGAGGGTCGCCACGTTTTCCAGGTCGCCCAGGTGGGGGCTCAGCACGACCTGGTTGCCGGTGGCGACCGCCACGGTGGCCTTCATCTGGCCGCCGACGCATAGTACCGGGGCGGAGAGCCGGCCGGGCAGGGCCAGCGGGGCCGGGGCATAGCCGCGCGCGCGGCGCAGGAGGATGGGCGTGTGGTTGCCGGTGAGCCGGATGACCGAGTCATCCACGGGCCGGGCGATGGGCCGGTTGTGGCTGAGGAACAGATCGGCGATGCCAGCGAGCCGCCGGCGGGCGTCGGTGTCGTCCGTGCAGATGGGCTCCTCGGAAAGGTTGGCGCTGGTCGCGACGAGGGGCCGGTCGAGGGATTCCAGCAGCAGCACGTGCAGCGGCGCGGAGGGCAGCAGGGCGCCGACCCACGGGTTGCCCGGGGCGATGCCGGGAGCCAGGGCGGTGCCGGCGCGGCGCGGCACCAGCACGATGGGAGCGGCCGGCGAGAGGAGCAGGTTAGCCGCAGCGGGCGAAACGTCGGCGAACGTCCGCAGCTGCGCGAGGTCGCGGAACATGACGGCCAGCGGCTTCTCGTCGCGGTGCTTGCGGCGGCGCAGCGCGGCCACGGCGTGCTCGTTCGTCGCGTCGCACATCAGGTGGTAGCCGCCGACACCCTTGACGGCGAAGAGGGTTCCGGCCCGGAGCAGGACGCGGGTGGTGCGGAGGGCGTCCTCGCGCTCGCCGATGATGGTGCCGCCGGCATCCGTGAGCGTGAGATGCGGGCCGCAGGCCGGGCAGGCGTTCGGCTCGGCGTGGAAGCGGCGGCTGGCGGGGTCGTCGTATTCGCGCTGGCAGTCCGGGCACATCCGGAAGGCGCGCATGGTGGTGTGCGGCCGGTCGTAGGGCAGGCGCTCGATGAGCGAATAGCGCGGGCCGCACTGCGTGCAGTTGATGAACGGATAGCGGTGGCGCCGGTCGGCGGGGTCGAGCAACTCGCGGCGGCAGTCGGCGCACAGGGCGAGGTCGGGCGGCGTGGCGGTCGCGATCTCGCCGCCCGGGCCGCTCTGGGCGATGGCGAAGCCGGTGCCCGCGGGGGCGTCGTCGGCAAGGGGCGCCCGTTCATCCAGGGCGGTGACCTCCGCCGCGGGCGGCGCGGCGTGCACCAGGGCCTCGGCGAGCGCCGCGACCCGGCGGGGATCGCCGGCGGCGCGGATCAGCACGCCCTCGGCGTCGTTGCGCACCCAGCCGTTCAGCCCGAGCCCCGTGGCGGTGCGGTGCACGAAGGGCCGGTAGCCCACGCCCTGCACGGTGCCGCGGACGCGGAGCAGCACGTCGGTGTCGGGCGGGGCGGAGGGCATCGGAGGGAAGGCGGACGGATCAGCGGCGGGCGACGAGCGCGTCGAGGTAGGCGTACCACTCCGGCAGGCCCTCGCCGGTGCGGGAGGAGAGCTGGATGATCTTCGCCTGCGGGGCGACGCGGCGGATGTTTTCCACGGCGAGCTCGCGCTTGAAGCCGAGGAGGTCCGCCACGTCCACCTTGGTCAGCAGGACGAGGTGGGCGGACTTGAAGATGGGCGGATACTTGAGGGGCTTGTCCTCGCCCTCGGTGGTGGAGAGCAGCACGACGCGCCGCTGCTCGCCGAGGTCGAACGAGGCGGGGCACACGAGGTTGCCCACGTTCTCGATGAACAGCACGCGGACGCCGTCGAGGTCGATGGACTGGGCGGCGCGCGCGATCATGCCGGCGTCGAGGTGGCACACGGTGCCGGTGGTGATCTGGGCGACGGGCGCATGCGGCCGGCTGAGGCGCTGCCCGTCGTTGTCGGTCTCGAGGTCGCCCACGAGCACGGCGCACCGGGTCCGCCGGCCGAACTCGTCGAGTGTGCGCTCGAGGAGGGTGGTCTTGCCGGCGCCGGGCGACGACACGAGGTTCAGCGCGGCGAGCCCGCGGCCGAGGAAGTAGCCGCGGTTCCGCTCGGCGAGGATGTCGTTCTTCTCGAGCAGCGGGATGTTGACGTCGACGGACCGGACGGCGATTTCGCCGCCGGGGCTGGCGGCGAGCGCGGCCGAGATCTCGGCGGAGAGCGGGGCGGAGAGCTCGCGGGACAGGCCCGTGGCGGCGCCGGTGAGCGCATGGATGCGGCAGTCCGGGGAGGACTCCGCGAGGGTGGGGGTGGGGTCGAGGGAGTTCATGGAGGATCAGGGAAATTCGAGGCGGGCGATGCCGAGCTCGCGGCCGGCGCGGATGTCGCCGGAGTAGTCGCCGCAGTGCGGGCACTGGAAGATGAAGCCGCGGCCGGCGCCGAACTCCGCGTGGCAGGACGCGCAACGGGCGCGGGCCGGCACGGACTCGATCTCCAACACGGCGCCGTCGGCGGGGCCGCCCGGGGCCAGGGCCTCGTAGGCGAAGCGCAGGGCGTCGAGGTCCACGCCGGCGAGCGTGCCGATGCGCAGGACGATCCGAGACACGCGCGTGGCGCCGTGTTTCACGGCCTGTTGCCGGATGGCGTCCAGCGCCGACTGCATGATGCCGACCTCGTGCATAACAACACTCTATGCAGCGTGCAATTCACGGCGTCCAGCGCCAGCCACCCGATTCGCAAAATACGACCAGCAATTGCCAAGCCACGCATATCCGCGGCCGGCGGGATCGGGTACTGTGACACAACCCCGAACCCCGCGCCTGCAACCCTTCAATGCGCCCACGCCGGTATTTCACCCGCGCCCGCCCCCAAAAAATGCCACTCGAACTAGAGACCCTCCCGAAGGAAGAAACGATCTACGACCAAATCATCGCCCGCGGGGTGTCCCGCCGCGAGTTCCTCAGTTTTTGCGCCTGGATGGGTGCCTGCATCGGCGTCCAGGCCTCGGGCATCGCCCAGGTGATCCAAGCCCTCGAGACCAAGAAGCGGATCCCGGTGATCTGGCTCCATTTTCAGGAGTGCACCTGCTGCAGCGAGTCGTTCCTGCGCAGCTCGCACCCGATCGTCGCCGACATCCTCCTCGACAAGATCTCGCTCGATTACACCGAGACCCTCATGGCCGCCTCGGGCCACCAGGCCGAGCAGTCGCTGCAGGACACCATGGCGAAGTACAAGGGCGAGTACCTGCTCTGCATCGAAGGCTCCGTACCGCTCGCAGAGGACGGCGTTTACTGCTGCATCGGCGGCAAGACGGCCAAGGGCATCGCCGAGGAAGTGGCGGAGCATGCCAAGGCGATCATCGCCTGGGGCAACTGCGCCTGCTCCGGCTGCGTGCAGGCCGCGAAACCGAACCCGACGCAGGCCATGCCGATCAAGAAGATCATCGCCGGCAAGCCCATCATCAACGTTCAGGGCTGCCCGCCCATCGCGGAGGTCATGGCCGGCGTGCTCGTGCACCTGCTGACCTTCGACACGATCCCGGAACTCGACAATCTCGGCCGCCCGAAGGCCTTTTATTCCCGCCGCGTCCACGACACGTGCTACCGCCGGCCCAACTATGACGCGGGCCTCTTCGTCGAGAGCTTCGACGACGAAAATGCGCGGAAAGGCTACTGCCTCTACAAGGTCGGCTGCAAGGGCCCCACGACCTACAATTCCTGCGGCACGATCCGCTGGAACGGCGGCGTCAGCTTTCCCATCCAGTCCGGCCATCCCTGCATCGGCTGCTCGGAGTCGAACTTCTGGGACAACGGCCCCTTCTACCAGCGGCTGCCCAGCTTCCCGGGTTTCGGCATCGAGGCGACCGCCGACACGGTCGGGGTGGCGGCCCTCGGGGTCGCGGCCGCCGGGGTCGCGGCGCACGCCGTGATGACCAATGTCCGCAAGCGCCACGAGATCGGCGAGCAACCGGGCGAGAACGCCGAGAAGGCCGACGCGGCCGATGCGGCCTCCCGTGGCAACAACCCCAACTCCTGACCCCTTCACCCCATGAGCACCCGCATTGTCGTAGATCCCGTCACCCGCATCGAAGGCCACCTCCGCATCGAGGCGGAAATCAAGGACGGCAAGATCGTCGATGCCTGGAGCGCCGGCACCATGGTCCGCGGCTTGGAGATCATCCTCCGGGGCCGCGACCCGCGCGACGCCTGGGCCTTCTGCGAGCGCGTCTGCGGCGTGTGCACCACCGTGCATGCGCTCGCGTCCGTGCGCGCGGTCGAGGACGCCATCGACGTCCGTGTCCCGCCCAACGCCGAGCTGATCCGCAACATCATGTTCTGCGCCCAGTACATGCAGGACCACGTCGTGCACTTCTACCACCTGCACGCGCTGGACTGGGTGGACGTCGTCAGTGCGCTGAAGGCCAATCCCGCCGCCACCTCGACCCTCGCCCAGAGCATCTCGCACTGGCCCAAGAGTTCGCCCGGCTATTTCTCGGACATCCAGAAGCGCTTGACGAAGTTCGTCGAGAGCGGCCAGCTCGGCATCTTCGCCAACGGCTACTGGGGTCACCCCGCCTTCAAGCTCCCGCCGGAGGCCAACCTCATGGCCGTGGCGCATTACCTTGAGGCGCTCGAGTGGCAGAAGGAGATCGTGAAGGTTCATACCATCTTCGGCGGCAAGAACCCGCACCCGAACTACCTGGTCGGCGGCATGCCGTGCTCGATCAACATCAACGAGGCCAACGCCATCAACGCCGAGCGCCTTGCGATGGTCGGCGACCTGCTGAAGCAGGGCCAGCGGTTCATCGAGCAGGTTTACATTCCCGACGTGCTCGCCATCGCCCCGTTCTACCTGGACTGGGCGGGGATTGGCGGCGGGCTGGACAATTATCTCTGCTACGGCGACCTGCCGACCAACGGCTTCTCCGACGTCGGCAGCTACAAGTTCCCCCGCGGCGCGATCCTCGGGCGCAACCTCAGCGAGGTGCACCCGGTGGACCCACGCGACGACACCGGCATCCAGGAATTCATCGACCACTCGTGGTACGAGTACGACGGCGGGGCCGCCGGCCTGCACCCGTGGAAGGGCGAGACCAACCTCAAGTACTCCGGCCCGAAGCCGCCCTATGACTTCCTCGACGTCGACGCCAAGTACAGCTGGCTCAAGACGCCGCGCTGGAAGGGCCACGCCATGGAGGTCGGCCCGCTGGCGCGCATGCTTGTCGGCTACGCCTCCGGCAACGCGGAGATCAAGGGGGCGGTGACCGAGACGCTTGCGGCGCTCAACGCTCCGCCGTCGGTGCTCTTCTCCACGCTGGGCCGCACGGCCGCACGCGCGATCGAGTCGCGCCTGGCGGCGCGGTGGGGCCTGGAGTTCTACGACCAGCTGCTCGCGAACATCAAGGCGGGCGACACCCGGACCTTTACGCGCGACAAATGGGAGCCCGCCACCTGGCCGGCCGCCTGCAAGGGCGTCGGCACCAGCGAGGCGCCGCGCGGCGCGCTGGCGCACTGGATCGTGATCAACGACAAGAAAATCGCCAACTACCAGCTGGTGGTCCCGAGCACCTGGAACGCCTCGCCCCGCGATGCGAAGGGCCAGCGCTCGTCGTACGAAGCCGCCCTCATCGGCACCCCGGTGCACGATCCCCAGCAGCCGCTGGAAATCATCCGCACCATCCACTCGTTCGATCCCTGTCTCGCCTGCGCGGTCCACCTCTATGAGGACAACAAGGAAATCGCGCGCCACGAGCTGCTGGTCAACTGAACCCGGAGGTCCCTCCCATGAATGCCTCGCATGACTACCAACGCGTCTATGTCTGGCAGCTGCCGGTCCGCCTGTTCCACCAGATCAATGCGCTCTGCATCACGGTGCTCTGTGTCACCGGCTGGCTGATCTCCCATCCTCCCGGCTTCCTCAACGCCGGGGAGGCCTCGTCGGGCTACTGGTTCGGCACGAACCGCTTCATCCACTTCGCTGCGGGCTACGTCCTGCTGGCGAACTTCCTGGTGCGGATCTACTGGTCCTTCGTCGGCAACAAGTATTCGAACTGGCGGAATTTTCTGCCGCTGACCATGGCGCAGATCCGCCAATGCCGGGATGTGCTCCTGGTCGATATCCTGCAGGTGCGCAGCAAGCCGGTGCATGCGCTCGGCCACAATGCCGTGGCGTATTTCACCTACGCCGGCACGGGGCTCCTGACAGTGTTCCAGATCGTGTCGGGCTTCGCCCTCTACGCCCCGACCAGCCGGGCCTGGTTCCCGCGGCTCTTCACGTGGGTCACGCCCCTGTTCGGCAGTGAGCAGAACCTCCGGCTGTTCCACTACGACGCGATGTGGCTCTTCATCCTGTTTGTCGTCGTCCACGTTTACCTCGTGGTCTACCACGACTATGTCGAGGGCCACGGCGTGCTGTCGTCGATCATCGGCGGCTGGAAGTTCATGGAGAAGCGGACGGTTGCCGCGCCGGATGCGACCGGCATTTCCGGCCTGCCCGCCCGCAAGGCGCCCGCGGTGCCCGGGACCAAGACCCATCCGACCCGGCCATGATCAGCCTCATCGACACCACGCTCGTCGGTGAAAGTTTTGCGACCTGCGCATCCGTCAATCCCAGCGACCACATCCTCGTCCTCGGCGTGGGCAACCTGCTGATGGGCGACGAAGGCGTGGGGGTGCACGTGCTGCGCTGGCTCGAGGGCGAGTCCCCGATCGCGGGCGTCCACCTGCTCGACGGCGGCACGGGCGGCGCGAACCTGCTGGGCCAGTTCGAGGGCCGCCGGGCGGTCATCCTGATCGACGCGACGCGCGACGGCACGGCGGCGGGCACGCTGGCGTACCGGTTCCGGAAGACGGCGCGGACCTTCGACCTGCCGCGGGGCCTGAGCGCGCATGACTTCGGGCTGAAGGACCTCTTTGCGGCCGCGGCCCTGATCGGCACGCTGCCGGAGATCCACCTCTACACCATCGCCGTCGAGACCGTTCGCCCCATGTGCACGGAACTCTCGCCCGAGGTGGAGGCGACGATCCCGGAAGTCGTGCACTCGGTGCACGCGCTGGCCGCCCGCCTGGCGGCCGAGCTGGGCTGAGGGTTCGCCAAGTCTCGCTGCGGATGCTAAATTCCTGGCGCGGCTGTGAGTTATGGTCAGCCTGCCGTTGGTCGCGTGGGCAATGGCGATTGGCTCGGCTTTTCCTTCGAAAGAAAGCGGTCAAGTCTCCGCCAATCGGCGGGTTCTTCGCGATTTGAGCTGAAGAAGAGACCGGGCCCACGAGGCGTATCGGACATTACCGTCACAAAATACAAGGATACCAGTTTACGCTTCGAAACCAGGAGGAGCAGCCTTTGTTTCCCATCGGGACGCCATTTTCCCTCCTCAATGATTAGATTCCCAGATTTGCCGGTTCCGTCGGGCACCGGGATATCAAACCCCGAGGTAAGCACAAACCTGCCATCGGGCAGGAGTTCTAGCCACTTCGGAGAATAGGAACTTTCGGTCGATGCGTAGCGGCCGATCAATGAGCGATCAATCTGGGCGCGGGTGCAGGTAACCATGCAGACGCAGTAGATGACTCCGATGAGCACAGCTTTCATTTTGGATCGAAGCTTCAATACGAACTACACCGAATTGTCGGGTGCTTCGATTAAATTGTGGTTCGTCAAAAAAATCCGCGCAGGAACGCCGCCGCTTCATCCGAGATGCCGGCAACCTTGTTTGTGGCCTGGCGATAGAATTTGAAATTGAGCTCGGTCTCGGGGCGGCCGTCATCCCAGTCGGAAAAAGACCGGAGCTCGCTCCGTCCCAGGCGCCGCTTCGCGGACCCCGTGCGCCGGACGGCGAGGCTCACGCGCGGCGTTTGCCGGGCGATCTCTCGCTTCCTGGGGATCGCGTGGGCGGAGGTGACGACGCCGCGCGCGATGAGCCCGGGGCCGCCCTCATTCTCGCTCGCGAAGACGAACACCGTATCGCCCTCGGCGATGTGCTTGCCGCCGTACATGGTCTTCTGCGCGGTGAATGACAACGTCGCCGCGCCCGGATCGCCAACCTCGGCTTTGATCGCGAACTTCATGCGGTTTATCTCACGTTATTCATTTTTTGAGGCACGTCCAAACTTGTATGAGCCGCTTCAACATGCTGAGGCTGGGTCGCTGCCTAGCTGGCCTTTCTCGTGTGCCCCGTGCCAACGGATCCTTGGGAATTTAACCTATCCACACACACGGTGTCCCAGCGTATGCATCTTGGGCCGGGTCGATCTATCGCGACGCAAAAAAGCAGGCCTTTAGGCCTGCTTGAACTGATTGAATGAAACCTGACTCCGGCTCAGCTCGCGAAGAGCGCCACGCCGGCGGCAGCGATGCCCCAGCCGAGCAGGCGGGGGGCGCGTTCCGAGAGGCGGGCGGCGGCGAGGCCGAGGCCGATCCCGGCCGCATGGAGCAGCACCGTGGCGGCGATGAAGCCGGCGCCGAAGGCGAGCCCGCCCGCGGTCGCGGGCATTTCCGCCCCGTGGGCCACGCCGTGGAAAATCCCGAAGACCCCCATCAGCGCCACGCTGGCCATCAAAGGCAGGCGGGCCGCGCAGGCGATCAGGAGCCCGAGCACCAGCACGGAGGCCGCGATGCCCTGATCCACTCCCGGCATGACGCCGAGGAAGTGTCCGCCCACGGCGGCGAGCGCCATGACGCTGACAAAGGCCGCTGGCACGCGCCAGCAGGCGCGTCCACCGAGTTGGGCAGCCCATAGGCCGATAGCGATCATCGCGAGGAGGTGATCCCAGCCGCTAAGCGGGTGGGCAAAACCGGACGCGATACCATCGACGGAGGAATGTCCCGGGTGGGCAAACGCGGCTGACGCGGCAGCGAAAAAGAGGACGACAGTGAGAAGCGGGGCGGACTTGGTTTTCATGGGGTGGGTTAAAGGGGTTGCGCCTAGAATAGTCGCAAAGGCGGGCCGGCGCATCTCGGTTCTTGCCGTTCCCTCCGCAGATCTTGGCGCGCACTTCTTGCGCAAGACTTGCCGACTGCTGCGCATAAATTGGCGTAAAGGCCTTGTTCGCTTGCCCGGCGCACCCGCGGGACCTAACCCAAAGGCATGCCCGTTCCCGATGCCTCCAGCCCGAAGCGCCCGCTGGTTGACCAGCTTCGCCGGTCGCAGATCTACCGCGACTACGAGAAGGCGTTCCGCGAAACGACGGGCCTGCCGCTGAGCCTCCGGGCGCGGGAGACCTTCGACCTGCCGCACACCCGCGACCCGAACCAGAATCCGTTCTGCGCCCTGATGTCCGGCACGAACCACACCTGCGCCGGCTGCCTGCAGCTGCAGCGAAAGGTGGAGGAGTCGGCCGGGCTGACCCCGAAGACGCTCAAGTGCTTCGCCGGGCTGTGCGACTCCGCGGTGCCCGTGCGGGTCGGGGAAAACCTCGTCGCCTTCCTGCAGACCGGCCAGATCCTCCTGCACCGGCCCACCTCGACCCAGATGAGCAAGCTCACGCAGGTCCTGCTGAAATACGGCGTGGAGACGGACCTGAAAAAATACGAGGAGGCCTATTTCCAGAGCCGGGTCGTGTCCAAGAAGCAGTACGACTCGATTCTCCAGCTCCTGACGATCTTCGCGCAGCATCTCTCCACGCTCAGCAACCAACTCGTGGTGCAGGAGGAGACGCAGGAGGCGCCGGCCATCAGCCGGGCGCGGGCCTTCATCGCCGACCACCATACGGAGGAGATGTCGCTCACCGGCGTCGCCCGCGCGGTCAACATGAGCGCCTTTTATTTCTGCAAGAGCTTCCGCAAGGCGACGGGGCTGACCTTTACCGACTACGTGGCCCGCGTGCGGGTGGAGAAGGTGAAGAACCTCCTGCTCAACCCGAACAAGCGCGTGAGCGAGGCCGCCTACGAGGCCGGCTTCCAGTCGCTGTCGCAGTTCAACCGGGTCTTCCGGCGCATCGCGGGCGAGCCGCCGTCGGTGTACCGCGACAAGCTGCATCCGTCGGCTGCGCCCAAGGTGCACGCGTAAACCGCCCGGCACGGCGGTGTGGCCGGCGCGGGTCAGATATCCAGCGCCACGTGCAGGCGGGCCGGGGTGCGGGCCTTGCCCGCCGGCCGAATCTGGCAGATGGCGCAGAAGGAGGCGATTTCACGCCGCGAGATGAGCCCGAAGACCTGCTCCAGGCAGACCAGCGCCTCGTCTCTCCGCGCCGGCTCCAGGTCGGGGGTCGCGGCCTGCACCAGGACGAGGGCCTCGCGCAGCGCCTGCCGGCCGGCGGTAAAGTAGGCCAGCAGCGGATTGAGGCCGCACGGGCATTGCGGGTCGGCGGCCCGCGTGGGATGCCGCCGGGGAGACCAGGCCTGCAGGTCCCGGAAAATCTCGTCCAACGTCGTGTCCAGCAGGTGCACCAGCGTATCCGGATTGGCCAGCGGCGAATTGATCCGCTCCATCCGCAGCAACTTTTCCCAGCTCGCCCGGATCACCGGACGCAAAGCCACGAAAGCCTGCAGTAAATCGTTTTGCACGCCCCCATGATTCCACAAACCGCGGCGGCCCGCTCCTCATCTCTTGGCAAAAGATGACTGTGGTTTGCCGCGGGCCCGGCGCCCCGGGGCGTCAGGCCGGCGCCGGCCGGATGGCGCGCAGGTCATGCGCGAGTTCGGCGCGGAAGTCGGGATGCGCGATCGAAATGAGGTCCGCGGCCCGCTCGCGCAGCGTGCGCCCGTGGAGGTTCACCGCGCCATATTCGGTGACGACCCAGTGCACGTGGCCGCGGGTCGTCACGACGCCCGCCCCGGCGGCCAGCTGCAGGACGATGCGCGAGACGCGGCCGCCGGCGGCGGTGGAGGGCAGGGCGATGATGGGCTTGCCGCCCGGCGACAGCGCCGCGCCGCGGATGAAGTCCATCTGCCCGCCGATGCCGGAATAGATGCGATGCCCGATCGAGTCGGCGCAGACTTGGCCGGTGAGGTCGATCTGGATGGCCGAGTTGATGGCGACCACCTTCGGGTTGCGGCGGATGACCGAGGTGTCGTTGGTCCAGTCGCAGGGGTAAA
This sequence comes from uncultured Opitutia bacterium, assembly GCA_903881475.1. Lineage (GTDB taxonomy): Bacteria > Verrucomicrobiota > Verrucomicrobiia > Opitutales > Opitutaceae > Opi-474. The sequence goes on along the minus strand of CAIRTK010000015.1, from coordinate 19,632 downwards.
ACGCGACGAGCGGATTGTCGTCCACGAAGTCGAACAGCCGCCGGCTGCCGTTGATGAAACTGGTGACGATGCGGCCGGCGGCGACGTTCTTCAGGCGGTTGGTGACGGCGCCTGACTCGACGAGGTCGACGACCCCGTCGGAGAACATCTCCGTGTGGATGCCGAGGTCGTGCTTGCCCTGGAGGCGGGCGAGGACGGCGTTGGGGATGCCGCCGATTCCGAGCTGGAGCGTGGAGCCGTCCTCGACGAGCGCGGCCACGAGCTCACCGATGCGCGCCTCGACGGGGGTCTCCGGCTCGGTCGCGTGCTCGACCAGCGGCCGGTCGGTGGCGATGAAGGCGTCAATCCGGGCGAAGGGCAGGACATTGTTGCCGTGGGTGCGGGGCATCCGCGGGTTGATCTCGGCGATGACCAGGCGGGCGGTCGTGGCGGCGGCCTTGGCGGCGTCGCAGGACGTGCCGAGCGAGCACATGCCATGGCGGTCGGGAGGCGAGACCTGAAGCAGGGCCACGTCGAGCGGGACGCTGCCGCCGAGGAAGAGGGCGGGGATGTCGGAGAGGAAGATCGGGACAAAGTCGGCGCGGTCCTCCGCGATCGCCTGGCGCAGCGGCGCGCCGGTGAAGAGCGAGACGGAGCGGAACTCATGCTCCCGACCGCTCGCGGCGAACGGGGCGGCCCCGGCGGTGTGCAGGTGGTAAAGGCGGACGCCCTCCAGGTCGTGCCGCGCGCAGAGCGCCTCGAGCAGCGGGGCGGGCGTGGCGCAGGCGCCATGGATGAAGACGTTGGTGCCGCTGCGCACGGCGGACACGGCCTCGGCGGCGGAGACGGCGCGGAATTTCCAGTCGGTGGGCATGAAGGGGGAGGCGTGGAGGATACGGCGGATTATGGCCGGCCGGGGCGCGGGGCGAAGCTCCAATGTTGCTCACCGCTTGAAAAAACCGGCGCGGATCTTGTCGTGGAACCGCAGGAGCGGGCGCAAGATTTGCGGAAAATTCTGCAAGCCCTGCGCAGCATTGCCCGTCGACAGGGCGGCGCGGCCGGATTGAATCGGCGGCTGTAGCACAGTCATTTCCCAACCCACCACTGCCATGAAACTCACCCCGCTTATCGCCGCCCTCTTCGTCGGCGCCACGGTGTCCGCCTCCGCGGCGGAAGCCCCGGCGACCTACGCCAAAAATTGCGCCGCCTGCCACGGCAAGGATGGCGCCGGCCAGACCAAGGCCGGGAAGCAACTCGACGCCAAGGATTTTACGGATGCGGCGTACCAGAAATCCTACACCGACGCGCAGGCTTTCACCGACATCAAGAACGGCCTCAAGGACAAGTCCGGCAAGCAGCTGATGAAGCCGTTTGCGGAGAAGCTCACGGACGACGAGATCAAGACCCTGATCGCGTACGTGCGCACGCTGCAGAAATAGTGACGGTGCAGCGTCCCCGGCCGGGCGCGCGGTGACGCGCCCCGGCACCGGCGCGCGGCCTTGCTCCGGCCCGCCGGCCCGGGATCGTTTTGCACTGGGCAGGTTCCCCGTGTGTTTGCCGGGTGATGCCGGGCGCTGACTTTGGAGCCCGGTTTGGTCCGCGTCTTGCTAGGTTGGGCTGATGGAAGAACCCTCCGGATCAACTGGGCGCACGCACTCGCTGGTGTACGGCGTGGACGACCGGATGCCGGCCGGCACGGCGCTGCTGGTCAGTTTGCAGCAGGTGGCGGCGATGGTGGTCGGCGTGATCACGCCGGCGCTGATCCTCTCGAATATCCTCGGGTTCAGCCCGGCCGACACCGCGTATCTGGTCAGCATGGCGCTGCTGGCGGCAGCGCTGGGCACGGCGATCCAGTCCATGCGCCTTGGGCCGGTTGGCTCGGGCCTGCTGAGCGTGACGGGCACCAGTTTCGCCTTCCTGCAGCCCCTGATTGTCAGCGGCAAGGCGGGCGGCTTGCCGCTGATGTTCGGCATGTCCCTCGCGACGGTCCCGATCCAGTTTCTCTTCGCCCCGTTTCTGCCGAAATTCCGGCGGATCTTCACGCCGCTGGTCTCGGGCATCGTCGTTGTGCTGATCGGGCTCTCGATCATCCCCGAGGCGATGCGCGGCATCGTCGAGCCGGCCGGCCCGGGCGCGCCGGTCTGGGCCGGCGGTTGCGTGGCTGCGGCCGTCATGGCGGCCGTCCTCGCGGCCCAGGCGCTCGGCAAACCCAGGACCCGCATGATCAGCATCCTGGTCGGCGTGGTCACCGGCTATGTGATCTGCGCCGTGGCCGGCTGGCTGCATGCGCCCCCGCCCACCGATTCCTGGATCATGCTGCCGCGGTTGCTGCCGCATCACCTGGCGTTCCGGGCGGAATTCTTTATTCCTTTCGCGTTCATTTACGTGGTCTCGATCATCGAGGCGATGGGCGACATCACGGCGACGTCGCAGCTGTCCGGCCTCGACACCAAGGGACCGGCGCACTGGCTCCGGATCCGCGGCGGGGTTTTGGGCGATGCGGTCACGAGCGCCGTGGCGGCGTTGATCGGTTCGTTTCCCAGCACCACGTATGCCCAGAACAACGGCGTGATCCAGATCACCGGGGTGGCGAGCCGCCACATCGGCAAGATCATGGCCGCGATCCTGGCGATCCTCGGGCTTTTCCCGGTGGTGGCGCGCTGGGTGACCGCGATGCCGCCGGCGGTGCTGGGCGGAATGGCCCTGCTGCTGTTCGGGCTGGTGGCGGTGGCGGGACTGCGGCTCATCCTGAGCGCCGGCCTCGACCATCGCAATTCGCTCATCGTGGCCGTCTCGCTGGGCATCGGGCTGGGTGCGCCGACGCAGTCCCACTGGCTCGAGGGCCTGCCCTCGCTCGTGCGGACGCTCTTGGAGTCAGGCGTGTCGGCCGGGGGCATCGCCGCCCTCGTGATGAACACGCTACTGCCCGGCGGTGCGCTACCTGAGGACCATGCTCACCCATAACCATGCGATTAGAGGGGTCACCACGAAACACACAAAACACACGAAACTCAGGCCTTATCTAAAACTCAGGCTATTTACTTATTCACTAAATAGTAGGCCTCTCCGCTGCTTCGGTTTTTCGTGTATTTGGTGTGTTTCGTGGTGACTCCTTCTGAACCGTTATAGTTTAGCGGGTGGCCAACGCGCGGGCGAAGGCGCGGTGTTTTTCGAGGAGGACGGGCAGGTCGAGGGTGGCGAGGTGGCCGTCCCGCACCACGATGCGTCCATTGATCGCGCTCCAATTGACGGTGGTTGGAGTGCAAAAGAGCAGGGCGGCGACCGGGTCATGGTGGGCCCCCGCGTAGCCGATGGTCCGCAAATCGAACGCGGCGAAGTCCGCCGCCATGCCCGGCGCGAGGGCCCCGATGTCGTCGCGGCCCAGCACGCGCGCCCCGCCGAGCGTGGCCATCTCCAGGGCGGCGCGGGCCGACAGCGCCTCCGGCCCGAAACCCGCGCGTTGCAGCAGCATGGCCTGCCGGGCCTCGCCGAGCAGGTGCGCGCCGTCGTTGGACGCCGATCCGTCCACCCCGAGCCCGACCGGCACGCCGGCGCGGCACAGCTGCGCCACCGGCGCGATGCCCGAGCCCAGGCGCATGTTGGAGCAGGGGCAGTGTGCGATCCCGGTGCCTGTGGCGGCGAAGCAGCGGATGCCGGGTTCGTCGAGTTTCACGCAATGGGCATGCCAGACGTCGGCGCCAACCCAGCCGAGGTCCTCGGCGTACTCGGCGGGCGTCCGATGGAACTTTTCCCGGCTGTAGGCGACGTCGTGTTCATTCTCGGCGAGATGGGTGTGCAGGCGGACCCCGTGACTGCGCGCCAGGGCGGCCGATTCCTTCATTAGGTCGCGGCTGACCGAAAAGGGCGAGCAGGGCGCCACCGCAATGCGGCGCATCGCGAAGCGCCGGGGATCGTGGAAGCGCTCGATGACGCGGGCGGTGTCGGCGAGGATGGCGCTTTCCTTTTCGACCAGGTGGTCGGGCGGCAATCCGCCGAGGCTCTCGCCCACGCTCATGCTCCCGCGGGTGGCATGGAAACGCATCCCGATCTCCTCCGCGGCCTGCAGCGTGTCATCGAGCCGCGAGCCGTTGGGAAAGAGGTAGAGGTGGTCGCTTGAGGTGGTGCAACCGGAGAGGATCAGCTCCGCCATGGCGGTGAGGGCCGAGATCCGGATCATGTCCGGCGTGAGCCGGCCCCAGACGGGATACAGGGCCCGCAGCCACGCGAAGAGCTCGGCGTCCTGCGCCGCGGGCAGGGCGCGGGTCAGGCTCTGGAACATGTGGTGGTGCGTGTTGATGAGCCCGGGCACGACGACGTGGCCGCGGAGATCCAAAACTTCGTCCGCAAGATCCGGCAGTTCGGCGGCCGGGCCCACGGCCGCGATGCGATGGTCCTCGATGTAAAGGGCGCCGCCGCGCAGTTCGCGCCGGGTCGCGTCCATCGTGACGATCACATCGGCATTTTTGATCAGGAGACTGGGCATCGGCGGGCGCGGCGACCGAACCGGGATGTGCCACGGGCGTCGAGCGCAATGATGGAAGCCCTCGAACCTTTTTACCACGAAGCTCGCGAAGAGCTCGAAGGATTCGGACCAAACCCTTTGCCATAAAAAGGCACAAGGGCACCAAGGCTCCGGCTTGAATCTCCCGCGCGCCTATAGGCGCAATGGAGTCTTGGTCGCAGCCCCAGATCTCGTGTGCCTCTTCGTGGCCAACCGGTCTGGGGTTTTACGCCCAAATCCATACTTAGCCCTGATCGATTCCTGAATTCCTGAGTTCCATATTCCAATTCGGGTGGTTCGGGAATTTTGCGGCTCCAAATGATCCCCACGGCCGCTGCTTTGGCACAGGGACTGCTCGCTCTCGGCGCCAAGCGTGCTTCAGATACCCTTCGGTGGCATAGGCCTCCGTCTGCCTCGCGCTGATTTCCCACCGTTCCCGTCCGTGTCTTCCTGAAACTTTCCATGCTGCAAAAAATCTACCGTCTCTCCGAGAACGGCACCACGATCGGCCGCGAACTGCAGGCCGGGGCGACCACCTTCGCCGCGATGGCCTACATCCTGGCGGTCAACCCCGCCATTCTCGCGGCGGCCGGCATGCCTCAGGCAGCGCTCATCACTGTCACGGCGCTCACCGCCGCGGTCAGCACGCTGCTGATGGGGTTCATGACCAATTACCCGCTCGCGCTCGCGCCCGGAATGGGGGTCAACGCCTATTTCGCCTTCACGGTCTGCATCGGGCTCCACGTGCCGTGGCAGTCCGCCCTTGGGCTCGTCTTTGTGAACGGCTGCATCTTCCTGCTGCTGTCCGTGACCGGCGTGCGCGAGAAGATCATCGCGGCCATCCCGCACCAGCTGAAGCTGGCCATCACGTGCGGCATCGGCCTGTTCATCGCCTTCATCGGCCTGAAGAACGGCGGCATCGTCATCGCCAGCCCCGCTACGTTTGTCACCCATGGCGACTTTGGCACGCCCTCCGTGCTGCTCTGCTTCGGCGGCATCCTGCTCACGGCCATCCTGGTCGCCCGGCGGATTCCGGGGGCCATCATCCTTTCGATCCTGGCCGTCACGCTGATCGGCCTCGTCGTTTCCAACGGCCAGGGCGGCACCGTCACGACGATGCCGGGCTCCCTTTTCTCGTGGCCGTCGTCGCCCGCGCCGACGATGTTCCAGCTCAATTTCGACCTGCTGCTGCACGATTTCGGCAAGGCGCTGCCCATCATCCTCACGCTGCTGCTGGTCGATATGTTCGACAACATCGGCACGCTGATCGGGGTCACGGAACGTGCTGGCCTGCTCGACGCGTCGGGCAAGCTGCCCAAGGCCGGCCGCGCGCTGGTGGCCGACTCCCTCGCGGCCATCCTCAGCTCGCTGTTCGGCACGTCGACCGTCGTCAGCTACATCGAGTCGGCGTCGGGCGTCGAGGCCGGCGGCCGCACCGGCCTGACGGGCGCCGCCACGGCGACGCTGTTCCTGCTGGCCCTGTTCCTGACCCCGGTGATCCTCGCGATCCCGGCGACGGCGACGGCGCCGGCGCTCGTGGTGGTGGGCATCTTCATGTTCCAGTCGGTGGCCAAGCTGAACCTCGACGATTTCACCGAGACCGCGCCCGCCTTCCTGATCATTGCGGGCATCCCGCTCTGTTTCAGCATCGCGGAAGGCATTGGCCTCGGACTGATCGCCTACGCGGTGCTGAACCTGGTCACGGGCCGCGCCCGCCAGGTGCCGGCGATCGGCTACGTGCTCGCGATCATCTTCGGCCTGCACCTGACGCACACCCTGATCGCCCGGCTGTTTTAACCGCGAAGGCCGCGAAGTCGGACGGTTGGCCGCAAAGAGGCACAAGGGATCTGGGGCTGCGAAACAGCCTTCATTACGCCTATAGGCGCGCGGGAGATTCGAGCCGGAGCCTTGGCGCCCTTGTGCCTTTTTGTGGCCAACCCTGCTTCAGTCCGGCTTGGCGCCGGCCTTGATCCACGCGGCGATGACCGCGCGTTCCTCCTCGGTGATCTGCGTGGCGTTGCCGAGCGGCATGATGCGCGTGACGACCACCTGCTGGTAGAGGCGCTGGGAATTATTGAGAATGTTCTCCGGCGTGTGCAGCAGGACGCCGGCCGGCGGCGCGGTGATGCCGGCAAAGGTCGGGGCGGGGGAGTGGCAGGTCACGCAGCGCTGGCCGATGATGCCGCGGACGCGGGCAAAGTTGACTTCGCCGTGCACGGGCGGGAGCGGGACGGGATGCGGCATCGTCCACCATCCCGTGAAGCCCAGCAGGACGGCGCCCGCGGCCGGATACTGCCACGCATAGATGCCCTTGTGCCGGAGATTGAAGAAATGCCGGATCAGCACGGCCGCCGCGCCGATCAGCGCGAGCACCGCCCAGTTGTACGGGTGGCTGTAGGTCGCGGAGTAGTGGTTGCTGATCATCGTGAACACGACGGGCAGCGTGAAGTAGTTGTTGTGGACGCTGCGCTGCTTGCCGCGGGCGCCGTCGAGCGGGTTAGGCGCCCGGCCGGCGCGCATGGCGGCAACCATCCGCTTCTGGCCGGGGATGATCACGAAAAAGACATTGGCCGCCATGATGGTGCCGATGCAGGCGCCGGTCTCGATGTAGGCGGCGCGCCCGCCGAGCCAGTGCGTCAGGCCCCAGGCCAGAAGCACCAGCAGCCCGAAGACGACGACGCCCAGGGCGGCGTCGTTGCGGCCGAGCGGTGAACGACAGAGGAGGTCATAGACGATCCATGAAAGCACGAGCCCGCCGGCTCCGATGGCGACGGCCTGGCCGGCGGAAATGACCGCCACGTTTTGATCCACCATCATCGTCCCGGCCTTGAGCCAATAGACGAGAATCAGGAGGGCGCTCCCGCTCAGCCACGTCGTGTAAGCCTCCCACTTGAACCAATGGAGCTTCTCCGGCAGCGCGGCCGGGGCCACGAGGTATTTCTGCGGATTGTAGAACCCGCCGCCGTGCACCGCCCAGAGCTCGCCGCCCACGCCCTTGCGCGCGGCATCCGAGTCCGGGGTGGGCGGCTCAAGGCTGCGATCGAGCCAGATGAAATAAAACGAGGAGCCGATCCACGCGATGCCGGCGATGACGTGCAGCCAGCGGACGAGGAGACCGAGAAAATCGAGCCAGGAGCTGTCCATGAATGAAATTGAGTTAGTAACGGACCTTGTTTTCCAGCGCGGCCCACCGGCGGAAGGTGCCCAGGGCCTCTTCGCGGAGCAGCGGCTCCATCCGGATCGTGCGTTGCTCGGGCGGCAGTGGCACCTGCTGATAGATGAAGTCGTCGTCGAACCCGATCGCCGCGGCATCCTGCCGGGTGTTGCCATAGTACACCGTCGGGATGCGCGCCCAGTAGATGGCGGAGAGGCACATCGGGCAGGGTTCGCAGCTGGTGTAGAGCTCGCAGTCGGTGAGCTGGAACGTCTTCAGCCTGGCGCAGGCGTCGCGGATGGCGGTCACCTCGGCGTGGGCGGTCGGGTCGTTGGTGGAGGTGACGCGGTTGTTGCCGCGCCCGACAATCTCGCCGCGCCGCACCACGACGCAGCCAAAGGGGCCGCCGCGCCCGGCGTTGAGGCCGTCATTCGCGAGGCCGATGGCGGCATGCATGAAGGTGTCGTGATTCATGAGGCGGTGGAAGTAGGGGATTCCTACAGCAGGTTGCGAGCTAGATGATGTCGATCTGGCCGGGGGGTGGGGTTTTTTAACCACGGCTTGCACGGATGACCCGGATCAGGGGCCCAATCACCAATCCGGTTTACAGGCGGAAACGGAGGGAATGGAGGAGAGTTGGGCCCTGAATTCTGCCCAACCATTTTCACACGAAGATCGCCAAGGCCGCTAAGATGGGTTGGCCGCAAAAGGCGCAAGGAATCCGGGGCTACGAAAGAGCCTCCGTTGCGCCTATAGGCGCGCGGGAGATACGTGCCGGAGTCTCGTGGCCCTTGGGCCTTTTTGTGGCCAAATGGCTTGGGCCGAATCCTTCGCGCTCTTTGCGGTCTTGGTGTAAATCAGATCTCTCTGTTTCCTCCGTTCCCTCCCGTAAAAGGATCGGCGATTGGCCCGGGCCTTGCAGCACTATCGAAGTGACACATCCCGCGCCGACCGCTTTATTCCGCGCCCACCTCTATGAGTTCCTTTCCTGTGATTGGCGGCCTCGAGATCCGCGGCCCGATGAACGACCGTTATGCCGGTGCCCTTACCCCGGAGGCCTGCGCCTTCGTCGCGGACCTGGTCCGGAAATTCGGCCCGCGCCGCTTGGAGCTGCTCGCCGCCCGCGTCACGCGCCAGCACGAGATCGATGCCGGGAAGCTACCCGACTTTTTACCCGAGACGGCCGTGATCCGTGGTGGCGACTGGCAGGTGGCGCCCATTCCGCCCGACCTCCTTGACCGCCGCACCGAGATCACCGGTCCGGTGGACCGCAAGATGGCGATCAACGCCCTCAACTCTGGGGCGCAGTGCTGGATGGCCGACTTCGAGGATGCCAACTCGCCCGTCTGGGAAAATGTCATCGAGGGTCAGATCAACCTCTACGACGCCGTCCGCCGCACCATCACCTTCACGAGTCCCGAGGGGAAGGCGTACGCCCTCAAGGACAAGACCGCCATCATGGTCGTCCGCCCCCGCGGCTGGCACCTCGAGGAGAAGCACGTCCTGCTCGACGGCCGGCGCCTCTCCGGCTCGCTCTTCGACTGGGGCCTGCATTTTTTCCACAACGCCCGCGAGCTCGTGGCGCGCGGCTCCGGCCCGTATTACTACCTGCCGAAGATGGAGAGCCATCTCGAGGCGCGTCTCTGGAACGACGTGTTTGTCCACGCCCAGGCCGCGGTCGGCCTGCCGCGCGGGACCATCCGCGCCACCATGCTCATTGAGACGATCACCGGTGCATTCGAGGCCGAGGAAATCCTCTATGAGCTGCGCGAGCACGCCTCCGGCCTCAATGCCGGGCGCTGGGACTACATGTTCAGCATGGTGAAAAAGCTGCGCAACCGCCCCGGTTATATGTTCCCGGACCGCACGCTCATCACGATGGACGTGCCGTTCCTCCGCGCCTACGTCACCCACCTCATCAACGTCTGCCACCGTCATGGCGCCTACGCCATGGGCGGGATGGCCGCGCAGATCCCGATCCGCAACGATCCCGCCGCCAACGCCGCCGCCCTCGCCAAGGTCCGCGCCGACAAGGAGCGCGAGGTCCGCGCCGGCCACGACGGCACGTGGGTCGCCCATCCCGGCCTGGTGCAGACCGCGATCGAGGCCTTTGGCCGGCACATGAAGGGACCCAACCAGCTGGGCGTTATCCATCCCGGAAAAGTCACCGCCGCTGACCTGCTCGCGCCGCTGCACGGCCCGATCACCGAGGCCGGTCTGCGCTGGAACCTGCACGTCGGCGTCCGCTACCTCGAGGCCTGGCTCGGCGGCTCCGGCGCCGAGCCGATCCACCACCTGATGGAGGACTTGGCGACCGCCGAGATCTCGCGCTCCCAGCTATGGCAGTGGCTCAAATTCGGCGCCAGGCTCGACGACGGCCGGCCCGTGACCGCCGCGCTCTACGACCAGTTGCTCCCGGACGAACTCGCCAAGATTCGCGCCGAGTACGGCGCCGAACGCTACGACAGCGGGCATTTCCCCGAGGCCATCGAGCTGTTCATGCGGATGTCCAAGAGCAAGGAATTCGACGAGTTCCTCTCGGTTCCGGCCTACGAACTGCTACCGTGAGCAAATGTGCCCTCTTTGTTTGTCATTCTGAACGAAGTGAAGAATCCATTTGGACGTAATCGAAGCGCGCGGCGAAGTCTCACTGGATGTCAAACCAGCCCCAAGCGGCTAGACTTCGCTGCGCTCAGAATGACAAGCCTGGGACGGAACCTCTCGCGGCTGACGACGCACGCCACGCATGACCCTCGCTGACCTGAACACCGCCGACCGCGCAGCCTTCACCGCCGCGCTCGGCCATTTGTTCGAGCACTCGCCGTGGGTCGCGGAGGAGACCTGGCCGCGCCGTCCGTTCCGCGACGCCGCGCACCTGCACGCCGGGCTGTGTGGTACGATGCTCGCGGCCGCGCCGGAGCGACAGCTCGCGCTGATCCGCGCGCATCCCGACCTTGCCGGCCGGCTGGCACAGCAGAAAAAGCTCACGGCGGAGTCCAACCGCGAGCAGGCCAGCGCCGGGCTCGACCAGCTCACCGACGCGGAGCTGGCGGAGTTCACGCGGCTCAACGACGCCTACAAGGCGAAGTTCGGCTTCCCTTTCATCATCTGCGCCCGGCTGAACGCCAAGTCCGCCATCCTGGCCGCGATGCACGCCCGCCTGCCGCACGATGCGGTCACGGAACACGCGGCCGCCCTCGCTGAAATCGGCAAGATCGCCCAGCTCCGCCTGCAGGACCTGCTTAAAACCTGATCTCCACCACGAAACACACGAAGTACACTAAACAAGAAAACCCCTCCCCATTTCGTGCGTTTCGTGTATTTCGTGGTGGCTACTCCTCATTCCCATGCCCGGAAAACTCAGCACCCATGTCCTCGATCTCACCACCGGCCGTCCCGCCGCCGGGATGAAGGTCGAACTCTGGTCGCACGACGCGGCCGCGCGCCTGGTCAGGGCCGTGACGACGAACAGCGACGGCCGGACGGATGCGCCGCTGCTCGACGCCGCGGCCATGGCGGCGGGGCGCTACGAGCTGGTGTTCTTTGTCCGCGATTATTTTTCCGCCCGCCAGGTCGACTGCCCCTTCCTCGACCGCGTGCCCGTCGCCTTTGTGATCACGGACGCCTCCGCCGGCTACCACGTGCCCCTGCTGGTCACGCCGTGGGCCTACCAGACCTACCGCGGGAGCTGATGCGATCCATGGATGACCACGCACAACGGCTCGTCCGGATGCTCGACGAGCTCGGACGGGTGACGGACGAGCCGGGCCGGCTCACGCGGACCTTTCTTTCCCCGGCGATGGAGCGGGCGAACCTGCTGGTCGGCGACTGGATGCGCGAAGCGGGTCTCACGGTGCGCGAGGACGACACGGGCAATCTCATCGGCCGGCTGGAATCGCCGACGCCCGGCGCGAAGACACTGCTGTTCGGCTCGCACCTCGACACGGTGCGCAATGCCGGCCGGTTCGACGGCGCGCTCGGCGTGCTGCTGCCGATCGTAGCGCTGGCAGCCCTGCGGCAGCGCGGCGAAAGCCTGCCCTTCCATGTCGAGGTCATCGGCTTTTCCGAGGAGGAGGCCGTGCGCTTTGCCGGCGCCTACATCGGCAGCAAGGCCTACACGGGCCGGTTGCGCGTGGCGGACCTGAAGTTGCGGGATTCCCGCAATCATACCCTGCGGGAAGTGATCGAGTCCCACGCGGGCCGGCACTACGCGCTGCCCAAGGCGGCTCACCGCCCCCGCGAACTGCTGGGCTACGTGGAGGTGCACATCGAGCAGGGCCCGGTGCTGGAGGCGAAGAAACTCGCGGTCGGGGTCGTCTCGGCGATTGCCAGCCAGACGCGCGGCCGGCTGACCTTCCGGGGCAAGGCCGGCCATGCGGGCACGACGCCGATGAACCTGCGGCGCGACGCGCTCGCGGGCGCCTCTGAGTTCGTGCTTTTCGCCGAGTCCTATGCCCGGGCCCGCCCGGGGCTGGTCGCCACGGTCGGGACGATCCATGTGCCCGGCGGCGCGGCGAATGTCATTCCCGGCGAGGTGACCGTGTCGCTGGATGTGCGGCATCCCAACGACGCCGCCTGCCGCGCCGCGCTCGCCGGGCTGGTCCGTCACGCGCAGCGCCTCGCCCGGCGCCGCCGGCTGGTCTGCGAGTGGCAGCCCACCATGCAGCACGCGGCCACGCCTTGTTCGCCTGCCCTGACTGCCCGGCTGGCGCGCAGTATCCGGACGGTCCAAGGCCGGAGCCTTTCCCTGGTCAGCGGCGCAGGCCACGACGCGGTGATCGTGGCCGCCCTGACGCCGGTCGCGCTGCTGTTCGTCCGCTGCCGCGATGGGTTGAGCCACCACCCCGATGAATATGCGTCACCCAAGGACCTGGCGGTCGCGTTGCGGGTGGTGGATGACTTTCTGTCGGGCATGGCGGGAAAGCCCTGATGTCCAAATGCCATGACTAACCGGCTGGACCTTGTCATCCGTGGCGGAGCGGTGGTCACCCCCGAGGGTGTGATCCGGGCGGATCTCGGCATCGCCGACGGGGTCATCGTCCGGCGGGCTCCGTCCCTCACGGACTCGGCCACCGAGGAAATCGATGCGACGGGCCTGCACGTTTTTCCCGGCATCCTGGATGCGCACGTGCATTTCAACGAACCGGGCCGGACGGAGTGGGAGGGCCTCGCGAGCGGGCCGGCCGCGCTGGCGGCGGGTGGCGGCGCGTGGTTCTGCGACATGCCGCTCAACTCCTCGCCGCCGGTCATCGACGCCGAGCGCTTCGCCGCGAAACGCCGGCTGGCGGAGCAGAAGTCGGTGCTGGATTTTTCCCTCTGGGGCGGACTCGTCCCGGGCAATCTCGGCGAGCTCGCCGGATTGCGCGACGCCGGGGCGATCGGCCTGAAGGCCTTCATGTGCGGGAGCGGCATCGACGAGTTTCCCGGCGTGACCGATGCGGCCACGCTGCGGGCCGGGATGAAACGCGCCGCCGAACTGGGCCTGCTGGTCGCCGTGCATGCCGAGGACGACGCCATGGCCCAGCAGCTCACCGCCGCGGCGCGGGCGGGCGGCGCGACGGATCCGCGTTCCTGGCTGGCGACACGGCCGGTCGGGGTCGAACTCGCCGCCATCCGCACGGCGACCGACATTGCGGGCGAGACCGGCTGTGCGCTGCATGTGGTTCATGTGAGTTCGCCGGAAGGCCTCGCGCTCATCGCTGACGCAAAGAAACGCGGTGTGAATGTGACCGCGGAAACCTGCCCGCATTACCTGCTGCTGACGGAGAATGACGTGATCCGGCAGGGCGCGGTGGCGAAGTGCACGCCGCCGCTGCGTCCGGACGCCGCCCGCCACGGCCTGTGGCGCGCAGTGGACTCCGGAGGCGTCGACACGATCGGGTCGGATCATTCGCCCGCTCCGCCCGGCATGAAAACGGCGGCGGATTTCTTCGCGATCTGGGGCGGCATCTCGGGTTGCCAGCACGGGTTTCCGCTGCTGCTCAGCGAGGCTCTCGCCCGCGATTCCGGCGCACTCCCGCGGCTGGCCGGCCTGCTGGCGGCGAATGTGGCCCGCCGGTTCAAGTTGGCGCGCAAGGGCTGGCTGGCCGAGGGCTATGACGCGGATTTCAGCCTGGTCGCCTTGAATCAGCCCCGTGCCCTCACGAACGGCGAACTGCTCTATCGCCACCGCCAGGGGCCCTACGATGGCCGGCAATCCACGGTGCAGGTGCGGCGCACCGTGGTGCGGGGCCGCACCGTTTGGAGTGAAGGACGGATTGCATCCGGTGCGCCGCGGGGTAGGTTCATCCCGCCACAAACCTGACTCCCATGCCTGAACTCTTCGGTCACACCCGCGCCCGCGTTGCCGCCCGGCACGCCCTGCTCACGCCCCACAACCACGTCGGGAGTGCCGTGCCCGGCATCACCGGCGCGACTGCCGTGGTGCTGATCAACGAGGCGATGGGCGCGAAGTTCGCCCAGCTGCTCGTGACGTTCCAGGCGGGTGGTCAGGCGGTGCTGCCCGCCGGTGCCGGCCAGACCTTTGGTTATCTTCACGGCGGTGCCGCCACGGTCAGCATCGGCGCGCAGAAGGGGAAGGTGTCCGCCGGCTGGTATTTCTATGCCCCGGCCGGTTCGGCCTGGAGCCTGACCGACGTGGCGCCCGACACGCGGGTGACGCTTTTCCAGAAAAAATACGTGCCGCTCGCCGGCACGCCCGCGCCGGCGGCGATCATTGCCGATTCCGCCCTCGTGCCCGGCACGCCGTTCCTCGGCGACCCGGCGGCAAACCTGCAGGTGCTCCTGCCGGATTCGCCGGCCTTCGACCTGGCGGTGAACGTGTTCGCCTACCAGCCCGGCGGCCACCTGCCGTTTGTCGAGATCCATGTGATGGAGCACGGGCTCATCATGCTCGGCGGCCAGGGCGTGTACCGGCTCGAGGACTCCTGGTACCCGGTCGAGCAGGGCGACGTGATCTGGATGGGGCCGTTCTGTCCGCAGTGGTTTGTTGCGATGGGCAAGACTCCTGCTTCCTATCTTTATTATAAAGACGTCAACCGTGCCGCCCTCTGACGCAGCTCCTGCGACCCAGTTCACCTTTACGCTGAACGGCCGGCCGGTGAACGTGGCGGGGGTGGCGCCGACGACCACGCTGCTCGACTACCTCCGGACCCACGGGCTGACCGGCAGCAAGCAGGGGTGCGCCGAGGGCGACTGCGGCGCCTGCTCGGTGGCGCTGGTGGATCGCGATGCGGCGGGCAAGACGACCTACCGCACCATCAACAGCTGCATCGCGCTCGTGCCGATGTTCGCCGGCCGCGAGATCGTGACGGTCGAGGGCCTGGCCGCCGGCGACAAGCTGCACCCCGTGCAGAGCTGCATGGTCGACCACTACGGCTCGCAATGTGGCTATTGTACGCCGGGCTTTGTCGTCTCGCTCTTCGAGGCCTACTACCGCGACGGCTGCCGCGAGCCGTGGCAGATCAGCGACCAGCTTTGCGGCAATCTCTGTCGCTGCACCGGCTACCGGGCGATCCGCGACGCTGCGACCGCCGTGCTGGCGCCGCAGCCCGTGGTCGGCACGGACGAATTCAAGGAACGGCTCGGGTCACCGCTCGCGCCGGCCGAGGCGCTGGCCTACGCCGCGGGGACGGAGCGTTTCTTCCGCCCGACCTCGCTGGCTGATTTATTGGCGCTGAAGCAGGCGCATCCCGACGCGCGGCTGGTGGCGGGCGCGACCGAGATCGGCGTGGAGCTGAACAAGAAATTCAAGGCGTTCCCCCGGCTGATCTCGACCGAAGCCGTGCCCGAGCTGACCCGCATCGCCAAGACCGATGCGGCCTGGCACCTCGGGGCGGCGGCCACGCTGACCTGCATCGAGGAGGCGCTGGACGGGGAATTTCCCGCGGTGGCGAAGATGCTGCGGGTCTTCGCGGCGCGGCAGATCCGCAACCGGGCCACGCTGGGCGGCAACCTGGTGACGGCCTCGCCGATCGGGGACAGCGCGCCCGTGCTGCTCACGCTCGACGCCAGCGTGGTGCTGGCCTCGGCCGCGGGCGAACGCACAGTGCCCCTGGCGGACTTTTTCACGGGCTACCGTCAGACGGTGCTCCGGCCGGACGAGGTGATGCGCGAGGTCGTGGTGCCGCGCTTCGACGGCCAGTTGACGCGCCGGGCGGATTTTCTGAAGGTCTCCAAGCGGCGGGAACTCGACATCAGCATCGTGGCCGGCGCGTTCTGCGTGGACACGGATGCGGCCGGCATCGTCCGCCGGGCGCGCATCGCCTATGGCGGCGTGGCGGCGATGCCCGGCCGCGCGCGCCAAGCCGAGGCGGCGCTGGAGGGACGGATATTGGCGGATGCGGCCGGTGAGGTGGCGGCGATTCTCCGCGACGAATACCAGCCCATCGACGATGCGCGCGGTGGCGCCGACTACCGGCGTGGTCTGGTCGTCAGCCTCTGGGAGAAATTTGTGTCGGGCGAGCAGAGTGAGGCGCAGGACGCCAATCTCGGGTTTGCCCGCGATGACAAATGGTCCGTGCCCGACGCCTCACGCGCCCTCGGGCACGAGAGTGCCGTGGGGCATGTGACTGGCCGGGCGATGTACGTGGACGACACGGCGCTGCGCCGCCGGATGCTCGAATGCTGGCCGGTTTGTGCGCCGCATGCCCGGGCGAAGATCCTGCGGCGCGACGCCACGGCCGCGCGCCGGCTGGCGGGCGTCGCCTGCGTGCTGCTGGCGGAGGATATTCCCGGCGAGAACAACACCGGCCCGGTGCGGCACGACGAACCGCTGCTGGCGGACAAGGAAATTTCCTATCACGGGCAGATCGTGGCCTGGGTCGTGGGCGAGACGCCGGCCATCTGCCGCGCGGCCGCGGCCCTGGTCGAGGTGGACTACGAGCCGCTGCCGGCCATCGTCGGCTTGCCGGCGGCGATCGCGCAGGACAGCTATCACACCGAGCCGCATACCCTGACCCGCGGCGATTGCGCGGCGGCGCTGGCGGCGGCCCCGCTGAAAATCCAGGGTGAGTTCGCCTACGGCGGACAGGAGCATTTCTACCTGGAGACGCAGGCGGCCTGGGCCGAGCCGGGTGAGGATGGCACGATTACGGTCAATTCCTCCACGCAGCATCCGTCGGAAATCCAGGCGATCGTAGCCGAGGTGCTGCACCGGCCGCGGCACAAGGTCGTGGTACAGGCGCCCCGCATGGGCGGCGGTTTCGGCGGCAAGGAGACGCAGGGCAACGCCTTCGCCGCGCTGGTGGCGCTCGCGGCCGTGAAGGCCGGCCGGCCGGTACACGTGCAGCTCGACCGCGACCTCGACATGAAGCTGACGGGCAAGCGGCATCCGTTCCAGGCGAAGTTCGCCGTGGGCCACGACCGCGAGGGCCGGTTGCTCGCGCTGCAGGCGGAGCTGGTGTCGGACGGCGGCTGGTCGCTGGACCTCTCGACCCCGATCAACGACCGCGCGCTCTTTCACCTCGACAATGCCTACTACATCCCGGCCGTGCACGTCAGCGGCCGTGTGGCGAAGACCAACGCGACGTCGCACACCGCGTTCCGCGGCTTTGGCGGACCGCAGGGCATGATCGTGATCGAGGAAATTGTGGACCGCATCGCGCGCCGGCTCGGCCTGCGGCCGGAGGTGGTCCGCGAGCGCAACCTTTACCACGGCACCGGCGAGACCAACCGGACGCACTACCGCGAGGACATCGGCGACAATCGCATCCAGGACATCTGGCGGCAGGTCCTGGCAAAGGCACAGTTCGCCGAGCGCCGCGCCGAGGTTGAGGCGTGGAACCGCACGCATCCGCACATGAAGCGCGGGTTGGCGGTCACGCCGGTAAAGTTCGGCATTTCGTTCACGCTGTCGCAGAACAACCAGGCCGGCGCCTACGTGGTGATTTACACCGACGGCAGCGTGCAGGTGAACCATGGCGGCACCGAGATGGGCCAGGGCCTGCACACCAAGATGCTGGGCGTCGTAATGCGCGAGCTGGGCTTGCCAGCGGAAAATATCCGCCTGATGACCACGAGCACCGACAAGGTGCCGAACACCTCGGCGACAGCGGCGTCATCGGGCGCGGACCTCAATGGCGCGGCAGTGGCCGCGGCGTGCGTCACGCTGCGGGAACGGCTGGCGGGCGTCGCCGGGGAACTGCTCGGCATCGCGCCGGATCGCGTCGAATTCGTCCATGGCTGCGCCAGCGAGCGTGGAAACCAGAATAACAAGGTGCCGTTTGGCAAGGTCTGCGGCCACGCGCACCTGACGCGGGTGAGCCTGTCGGCCGCCGGCTATTACCGGACGCCCGGCATCAAGTGGGACTGGACCACGAGCACGGGGCATCCCTTTCACTACTTTGCCTGTGGGGCGGCGGTGGCCGAAGTGGAGGTGGACGGCTTCAACGGCATGCACCGCGTGCGGCGGGTGGACATCGTGCACGACGTGGGCGACTCGCTGAATCCCAGCGTGGACCGCGGGCAGATCGAGGGCGGCTTCGTGCAGGGGCTGGGCTGGCTGACGCGCGAGGAATTGAAATGGGATAAGGCCGGCCGGCTGCTGACGCACAGTGCGAGCACGTACCAGATCCCGGCGTTCAGCGATGCGCCGGTGGAGTTCAATGTCACGCTGCTGGCCAACGCGAAACAGGCGAACACGATCCACGGCAGCAAGGCCGTGGGCGAACCGCCGCTGATGCTGGCGTTCTCCGTGCGCGAGGCGATCAGGGATGCGGTGGCGGCGTTCGGTCCGGCCGGCGGCGAGGTGCGGCTGGCGTCGCCTGCGACCGGCGAGGCGATCTTCACGGCGATTGAGGCGAGGGTGAAGGGGTAGGAATTTCACCACGAAACACACGAAGCACACAAAAAGCTGAAGTCGGAAATCCGGACTTTGGTGCGTGCCTCAGCAATTTATCACCGACCAAGGGCATTCCTTTGGTGTCGTTCGTGTATTTCGTGGTGAAACCCGCCTTCAGTGTTTCAACCGATCGCGCTCCGTGAGCAGTTGCGCCGCAATGCTCAGGGCGATTTCGCGCGGCTGGTTGGAGCCGAAGGGCAGGCCGATGGGGCAGTGGAACTGGCGGGCGCGTTCCGCGGGCAAGCCGTCCGCGATCATTTCGCGGCGGAGCACCTCGGCCTTTGCGTCGCTGCCGATCACGCCGACGTACGGAAAATTCCGCGTGGCCAGCGCGCGCTGCAGCACGGGCCGGTCGGTGGCGTGGCCCTTGGTCAGGCAGAGCACAAACGCATGGTCGGGAATCTGGGGCACGAGCGACTCGGGCTGGTCGGACTGAAGATAGCGGGTGCGGTCGGCGCGCGGCAGCCGGTCGAGCCACTCGCGGCGGGGATCCACTACCGTGAGCTGGCACTCCAGCGGGGCCAGCACGGGGACCAGCGCCTGGACCACGTGGCCGGCGCCGAAAATCCAGATGGGCCACGCCGCGCCGTCGCCGCCGGCCGGATGCGGCTCGAAATAAAGCTTCACGGAGCCGCCGCAGGTCATGCCGACATCGCCCTTGAGCGTCCAGGTGACGAACCGTGGCGCCGCCGCGCCGGCCGCGAGCAACTCCTGCGCGAGCGCGAGCGCCTTGGCCTCGATCTTGCCGCCACCGACGGTGCCTGCGTAAAGGCCGGCCGGGGTGACGAGCATCTTGGCTCCCGTCTCTTGTGGCGTGCTGCCGAGGGCGTCGGCGAGGATCACGAGCACAACGGCGGTGCCGCTGCTTTCCAGCGCGACGAGTTGCTCGTAGAGTGAGGGCGCAGCCATGACCAGGCAAGGTAGGGTCCGGGAGGAGGCAGGCAAGAGCGCGCTGGGCGGGCGGGCTGTTTGCTGGCCGCGCCTCTTCGCGGGATCGAATGTGGGCGGGGTGCCCTCACCCCGCATTGAAGTGCAGCGCGAATCCTTCGGCTTTCGCCATGGCTACGGCCGACAAGCCGGATGAGCCGGGGTTGAGGTAGCGCAGGCATCCTGCCTGCATCAGATCCGGAGCAGGCAGGATGCCTGCGCTACGCGGCT
>CAIRTK010000014.1 GCA_903881475.1 uncultured Opitutia bacterium | reverse complement strand
TTCATGGCCACCACTGTTTTCACCATCGCCAACCAGAAGGGCGGCGTCGGCAAGACCACCACCGCGGTCAACCTCGCCGCCGCGCTGGCCGAGAAGAAGATCCACACCCTGCTGATCGACCTCGATCCGCAGGCCAACGCCACCAGCGCCGTCGGCATCGAAAAACAGGCCGGCCGCAGCCTTTATGGCCCCCTCCGCGGCGAGGGCACGGCGATCGAGATGATCACGCCCACCGCGTATGAGCACCTCGCGCTGATTCCCAGTGAGGAGGACCTCGCCGCCGCCGAGATCGAGCTGGCTCAGATGGAAAATTACCTGATGAAGCTCCGCGGGGTCCTTGAGCCCATCCGCGCCTCCCACGGCTACCGCGCCATCATCATCGACTGTCCCCCCGCCCTCGGGATGCTTTCGATGAACAGCCTCGCCGCGGCCGATCATCTGCTCATCACCCTCCAATGCGAATACCTCGCCCTCGAGGGCCTCGGGCAGATCCTGCGCAATGTTGACCGGCTCAAGTCCGCCCATGTCAACGACGGGCTCTCCCTCGGCGGCGTGGTCATGACCATGTTCGACTCGCGCACCAACCTCGCGAAGCAGGTCGTCGATGAGGTCAGGCAGCATCTCCCGGACAAAATCTTTTCGACCGTCATCCCGCGCACCGTGCGCCTGAGCGAGGCGCCGAGCTTCGGCAAGCCGATCTTCGCCTACGATCCCCACGGCCCCGGCGCCACCGCCTACCGCAGCCTCGCGAAGGAAGTCATCGAGCGCTTCGGACTGACAACCCGGTAGCAAGGAGCGCGCACCGGGCCACCCGCAGCCGGGTCCATCGCGCCTCCCGCCTGTCCTTGGTTCTTCGCCCGCGCGAAACCCCGCCATGGGGCGTTTGCGCCCATTTCGTACGCTTGCGCTACTCGCTACGCGCTACTCACTACTCGCTGCTCCCTTTGAACAAATACCGCCACGCCTTCCTGATCGGCCTGCAGAGCAACCTCGTGTACCGCTGGAATTTCGCGGTGCGGGGCTTCTTCTCGCTGTTCCACCTGGCGGTCGTGTTCATCCTGTGGGGCGCCGCCTATTCCGGCACCCGCAGCATCGGCGGCTTCAGCTTCGGCCAGACGCTCACCTACTTCCTTGTGATGCTCGTGATGCAGTTCTTCGTCGGCGCATTCAACGAGGACTACCAGATCAGCGAGGAAATCCGCAACGGGCTCATCAACCAGTTCCTCCTGAAGCCCATCAATTACTTCCTCTACCGCTTCAGCATCTTCGTCGCCGCCCGGCTGGTCACCGGCGTGCTCATCCTGCTGCCCCTGCTGGTCGCCGTGCCGCTGCTCCGGGATTATCTCACCCTCCCGACCGACCTGTGGCGGATCCCGCTCGGCGTCGTGGCGATGGCGTTCGCCGCCCTCATCCAGTTCAGCATCGCCTACTGCTTCGGCTTGCTGACGTTCTGGTTCCTGGAAATCCAGGGCTTCGTGATCCTTTCCATGGCCGTCGAATCCATCCTCGGCGGACAGATGTTTCCCCTCGACCTGCTGCCCGGGTGGGCCTACCGGCTCGCCCAGCTGCTCCCGTTTTACTACCAGACCTACTTTCCCGCCGCGATCTTCACCGGCCGCATTCACGACCTCGGGGCGGTCTGGCAGGGCCTCGGCATCCAGCTCGGTTGGGTCGTCATCCTCCTCGGCTTGAACCAGTTCCTCTGGACCCGCGGCCTGCGCCGCCACACCGCCGTCGGCGGCTGAGAAAATTTTTGATTTTGGATTCCTGATTTTCAATTCCCCTCAAGTCTTTCACCCCACCCTGACGCCACGCCTGCGCCAAATCGAAAATCGGGAATCCAAAATCGAAAATCTTCCCATGACCCGCTACCTGCAAATCTGGCTGGCCAGCGCCCGCTATTCCATCGTGCGGACGCTGATGTTCCGCTTCGATTTCTTTCTCTGGGCGACGGTCGAGTTGTTCTGGATGAGCGTCAATTTGCTCATGATCTCCGTGATCTACGATCACACCAACTCCATCGCCGGCTGGAGCAAGTACGAGATGCTGCTCCTCGTCGGCACCTCGCTGCTGGTCCAGCGCTTCCTCATGGGATTTTTCTGGAGCAGCATCTTCGAGCTGGGCCGCAACATCCGCAGCGGCTACTTCGACTTCTTCCTGGCCCAGCCCGGCAACATCCTGTTCATGGCCTCGACACGCAAGCTCGACCTGGACGGCATCCTCAATTCGTTTGTCGCCATGGGGGTCGTCGCCTATTCCGCCCACCGGCTCGGGCTGCACCCGTCGGCCGCCGATCTCGCCCTTTATGCCGTGATGATCGCCTGCGGCCTCGTCATCCACTACAGCATGCTGGTGCTGTCCATCTCCGTCGCCTTCTGGATCACCAGCGCCCAGGGCATCGAGGGCATCTACTTCACGCTGTCGGAATTCTCCCGCCTGCCCCGCGAGGCGTTCCGCGGCCTCGCGAGCCTCGTGTTCGTCTGGCTGCTGCCCGTCGTCGTCGTGAGCAACGCCCCGGCGCAGACCCTCCTGCACGGCTTCCAGCCGGTGTGGGCCCTCGCCCTGCTCGCCGCCGCGTTGCTGTGGCTGGGCGCCGCGGTCTTCGTCTTCCACCGCGGCCTGCGCCGCTATTCCAGCGCCAGCTCATGAGCGTCGCCCTCACCCAGCTGCAGGCGCGCCTCGCCTACACCTTTCGCGATCCCGCGCGGCTGGAACGCGCCGTCACCCACCCGTCGTGGCTCCAGGACCACCCCGGGGCCGGCGAGAGCAACCAGCGGCTGGAATTCCTCGGCGATGCCGTGCTGCAGCTCGTGCTCACCGAGGCGCTCTTCCAGCTTTACCCGGCCGACCGCGAGGGCGTGCTCAGCCAGCGCCGGGCCTCGCTCACCAAGGGCGCCTTTCTCGCCCTGCTCGCCCGCGAGGTCGGCCTCGAGTCCTGCCTGCGCCTCGGCGGCAGCGAGGAGGCCGGCGGCGGCCGCACCCGCGCCTCGGCCCTCGAGGACGCGCTGGAGGCCGTGATCGGCGCGCTCTATCTCGACAGCGACCTGCCCACCGTCCGCCGGGTCGTGCTGGACCTTTACGGCTCCCTCCCGGCCCGGCTGGCCGTGGAAAGCTCCGACAATCCGAAGGGCCGCCTGCAGGAACTCGTCCAGCCGCGCCATGGCAACGACGCCCTGCGCTACGAGGTCACCCACGTCGAGGGCGCCGATCATGCCCGCGAATACGAGGTCGCCGTCTTTCTCCTCTCGCACCGGCTCGGCTCCGGCCGCGGCACCTCGAAAAAACTGGCCGAGGAAGCCGCCGCGCTCGCCGCCCTCGAGGCGCTGAAGGCCGAGTCGTAATCACGGGAACGCGGAGGGACGGAAGCCCGGAAATGGGCCTTTGCCTTCGTCCGCTTCCGCGTTTCCGTTCTTCCGCGTTTCCGCGATTTTCCTGATGCCCCCCGTCCTCCCGCGATTCAAGTTCACCGGCGTCTGCCCCGCCGCCCGCGGCGCGGTCCTCGCCGAGCTGGCGCGCGCCCGGGTGGCGCCCGTGTGGCTCGTGGTGGCCGAGGATCTGAAGACCGCGGAGCACCTCGCCGAGGATGTCGCCTTCTTTCATCACGCGGCGGGCGGCTCGCGCCCGCTGCAGACCCTCGTGTTCCCCGAGTCGCTCGCCGACAGCCGTGACATGCGCGAGGCGTTCGCCGCGTCCAGCGACCGCCTCACCGTGCTCTCCCGCCTGCGGGCCACCCGCGCCCTGGCCGCCGCACCGGACACGCTCGTGGTCATCACGACGCCCGCCGCCCTGCTCCAGCCCGTGCCCGCCCTGGAAGAATTTTCCACGCGGGAGCTCATCCTCCAGCGCGGACAAAAGCAGTCCTTCCACGGGCTGCTCGAGCAACTCCAGCTGCTCGACTATGATTCCGAGGCCGTCTGCGAGGCGCCCGGCCACTACGCCATCCGCGGCGGCATCATCGACGTTTATCCCGTCACGGCCAACCAGCCCTACCGGCTCGATTTCTTCGGCGATGAGCTCGAGGAAATCCGCGAATTCGACCCCGTGACCCAGCGGTCCGGCGCCGGGGTGGAAAGCATCACGCTCTCGGCATCGCCGCGTGTGAAACTCGCCGAGTCATCCACCGGCCTGGCCGACTACCTCTCCACCGGCACGCACCTCGCGTTCATCGAGCCGGCCTCCCTGGATGAGGAATTCGGCGCGTTCACCCGCGAGGGCACCGATCCCCTCGCGCCGCTGCTCGCACGCTGCGCGGCGGTCTACGGCGTGAGCGACCTGGATGAGGCCAGTGTCTTGTTCGAACACGGGGCGACCGAGGCCACCTGGGACACGGAAAGCCTGGCCCATCACCGCTCATATCCGGACGACGCCCTGTTCGCGCAGGAACGCCTGCAGGTCGAGGAGGAGGCCCGGCATCGGTTTCTGCTGCAGGTGGCCGACTGGCGCAAAGCCGGCTACGCGATCCTGCTGGTGGCCTCGAAGGAGGGCGAGGAACAGCGCATCCAGGAAATCCTCGCCGGGGATTCCGCCCTGAAGCGCATCAAGCCGCGGTTTCTGCGCGGCACTCTCAATGAGGGGTTTCGTGTCACATTTGGTGGTAGGGCGAATCCTCCGGATGAGCCGCGTCTGTCCGCGGACGGTTCATCCGATAGAATCGCCCTGCCTGCTCTGGAATGGTCCACGATTCCCAATGGCGCCGCCGGCCTGGTCGTGGTCACGGAGACCGAGGTCTTCGGCCGCCAGCGCCAGCGCCGGCCGGCCCTCAATCCGCGCCTGACGGCCCAGCGGGCGCAGATCGACCAGCTCCTCGATTTTTCCGAGCTCGTCGAGGGCGACTTCGTCGTGCACCTCCAGCACGGCATCGCGCTCTACCGCGGCCTGACCAAGCTCGACACCGCCCAGGGCCTGCGCGAGGTCATCTCGCTCGAGTTCGACGACCATGTGACCCTGCATGTGCCGCTGCAGGAATCCCATCTCATCAGCCGCTACGTGGGCCTCGGCAAGACGCGCCCGCAACTGGGCCGGATCGGCTCCGGCCGCTGGGAAAAGGCCCGCAAGGCCGCGGAACATGCGACCGTCGACCTCGCCGCCGAGCTGCTGCGGATCCATGCCGCACGCGAGGCGCAGCCTGGCCATGCGTTCCCGCCCGACACGACCTGGCAGAAGGAATTCGAGGCGTCGTTCCCCTTCACCGAGACCCGCGACCAGCTGCGGGCCATCCAGGAGTCCAAGGCCGACATGGAACGCACCCGGCCGATGGACCGGCTGATCTGCGGCGACGTCGGCTTCGGCAAGACCGAGGTCGCGATCCGCGCCGCCTTCAAGGCGGTACAGAGCGGCCGGCAGGTCGCCGTGCTCGTGCCCACCACCGTGCTGGCGCAGCAGCACCTGAACACCTTTCGCGAGCGCATGGCCGGCTACCCCGTGGCCGTGGAAATGCTCAGCCGCTTCCGCACTCGCGCCGAGCTGGCCAAGATCCTCGCGGCCACGGCGGAGGGCCAGGTCGACATCCTGATCGGCACGCACCGCCTGCTGCAGGCCGACGTGAAGTTCCGCGAACTCGGGCTCGTCGTGATCGACGAGGAGCAGCGCTTCGGCGTGAAGCACAAGGAACGCTTCAAGGCCCTGCGCGCGACCGTCGACGTGCTCTCGATGAGCGCCACGCCCATTCCCCGCACGCTCTACATGGCCCTGACCGGGGCGCGCGACCTGAGCGTGATCGAGACCGCCCCGACCAACCGCCATCCGATCCAGACCATCGTCAAGACCTACGAGGAGAAGGTCGTGGTCGACGCCGTGCGCCACGAAATTCGCCGCGGTGGGCAGGTTTTCTACCTCCACAACCGGGTCCAGACGATCGACCTTGTGGCCGCGCAGCTGCGGCAGCTCATGCCCGACCTCACCGTCGGCGTGGGCCACGGGCAGATGGCGGCCGCCGAGCTGGAGCGCGTGATGACCGAGTTCGTCGCCGGGCGTTACCAGGTGCTCGTCTGCACGACCATCATCGAGAGCGGGCTCGATATCCCGAACTGCAACACGATCATCATCGAGGGCGCCGACCGCTTCGGGCTGTCCCAGCTCTACCAGCTCCGGGGCCGCGTCGGCCGGTTCAAGCACCAGGCCTACGCCTATCTGCTGCTGCACCGCCACACCCGCCTGCTCGACATCGCCCGCCAGCGGCTTTCGGCCATGCGGCAGCACAACCAGCTCGGCGCAGGATTCCGGATCGCCATGCGCGACCTGGAGCTGCGCGGGGCCGGCAACCTCCTGGGCGCCGAGCAAAGCGGCCATATCGTCGGGGTGGGATTCGAGCTCTACTGCCAGCTGCTCCGCCAGTCGGTCGCCCGGCTCAAGGGCGAAAAGACCGCCGCCGCGATCCGCGCCAATGTAAAACTAGACTTTGTCTTCGTGGGCGAGACCGTCGGCACCCGGGCCGAATCCAGCCGCGGCCGGCATCAGGATGGGTATACCGCCATCAAGGATGCTGAGGACGAGGCCGGCGCCGCCGAGATCCCCAAAATCCAGGCCCGCATCCCCCTCAACTACATCGGCGAAACACGGTTACGCATCGATTTCTACCGCAAGCTAGCCATGGCCGATACCCTGCCCGTCCTCCGGCAGATCGAGGGTGACCTGCGCGACCGCTTCGGCAAGTTCGGCGAGGAAGTGAAGGCCCTCCTGCTCGTCACGGAAATCCGGATTAGGGCGGAACAAAAGGGACTCCTCTCCGTCGAATCGGAGGCCAGCCGCTTGAAGTGCCTGCGAAACAGCGGTCGCCGGGACGATTGGGTGCAGGTCGGCACCCGGTTTCCAAGGTTGACCGCCCCCGGGCCCCTTCTACGTTTGCGGGAAATCGTCTCATTTCTGAACAATCTGCCCACTCCATGATGACAGGCCGTCGTTTCCTTTTCGCCCTGCTCGCCGCCGGATTCACCTCCGCCGGCCTGGCTCAAACCCCGCCCGACAACCTGAACCTGAGGTTTGCCAACGGCATTGCGGCCATTGCCGAGGACAAGGTCATCACCGTGGATGACGTCCGCCGCGAAATCACGCCCCTGATCCCGCAGCTCCAGCGCGAGGCCCGCAATGAGAAGGAATTCAACGAAAAGCTGGAGGCCCTGCAGGACGACATCATCCAGCAGCTCATCGACCGGGTGCTGATCGTGAAGGAATTCCGGAAGGACGAGAAAAAACACATCCCCGCCAGCTATGTCGAAAGCCGCATCGCGGATATCCAGACCGAGCAGTTCGACAACGACCGCTCCAAATTCCTCGCCTACCTGCACTCCCGCAACACCACCCTGAACGACTATAAGAAGGAGGTGGAGGAGGACATCATCTACGGCTACATGCGCCAGATGCAGCGGAAGAGCCAGACGCTCATCAGCCCCGTGCGCATCGAGACCTTTTACCGCGAAAACAAGGACCGGTTCTTCCAGGAGGACAGCGTGCACCTGCGCCTCATCCAGTTCAAACGCGGACCGAACGATACCGACGAATCCCTGCGGGCCAAGGCCGACGTCGTGGTGGCGCGGTTCAATGCCGGCGTCAAATTCGAGGACCTGGCCAAGGAATTCAGCGAGGACTCACGCCGCGCCAAGGGCGGCGACTGGGGCTGGACGAAGCGCCCCGACTTCAAGCCGGAATTCAGCGAACCGCTCTTCGCCCTCAAGAAGGGCGAGATTTCCGCTCCCGTGGTCACCCCCGACGGCTGCTATCTCTTGTTTGCCGAGGACCGGAAATTCGCCGGCATTCAGCCGCTGGATGACGTGCGCGACCAGATTGAGCGCATCCTGGTGCAGCAGATGGCCCAAGTCAGCCAAGAGCGCTGGCTCGAGCGCCTGCGGCGCGACGGCTACGTGAAGCACTACTGAGGTAAGCTCGAAGATCGAATCCGAAACTCGAAAATTTCGGACTGATAGCACAGGTTAGGCAGTCCAGTGCACCCAGCGCAGTTGGGCCGCCACGACCGTCGTTGGCTTGGAATTCAAGGATTTGAATTTCCGGCTTCCTTCGGATTTCGAACTTTGACCTTCGAACTTCTCCCCCAGGAGGACCTCACCCCTTCGGCGCGATTTTCTCCAGGGGCGTCTTCGCGTTGGGGCAGGAGTCCACCCAGACGCCCTGCGGCCGGGCCCAGTCCACGGCGTTGGCGATGACCCGGCGGACATTCCGGTCGTGGTACGTCGGGTAGGTTTCGTGCCCGGGACGGAAGTAGAAGATCCTGCCGTTACCCCGATGCCAGCAGCAACCGCTGCGAAACACTTCCCCGCCCTCGAACCATGAGATGAAGACCTGCTCTTCGGGCTCGGGAATCGCGAAGGGCTCGCCATACATCTCCTCCTGCGGCAGTTCGAAATGGCGGTCGATGCCCCGGGCGATCGGATGCCCGGGATTGCAGACCCAGAGCCGCTCGCGCTCATCGGCTTCGCGCCAGGTCAGCGAGCAGGTCGTGCCCAGCAGCCGCTTGAAAATCTTCGAGTAATGCCCGGAGTGCAAAACGATCAGCCCCATCCCCTCGAGCACGCGCTTTTGAACGCGGTCCACAATCTCGTCGCTCACCTTATCGTGGGCCATGTGACCCCACCAGGTCAGCACATCCGTCGCCGCCAGCCGCTCTTTCGTCAGTCCGTGTTCGGGCTCCTGCAGCGTGGCGGTGGTCACGCTCGCCTCAGGCAACAGTTCCCGCACACCGTCGGCAATGGCCGTGTGCATGCCACGGGGATAGATCGCGCCGACCTTGGCGTTTTTGTGCTCATGGACGTTTTCGCCCCAGACGATGACTCGCAGTGGATTCATGGACCTGAGTCCAAAGCCTGATCGCTGCGGTTGAAAGGTGAAATTTGCGCGGGTGCTCAAAACATCCTCGGGTCACACGGCGATCACTTGGCACCCGGTGAATCGACAATCAATGTATTCATGACCTGTGCTAAATCTTTCGTTCCCTGAGCCTTTCAACTTTAAAATTTCCTCTTTCCCCGCCCATGATCCGGTCTCGGGGCAGGCCGATCCGGAATCTCGCCCCAGTGAGTTCCGTGGCTGATTCTCCCGAATATCCCGTCTCCAACCGCCTGCGCGAAATGGCCGCTGGCGAACGCCCGCAGGAGCGGCTCGAGCGCCACGGGCCAGGCGCCCTCAGTGACACCGAGCTGCTGGCCATGCTGCTGCGCAGCGGCACCCAAGGGCACGACGTGATGACGCTCTCCACGCGGCTCATCGCCGAGGCCGGCTCGCTGGCCGGCTTGCTGTCGTGGCGCGAGACAGAGTTCCGCAAACTCAAGGGCATCGGTCGCGTGAAGGCCCTGCAGCTGGTCACCACCATGGAAGTTGCCCGGCGCGTCATCACGCAGCAGGCGACCGATGCGCCCATGCTCAATCGCGCGGACCTGATCGTCGCCTATTTCCAACCGCTGGTTTTCGGCCTGGAAGTCGAAAAATTCTGGGTGCTCTGCCTGAATCGCAAGAACCGGCTGCTGAAGCGGGTCGAGGTGACCTCCGGCACCGCCACCTCGACCCTCGCCCATCCCCGGGAAGTCTTCCGCGAGGCGATCCGCGAATCCGCCTCCGCCGTCGCTTGTGTGCACAACCATCCCAGCGGCGACCCCGGGCCCAGCGCCGCCGACCTCCAGATCACCCGCCAGCTCCGTGAGGCGGCCAAGGCGGTCGACATCGACCTCATCGACCATGTCATCCTCGGCCGGGCCGCCACCGATCCCGCCGGCCGCGGCTATTTCAGTTTTCGCGAGGCGGGGCTGATTTAGGCTGCCAAGCGACGCCAGGAGCATGCTTGGGGTCCATTCCCGGACCCTACGGTGCATTCCCCTACGGTGCATTCCCCTACGCCAGACCCAGCGTTTCAGATCGCCCAACCCTCTAAGTGAGGCGGGGGCATACCATTACTGAGCCCGATCGAAAGAATGGTAGGACCTGGATTCGAACCAGGGAAGGCGTTAGCCAGCAGATTTACAGTCTGCCCTCGTTGGCCACTTGAGTATCCTACCAAAAAGCGAACGCGCACGGTCTCGGCTCACGTTGCCGAGTTCAAGGTTTTTTTCAGCAGCGCCTTGCCACCACTGCTCCCGCCGCTTGTCCTCAGGTTCGCCCCATGGTCACCGACATCGAAGAATGGCTCGCGGACTTCCTGGCCCGGGGACTGGTGGCCGACCTGATCACCCTAGGAGGCTTCCTCCTCGCCCTGCTGGTCCTCGCCCGCCTGATGAGCCAGAAAAAGGCGCCGGCGAATACCTTCGCCTGGCTCCTCATCATCGTCCTCGTGCCCTATGTCGGGGTTCCGCTCTACCTGCTCTTGGGCGGCCGCAAACTCCGCCGCCTCGCCGCGCGCAAGACCCCGCTCATCCCCACCCTGGCCGTCCCGCCGGATGCCCCGTCACTGTTCTCCCACCGCCCGGTGGCGCAGACCATCATGGCAGCCGGCGCGGGCGCCCCGGTGGCCGGTAACCGCCTCAAGCTGCTGACCAACGGCGTGACTACCTACGAGGAGCTGGAGCGGCAGATCCGTTCCGCCCGTCATGTGATCCACATCACCACGTTTATCCTCGGGCGCGATGATACGGGCCGATGCATCATCGCCCTGCTCGCCGAGCGCGCCCGGGCGGGCGTGAAAGTGCGGCTGTTGCTCGACTCGGTGGGTTGCATGTTCATCAGCCGCGCGTTCATCGCTCCGCTCCGGGAAGCCGGCGGGGAAATTGTACGGTTCATGCCCGTGCTGCCCTTCACCTCCCGCGGCTCGGCCAATCTCCGCAATCACCGCAAGATCGCGGTCTTTGACCATGCCCGGGCCATCATCGGCGGCCACAACCTGGCGCAGGAATACATGGGTCCGCATACCTTCCGAAAGCGTTTCGCCGACCTCGGCGCCTTGGTCGAGGGGCCGGCCGCCACCCTGCTGAACGAGGTCTTCATCGCGGACTGGTGCTTTGCCAGCCGCCAGCCGCCCGGACCGCTGCGGCAGACCGCGGTCGGCCCCGACGCCGTGGTCCAAGGCAAGGCCGAGTTGCAGGTCGTGGCCAGCGGCCCGGACGTTCCCGGCGACCCGCTCTATGAAGGGATCATCTCTATGATCCAGGAGGCCGAACGCAGCATTTGGATCGTCACGCCTTACTTCATCCCGGACGACGTCTTGCTGCGCTCGCTGATCGTGAAAGCGCGCGCCGGCCGGCAGGTCACCCTGATCGTCCCGGCCCGCTCCAATCACCCCGTGACCGACTTCGCGCGCCGGCATTACGTGCGCGAGTTGCACGAGGCGGGCGGGCGGGTGCTGCTGTTCGGCGCCGGCATGATGCACAGCAAGGCTGTCATCGTGGACGATTGCATCGGACTCCTCGGCTCGGCCAATTTCGACCTCCGGAGCCTGTTCGTTAATTTCGAAATCGGCCTCGTGGTGCACTCGGAGGCCGAGGCCCTGACCATCAAGAGCTGGGCCGAGGGCGTCGCGGCTCACTGCCGGGTGCTCAAGCCGGAATCACCGCGAAAGCATCGCCTGGTGGGCAGCATACTCGAGGATTTTAGCCGCCTGCTCGCACCGCTGCTCTGAATTCCGATGGATTGCAAGGTGGAGCGCGTTGCCCTCAACGCGCTTGGTTTTTGGTGCCGCGGCGCCAACGCATTGGGGACAATACGCTCCACCTTCAACCGTATGAATCCATGGTCCGGCCGTCGTGGCGCTTATCAACGCCCGGGAGAGAACTTCGCAGCCTCGGATACCTTGGGCCTTTTGTGGCCAAAAAAATCCGTCGCCTGAGAGGGTCGCTCCGGCTCAGGCCGTAGCGCTCGCAAGTTCGAGCAGGTCGAAAGCATGGCTAACCTCGCGCCGGATCTCGGCCAGGGCCGCCCGGGCATGCTCGAACTGCAGGTCCGTTTTCTCCGCATATTCGGCTTTGAGCGACGTCCAGCGTTCGCCGAGCTGATTGAGCTTCGCCCCCGAATTCTGCAGGAGCAGGCGCATGCGTCCTTGGAGCGGCGTCACACGGCAGGCGAGGCGCTCATCCAGGCGGCGGCGGGCCTCGGCCAGCTGCATCAGGAGGATTTTCTCCTCGGATACGCGGCGGAGGCCATTGGCCAGGCGAAGTTTCTCCAGCGTCCAGATCGACCATTTCGTCGGATCCCACTGCCACCACTTCACTCCGTTGCGGTAGTCGTGCTGAAATTCGTGGTGATAATTATGGTAGCCCTCGCCAAAGGTGAAGATGGCCATCACGCCGCTGTCGCGCGCGCTGCAGCGGTCGGAGTACGGCTGGCGCCCGACCGTGTGGCAGAGCGAGTTGATGAAAAAGGTCATGTGCTGCACCGCGACAACCCGGGCCACGCCGGCCAGCAGGAAGCCGCCGAGCGCCCCAACCCACCCCGCGTGCAGGTAGCCGAGCAGGGCCGGCAGCACGAATCCGACCGTGATCGCGATCCGGACGTAATACTTCTCTTGCAGCATCACCAGCCGGTCCTTGCGCAGGTCGGCGACGTTGTCCCACGGCGGCTCGGGATCGAGCTTGAAGAGGATCCAGCCGATGTGCGCGTGCCAGAATCCCTTGCTGATGTCGTAGGGATCGTCATCGCTGTCGACATTCTTGTGGTGGCGGCGGTGGTCGGACACCCAGGCCAGCGCGCTGTTCTCAAAGGTCGCGGCGCCAAAGAGCAGCGTGACCAGCCGCACGGGCCAGCGCGCCTCAAACGCCTTGTGGGCAAACAGCCGGTGATAGCCGAGGGTGATGCTCAGACCCGTCGCAATGAAGAAGCCGAGGAACATCGCGACCTGGAAAGCGTCGGCCTTGAAGTGCCAGAGATAGAGAGGCACGGCCGTGGAGGTGACGACGGCGGTTCCAATGAGGAACGAACTGTTGATCCAGTTGATGCGGGCGGAGGGAAGACGAAATGGCACGGGTTGAGAGTGTGGAGCGGAGGGTGTCCGGGCGAGTGCAATCTGTGTAAAACTAAGGCCGATTCCAGGACAAAAAATGCGCTTAGGGGTGGGGATTTTCCGCCCGGGAGACCCGAAGCTGGGCCAGATTGCTGGTGGCCTGTTCATCCCCGGGCCGCAGCTGCAACACCCTCTCGTACTGCGCCTGCGCCTCGTCAAACCGGCCGAGTTCGGCCAGGGCGTTGCCGAGGTTGTTATGGGCATCAGCATAGCCCGGCCAGATCCGCACGGCCGCGGCGTAGTGATCCGCCGCCTCCTGAAACCTCCGCAGCTCGAACAGCGCATTGCCGATGGCGAAATGCACTGCGAAGGAATTGGGATCGATTCGCTCCGCCGCCTGATAATGGGCCATGGCTTCCCCGCTCCGACCCAGGCGGGCCAGGACATTGGCCGTCTCGAGCTGCAGGGAGGGCTCGCCGGGCTGAAGCCGCAGCGCCACTTCGTAATGGGCCAGCGCTTCCTCCATCCGGCCGGACATCGCCAGCGCTCCCGCCAGCGTGTGGTGCACATCGGCGTAATCCGGCTGGACCCGCAGCGCCGCCGCAAACTGCTCGAAGGCCGCCGGCTCCCTTCCCAGGCGAAGCAATGCCACGCCAAGGACGTAATGCGCCTGCGGATAGCCCGGCTTCAGCCGCAGCGCCGCTTCGCATGCTTCCACCGCTTCCGTCGGACGGTTCTGGCGCAGCAGGAAATTCCCCAGGTTGAAATGGCCCTCGGCATAATCCGGCCTGAGCTGAATCGCCGTTGCAAAGTGCTTCTCCGCTTCGGCCGGCCGGCCGGCGGCTTCGAGCGCGTCGCCCAGGTTGGTTTGTACACGCGCGTTTTCCGGCCGTTGCTCCGCCGTGACGGTCCACATTCGCAGCACCGTGCGGTAGTCCTCGTTGCGCAGCACCGTCAGTGCACCCGCCGCCGCCGCCAGTGCCAGCCACACCGGCACGCTGCGGCTTCCCAGCCACCGGTAAATCCCCAGCGCCACCCCTGCGACCACGCCCGCCAGCGGCACATACAGCCGGTGCTCGGCCATCGGCAGATTCGACACCGCCACCACGCTCGAGGTCGGCGCCAGGATGAGGAAAAACCACGCGCCGGCAAACCCCGCCGCCCGGCGGCCGCTGCCCGGTGCAGATGGACGGAACAACAGCCACGCCACGACCGCCACCAGCAGCAAAACCGCCACAACATAAGGCGCCTCGGCCCAGGAGGCCGGGTCCACTCCGCGCCCATAATCGAAGACCAGCGGATGCGGCCAGATCGCGAGACCCAGGTACTGGAGGACCACCCGCCCCTCCATCAGGGCATACTCCCACCAGCTCCCGCCGACGTTAAGGCCCGCGCCGCGATCACGCACACCGGCCAGCTGATAACCCAGTAGAAGCCACGGGCTGGCCAGCAGCGCGTAATATTTCCAACGCCGGCGCCACGCCTCGCGGAACGTGCCGCTGACAAACGTCCGGTCGTAGAGCAGCACCGCCACGGGCGCCGTGACGATCATCTCCTTCGAGGCCACGCCCAGCAGATAGAAAATAATCGAATAGACCGCCTGGCGCGTCCTGTCCCTCTCTGCATAGCGGATGAACGCATACAGCGTCAGCAGGTAGAACAAGCCCATCAACGACTCGGCCCGCTGCGACACATAGGACACCGCCTCCGTCTGCAGCGGATGCAGCGTCCAGAGCAACGCCACCGCCAGCGCCGGAACGGCCGGTGACAGTCCCGGCGTTTGTCCGGCCCCGGCGCCCAGCGCCGGCAGCTTCACCCATGTCTGCAAGGTCCGCCGGACAATGCCAAACAAGGTCAGGCCGGCCAGCAGGTGGATCACCAGATTGAGCAGATGGTAGCCCCACACGTTCAAACCGCCGAACGCATAGTTCAGCGCAAAGGAAAGGTTCAGCAGCGGCCGTCCCGCCGACCCCGCGGACGGCGGCGCCCACAGCGCCGGCCAGATCGGTGAGAGGTGACGGATCGTCGGATTGCCCGGAATGGAGTCCAGGTCATCGAACAAAAACGGCCCGGCAAAACTGTTCGAATAAGCCGCCCAACCCGCGAGCACGATCACCCCACCGCCCAAGAGTACCCCCCACCGTGCCCAAATCTCCGGGGCTTTTTCCGGACCAATCTTCGCCTTGGAGCTCGCGCGTGCTTTCGCCATGAAATTTTCGCCCTGAGAATTGGCCGTGACTTCCGCCCACGCAAGCGCCCATCCGCGCCAGCCTGGCCCCAACCTCGTTAACCCGACTCCCCGTCGAAAGCAGGCTGACAAAAGTCTCTTCCAGCCCAAGCCAAGAACGGGGACATGCCTCGACTCCTGACAAAGCGGGTTACCTCCCAAGGGGTCGGCTATGTGCGCACAGCATGCGCCTCGATGAAGCCCCGGATTACCGTCGCTTCCGCCGGCAGCCGGTGCTTGATGACCGGCCTGGACTTGAGCGCCTCAAGCGAGGGATGCGTCGGCTCGATACCAATCGCCGCCCGAATCGTCTCGGGAAATTTTGCCGGACTCGCCGTGGCCAGCACCACGGTGAGGCGGTCGGGCGACAGGTCCTTGAACGCACAGGCCGTGTGCGGATCGACGATGTAGCCGTGCTCCCGGTGCACCCGGGAGATGATGCCGGGAATTTCCGCGTCCGTGCAGTGCGAAGCCGTGAAGGTGCCGCGATCCCAAGGGTCGAAGCGGTAGGCACCCGTCGCCTTGAACTGCGCCATGATGCTGCGGACTCGCGCCGGATCGCGGCCCACGCTGTAGTAAAGGAACCGCTCGAAATTCGACGCGACCTGGATGTCCATCGACGGCGCCAGGCTCGGCGCGACGTCCTTCACCCGGTACTCCCCGGTCGTGAACAGCCGGTACAGGATGTCATTCTGATTGGTCGCAATCTTGAATCCCCGGATCGGCACGCCCATCTGCTGCAGCATCCAACCCGCGAGCACGTTGCCAAAATTGCCGGTCGGCACGACGAACTCGGCGTTGCCACGTTCGGCCGGCGGGAGCTTCAGCCACGCGTAAAGATAATAGACGCACTGGGCCAGCACGCGGGCGAGGTTGATGGAGTTGACCGCCGAAAGCCGGTGCCGGGTGCGGAACGCCTGATCGGAGAAAATATCCTTCAACGCCGCCTGCGCATCGTCGAATGTCCCGTCAACCGCGAGCGCGAACACGTTGGCCACCCCCGTGCAGGCCATCTGCCGCTCCTGCAGCGGCGACACGCGGCCGTCGGGATAAAGAATGAAGATGGCCGTGCCGGGCTTGCCCAGCAGCCCGTGGATCGCGGCCGCGCCCGTGTCGCCTGACGTCGCGCCTAGGACATTGATCGACTGCCCGCGCACCTGGCACTGGTGTTCGTAAAGATTGCCGAGCAGCTGGAGCGCAAAGTCCTTGAAGGCCAAAGTCGGCCCGTGAAATAGCTCCAGCACCTGCAGCTGCGGCCCAAGTTTTTTCAGCGGCGCGATCTCCGGGTGCGAAAACGTCGTGTACGACTTAGCGACGATGGCGCGGAGCGTCTCCGTCGGGATATCCGTCGCGAACCGCCGCATGAACTCGAAGCACAGGCCGGCATAATCCAGCCCCTCGAACCGTTTCAGTTCTCCCGACAAATCCGGCAGTGTCTCCGGCAGAAACAATCCACCATCCGGCGCCAGCCCCGTGGCCACGGCATCCGAAAAACCGAGTGCGAGGGTCTGGCCGCGGGTGGAGAGGTAACGCATCTTTCTCTTAATCTTACTCTTTCTCTTAATCTTTCGTCAGAAGTCTTTCGTATCGCCCGGCAGAGGGAGGGAAAGATCAGGAGAAAGAGGAGGGAGAAAGATTCGGAAATACGCTCAGCTCTTATCCAGCTGAAACGCCGTGTGTGCCACCCGGGCAGCCTCGTCGGCGCGGTCTAGGTCCAGCACGATCGAGATCTTGATCTCCGACGTGCTGATCAGCTCGATGTTGATCCCCGCATCGGCCAGCGCCTGGAAGAGCGTCGCCGCGACGCCGGAGTGCGTCTTCATCCCGACGCCCACCACCGACAGCTTGGCGATGTGCTCGTGCACCGTCACCTGGCCGCCGCCGATCGCCGTCAGCACCGGCTCCAGCGCCCGCACGGCCTTGGCCGTGTCGGTCTGCGGC
This sequence comes from uncultured Opitutia bacterium, assembly GCA_903881475.1. Lineage (GTDB taxonomy): Bacteria > Verrucomicrobiota > Verrucomicrobiia > Opitutales > Opitutaceae > Opi-474. Next base: position 24,869 of record CAIRTK010000014.1, on the reverse strand, counting down.
ACGGTGAACGTGAGGTTCGCCACGCCCTGGCGGCCGACGTTCTGGACGATCATGTCCACGTTCACGTTCGCATCGGCCAGCGCGCGGAAGACCTTCGCCGCGGAACCCGGCTTGTCGCGGATGTTGCTGACGATGACCTTGGCCTGGTCCTTGTCGACGGCGACGCCGCGGACCACGACTTTTTCCATGTAGGCGACTTCTTCTTTCACGATGGTTCCTGGATTATGGTTGAACGATGAGCGGACTTCAAAAACGACGTTGTACTTCTTCGCAAACTCCACCGAGCGGGTCTGCATGACCTTGCTGCCGGACGACGCGAGTTCGAGCATCTCGTCATAGGAGATCTCCGACAGCTTGCGGGCGGTCTTCACCACGCGCGGGTCAGCGGTGTAAACGCCGTCCACGTCGGTATAGATCTCGCACTTGTCGGCCTTCACGGCCGCGGCGAGCGCGATAGCAGTGAGGTCGGAGCCGCCGCGCCCGAGCGTGGTGATCTGGCCTTCCTCGTTGATGCCCTGGAAGCCCGCGACGATCACGACCTTGCCGGCCTTGAGGTCCTTTTCCACCGGCTTGGCGTTGATCGTCTTGATCTTCGCCTTGGTGTGAACCTTGTCCGTGAAGATCCCGGCCTGCGCGCCGGTGTAGCTGACGGCGGCCACGCCGATCCCGTGCAGCGCCATTGCGGTCAGCGCGATCGTCTCCTGCTCGCCCGTGGCAAGCAGCATGTCGAGTTCGCGCTCGCTCGGAAACTCGCACACGGCCTTCGCGCGGGCGAGCAGCTCGTTCGTGACGCCGGAGCGGGCGGAGACGACAACAACGAGCTCGTTGCCCTCGTCGCGCGACGCCTGGATGCGCTCGGCGACATTCTTGATGCGTTCGACGTCACCCACGGAGGTGCCGCCATATTTTTGAACGATGCGTGCCATGGTCGGAAGGAGGGGTCAGTCGGCGAAATCGCCGATGCGCAGGAGCAGCGGCTGCTCCAGCACGCAGCGCAGCCGGGCCAGCTTGGCGAGCGTCGCCCGCATGGCCCGCTCGTCGCTGCGGTGGGTGGTGAGCACCAGTGAGGCCGCGCCGGCGGGCTCGTGCGCGCTCTGGATGACGCTCGCGATGCTAACCTGCTTCGCAGCCATTGCCGTGGCGACCTGGGCCAGCACGCCCGGCTCGTCGCTCACCGTCATGCGGAGGTAATAGCGGCAGCGGATGTGCTCCAGCGGCGCCAGGCGGCAGGCGCGTGCCGGCCGGGCCGGTGCGCTGGCCTTGCGGGCGGTGATGAAGGCGCGCCGGTCATTCTTCAGGAGCGCCACGGCATCCACCAGGTCGCTGATGACGGCGCTCGACGTCGCATCCTGGCCCGCGCCGCGGCCGATGTAGAGCGTCGTACCCGCGACATCGCCCCGGACCGACACGGCGTTGAACACGCCGCTGACCTTCGCCACGACGTGGCTTTCGGGCAGCAGCGTCGGGTGGACCCGCACGCTGAGCTCGTCCGTCTCAAAATCGCGGGCGATCACAGCCAGCAGCTTGATGCCGTACCCGAGCGCGACTGCATGCTTGAAGTCGGCCGGCGTGATCCGGTCGATGCCCTCCACGATCATCTGCCCGGGCTTGACCCACGTGTGATGTGCCAGGAACGCCAGCACCGCCGCCTTGTGCGCCGTGTCCCAGCCCTGCACGTCAAGCGACTCGTCGGCCTCGGCGTAGCCAAGCGCCTTGGCCTCGCCGAGCACCGCGGTGTAGGGCGCATCCTGCTCCTCCATCTGCGTGAGGATGTAATTGCACGTGCCGTTGAGGATGCCGTAGATCAGCGGAAAGCGGTTCGCCACGAGGCCCTCGCGCAGCGCCTTGATGATCGGGATGCCGCCGGCGACGCTGGCCTCGAACAGAAAATGGCCGCCGTGCCGGCGGGCAGTCTCGAAAATCTCCGCGCCGTGCGCGCAGATGAGCGCCTTGTTGGCCGAAATCACGACCTTGCCCGCGGCCAGCGCCGCCAGCGTCACCCGGCGCGCGATTGTGGTGCCGCCGATCAGCTCGCAGACGATGTCGATGTTCGGGTCGGTCGCGATCGCGAGGGAATCGGTCGTGAGCTTCTTCGCCGCCACGGTGACGCCGCGGCGCTTGCGCAGGTCGCGCACCGAGGCGCGGGCCAGTTCCAGCTTCACGCCGAGGCGCGATTCCAGGTCGGGCCGGATGCGGGAAAGATGCTTCCACACGCCCTGCCCCACCGTGCCCAGGCCGCAGATGCCGATGCGAATGACAGGAAGGGGCTTCGTCATGAGGGGGCGGGTCCGGCCGGCTTCTGGCCGACCTTGCTTTCAGTTCCGGCCAGCAGGCGGGAGATATTGGTCCGGTGGCGGGCAATGATAAACACCATCACGGCGGCACAGACCCCCAGCAGCAGCGGCGTGGCGTGCAGCAGCCAGGCCGTCACAGTGATCGCCACCCCCGCGAGCATCGAGGCGAGGGAGGCGTACTTCGTGATCGCCACCGTGAGTCCCCAGACGACCGCCGCCACGATCGCGCCATACGGGAAAATCACGAGGAATCCGCCGGCCCCGGTCGCGACGCCCTTGCCGCCCTTAAACCGGGTGAAGCAAGAAAAGGAGTGCCCCAGGATGGCGCCGACCAATCCGGCGACCATGAACGGCGTGGGGTCGATCCGAAGATAAAGCGGCTCCGCGGCATGAACCCGGGACACGCCCATCGCCCAGGCCAGCGGCCAGCCCGCCGCCGCCGCGCCCTTCAGCGCGTCGAGAAAGAGTACAAGATTGCCCGGGCCGCGGCCCAGCACCCGCCGGACATTGGTCGCGCCGGGGTTCTTGCTGCCGACTTCGAAAATATTCACGCCCTTCGCGCGCGCCACGAGGTAACCAAATGGGATTGCGCCCAAGAGATACCCAACCACGCCAGCGATGAGAAGCGATGTCAGCATGTCCGGCTACAGCTGCGCAAACTTCGCCAGTTTGATCGCCCGGTGCGACTTTAATTCCTGCCTTGCCGCGGCGCTCGGCTCGCTGTCGAGGTTGATGACCATCAGCGCCGTCTCGCCCGCCTGCTGGCGGCTGAGCGACATGTTGGCGATGTTCACCTTGTCCCGGCCGAGAAGCGTGCCGACGTAGCCGATCATGCCGGGTTCGTCGTGATTCTCGATGATGAGCAGCTTGCCGTGCGCCTCGGCCTCGACCTCGCGGCCGTTGAGCTCGACCAGGCGCGGCTTGCTGCCCTTGCCGATGAGCGTGCCCTTGGCGGAGTGCGTGGTGCCGTCGCCGGCCAGGGCCTCCACCGCGATGAGCTCGGTGTAATCGGTGTCATCGGTGGACTTCACCACCTCGAGTTTCACCCCGAGGCGCTGCAGCACCAGCGGGGCGTTCACGAAATTGACGGACTCGCCGCTGATCCGGCGCAACCAGCCGCGCTGGATGGAGCGCGTGACGGCCGTGGCGTCGAGGTCGATCATCTTGCCCCAATACGTGATCCGCAGCGTCGCGATCTGCGGCGGTGCAAGCTGCTGCACCAGGGTGCCAAGCTTCTGGCCGAGATCGAGGTACGGCCCGAGCACCTTGAGGCCGGCCGCGTCGATACTCGGCATGTTGACGGCGTTCCGGATGATGCCGCCGGCCAGCACGTCGGTGATCTGTTCCGCGATTTCGAGGCCGACCGCGTCCTGCGCCTCGGCCGTCGAGGCCCCGAGGTGTGGCGTGAGGACAACATTGGGCAGCGCCCGGAATTCACTTTCCTTCGCGAGGGGCTCGTCTTCAAACACGTCGAGCCCAGCCGCCCCGACCTGGCCGGACTTCAGGGCCGCGAGGAGGGCGGCTTCCTTGATGATGCCACCGCGCGCACAGTTGAACAGCCGGACACCCTTCCGGCACTTCGCCAGCGCCGCCTCGTCGATCAGGTAATGCGTCGCGTCGGTCAGCGGCATGTGCACCGTGATATAGTCGGCTTGGACCAGCAGTTCATCGAGGCTCACCGCCTCGACTTGCATCGCCTTCGCCCGGCTTGGCGCGAGATACGGGTCGTAGGCCAGCACGCGCATGCCGAACGCCTGCGCCCGCTTCGCCACCTCGGAGCCGATGCGGCCCAGCCCGACAATGCCGAGCGTCTTGCGGAAGAGCTCGCTGCCGGAGAAATTCTTGCGATCCCACTGCCCCGCGCGCATCGAGGCCGCGGCCTGCGGCACGGGCCGGGCGCCGCACAGGATGTGGGTGAACGTCAGCTCCGCGGTCGCGATCGTGTTGCCCGAGGGCGTGTTCATCACGATGACCCCGCGCTCCGTGGCCGCCTCGACATCGACGTTGTCCACGCCGACCCCCGCCCGCCCCACAACCTTCAGCAGGGGCGCGGCCGCCAGCACCTCGGCGGTGATCTTGGTTTCCGAGCGGACCGCGATGGCCTGAACGTCACGCACCAGCTCCAGCAGCTTCTCCGGCGAAGAGCCGTAAGCCTCAACGACCTCGAAGCCCGGCTGCTGGCGCAGATAGGCGACTCCCTTGGGTGAGATCTTGTCGGCAACGAGGACTTTCATGGGGGCAAAATGCCCGGCAGCGAAAAGTCCGGGAGCGTAAAACGCAATTCAAACCAAGGTGCGCCTCGGGACCCGGGCCGCGGATATGACACGGAACCAGCCAATTCAGATATTTTGACCACGGATTTCACAGATTCGATCGGGATAAAACGCATGCTTTGGATCGATGGCTCGGGTTTGCTTTCCATCCGGATCGAATCCGTGAAATCCGTGGTTAAATTTTCGGAGGACGCCCGCTACTCCCGCGCATCCAAGGGCGTGCGCTTGGCGATCTGGGTGGCGGTGGCGACAAACGCATCGACCAGCGGCTGTGCCTCCTTGCCCCGCCAGACCAGGTTCAGCGGCACGTCGCCCGTCCGCGGCCGCAGGGCGAGATAGGCCACGCCCGGCCGCTGCCAGTTGCGCAGCGAGGCCGGCACCAACGCGACGCCCAGCCCGGCGGCCACGAGCGCCAGCACCGTCTGCCACTCCCCCGCCTCCTGCCCGGCCCGCGGGGTGAAGCCGGCCTCCCGGCAGACATTGATCAGCGAATCATAATAGGCCGGCGCATTGGCCCGGGCGATCAGCACGAAGGACTCGTTCGCAAACTGGGCCAGCCGGGCATGCGCGCCGCCCGCATGGGGATGCTCCGCCGGCAGGGCGAGGACCAGCGACTCCTTCACCAAGAGATGACTCATCAGGTCGTCCTCCTTCACCAGCGTGCGGACAAACCCCACGTCAATCTCCCGCTGGCGCAATGCCTGGATCTGCCGGGGCGGGTTCATTTCGAAGCACCGGATTTCCACCTTCGGGTGTCCGTGGTGGAAATCCCGCAGGATGGCGGGCACGATCGAGTACAGCGACGAGGCCACGAACCCGATCCGGAGCCGGCCGCCCTCACCCCGTCCGACCGCCCGGACCATCTCCACCGCCCGAGCCGCCTGGCCCAGCACCAGCCGCGCATGATCCAGAAACAGGTGCCCTTCCGCCGTCAGGTCCACCCGGCGGCTGGTGCGATGAAACAGCCGGACCCCAAGTTTCTCCTCCAAGGACCGAATCTGCTGGCTGAGCGGGGGCTGCGCCAGGTGCAGGCGCCGCGCCGCCCGCCCAAAATGCAGCTCCTCCGCCACCGCCACGAAATACCTCAGATGTCGCAGTTCCATGCCCGTCGATACACGACAAGTATCAGCCAGCCGGTAAAGACATATTGGAAGTTTCAATCAAAATCAGCGATGATGATGGCTTTACGCCATGTGGATCGTCCGTCTCGCCCTTCGCCGCCCTTACACGTTCACCGTGATGGCGCTCCTAATCGTCATTCTCGGCCTCATCACTTTGGGCCGGATGGCTAAGGACATTTTTCCGTCCATTGATATCCCGGTGGTGACCGTACTGTGGTCCTACAACGGCCTCACCCCCGAGGAGATGGAGAAGCGCATCGTAACCATCAGCGAGCGCGCTATGACCACCACGGTCAATGACATCGAGCACATCGAGTCACAGTCCCTCTCCGGGGTCGGCGTGATCAAGGTCTTCTTCCAGCCCGGCGCGAGTGTGGACGCCGCGGTGGCCCAGGTCACCGCCATCAACCAGACCGTCGTCCGCGTCATGCCGACCGGTACCACGCCGCCCCTCGTCATCCGCTACAGCGCCTCGAACGTCCCGATCCTCCAGCTCGGGCTCGGCAGCAAGACGCTTTCCGAGCAGACCCTCTACGACCTCGGCCTTAATTTCCTCCGCGTCCAGCTGGCCACCGTGCAGGGCGCCTCGGTACCCCTGCCGCTCGGCGGCAAGGTCCGCCAGATCCAGGTCGATCTCAACCCGCAGGCCCTGCAGGCGAACGGACTCACGCCCTTCGACGTGAGCAATGCCATCAACGCCCAGAATCTCACCCTGCCCTCCGGCACCGCCAAGATCGGCGACCGGGAATACGGCGTGTTGCTCAACAGCAGCCCCGATGTCGTCGCCGGCCTCGGCGACCTGCCCGTCAAGCAGGTCAACGGCACCACGATCTACGTCCGTGACGTCGCCCAGGTCCGCGACGGGTTCGCGCCGCAGACCAACATCGTCCGGCAGAACGGCACCCGTGGCGCCCTCATGACCGTCCTCAAGAACGGCGGTGCCTCCACCCTCGACATCATCCGGCGCATCAAGGCCATCCTCCCGCGCGTGCGCACCACGCTGCCGCCCGAGCTCGACCTCACCCCGCAGTTTGACCAGTCGGTCTTCGTCCGCGCCGCCCTCAGCGGCGTCGTGCGCGAGGGCGTGCTCGCCGCGTCGCTGACGGCCGCGATGATCCTTCTGTTTCTCGGCACGTGGCGCAACACGCTCGTCGTCGCCCTCTCGATCCCGCTGTCCATCTTCTGCTCGATCCTCTGCCTTGCCGCCTGCGGCCAGACCATCAACGCCATGACCCTGGGCGGGCTCGCCCTCGCGGTCGGCGTGCTCGTGGACGACGCCACCGTCGAGATCGAGAACATCGACCGCAACCTCGGCCTCCACAAGCCCCTCGTGCAGGCGATCCTCGACGGCGCGCAGCAGATCGCCGTGCCCGCCTTCGTCTCCACCCTCTGCATCTGCATCGTGTTTGTCCCGATCTTCTTCCTCGAGGGCACCGCCAAGTACCTCTTCGGCCCGCTCGCGATGGCCGTGATCTTCGCGATGCTCGCTTCGTATTTCCTGTCCCGGACCGTCGTGCCGACCTTCGTGCACTACCTGCTGCACGGCCAGCCCGTGCTGCACGATGCCGACGACGGCCATATCGACCCCCATGCACCCAAGGGCGACGCCATCTGGCGGGTCCACCAGCGCTTCAACCGCCACTTCGCGCGCCTGCGCGACCGGTATACGCGCGCACTCGACTGGAGCCTCGACCACCGCAAGGCCGTCGTGATCGGCGCGTTTGCCTTTGTCGCGCTGACCGGGCTGCTGATCCCGTTTCTCGGCCGGGACTTCTTTCCCGTGGTGGACGCGGGCCAGTTCCGCCTGCACGTGCGCGCCCCCGCCGGCACCCGGATCGAGGAAACCGAGCGCGTCTTCACCCAGGTCGAAAACGTCATCCGCGAGGTCGTCCCCGCCGATGAACTCGTCACCATCCTCGACAACATCGGGCTGCCCAACGGCGGCCTGAACCTCGCCTTCAGCGACTCGGCCACCATCAGCGCGTCCGACGGGGAGATCTTCGTCTCCCTTAATCCCGAGAAGCACGGCTCGACCTGGGTCTATGTGCGCCGGCTGCGCGCCCGGCTGACCCGTCAGTTTCCCGACTACACCTTTTTCATGCAGCCCTCGGATATTGTCGGCCAGATCCTCAACTTCGGCCTGCCTGCGCCCATCGACGTGCAGGTCGCCGGCCGCGACCGCTTCGCCAACTATGCCCTTGCCCAGCAGATTTCCGCGCGGATCGCCCTCATCCCGGGCGCCGTCGACGTCCACGTCCACCAGATCGTCAACGCCCCCGCCTTCAGGATCAACGTGGACCGCACCCGCGCCGCGGAGATCGGCCTCACCCAGCAGAATGTGGCGAACAACCTCCTGATTTCGCTCTCCGGTTCCGCCCAGGCCGCCCCGAATTTCTGGCTCAGCCCGCAGAACGGCGTCCAGTATGCCGTTGCCACGCAGACGCCGCAGTTCCTGCTCAACTCCATCGAGTCGCTGCAGGCCACCCCGATTGCGCCCTCGGGCGGCCGGTCCGGCGCCCAGATCCTGGGCAATGTCGCCACCATCGAGCGCACCACCCAGCAGACCGTCGTCGGCCACTACAACATCCAGCCTGTCTATGATGTGTATGCCAATGTCGATGGTCGCGATCTCGGCAGCGTCGCCGACGCCGTCACCAAGATCGTCCGGGAGTTCACGCCGAAACTACCCCGCGGCAGCTTCATCACGCTGCGCGGCCAGGTGGAGAGCATGAACTCCTCCTTCCTCGGCCTCGGCGTGGGCGTGATCTTTGCCATCGTCCTCGTTTACCTGCTCATGGTGGTGAATTTCCAGTCCTGGCTTGATCCCTTCATCATCATCATGGCGCTCACCGGCGCGCTGAGCGGCATCATCTGGGCGCTCTACCTGACCCACACCACGCTGAGCGTGCCCTCGCTGATGGGCGCCATCATGAGCGTCGGCGTCGGCACCGCCAACGCCATCCTCGTCGTCACGTTCGCCAACGACCAGCGCAAGGAGGGCAAGGACTCCCGCGCCGCCGCCCTCGCCGCCGGCCACACCCGGCTGCGTCCGGTCATCATGACCGCGCTGGCCATGATCATCGGCATGCTGCCGATGTCCTTCGGCCTCGGCGAAGGCGGCGAGCAGAACGCCCCGCTCGGCCGCGCCGTCATCGGCGGCCTCCTGCTCGCCACCGTCGCCACCCTTTTCCTCGTGCCGGTGGTGTACGCCGCCCTCCGCAAGCAGGCCGCCCACCGTCCCGACGAGATCATTTCCGAGGAAATGACCGAGGCCCACATGCCCGACAGCCAGAACCGCCAGTAAATCACCCGCATTTTTCCGCCATGAAGTCCGTCTCCCGCACCCTTCCCCTCCTTCTCGCCGCCGGTCTGGCGCTCGTGATCTATTTTGTCGGCGTCCGCCCGCGCCTGCGCGCCAGCGCCGAGCTCGCCGACCGGGAGCATGCCATGGATCACCCGCCGGTGAACGTCGTCATCGCGCACCATGCCCCCCTTGCCAACGAGATCGTCCTGCCCGCCAGCCTGCAGGCCCTGGAGGAGGCTCCGATCTATGCCCGCACCGACGGCTACCTCGCCAAATACCTCGTGGACCTCGGCGACCACGTCAAAGCCGGCCAGGCCCTCGCGATTATCGACGGGCCCGAGGTCGACCAGCAGCTCAACCAGGCCCGCGCCGCCCTGGAGCAGGCCCGCGCCAATTTCGAACTCGCCCGCACCAGCGCCGTCCGCTGGAAGGACCTCGGCACGCAGAACGCCGTCGCCCAGCAGGAGGTCGACGAAAAGGTCGCCGCGCTCGCCGCGCGCGAGGCCGATGTGCACGCCGCCGAGGCCAACGTCGCCCGGCTCAGCCAGCTCAAGGATTACCAGACCATCACCGCGCCGTTCGACGGCGTCATCTCCGCGCGCAACGTCGACATCGGCGCCCTCATCAGCGCCGGCGGTTCCGGCCGGGAGCTCTTCCGCCTCGCGCAGACCGGCCGGCTGCGGGTCTATGCCAGCATCCCCCAGGCCTATTTCAACTCCGTCAAGCCCGGCCTCGCGGTCGACGTGATGGTCAACGAATTCCCCAGCCGCGTGTTTCCCGGCAAGGTCGTCCGCGTCGCCGGCGCCCTCGACGCCAGCACCCGTACGCTCCTGACCGAGGTCCAGATCTCCAATGAAAACGGCGAGCTGCTTCCCGGCCTCTTCGGCCAGGTGCGCTTCAAGCTCCGGGCCGGCGAGCCGCCCCTCGTCATCCCCTCCAACGCGGTCATCCTCCGCACCGACGGCACCTTCGTCGCGACGGTGAACGCGGCCAACGCCCTGCACTTCGTGAAGGTGAAGCTCGGCCGCGACTTCGGCATGACCGTGGAAATCACCGCCGGCCTCGCCGACGGCGCCACCGTGGTCGCCAACCCGAACGACGCCCTCAGCGAGGGCCAGGTGGTCGAGCCGCTCGCCCCCGCTGCCGGCAAAAACGGTTGAACCGCGTCATGCACCGTTATTCCGATCGCAACCCGCCCGTGAACCGGACCGCACCCTCATTCACCAACAGGATCAAACCGATTTCCGGCGAGGTGGAACGCGTTTCCCCCAACGCGTTGTTCGACTCCTGCTCGCACCCTGCGCACGCGGCAATATCCGGCGCGTGGCGGGCAGCACGCTCCACCTTCGAGCCGTGCTGCCAGCCGGCCGTCCTTCTCGCGCTGCTGGTCCTCACCGGCTGCGCCGTCGGTCCCGACTACAGGCAACCCGACGTCGCTGCCACGGCGCCCGCGGCCTTTGCCGAGGCCGGGCCGTGGCAGGTCGCCGCGCCCAAGGACGACCTGCCCAAGGGTTCATGGTGGAAAATCTTCCATGACCCCGCGCTCGATACCCTCGAGACCCAGGCCGCCGCCGCCAGCCCGACGCTGCAGGCTGCCGTGGCCCGGCGCGACCAGGCGTTCGCCGCGGCCGGCATCAGCCGTGCCGATTACTTTCCCTCGCTCTCCCTCGATCCCAGCGGCTCCCGCTCGCGCTACTCCGGCAACCGCGAGGTGCCGCCGGGTGCGAGTCACGCCTCCTACACGACCGACTCGTACAACCTGCCGCTCGACCTGAGCTACGAGCTCGACCTCTGGGGCCGCGTGCGGCGGTCGAACGAAAGCGCCCGGGCGCTCGCCGACGCCAGCAATGCCGCCTACCAGACCGTTTTGCTCGGCGTGCAGGCGGATGTGGCGCAGGCTTATTTCACCCTTCGCTCGCTGGCGACGGAACGCGACCTCGTCGTCCGCAGTATCGAGACCCGCCGGCTGGCGCTGGAACTGGTGCAGAAACTCTTCAGTGGCGGTGCCAGCGCCAAACTCGATGTCCTGCGCGCTGAGACCGAGCTCGCCAGCGCCGAGAGCGACGCGCTTGTCCTCGACCAGCGCCGCGCCGCCCTCCGCCACGCCCTCGCCGTGCTTTGCGGCCAATCGCCCGAGGGGTTTGCTGTGGATGACCGGACCGCCCTGCCCGTCACCGTGCCCGCCCTGCCCGTCAGCCTGCCGTCGGAGGTGCTGGAGCGCCGCCCGGATGTGGCCGCCGCCGAGCGCACGCTGGCGGCGAGCAATGCCCAGATCGGCGTCGCCAAGGCCGCGTTCTTCCCCTCGATCAAACTGATCGGCTCCGCCGGCTACAACAGCACCGATCTCAACTCGCTGCTCAACTCCGACAGCCGCCAGTGGTCGCTCGGCCCGGCGATTTCCCTCCCGATCTTCCAGGGCGGCCGCAATGTCGCCAACTACGACCGGGCCAAGGCAGCTTACGCCGAGTCCGTCGCCAGCTACCGGACGCGCGTGCTCGTGGCATTTCAGGAAGTCGAAGACGGGCTGAACGGCCTGCGCTACCTCGACGAACAGTCCGCCGTGCTGGCCCGGGCCGTCAGCTCATCCCGCGAGGCCGCCAAGCTTTCAACCGTCCGCTACAAGTCCGGCCTCGTAAGTTATCTCGAGGTCGTCGACGCCGAGCGCACCGCGCTGCAGACCGAGTTGACCGCCACGGAGCTCAACGCCCAGCGCTTCGTTACCAGCGTCCTCCTGATCAAGGCCCTCGGCGGCGGCTGGTGATAAGACACCGTCGATTTTAAACACGGAGGGCACAGAGGCCACGGAGAGAGGATTCATTTGGGGCTTTCGATCTTTCCGAACGGTTGGTTCACCGGCCGGTTCCTCCGTGGCCTCTGTGCCCTCCGTGTTTAAAAAATCCGGATGGCAGTACCGTTTGCCAACTCGCACGCCGCAGCCGGCTATTTCAAGCTGATCCCCAGCGTATGCGCGGCGAAGCCGAACATATCCGTCCATTCCTCGATCGTCTTCGAAACCGGCGTGGTCCCGCTGGAACCGCCATGCCCGGCGTTCGACTCGATCCGGATCAGCGCCGGGTTCTTCGAGTCCGCCATCGCCGCCTGCAGCGTCGCCGCGTACTTGAACGAGTGCGCCGGAAACACCCGGTCATCGTGGTCACCCGTTGTCACGAATACCGCGGGATAACTCGCCCCGGCCTTGATCGTGTGCAGCGGCGAGTAGGCGCGAAGGTAGGCGAAGCCTTCCGCCGTGTCGCTGTTGCCGTAGTCGGCCGCCCAGGCGGCGCCGACCGTGAATTTGTGATAGCGCAGCATGTCCATCACGCCGACCTGCGGAAAGGCCACGGCCGCGAGATCCGGCCGCTGGTTGAGCACCGCGCCGATGAGCAGCCCGCCGTTGGATCGGCCCTGGATCACCAGCCGGTCATGGCTCGTGTAGTGCTTCGCGACCAGCCAGTCCGCCGCGGCGATGTAGTCGTCGAACACGTTTTGCTTCCGCTCCTTCGTGCCGGCGAGATGCCACGCCTCGCCGTACTCGCCGCCGCCGCGCATGTTGGCCACGGCATAGATGCCGCCCATCTCGAGCCACACCAGCGTCGGGATCGAAAAGGCGGGGTGCATGGAGATGTTGAAGCCGCCGTAGCCGTAGAGCCACGTAGGTGATTTCCCATCCAGGACGACACCCTTGCGGTGCGTCACGAACATCGGGATCTTGGTCCCGTCCTTCGACGTCACCCAGACCTGCTCGGTCTCATAGGGCGAGGGATCAAAGGCCACCTTGCTCTTCTGGAAGACTTCGCTCTTGCCTGAATCGAGATCATGCCGGATGGCCGTCGGCGCATCGAGGAACGACGAGAAGCTGTAAAACAGCTCGGGGTCGTCGTCGCGCCCGCTCATTTCCGCCACGCTGCCGATGCCGGGAAGGGCGATGTCGCCGAGCGGTTTTCCGTCCGCGGCAAAGACCGCGAGCCGGCTCTTCACGTCGTGCATGTAGCTGACGACGAATCGCCCGCCGATGTAGTCCACGCCGTCGATGTTGTCTGCGCTCTCCGGCACGAGGGTCTTCCAATTGGACGGTGCGGGCGCCTGGAGGTTGATCGCGATGATCTTGCCGCGGGCCGCTCCAAAGTTCGTCGAGACATAAAGCGTATCGGCATGATTGCCCACCACGCCGTAGTTGGCATCAAACGCATCGAGCAGCCTTACGACCGGGCCATCAAGCTTCGGCTGGGCCGGATCCACGAGGTCGCGGTAGTAGACCGCATTCTGCGTGCGGCCGTTCTGGTTGACGTAGAGCAGCAAATAACGGCCGTCATCGGTCACGCGGGCGCTCACCATCCGGTCGGGATGCTCCGGCAGCTCAAAGACGAGCACGTCGGCGCTCTGCGCCGTGCCGAGGCGGTGATAGTAGATTTTCCGGTTCAGCAGTTTTCCGAACAGCTTGTCGCCTTTCGCCACCTCGGGATAGCGGCCGTAGAAAAAGCCCTGGCTGTCCTTGGTCCAGCTTAGGCCGGAGAACTTGATCCATTGGATGTGGTCGGCCGTATCCTTGCCAGTCGCGATATCGCGGACAAAGAACTCCTCCCAGTCCGAACCCGCCGCCTTCAGCGCGTAGCCCAGCCACTTGCCATCCTCCGACGGCGAGGCCGTACCCAGCGCCACCGTGCCCTCGGCCGAAAGCGTGTTCGGGTCGATCAGCACCCGCGGCGGACTCGCCAGGGAATCCTGCACGTAGAGCACCGACTGGTTCTGCAGGCCATCGTTCTTGCTGAAGAAGTAATGGCCGCCGCGCTTGAACGGCAGGCTGAAGCGCGGGTAGTTCCACAGCGCCGTGAGCCGCGCGCGGATGGCGGCGCGCTCCGGCATCTGCGCCAGCGCGCTGGCCGTGAGCGCACGCTCGGCGGCGATCCACGCCTTGGTCTCGGGCGAGTCCGTCGCCTCCATCCAGCGGTAGGGATCGGCTACCTTGATGCCGTGGTAATCATCCACCACGTCGCCGCGCGGAGCGGCCGGATAAGTCCACGTCGTCGGGGCAGCAAGCATGGGAAGGGAGAGCAGGCAGAGACAGAACGGGGTTAAGTAGCGCATGGTTTCAGTGTGATCATCCTCGTCAGTGAGGCAAGCACACCGCGCCCCCCGATCGCCAGTAGCAGCCGACGTAAGGAGGCTGAAGAGAATTCCATTTAGCCGCGAAGACCGCAAAGAGCGCGAAGATCTATCCAGTCCAATTACAGAAACCCTGCTGCCTTCCTTTGCTCCGGCTTCGCGTCCTTTGCGTCCTTCGCGGTTAAGCTGATCCGCCCAAGTCACCCTCAACCCCGCATTGCCACCCGCCGTCCGCCCCGCTTTCTTCGCGTCATGGATGACGCCTCCACCCCCGCCGCCCGCCTCGCCCGCCAGATCGAGTTCATCTTCGAGGTGGACCGGCTGAAGGAAATTTTCCGCCAGACGATCAACACGCGGAGCCGCCGCCCCGAGAACGACGCCGAGCACTCCTGGCATCTCTGCCTCTGCGTGATCGTGCTCGCCGAGCATGCCAATGTCCCGTCCCTCGACGTGCTGCGGGTGCTCAAGATGGTCATCCTCCATGACCTCGTGGAAATCGACGCGGGCGACACCTTCGCCTACGACACCGCCGCGATGGCCGGGCAGCACGAGCGCGAGGCCTTGGCGGCCGACCGCATCTTCGGCCTGCTGCCGCCGGACCAAGCCAGCGAATTCCGCGCGCTGTGGGACGAGTTCGAGGAAAAGCAGACCCCCGAGGCGAAGTTCGCCGCGGCCGTGGACCGCTTCCAGCCGATGCTGCTCAACTGCCGCACCGAGGGCGCCGCGTGGAACCGCCACGGCGTCACGCAGGACCGCGTGCTCGCCCGCAACCGCCACATCGCCGAAGGCTGCGCCGCACTCTGGCGCTACGCCGAGCAGATGGTCCAGGAAGCCGTGGAAGCCGGCCACCTCCAGCCCGCACCCTAGATCCGATCCATCTTGTTGGAAGATTATCCCTAGGGAACTATCCCTAATCCGCCGCGGGTGAGGCCGGGGCGTCCAGCTGAAAAAACGGAACGGCTTGCGGAGTCACTCGGCCGAACGTGGCGCGTTACGGATAACGCGCCCTACCTCGATCCGGCGGGGGTCGCGACCCTGCCCGACATTTTTCCCTCAGCTCAGGTCCCGGATCGATCCGAACTCCGGATCGAACAGCCGGCGGTAGGTGTGGACGATCATCCCGTCGGTCAGGCCGGCGAGGTAGTCGCAGATCTGCCGGGCCTTGCCCGCGGTCGTCGGCGCCGCGTCGATCAGCTTGCCGACGCGCGCCGGCAGGATGTTGATCACGCGCGGGCCCTTCTCGACGTAGTTGCTCCAGGTGGAATTCCACAGGTCGAACAGCACCCGCCGCGCCTTGTGCTCGATCTGCTGCAGCTGCGGGCTCTCGAAAATGATGTCGTTCGCCATCCGCTTGAAGAACTTCGCCTCGCGCTCCGCCTCCGGCGCCACCACCAGCTCGAACCGGTAGCGGTTCGTCTTCGCCGCCATGAAATTGTCCCGCTCCCGCAGCCGGCACGCGGTGATGAAGCCGCCGATCTTCTGGGCAAACACGCTCTCCAGCCGGTCGCTGCGGATCGCGTCGAACAGCATGTCGAGCAGTTGCTGCTGCTGCGCGTCGATCGCCTCGCCCGCGGCCCACGCCTCGATCTTCTCCTGGCTCAGGAATCCCGCCTTCACCCCGTCCACGATGTCGTTGAGCGAGTACGCCGCGTCATCCGCCCAGTCCATGATCTGGCACTCGACGCTCTTGAAGGCGTTAAGTTTTACACCCGCCTGCAGTTCGCGGGGAATCTTCGCCGTGCCGAAGACAAAGGTCCGTTCCGCTGCCTGCGCGTCGTAGAGGAAATGGTTCTGCGGCTTCTTCGGGAACTCCCGGAAGAGCTTCTTGTACTTCAGCACGCCGTCGAGCAGCGCCCGCGTCGGCTGCATGCCGCGCACGCTCGTCTCGTTCTGGTAGATCGTCCCCGTCAGCAGCCGCAGCGTCTGCGCGTTGCCCTCGAACCCGCCCCACTTGATCATGAGCTCCTGCAGCGTCCGCTCCCCCGAGTGCCCGAACGGCGGATGACCCAGGTCGTGGGCGAGGCAGACCGCCTCGACCAGCTCGCCATCGATGAAGAAATCGTCCTTCAGCAGCCCGCCGCGCGACTGCAGGTAATGGCAGATCGAGCGGCCGATCTGCGCCACTTCCATCGAGTGCGTCAGCCGCGTGCGGTAGAAATCGTATTCGCCCGACAGAAAAACCTGTGTCTTCGACTGGAGCTTGCGGAAGGCGTGCGCATGGATGATGCGGTCCCGGTCGATCTGAAACGGGCTGCGGTAATCCGACTTGCGCTCCGCCCCGTAGGTCTCGGTATCAAAGGCGTGGTAGAAGCGGTTCTGCATGGGAATCGCTTCGACACGAAAGCCATCCCGCACACGATGCAAACCCATATGCGTACCCTGCCTCGCCTGATCCTGGTTATCACGCTGGCCGCCGGCCTGGCCCGTCCTTCACTGCTGGCCAGTCCCGCATCCGCCCCCGGCGACTCGCTCATCGGTGCCACCGACCTCCTGAAGATCCGGCAGCTCGATGCGCCCGTCCTCTCGCCCGACGGCCGGAGCATCCTGTACACCGTTAAAACCATCGTCGAGAAGCCCGATAAAAAGGGGGAATACAGCTATCACACCCATCTCTGGCTCGCCGCCACCGATGGCCGCACGCCGCCGCGCGAGCTGACCCACGGCGAGGCCGGCGCCAGTTCGCCGCAATGGAGCCCCGACGGCCGGCGCGTCGCCTTTGTCCGCACGGAAAATGACAAGCCCCAGATCTGGATCCTGCCGTTGGCCGATGGCGGCGAGGCCGTGGCCCTCACGAAACTCGCCACCGGGGCGGCCAACCCGCGGTGGTCGCCCGACGGCCGGTTCATCGCCTTCACCTCCACCCTTGACGCAACGGAGGTCCGGAAGGAACTCCTCCGACTCAAGGCCCCGCCGCAACCCGGCTGGGATGCCGAGCGCCCGAAGCGCACGCCCGGCGACACCGCCGACTGGTTCGACAAGGCCAAGGACGTCAAGCGCCCCGCGGCCTCGCCCGACGGCACCCGCCAGGAGCAGCGCGAGTGGCTCGCGGAGAACGAGGCCGACGGCAACCCGCGCGTCATCGACCGGTTGAACTTCCTCGGCGAAGCCGACCTCGAGCCGCAGCTTAAATTCACCAACCTCTTCGTCATCGAGATCCGCGAGGGCGCCATTCCCCTCGCCCTCACCCCCGGTTACCGCAGCATCCGGGGCGCGGAGTGGTCGCCCGACGGCCGGCAGCTGGTCTTCTCCACCGAGTTCCCCACCACCCGTCATCCCGACCGCGAATTAGCGAACAGCCTCGAGCTGATCCATGCCGACGGCACCGGGCGTACCACCCTGCTCGCCGACGAGGCCGAGAACTTTGGCGAACCGCGGATCTCACCGGATGGAAAACTCGTCACCTTTCTCGCCCAGAACGTCGCCACGAACCCCGTCTATGCGCCCGTGCGCGTCGGCTTCAAGCGCCTGGGCGATGCGTCCGCCCCCTGGTACGCCGATTCGTTCGACCGGAATGCGGGCAACCTCCAGTGGTCCGCCGATTCCAGCCACGTTTACTTCCTCGCCGCCAGCAACGGCGGCTTTCCGCTTTATCGCGTCGCCGCCCAGCCCCAGGCCACGCCGGAGCGTCTCACGGCCGTCGAGACCGGCGTCGATGCCTACGATCTCGGCCGCGATCGCCTCGCCTATGTGCTGACCAATCCGGCCGATCCCTACGAGCTTTACACCGCAGACCCGGACGCGAAGGGGCCGCGCCCCCTGACCACCCACAACAGCGAGTGGCTGCGCGACAGGCAGGTCAGCCTGCCCGATCATCGCACGATCACGCGTCCCGATGGGACCGTGGTCGATGTCTGGATCATCAAGCCGGCCAGGGTTGACGCGGCCAAAAAATATCCCCTGCTGCTCGAGATCCACGGCGGCCCGCAGGCGATGTGGGGTCCCGGTGAGGCCTCCATGTGGCATGAGTTCCAATTCTTCGCCGCACGCGGCTACGGGATCGTCTACTGCAACCCCCGCGGCTCGGGCGGTTACGGCTACGCTTTTCAGCACGCCAATTACCAGAACTGGGGCCCTGGTCCGGGCGCCGATATTCTCGCCGCGGTTGATCTCGCCGCCAAGGAGCCGTGGGTGGATGCCAGCCGCGAGGTCGTCACAGGCGGCAGCTACGGCGGTTATATGACGGCCTGGCTCATCACGCAGGACCACCGCTTCAAGGCCGCCGTCGCCGTGCGCGGGGTTTACGACCTCGCGACCTTCTTCGGCGAGGGCAATGCATGGCGGCTGGTCCCGTACGATTTCGGCGGCTACCCGTGGCAGAAGGACATCCGGCCCATCCTCGAGGCGAATTCGCCGATGACCTTCGTCGACCGGATCACGACCCCGTTGCTCATCAAGCACGGCGACACCGATCTCCGCACCGGTTTCGTCCAGAGCGAGATGCTGTACAAGTCCCTGAAGGTCCTCGGGCAGCCTGTCGAGTACGCGCGCTACCCGCACGCCACGCACGAACTCAGTCGCAGCGGCGATCCCCGCCAGCGCCTCGACCGGATCGTGCGCTTCGACGAGTTCTTCCGGCGTTACATCGGCGAGAACTGAGGGAGATTGTCATTCTGAGTGCAGTGAAGAATGACAAAAGCGGATCGATCGCCATGATCTGACTCGGTCCCTTTCATCTTCACTGCTGCCATTAACCATGCCCCGCCTCACCTTCCCCACCGCACTGGGCGCCTGCGCCTTGTCGTGGGGTGATGCGGGTCTGACCGGGTTTGAGCTGCCCGTGGCGCCGGTGCGCGACGGCGACCAGACCCAACCGCCGCCGGAAATCGCCCGCCTGATTGCCCGCGTGCAGGAGCATCTCAGCGGAAACCTGCAGGATTTTTCCGACCTTCCTTACGACTTCGGCCGCGTACCGGAGTTCGCCCGGGAGGTTTACCGCGCCGCCCTCGCCGTCAAAGCCGGGCGCACGGCGAGTTATGGCACCCTTTCCTCCGTCCTCGGCCATCCCCCCGCCGCAAGCCGGGCCGTCGGCTCCGCGCTCGGGGCCAATCCCTGGCCGCTGCTGGTGCCCTGTCACCGCATTGTCGCCGCGGACGGCCGGATGACCGGTTTTTCCGGCCCCGGCGGCATCAAGACCAAGCTGCGGCTGCTGGCACTGGAAGGCGCGGAACTGTTTGCGGAGTGAGCCGACGTCCGCACATTATATTTCATCCATTCTGACATGCCTGCCCCCACCATGCGCGCCATCGCCAAGTTAACGCCCGGTCCCGGGCTCCAGCTCACCGAGGTCCCGGTGCCAAAACCCGGCATCAACGATGTCCTGATCAAGATCAAGAAGACCTCGATCTGCGGCACCGACGTTCATATCTATAACTGGGATGCATGGGCCGAGAAAACCATCCCCGTTCCCATGGTCGTCGGACATGAATTCGTCGGCGTGATCGAGGAGGTCGGCAGCAATGTGATCGGCTTCAAGCCCGGAGATTTGGTCGACGGCGAGGGTCACATCGTCTGCGGCGTCTGCCGCAACTGCCTCGCCGGCCGCCGCCACCTCTGCAAGGACACCCAGGGCGTCGGTGTGAACCGCCAGGGCGCCTTCGCCGAATACCTCTGCATTCCCGCCAGCAATGCCGTCCATGTCGACCCGGCCATCTCGCTCGACGTGCTCTCCTGCTTCGATCCGCTCGGCAACGCCACGCACACCGCGCTGCAGTACGATCTGGTCGGCGAGGACGTGCTGATCACCGGCGCCGGTCCGATCGGCTGCATGGCCGTCGCCATCGCGAAGCACGCCGGCGCGCGCAAGATCGTCGTCACCGACGTGAATCCCGACCGTCTCGCCCTCGCGACCAAGATGGGCGCCACGCGGACGGTGGACGTCTCCAAGGAGAAGCTCCCCGATGTCCAGCGGGACATCGGCATGAAGGAGGGCTTCGACATCGGCCTCGAGATGTCCGGCAATCCCCGCGCGCTGAACGACATGATCGACAACATGGCGCACGGCGGCCGCATCGCGCTCCTCGGCATCATGCCCGGCGCCGCCGCCGTCGACTGGAACAAGGTCGTGTTCAACATGCTCACGATCCGCGGCATCTACGGCCGGGAAATGTACGAGACCTGGTACAAGATGACCGCGATGATCCAGAGCGGCCTCGATATCTCGCCGGTCATCACGCACCGCTTCCCGTTCACCGAATTCCAGCAGGGCTTCGACCTCATGCGCTCCGGCAAGAGCGGCAAGATCGTGCTGACCTGGAGCTGAGCCATGACGCCCGCCTACCTCGCCCACCTGCAGAAGACCCTCGCGGACATCGAGGCCGCCGGCCTCTTCAAGCGCGAGCGCGTGATCACCACGCCGCAGAACTCGCACATCACCGTGGCCGGCGGCCGGCAGGTGCTCAACTTCTGCGCCAACAACTACCTCGGGCTCGCGGACAACCCCGAGATCATCCAGTCCGCCCGCGCAACCCTCGACCGCTGGGGCTACGGCCTCGCCTCGGTGCGCTTCATCTGCGGCACCCAGCAGATTCACAAGGACTTGGAAGCAAAACTCAGCGCGTTCCTCGGCACCGACGACACCATCCTTTACGGCTCCTGCTTCGACGCCAATGGCGGAGTCTTCGAGACGCTGCTCGCCGCCGAGGATGCCGTCATCAGCGACGAGCTGAATCACGCGTCGATCATCGACGGCATCCGCCTCTGCAAGGCCCAGCGCTATCGTTACAAGAACAATGACATGGCCGACCTCGAAGCGAAGCTGAAGGAGGCCGACGCCGCCAAGGCGCGCTTCAAGCTGATCGCGACCGACGGTGTTTTCTCGATGGATGGCTTCATCGCCAACATGAAGGCCATCTGTGACCTCGCCGACAAATATGGCGCGCTCGTCATGATGGATGACAGCCACGCCGTCGGTTTCATGGGCAAGACGGGCCGCGGCACCCACGAGCACTGCGGCGTGATGGGCCGCGTCGACGTCATCACCGGCACCCTCGGCAAAGCCCTGGGCGGCGCCAGCGGCGGCTACATCAGTGGAAAAAAGGAAGTCATCGACCTGCTCCGCCAGCGTTCGCGGCCGTATCTTTTCTCCAACACCCTCGCGCCGGTCATCGCCGCCGCGTCGATCACGACGCTCGACCTGATCACCCGCTCGACCGCACTCCGCGACAAGCTGGAGGCGAGCACGAAGTATTTCCGCGAAGGCCTAACCAAAGCCGGACTCACCCTCAAACCCGGCACCCACCCGATCGTGCCTGTGATGCTCGGCGACGCCGCGCTCTCGCAGAAATTCGCCGCCCGGATGCTGGAGAAGGGCGTCTATGTCATCGGCTTTTTCTATCCCGTGGTGCCACAGGGCGCCGCCCGCATCCGCACCCAGGTGAGCGCCGCCCACAGCCGCGAGGACCTCGACTTCGCCATCAACGCGTTCGCCGAGGTTAAAGGAGAACTCGGCCTCTGACCCCTCTGGTCATTCTGAGCGCAGCGAAGGCTAGCCGCTTGGGGCTGGTTTGATATCCGCTTGGACCCGGTCGCTAGGCTAAGTCTGGATTTTTCGCTGCGCTCAGAATGACAACCTGCCAAGGATAACCCCATGAAACTCCCCGCCCCGCTCTGTCGAAAACTGGAGAAAGCAGCCCGCACCGCGGCCAAGGCGTCCTACTCGCCCTATTCGAAGTTTCGCGTGGGCGCGGCCATCCTCACCGGCTCGGGGAAGGTCTACACCGGTGCCAACATCGAGAACGCCTCCTACGGCCTCTGCAACTGCGCCGAACGCACGGCCATCTTCACCGCCGCCGCTGCTGGTGAGCGAACGGTGAAGGCGGTTGCCGTCTATACGCCCACGCGGACGGCCACCACCCCCTGCGGCGCCTGCCGGCAGGTGATCAATGAATTCGGCCCCACCGCCCTGATCCTCTGTGTGTGCGATCAGCCGGACCGCATCGAGACCACGCTCGACCGGCTGCTTCCCGCCGCGTTCGGCCCCAAGAACCTGCGTCGCCGCCGGAAGGCCTGAGCGGAGACGGCCTAGGGCATTTCATGAAACCGGCTCCGCTCAGGCCAAGAATTTACCCCGCGCTGAAAAAGTCCCGGACCGCGGCCACGGCCTGGTCGCGCGGCACCTCGTGCTCCGTGCGGTCGGTCAGGTCGCGGATTTTCACGACTCCTTTCGCCAGCTCATCATCGCCGTAGATCAGCGCAAGCTTCGCTCCCGAGTCGGCCGCCGCCTTGAACTGCTTGCCAAACGCGACTTCCTTCATGGGATAATCCACCCGGTGGCCGGCGGCACGGAGCGCGTGGATGTCCGCAAAGGCCGCGCGCCGGCCGGCCTCGCCGCCGATCACACAGTAGACATCCGGCGCCTGCACAAAAGCCGGCATCAGCCCGCGCTGCTCAAGCAGCAGGGCAAACGTCATGTCGCCGATCGCAAAACCCACGGCCGGCAGCGCCGGACCGCCCAGTTTCTCCACCAGGTCGTCGTAGCGGCCGCCGCCGGCCAGCGCGCGGAGCTCCCCCTTGCGGTCAAACGCCTCGAACACAAAGCCGGTATAGTAAGCCAGCCCGCGCACCACCCCCAGATCGACGGCAATGAAGCGCGCGAGGCCCATGGCCTCCAGCCCCGCCAGCAGCTTCCGCCAGTCGGCCAGGCGGGCCACGAGTTTTTCGCTGCCCAGCGTTGCCAAGGTCGCCTCCAGCGCCGCGAGGGTCTTGATCTGCAGGAAGGCCAGCACCTTCGCCTTCACTCCGGCCTCCAGCTCGCCAAACTGTTCGGTGTAGCCCTTGAAGGCGTCGTCGCCGTATTTCTCGAACCGGTCCACGGCCCCCAGCACCGCGCGGATCCGCGGCTCGTCGAGCCCCAGCGCCTCAAGGTAGTAAAACCACAGGTTCCGGTCGCTGAGCCGCACATGGAAATCCTGCTCGGTGAGCCCGAACGCGGCCAGACACTGCGTCAGGAGCGCGATCAGCTCGATCTCCGCCTCGGGGCCGGGCTCGCCGAAGATGTCGGCGTTGAACTGGAAGAAGCAGCGGCCGCGGCCTTTCTGCATCCGCTCGTAGCGGTAGAATTCCGCAATGCTGAACCACTTGATCGGGCGCTTGAGCGCACTGGCCCTGGCGCCCACCAGCCGGCAGACGGTCGGGGTCATTTCCGGGCGCAACGCCACTTCGCGCCCCCCCTTGTCGGTGAAGCTGAAGAGCTGCGCCTCGATTTCGTCGCCCGACTTGGCCTTGTAGAGTTCCAGCGGCTCCAGGACCGGGGCGTCGTATTCCGCAAAGCCGAAGGCGTGCGCCGTGCGCCGCCAAAGGTCGAAGATGTGCTTCCGGCGGGAGAGGTCGTCGGGATAAAACTCGCGGAAACCGGGAAGTGACTGGAACGTCGCCATTCGGGCGAAAATGGCCAAACGCCGGGAGGCAGCGCGATGCTATTTTTCGGCGAAATAAAAAGGCCGGGCATCGGCCCGGCCCGCAAAAACCAACCCAGTGGAACCGTTTCAGAGTCCCGCCTGCAACTTGGCCAGATCCAGCTTCTTGAGCTGCTGCTTGAGGATCTTGCCGGACTTGAACTTAACGACGGCGCGCTGCGGGATGACAACCTCCGCCTCGGGCTTGTTGGGATTGCGGCCAATGCGGGCCTTCCGCACTTGCACTTCCAGCACGCCGAAGTTGCGAAGCTCCACATTGCGCCCGTCTGCCAGTGCCTTCTGAATGATGTCGAGCGTGAGTTGGACCGTTTCCACAACCTGTTTCTGGGGGAAACTGGTCTTTTTGTAGATTTCGAGAACGATCTCTCGTTTGGTAAGATTAGTGGACATGAGATTTTTCCTTTGTTTCGTAAAAGCCTCTTCCAGACCGGCCTAAACTATTCCCAGATGTTGAATTGCGTCAACTACTATGGCGTGGTTTATTAATCTCTCCGCCAACCGCCCTTTTTCATGCCCGATCCCGCTGCCGTTAACTCCATGTTTGCCCGTATCGCGGGTCGCTACGACCTGGCCAACCACCTGCTCAGCGGGGGCTTGGACATCGGCTGGCGGCGACGCTTGCTCAAAACCGTCGGGCGGCACGCGCCGCAGGATGTGCTGGATCTCGCCACCGGCAGCGGTGATGTCGCCTTCACCCTAAGCCGTGGCCTGCCAGCCGGAACCACCATTGTCGGCATGGATTTCTGCCAGCCGATGCTGGACCAGGCGGATTTGAAGAAAGCCGCCCTGCCGGCCGACCGCCAGGCCAGCCTCTCCTTCCGGCAGGGCGATGGCCTCGCCCTGCCGCTGCCTGATGCCAGTTTCGACGCGGTGACGATTTCCTTCGGCCTGCGCAACATGGCCGACCGGCATCGCTCGCTCACCGAGATGCGCCGCGTGCTACGTCCCGGCGGACGGATGTTTGTCCTGGAGTTTTCCCAGCCGCAGGCCTGGATACGCCCGCTCTATTTTTTCTACCTGAGAAAAATCCTGCCGCGCATCGCGGGTGCCGTCACCGGCGATTACGCCGCCTACGTCTATCTCAACGAGACCATCGAGCAATTCCCGGACCGGGCGGCACTCGCCGCGGAAATCACCGCCGCCGGGTTCTCCGAAGTGAGCGCCACCAGCCTGACGTTCGGCACTGTCGCCCTGCACGAGGCCGTGCGTTAGGACTGTCCGGTGTGTCGGCACCGGTTGTCTGGACACAAGACAAAGGTTAATCAGGCGGCTAAGAGGGTAGATTTCTGGTGGTCGCGGCGGGCTTCGAGCGGGCTCCTGTAGCGGAGCTTTTCGAGGCGCCAGTCGCGGTTGTATATTTC
>CAIRTK010000013.1 GCA_903881475.1 uncultured Opitutia bacterium | reverse complement strand
TTAACCACGGATTTCACGGATTCGATCCGGATAAAACCCTCCAAACCTGAACGGCTAATCGTCGCTCATCCCCGCTAATCCGGATTAGTGAAAATTAGCTTTCATTAGTGGTTAAACGTCTTGGGTGTCCGGAGTGACTTTCTGATTCGTGACATCTGTTCAATCCGTGGTTAAAAACTGCAGGTTCGCAGTCCCGGATCATTTCCTGAGTTGCAGAACGCCTCGCTCCGCAAATATTCCACCCCGATCCCATCCCCCCGTCTGACCCGGTTCTAACCCGCCCTCCGGTTTCTGGTATCCGCTTTCCCACCTCCCGCACCCATGCCTGCCTCCACCACCCTCACCGCTGAGGAAATCGCGCTCTTCGACCAGCGCGGCTACCATATTCACCCACAGGTCTTCTCCGACGCCGAGGTCGCGGCCATCAACGCCGCCGCCGACCGCGTCATTGCCGGCCAGTTCGACAAGGGCTCGCCGCCCGATGTCACCACGCTGCGCCGGGAGCCCGTCGATCTCATCAAGATCGACAACACGTGGAAGGCCGACACCACGCTCGCCCGCACCGTCCTGAGCCCGCGCATCGGCCATATTGCCGCGCAGCTCATCGGCGCGCCAACGATCCGGATGTGGCACGACCAGTTGCTCGACAAGCCGCCCTACGGCGGCCGCGTCGTTACCTACCATCAGGACTGGGCCTACTGGCAGATGATCGCCGAGTGCCGCACCGTGACGTGCTGGATCGCGCTCGACGACGTGCTGCCCGAGTCCGGCCCGATGGTTTTCCTCGAGGGCACCCACAAGCTCGGCATCTGGAAACTCCCCGTGGGGATCACGGGCGACGACGTGCAAAAGCCGGATCTCCCCGCCGGCTTCAAGACCCGCGAAGTGCCCGTCATCATCCCGAAGGGCTCGGTGTCGTTCCATCACGGGCTACTGCTCCACGGCAGCGACCGCAACTTCTCGCCGACCCGCCGCCGCGCGATCGTGTCGCACGTGATGTCCGGCGAGTGCACCTACCGTCCCGGCCAGGAACACATGAACGAATGGATGATGAAGCGCTACCCCGAGCACCCGCAGCCGGGCGAAAAGTTCCACGGCCCGCAGTTCCCGCAGATGTGGCCGGCCAGCGCGGCCTAGCCGCGTTGGAAGCCCGAAG
This sequence comes from uncultured Opitutia bacterium, assembly GCA_903881475.1. GTDB lineage: Bacteria > Verrucomicrobiota > Verrucomicrobiia > Opitutales > Opitutaceae > Opi-474. The sequence goes on along the minus strand of CAIRTK010000013.1, from coordinate 23,428 downwards.
GTTGAAGTTCGAAGCTCGAAACCCCGCGGCGGGGAAATTAGAAGTTCAAAACTTGAAATCCGAAGGGTTAGCCCGCCGGCGAGGCCACGGCTGGCTTTCGGTTTCGGATTTCGAACTTTAACCTTAGAACTTCCGGCCTGCGTCCGGTCACTCCGCTCCCATCCGCGCCCGGTAGAAGGCATTGCACTTGGCGTAGATTTCCTTCGGCGAACTCATCGTGAGCGCCTCGGCGGCCAGCGCCCGGGCGTCCTTCATCGTCATCGCCCGCACCACGTACTTCACGGTCGGCACCCAGGCCGGCGACATGCTCAGGCTGTCCACGCCCAAGCCGAGCAGCAGCGGCGCGAATACCGGGTCGCCTGCCATCTCGCCGCACACACTCACCGGCACCTTCCGCTTGTGCGCCTCGTCCACGATGTGCTTCAGCGTGCGGATCACCGCCGGGTGCGTGGGCTCGTACAAATGCGCGATGCGGTCGTTCACCCGGTCCACCGCGAGCAGGTACTGGATGAGGTCGTTGGTCCCGACGCTGAAGAAGGCGCAATCCTTGGCCAGGATGTCGGCCGTGGTGGCCGCGCTGGGGATCTCGATCATCGCGCCAACCTCCATGGTTTCGTCGAACGCCTGGCCGCGCGCCTTCAGCTCGGCCTTGCACTCCGCCAGCACGGCGTTGGCCTGGGCCAGTTCCTCCGAGCCGCTGATCATCGGGTACATCAGCCGCACCTTCCCGTGCGCGCTGGCCAGTAGGATGGCGCGCAGCTGGTCCTTGAAAATCTCGGGATGCGCGAGGCAGAACCGGATCGCGCGGAAGCCCATGAACGGGTTGTCCTCCTTGGGAAACAGGTGCGGGCTGGCCGCCATCGGCTTGTCACCGCCGAGGTCCAGCGAACGGATGATGACCGGATGCGGCGACAGCGCCTCCGCCACCGTCTTGTAGGCGAGGAACTGCTCCTGCTCGGTCGGGATCCGGGCGGAGTTGAGGAACAAATACTCGGTCCGGTACAGCCCGATTCCCTCGGCCTGGTACTCCTTCACCGCGCCCAGCTCCTCGACCCGCTCGATGTTCGCCATCAGCGGCACCGCCACGCCGTCGAGCGTGACCGACGGCTGGCTGTTTGCCTTGAGCAGCCGCGACTCGAGGGTCTTCTTCTGCTCCTGGATCTTGCCGTAGCGGAACAGCGTGGCCTCGGTCGGGTTGACGATGACCAGCCCCTCGTAGCCATCCACCAGCGCCCAGTCGCCGTTCTTCACGCGGGTCGTCAGGTCGCGCACGCCCACGACCGCCGGCACCTTCATCGAGCGCGCCATGATCACCGCATGGCTCGTCCGGCTGCCCGAGTCCGTGACCAGCGCCAGCGCCGCCGAGCGGTCGATGCTGGCGGAGTCGGACGGGGAAACGTCGTTGGCGACGATGATGCGCTTGTCGGCGAGCCGGCTCAGGCTGTTTTCCGCCTGGCCCAGCAGGTTCTGCAGCACGCGCTGGGCGACGTCGCGGATGTCGCCGGCGCGCTCGCGCAGGTATTCGTCGTCGATCTCGGAGAAGGCCTGGATGTACCGCGTCGAGATCTGGTTGAAGCACGTCTCAATGTTGCGGCCCGTCGTCTCGAACTCCCGGATCGTCTCGCCGATCAGCGCCTGGTCCTCCAGCACGAGCAGGTGGGCGTCGAAGATGAGCGCCTCCTCGGGGCCGAGGTTCTTCTCCACCTCGCCCTTGATCTTGGTGATCTGCTGCCGGGTCGTGACCAGCGCCTTCTCGAACCGGCCGACCTCCGCGATGCGCTTGTCCGGGTCAACCTGGTAGTTCGGCACCTCGACGTCACTCTGGATGAAGACGAAAATCTGCCCATAGGCGATGCCCTGCGAGGCGGAGATGCCTTGCACGGTGACTTCGCTTTTCTTTGGTGCGTCCATGAAAATACCGGGTGCCGTCGGCACGGGGCGGTGCAGGCGGCGCCGGACGATAACGCGCCCCGCCCGCAACGCGTCAATGCGGATTTGCGCAAGCGCCTCAGTTTGCGGAAATCGATGTGGGGCGGGTGCCCTCACCCGCCTTCGCTCCAGCGGGGTGAGGGCATCCCGCCCACATCAGATGTCATGCGACAACCAAGTCGGGACCGAGCCATTCATCAGGCAAGCCTCGTCTCCACCACGAGCGCCGTGGCACCCCACGCCGCCCGCACCGCCGCCACGATCTCAGGCACCGGCGCCCCGTCCGGCAGCAGGGCGAAGCACGCGCTGCCGCTGCCGCTCATCCGCGGCGCGAGCCCGAACCGCGCCCGCAGCTGACCAAGCAGCACCGGCAGCGCGATAAATTTCCTGAAGCCCGGTCCTTCGAGCGCATTGAACAGCGAGTCTTCCCAGGCCGCGCCCGCTGCCACCGCGCGGACAAACGCTCCCACCCGCGCCTCGGCCTCCCCCGCCGGCAGGTAGCCGCCGGGCGCCTGCGCCGCAAGTTGCGTATACGCCCAGGGAGTCGCGATGGCGAACGCCGGTTTGAAGATCAGCACCCGGCGGCCACGCAACCGCGTTGCCACCGCGGCCGGCAGCGCCGCCACCTGCTCGCCCCGCCCGCGTATCACCACCGGCCCGCCCGCCAGGAACAGCGCGCAATCCGACCCCACCTGCGCTGCCACCCCCGCCAGTTTCTCCGCCGCCAGCGGGCCGCCCGCCAGCCGGTTGAGCCCGAGCAGCGCCATCGCCGCATTGCTGCTGCCCCCGCCCAGCCCCGCCCCCATCGGGATGCGCTTCGTGAGGGTGAACCGCGCCCCGCCCGTCCAGCCGGTCGCCGCGCGAAAGGCCTGCGCCGCCTTCAGCACGAGGTTCGTCCCGCCGGCCGGCACGGCTGGGTCGTCACAATGCAGCGAAAACTCCGCCGCCGCCTCGATCCTCAGCCGGTCGCCAAACTCCACCGGCGCGACCACCGACACGAGGTCGTGAAAGCCGTCTGTCCGCCGGCCGGTGACGGCGAGGAGCAGGTTGAGCTTGGCGGGACAGAACAGTTCGGGGGAATTCACGGCGCGTGAAGAAAACATTGGCGATGGCCGGCCCGGGGCGTCAGCCTTTTTCCACCACCATGCCCTGCGATCTCATCCTGGTTCTCGACGCCCAGTCGCCTCGCGATGTCACTCCCACCCTCAAGCAGCTCCAGGGCACCGTCCGCTGGGTGAAGATCGGCCTCGAGATGTTCACCGCCTGCGGACCCGACTGCGTGCGCGAGATCGCCGGGCTCGGCTTCAAGGTCTTCCTCGACCTCAAGCTCCACGACATTCCCAACACCGTCGCCAAATCCGTCGAGTCCGTCTCGAAGCTCCCGATCCAGATGCTCACGCTGCACACCGGCGGCGGCCGGGAGATGATGCAGTGGGCCGTGAAGGCCCAGCAGCAATCCGCGCCCAGGCTGCTCCTGCTCGGCGTCACTGTCCTGACCTCCACCAGCGCCGCCGGTCTCGCCGAAACCGGCGTGCCTGACTCGCCGGAAGAACAGGTTCTCCGCCTCGGCCGGCTCGCCATCGACTCCGGCCTGCGCGGCCTCGTGTGTTCCCCGCTGGAAATCGCCCCGTTGCGTGCGATCCTGCCCGCCGCCGTCGCCCTCGTCACCCCCGGCATCCGCCCGCGCGACGCCCAGGCCGACGACCAGACCCGCGTGATGACCCCCGCCGAGGCGGCGCACGCCGGCGCCAGCTACCTCGTGGTGGGCCGCCCCATCTTCAAGGCTTCCGACCCCGCCGCCGCCCGCGCCATCCTCGCCGAGATTTCCGCCGGTTAGTCTTCGGCCCTCCCTGCTCCTTTCTCCATGCTCCCTTCTCCCGCCCGATGAGCCGCACCGCCGTCATCCTCCTCGCCGCCGGCAGCGGTGCGCGCATGAACGGCACCGTCGCCGACAAGGTGCTCGCGCCCCTCGCGGGCCGGCCGGTGTTCGCGCACTCCGTGGCTGCGTTCATGGCCAGCAGCATCGCCGACTACTACGTCGTCGTTTACCGCGATCCCCGCCAGATGACCGAGCTCATGGCCTATGCGCCCACGCCCTCCGCGCTCGTCCAGGGCGGGCGCGAGCGGCAGGACTCGGTGATGCACGCCCTCGCAGCGCTGCCCGGCGACATCGCCCACGTCTTCATCCATGACTGCGCGCGCCCGCTCGTCCGGCCCGAGCAGCTCGTCGCGCTCCACAAGATCGTCCGCCGCGAGGGGGCGGTCGTCCTCGCCCACCGCGTGACCGACACCATCAAGCAGCACAGCGACGACGCCCGCCTCCGCACGCTCGACCGTTCCCGGCTGTGGGCGATGGAGACGCCGCAGGTTTTCTCCCGCGACCTCATCGTGCGCGCGTATGCCCGGGTCGCCGCGCGCCGCCAGCATGTGACCGACGATGCCGCCGCCGTGGAGAAACTCGGCCATCCGATCGCCTTGCTGGAGAATCCGCATCCCAACCCGAAGCTCACCACGCCCGCCGACCTCGCGTACCTCGGGTTTCTGATCTCCGGCTTACAGCTTACGGCTTAAAGCTTACAGCCTATCATGCCTACCTACCGCATCGGCCACGGCTACGACATCCACCGCCTCGCGCCCGGGCGCCCGCTCGTGCTCGGCGGCGTGAAGTTCGACACCGATTACGGGCTCGACGGCCACTCCGATGCCGACTGCGTCACGCACGCCCTCTGCGACGCCATCCTCGGCGCCGCCGGCCTGCCGGACATCGGCATATTTTTCCCGAATACCGATCCTGCTTTCAAGGATATCAACTCACAGAAGCTGCTGCAGCGCGTGGTCGCGGAGGTCACCAAGCTCGGCTACGACCTCGTCAATGCCGACCTCACTGTCATCGCCGAGAAGCCGAAGATCTCCACCCACCTGACAGCCATGAAAGCCGCCCTCGCCCAGTCCACCGGGTTGCTCTCGGATGAAATCGGCCTCAAGGCCACGACCAACGAGGGCGTGGGCGACCTGGGCCGCGGCGTCGCCATCGCCGCCCACGCGGTCGTGCTGCTGGCGAAGAAGTGATGGCCATGACGAGCTGCCGTTCCCCCCAGCCCGCCCTCGCTACCCCGGCCTGGCTGCTGCCGGCCCTCGGCGCCCTCCTCTTCCTCCTCCTGACCGGCTGCCTCCGGCATGAGACCGCCGTGCAGGTCGGCAACCGCGAGCAGAGCCTCCATCGCGGCATCGGCTCCGATGTCGGCGACCTCGATCCGCAGCTCGCCACCAACATTGCGGAGGGCGACATCGTCTCCGCGCTGTTCGAGGGCCTCGTCGCCGAGGACCCCGCCGACCTGCATCCCGTGCCCGGGGTCGCGGAAAGCTGGGAAATCTCCTCGGACCGGCTCACCTACACGTTTCATCTGCGGGCCGACGCCCGCTGGTCCAACGGGGCCCCGGTCACGGCCCGTGATTTCGTCGCGTCCTGGCGGCGGATTCTCACGCCGTCGCTCGGCGCCGGCAACGCCGACCTGCTCCACCTCATCCAGGGCGCCGAGGCCTTCCACAAGGGCCTGTCGCGGGACTTCAGCCAGGTCGGCGTCACGGCGGTTGATGCCCGCACGCTGCGTGTGACGCTGGAGCACCCGGCCCCTTATTTTCTTTCGCTCCTGTCCAATCCGGCGTGGCTGCCGGTCCCGCTGTCCGTGATCACCGCCCTGGGTTCGCCGGTCGAACGCGGCAATCCGTGGACCCGCGCCGGCAGTCTCGTCGGCAACGGGCCGTTCATCCTGAAAACATGGGAGCCGAACCAGCGCCTCGTGGTGGAGAAATCCCCGACCTACTGGGATGCGGCGCACGTACGGCTGAAGGCGGTTTATTTCTACCCGATCGACAGCCTCGACACCGAGGAACGCGCCTTCCGCTCCGGCCAGCTCCACCTCACCTACGTGCTGCCCTTCGGCAAGGTGGAGTCCTACCGGCGCGACTCGCCCCAGTTCCTGCGTGCCGATCCCTACTTCGATTCCTATTTTCTCCGCCTCAATACCCGGCGCCCGCCGTTCGACGACGACCGGGTGCGCCGCGCGCTGGCGCAGGCCGTGGACCGCGACGCGCTCATCGGGAAAATCCTGCACGGCGGCCAGCGGGCCGCCACCGCGATCACGCCGCCGGGATTGCCCGGCTACACCCCGCCCGCCGGGCTGGTAACCGATTTCAACGCCGCCCGCCGCCTGCTCGCCGAGGCCGGCTTCCCCGGCGGCCGGGGCCTGCCCACCATCGAGCTGCTTTACAATCACTCCGAAAACCACCGCGTCCTCGCCGAGGCCCTGCAGGAAATGTGGCGGCGCGAGCTCGGGCTGGAAGTGCGGCTGGTGAACCAGGAATTCAAGGTGGTCCTGGACGAGCGCCGCGCGGGGCACTACCAGATTCTGCTGTCCGACTGGGTGGGCGATTACCTGGATCCCGTCACGTTTCTCGACCTCTGGCGCAGCGACAGCGGCAACAACCACACCGGCTGGGCCAGCCCGGAATATGACGACCGGCTGTTCGCGGCGGCGCGCACTGCCGATCCCGCCGACCGCGCCCGCCAGCTGGCCAGGGCCGAGGCCCTGATGCTCGCCGCCGCCCCGGTCATCCCGCTCTACTACAATACCCACGTTTTCCTGTGTCAGCCGTCCGTGAAGGGCTGGCTGCCCACGCTCCTCGACCATCACCCTTACAAACATGTGTGGCTGGAGGAGTAGGCCATCAACCAATGTCGGGCTGGCGCGCCGCCCCCGCCTTCCGGAAAGGTGGAGCGTGCGGCCCTCAACGCGCTGGATTGCGCAGACGTTTCAAACCCGCGTCTTGAGCGCGGGCCGCTCCACCTTGGCCGCACTCGCCTTGCTCGCCGGCTGCTCCCGGCAGGAATCCTCGGTCCCGCCCCCGCCCCAGCACACCCTCCGCATCAGCCAGCGGAACGAACCCGCGGATCTCGACCCGGCCACCGCGTCACTGCCCGACGAGCTGTTCATCATCCGCGCCCTGAGCGAGGGCCTCGTCACGCCCGCCCCCGGCAACGCCCCGCCGGAGCCCGCCGCCGCCGAGACCTGGGAAGTCTCACCCGACGGGCTCACCTACACCTTTCACCTCCGCAGCAACGCCCAGTGGTCCAACGGCGCGCCCGTGACCGCCGCCGATTTTGTCGCGTCCTACCGCCGCGTGCTCACCCCCGCCACCGCCGCGCCCAAGGCCCCGCTCTTCTTCATGGTCAGGAACGCCCGGGCGTTTGCCACCGGCGCGCTGGCTGATTTTTCCGCCGTGGGGTTCTGGGCGCCGAGTCCGCTGACGCTGGTCGTGACGCTTGAGCGCCCGATGCCCCAGTTTCTCCACTACGTCGCCAGCGGTCCCTGGATTCCCGTGAATCCCGTCATCGTCACCGCCCTCGGCCGCCACTGGACGCGCCCCGGCAATTTCGTGGGCAACGGCGCCTTCACGCTGGAGGAATGGCGGCCGCAGCAGCGCATCGTCGTGCGGAAAAACCCCGCCTACCACGCGGCCGGCCGCATCCACCTCGACGAAATCCAGTTCATCGCCTTCGACAGCGGCGACACCGAGGAACGCGCGTTCCGCGCCGGCCAGCTCGACCTCACGATGGCGATCCCCTTCAGCAAGCTCGAAACCTACTGGACCGAGCGGCCGGACGAGGCCCACCGCGCGCCGCTCGCCGAGACCCGCTACCTCACCTTCAACACCACGCGTCCCCCGCTCAACGACATCCGCGTCCGCCGCGCCCTCTCTCTCGCCCTCGACCGCGCCCGTCTGGCCGAAAAGGTCGTGCGCGCCGGGCAGGAACCGGCCTTCCGGCTGGTGCCGCCGGTCCTCCGCGGGCCCGGCGACCGCGAGGGCCGGCTGCCCGGCGGCATCGAGGAGGACGCCGCCGCCGCGCGCGCATTGCTGGAGGAGGCCGGTTTTCCCCAGGGCCGGGGCTTTCCCCGCCTGGAGCTGTCCGGCTGGCCTGTCGGCCCGCCGGTGTTGGAAGCCATCCAGGAAATGTGGAAGAAGGAGCTCGGCATCGACGTGAAGCTGCTCACCCGCGAGGCGAAGGTGCACGTGGCCGCCCTGCGCGCCGGACTTTACGACATCGGGTTTATCACCGCCATCCCGGATGTGCCCGACCCCCTCAACCTGCTCGAGGACTTCACCACCGGCGCACCCGGCAATTACCCCCATTGGAGCGACGCCCGCTATGATGACCTGCTGGCCGCCGCCGCGCATGCGCCGGAGGCGGTCGAGCAGGCCGCCCGCCTCCACGACGCCGAGACCCGGCTGCTGGAGCAATGCCCGCTCGCCCCGTTGTATTTCAACACCACCAACTGGCTCATGCGTGCCAACGTTCAAGGCTGGCACCAGGACGCATTTTGGACACGCTTCTACCACGATGTTTACCTCGATGAATAAAATCCGACTCCTCGCGGGCCTGCTCGCCGCGTCCGCCTCCCTCGCCTTCGCCCAGACTCCCGCCGCCCCGGCGAACGACGGCATCTCCTCCGCCCGCATGCTCGCCCGGGCCAAGGTGCTGGCCTCCGATGAGTTCGAGGGCCGTGCCCCCGGCACTCCCGGCGAGGAAAAGACCGTGGCCTATCTCGTGAGCGAGTTCAAAAAAATGGGCCTCGAGCCCGGCAACCCCGACGGCACCTACCTTCAGTCCGTGCCGCTCGTGGGCATCACCTCCAAGCCCAGGCTGTCCTTCAACGTCGGCGGCAAACGGCTGGAAATGACCCCCATCAATGACTTCGTCGGACCCACCAGCCGCGTCGTGCCCCATGTCGAGGTCAAGGACAGCGACGTGGTCTTTGTCGGTTACGGGGTCGTGGCCCCCGAGTATAACTGGGACGACTACAAGGACGTCGACGTGCGCGGCAAGACCATCGTCATGCTCATCAATGACCCGCCGGTCGTGGACCCGAAAACCGGTGAACTCGACCCGAAGGTTTTCGGCGGCAAGGCGATGACCTATTACGGCCGCTGGATGTACAAGTTTGAAATCGCCGCCGCCAAGGGTGCCGCCGCCTGCCTCATCGTCCATGAGACCGGGCCCGCCGGCTACCCCTATGCGGTCATCGTCGGCAGCCAGGGCCGGGAGAATTTCTCGATCCGGTCGGCCAACGGCAATGCGGACCATGTCGCCATGGAGGGCTGGCTGACCCTCGACGCTACCCAGCGGCTGTTCTCCGCCTGCGGCCAGGATTTTGCCAAGCTCAAGCAGGCCGCCGTCAGCCGGGATTTCCACCCGGTCGCGCTCGGCTCCAAGGCGTCTTTCAGCATCGACACCACCATGCGCAACGTGGACTCGAAGAATGTCATCGCCAAGCTCACTGGCTCCGATCCCAAGCTCCGGAATGAGTATGTGGTCTACACGGCCCATTGGGACCACCTTGGCCGCAACCCGGCGCTGACCGGCGACCAGATCTTCAACGGCGCAGACGACAACGCCTCCGGGGTCGCCATGCTCTTGGAAGTCGCGCAGGCCTTTGCCACGGCGCCCGCGGCCCAGCACCCGAAGCGCACTATCCTTTTCCTCTCGGTCACCGCCGAGGAAAAGGGCCTGCTCGGCTCGCGCTACTATGCGCACAATCCGCTTTATCCGCTCGCGAAGACGGTCGCGAACATCAACACCGACGGCGCCAACTACTACGGCCCGACGCGCGACGTCAAAATCATCGGGCTGGGCGCCTCCACCATCGACGACCTCGCGACCGAGATCGCGAAGGGCCAGGGCCGGTACATCATTCCCGATCCCACGCCGGAAAAGGGCAGTTATTACCGCAGCGACCACTTCGAATTCGCGAAGGTCGGCGTGCCCTCCTTTTATCCCAAGCGCGGCGTGGATTACCTCGGCCGCCCCGCGGGCTGGGGCCTGAAGTTCGAGGCGGACTTCGACTTGAAAAATTACCACAAGGTCACCGACGAGGTGCAGCCGGACTGGACCTTCGCCGGCGGCGCCCAGGACGCGGAGTTCCTCGTCCAGCTGATCCGGCGCGTAGCCGATGCCGACACCTGGCCCGAGTGGCGGCCCGGCAACGAGTTCAAGGCCCGGCGTGATGCGATGATGGCGCCGGCGAAACAATAAGCCGGCGCCATCGCCATTGGCCTGTTGCCTGCTGATGGACGGCACGTTCTCCGCAATGCTGCCGCGCTTCCGCCTCCCCGCCCTGCTCTCCGTCCTCGGCCTGATCGCGGTCCTCGCCGGCTGCGCCCGTCACGAGACCGCCGTCGAGTCGGGCACGCGCGACCAGATCCTGCACTTCGGCAACCGGGACGAGCCGGCGGATCTCGATCCCCACACCAACAACTCCGGCACCACCAGCACGATCCTGAGCTCGCTGTTCGAGGGGCTCGTTTCCCACGCCAAGGACGGCGAGACCATCCTACCCGGCGTGGCCGAGCGCTGGGAAATCTCGCCCGACGGCCTCACGTACACCTTTCACCTGCGGGCTGATGCCAAGTGGTCCAACGGCGATCCGATCACCGCGCAGGATTTCCGCGACTCGTTCCTGCGGGTGCTTGATCCCTCGCTCGGCTGTGAACAGGCCAACCAGGCGTTCCCCATCGTCGGCGCGAAGGATTTTCTCGAGGGCCGGTCGAAGGACCCCAATTCCGTCGGCGTGCAGGCGCCGGACGCGCATACGTTCATCACCATCCTGAGCCATCCCGCACCGTACTGGCTGAGCATCCTTGCCCAAAACGGTCCGCTCTATCCGCTGAACCGCCGCTCCGTCGAGGCCGCGGGTGGATGGCATCAGCGCGGCGGGACGTGGACCCGGCCCGGCGCGCTGGTCGGCAACGGCCCGTTCCTCCTCGCCGAGTGGCGGCCCAATGCGGTCATCCGCGTCGTGCGCAACCCGTTGTACTGGGACGCCGCGCATGTGCGCCTGCACGAGATCCGTTTTTATCCCATGGAGGACGAAGCCTCGGAGGAGCGCGCTTTTCGCGCCGGCCAGCTGCATCTCACGTATCGCATGCCGCAATCCAAGGTCGCTGTTTACGAGCAGGAGCACCCGGAGGAGCTGCAGATCGCCCCGGATCTGCGCACATCTTACCTCACCTTCAATGTCACCCGGCCGCCCTTCACCGACCCGCGGGTCCGACGCGCGTTCTCGCTCGCCGTGAACCGCGAGCAACTGGTCAAGGCCACGTTTGGCAAGCTCGCCTCGCCCGCCGATGCGTTCGTCCGCCCCGGCACCGGCGGCTACACGGCGGCGGCGGGATTCCCGTTTGATCCCGCGGAAGCCCGCCGGCTCCTGGCCGAGGCGGGCTTTCCCGGCGGCACCGGCCTGCCCACGGTCGAGTTCACCCTGAACGGCAACGCCGGCGTCACGCTGCTGCTCGCGTCGGCGCTGCAGGCCATGTGGGTCCAAAACCTCGGCGTACACGTGTCGGTGCTGCCCTGCGAGTTCAAGGTCTACCTCAGCACGCTGCGCGAAAAGCAGTTCATGCTCCTGCTCGACAGCTGGGGCTACGGCATCGACGACCCGCGCGACCCACTCGAGCTCGCCACCACCGGCGACCCGAACAACGACTCGGCCTGGAACAAGCGCGACTACGACGGCGCCTTCGCCGTGGCGGACGCCACCCTCGTGCCGGCGGAGCGCCGCGCCGCCTTCGACACCATGAACGCCCTGCTCGCGCGCGAGGTGCCCTATGCGCCGCTGTTCCACGCGAACCAGGGCTTTCTCCTCCACCCGTCCGTGCGCGGCTGGCAAAGCAACCGGCTGCGCGTGATCGACTGGCGCGAACTCTGGCTCGAGCCCTCCAAATAAAGGTAGGACCGCCAAGCCGCTTGCGCCCGGCCCGCGACTTGCTCTCGTGTTCGCCATGCTGAATCGCCCCTGCCTGGCCCTCCTGACCGCCGCGCTGCTCTTCGCCGGCTGCACGAAGCAGGAATCCCCTGCCTCCGCCGGCCCGGGTCTGGCTCCGCGGAAAGTGCTGCGCTACGGCAACGGCGCCGAGCCCCAGGACCTCGACCCCCAGATCGTGACCGGCACCCCGGAAAACCGGCTCATCACCACCTTCTCGGAGGGATTGGTCAGCGAGGATCCCCAGATGAACATCATCCCGGGCGTCGCCGAGCGCTGGGAAATCTCGCCCGGCGGCCTGACCTACACCTTTCACCTGCGGGCCGATGCCAAGTGGTCCAACGGCGACCCGGTCACCGCGCAGGACTTCGTGCAATCGTACCAGCGCGAGCTGACCCCGGCCATCGGCAGCGAGTATGCCTACATGCTCTTCAATCACGTCCGGGGCGCGAAGGACTACTATGACGGGAAAATCCGGGATTTCGCGCAAACCGGCTTCCAGGCGCCCGACCCGCGCACGCTGGTCATCACGCTCCGGCAGCCGGCCCCTTTCCTCCTGCATGCGATGAACCACTATGCCTGGTATCCCGTGCACATTCCCACGGTGAAAAAATTCGGCGGCCTCGACCGCCGGAGCACCGCCTGGACGCGCCCGGAAAACTTCGTCGGCAACGGGCCCTACGTGCTCAAGGAATGGAAGCCCAACCAGATCATCGTGGCCGAACGCTCGCCCACCTACTGGGACCGCGCCCGGGTGAAGATCGACGAGATCGATTTCTACCCCATCGAGCTGGCCGACACGGAGGAACGCATGTTCCGCACCGGCCAGCTCGACATCACCAACGAGGTCCCGCTCACCAAGCTCGCCGTCTATCGTCGCGAGCACCCCGAGTCGGTCCGGGTCGATCCCTACGACGGCATCTATTTTTACCGCTTCAATGTCCTCCGCCAACCGTTCGACGATGTCCGCGTGCGCCGCGCCCTCGCCCTGGCGATCGACCGCGAAAGCCTGGTGAAGTACGTCACCCTGGCCGACGAGGCGCCGGCCTACAGCTTCGTTCCGCCCAATCTGCTTGGGTACCGCAGCGAGCACGCCTTCAAGGCCGACCCCGGCGAGGCGCGCCGGCTGCTCGCCGAGGCCGGCTATCCCGGGGGCCGGGGTTTCCCCCGGGTTGAGCTGCTCTATAACACGCTCGAGAAGCACAAGACCATCGCCGAGGCCCTCCAGCAGATGTGGCGGAAGAACCTCGGCGTGGACATCACGCTCACCAACGAGGAGTGGAAGGTCTACATGGACGCCCAGCACTCCCACAATTTCCAGTTTGAGCGCGCCGGCTGGATTGCCGACTACGTCGACCCGCATGTGTTCTTCGACCTCTGGGAGACCGGCAACGGCAACAACGATACTAACTGGGGCAACCCCGAGTACGATCGGCTGCTGCATTCCGCCCTTGCGACCTCCAACAATCCCGACCGCTTCGCGATCTACCAGCGCATGGAAAAGATCCTCGTCGACGAGATGCCGGTGCTGCCGATCTTCTATTATACCCGCGCCCGGCTGGTCAGTCCCCGGGTCAGGGGCTTCTTTACCACGCCGCTCGACAACTTCTCGTGGAAATACGCCGACGTCGTTCCGTGAAGCCCGGCCTGATCCCGGCTCCGGGTTGGAGCCGCAGCCGGCCAAACCCTTCAACCGCCCGCGTTTTCGTTCTTCCTTCCGCCTTCTTCCTTCTTACTTTCCCCCCGTGCTTCGCTTCATCGCCCGCCGCCTGCTGGAGACGATTCCCGTACTGCTGATCATCATCACGGCGACGTTTTTCATGATCCGCTTCGTGCCTGGCGGGCCTTTCACCGCGGAAAAGGCCGTCACGCCCGAGATTCTGCGCAACCTCGAGGCGCACTACGGCCTGAACCAGCCCCTCTACCGCCAGTACCTCGACTACCTCGGCAGCCTCCTCCACGGCGACCTTGGTCCTTCGTTCAAGTATCCCAACCGCACCGTCAACGAGATCATCGGCGACAAGCTCCCCGTCTCGCTCGAGCTCGGCTTCATCTCGCTCTCCGTCGCGCTCGCGCTCGGCCTCACCCTCGGCGTCCTCGCCGCCATCCGGCGCAACACCTGGATCGACTACGTCTGCTCGTCCGCCGCAATGATCGGCATTTGCGTGCCCACCTTCGTGCTCGGCCCGCTCCTCGTGCTCACCTTCGCCATCCACTTCGGCTGGTTCAACGCCTCCGGCTGGTACACCCCGATCGATCGCGTCCTCCCCTGCCTCACGCTCGGCTGCGTCTACGCCGCCTACATCGCCCGCCTCACCCGCGGCGGCATGCTCGAGGTCCTCAACCAGGATTACATCCGCACCGCCCGCGCCAAGGGCGCCTCCGAGACGCGCGTCATTTTCCGCCATGCCCTCCGCGGTGGCCTGCTGCCGGTCGTCTCCTTCCTCGGCCCCGCCATCGCTGGCATCCTCACCGGCTCGTTTGTCATCGAGACAATTTTCCAGATTCCCGGCCTGGGCCGCGAGTTCGTCAACAGCGCCTTCAACCGCGACTACACCCTCGTCCTCGGCACCGTCATCCTCTATGCGACGCTCATCATCGGCCTGAACCTTGTGGTGGACGTCGTCCAGGTCTGGCTGAACCCGAAGCTGAAGTTTGAATGATGCCGCCCGCCTCTCCCGCGAATGCCCACGAATCTCCCGGCTTTGATTTCGCGCCCGTGCGCGTGATTCACGGGTAAAATTCCGATGCCATCGCTTTCCCCGCAAAGTTTGCCGTCCGCCGAGGTCACGCCCGACCAGCTCGAGCAGGGCTCGTCGCCGTGGCACGACGCCTGGTCCCGCCTCCGGAAGAACCGCCTCGCCGTCGCCGGTGGCGTCCTGCTCCTCGTGCTCACCCTGCTCTGCGTCTGCGGCCCGTGGTTTTCCCAAACCTATCAGGACCAGAACCTCGACCTCGGCGCCGTGGGCCCGGGCCGTGACCACTGGCTGGGCACCGACACCCTCGGCCGCGACCTGCTCGCCCGCATCCTCTATGGCGGTCGCATCTCCATCATGGTCGGGCTCGTCGCCACCGTCGTCGCGCTCACCATTGGCGTGACCTACGGCGCGGTCGCCGGCTTCCTCGGCGGCAAGACCGACACCGTGATGATGCGCATCGTCGACATCATGTACGCGCTGCCCTTCACGATCTTCGTCATCCTGCTCATGGTGTTCATGAAGGAGCCGTCCGAGAACCTCGATGCGTGGCTCCGCAACACCCTGCATCTCGAGGGCCTCCAGGGCTTCGGCAACATGCTCCTGCTCTTCGCCGCGATCGGTGCGGTCGAGTGGCTGACCATGGCCCGGATCGTCCGCGGCCAGGTGCTCTCGATCAAGCGCATGGAATTTATCGAGGCCGCGCGCTCGCTGGGCTATGGCCGTCGGCGCATCATTTTCCGCCACATCATCCCCAATATCCTCGGCCCGATCATCGTTTACTCCACCCTCACCGTCCCGTCGGTGATGCTCCTCGAGGCCTTCCTGAGCTTCCTCGGCCTCGGCGTGCAGCCGCCGATGAGCTCGTGGGGCGCGCTCATCAAGGATGGTGCCGAGAAGATGGAGGAATTCTGGTGGCTGCTGGTGTTTCCCGGCAGCGTGTTCTCCCTGACCCTGTTCTCGTTGAATTTCCTCGGCGACGGCCTCCGCGACGCCCTGGACGTAAGGGCATCGAAGGATTGAAGGTGGAACCCGCCGTCCTCAGCGTGCTCTAAGCCGCCGCCCATGAAACGCTTCCTGCCTTACCTGAAGTACCTGCGAGGACACCGCACCTACCTGGTCTTCGCCTTGGTCTGTGGCGCCATCAGCGGTTTGGTCTTCGGGCGGGGCCTGCCGTTTGCCATGTACACGATCTTTCCGCGGATCTTCACCGACGGCCCGCGCACCCTGCCGACCCCGGAGGTCCTGGGCTACGCCCTGTTGATTCCCCTGATTTTCTTCATCCGTGCACTGGGCGCATTCCTGAACAACTACTTCATGAGCCGCTGCGGCATCGGCGTGCTTGAGGCGATTCGGGTGGAACTCTACCGCAAGCTGCAGCATCTGCCGCTCAGCTATTTCGGGAAAAACCGGACCGGTGACCTGATCTCCCGCCTTACGTCCGACACCCAAGTGGTGCAGCAGACCATCACCAGCAGCGCGAGCGACCTGGTCATCCAGCCGCTTACCTTGGTCGGCGCGATCAGCTTTCTCGCCTGGATTGCCCTCGCGCATGAGGGCGTGCTCATGTTCCTCGGTTCGCTGGCCATTGTGCCAGTGTGCGTGCTGCCCGTTCGCTACGTCGGCAAAAAACTCCTGAAGCGCGCCGCCGAAAACCAACGCTTGCTCGGTGACATCTCGGACCTCGCGAACCAGAATCTCATGGCCGCCCGCGAAGTCCGGGCGTTTGGTCTCGAGGACAAAGAGGTCGACGTTTTCCAGCTTACGACCCGCCGGTTGTTTCAGGTGCAGATGAAGGTGGTGAAATATTCCCAGGTGCTCTCGCCCTCGATTGAGGTCATCGCCTCGCTCGGCATCGCCTTCTCCGTTTTCTACGCGTACCGCGTCGGCATCTCGCTGGCCATCTTTCTCTCCATCCTGACCGCACTCTTCGCCTGCTACGAGCCGGTCAAGAAACTCGGCGCCCTGCATGGTCAGTTTACCCGCGGCGCCGCTTCGCTGACCCGCATTGAGGAGGTGCTCTACGAGCCCATCACCATCACCGATCCCGTGCAGCCCGCTGCGGTGCCCAGCCGGTTGCGCGGCGATCTCGGCTTTGCGCAGGTGGACTTTGCCTACCAGCCCGGCGAACTTGTCCTGCGCGGCATCACGGCCACGATCCCCGCCGGCACGGTCTGCGCACTCGTCGGCCCCAGCGGCGCCGGCAAGACCACCTTCGCCAATCTCGTCCCGCGGTTCTACGAGGCCTCCGGCGGCCGTGTGACCGTCGACGGACACGATGTCCGGTCCCTCCGCCTCGCCGACCTTCGCCGCAACATCGCCGTCGTCTCGCAGGATCCCGTGCTCTTCAACGACACCATCTATCAGAATCTCCTGCTGGGTCGCACCGGGGCCACGCGCGAGGAGGTCGTGGCTGCGGCTGTCGATGCGCACGCCGACGACTTCATTCGCACCCTCCCGCACGGCTACGACACTTTGGTCGGTGAGCGCGGCTCGCTTCTGTCCGGCGGACAAAAGCAGCGGGTCGCCCTGGCCCGGGCCTTCCTGCGCAACGCCCCGATCCTGATCCTCGACGAGGCCACCTCCGCGTTGGATTCGCAGAGCGAGTAATTGATCCAGGAGGCGCTCAGGAAACTCGTCGTGGGCAAGACGGTGCTGATCATCGCCCATCGCTTCAGCACCATCCGCGATGCCTCGATGATCCTGGTGTTCGACCGTGGCGAAATCGCCGCCACCGGCACCCATGCCGAGCTGTACGCCGCGAGCCCCCTCTACAAGTCGCTCTACGACCGCCAGCACGGCGCCGCGTGACCGCATGGCCGACGCCGCGCCCAACGTCCTCCTGATCCGCCGGCGTTACCTCGGTGACATCGTCCTGCTCGGCTGCGTGCTCCGGAACCTGCGGCTCCACTGGACGGACGCCCGCCTCACGGTCCTGACGGAGCCCGCCTACGCCGGCGTGCTGGCGCTCAACCCCGACGTCACGGCCGCGCTGACGTTTCCCCGCACCGCTACCGGCTGGCCCGGTTTTGTCGCCGTGCTGCGCCGCGCGCGCTTCACCCACGTGCTGGATTTCGACAACACCGACAAAACCGCCCTCGTCACCCGCCTCACGGGCGCCGCAGTCCGTGTCACGTTCGACCGCGAAACCAATCCCTTCCGCCACCGCTGGGTTTACACCGGGCACGCCACGGTCTCGAATGCTTTCTACATTTCGCACCACATCACCGAGACCTATCTCTCGCTGCTTTCCGCGCTCCCGGTCCCCGTCACCTCGCGTGAAGTCCGGCTCGTCCCCCGTCCCGCCGATGAAGCGGCGGTCGCGCCACTGATCGGCCTCACCAAGTCCGCCATCCGCAATCCGCAGTTCCGGCGGATTCTCCTCCACCCGGGCAGCCGCAGCCCCTTCCGCCTCTGGCCCGCCGAGCGCTTTGCCGAGGTCTGCGACCGGCTGCAGGAGCAGCTCGGCGTGCAGGTCTTTGTGGTCTCGGGCCCCGGGGAAGCGGCGCTCGTGAAGCAGATCCGCGAGCACGCCAAGACCCACCTTGTTGCCCTTGAGCAACGGCTGACCGTCGGCCAGTTCGCCGCGCTGCTCGCGCAATTTGATCTTTTCCTCTGTCACGACAGCGGCCCGATGCATATCGCCGCCGCCGTCGGCACGCCCGTCGTGGCCCTCTTCGGCTCGCAGAACACCGCCATCTGGCACCCGCTCGGCGACCGGCATACCGTCCTGCAAACCGCCCTGCCCTGCGACTGCCTCGGCGCCGCGACGCCCACGCCGTGCGTGAAGGATGATTCCTACCGCAGCTACTGCGTCCGCAAACTCGACGCCAACCTCGTCTTCGACACCCTCAAGGCCAAGCTTGCGACCCGCAACTGATCCCGATGGAAGATCCAGATCTCACAGGAGGAAACGGAGAAAACAGAGCCCGGAACTCGACCTCGGTTACCTCCGTTTCCTCCTGTAAAATGACCGGGGATCCCACACCGACCCTGACCGTAACCGTCGCCATCCCGACCTACCGGCGGGCCGCCCTGCTGCGCCAGACGCTTGAGGGACTCGTGCGGCAGGATTATCCGCCTCACCTGCTTGAGCTCCTGATCATCGACAACAACTCGCCTGACGAAACTCCCGCCGTCGTCGCCAGCTTTGCCAACGCCCCGCTGCCTCCGCGTCACGTGCTGGAAACCCAGCAGGGAGCCAATCACGCGCGCAACCGCGCCATCCGCGAGGCGCGCGGCGACATCATCATCTTCGGCGATGACGATATCCTGATCGAGCCCAACTGGGTCCGCGAGATTGTGTGCCCTTTCCAGGAAAATCCCGCGCGCCGCATCGGCGCCGTCGGCGGCGAGGTCATTCCGGTTTTCCCCGATGGCTGCCCCGCGTGGGTCGCCGGCTTCCACGGTCCCCAGGCGCTGCGGCCCGATGCCGGACCGCTCCGCCCCGGCCAGGTGCCGATGAGCGCGAGCCTGGCCTTCCTGCGGAAAACCTTTCCCGAGCTCGGCTACTTCGACACCGAGCTGGGCCGCAAGGGCGGCGTCGTGTTCGGCGGCGACGAAAACCTTGCCATCAAGCGTCTGCTCCAGGGCGGCTACGAGGTCTGGTTTGCCCCCGCCGCCCGAGCCCTGCACCAGATGCCGGGCTCGCGGACTACCTTCCGTTACGTCCGGAAACACGCCTTCGATTCCGCCCGCTCGCGCGTGGTCGGCCGCGTGCGCGATGACCGTGACGAAGGCCGTTCGTCGAACGCCTACCTGCTGAGCCGACTCGCCGGCAACCTTCTCAAGGCCCCCGGTTTCGCCCTGCTGGGCCTCGTGAACTTCGTCCTCTTCCGCCCCGGCGCCGGCAAGAAGGCCCTCGTCCGTGCCTGGCGCTCCTGCGGCTACCTCTATCAGATCCCGCGCTCGCTCGTAGGAAAAATCTAGAATCGGACATTCGGAGTCGGAGTTTGAACAAAAGGTCGCAGAGGCAACGAAGAGCTGCCCACCGTCCATCTCCGGGTTGCCGGCTATAGGCGGGGTTCTGTGCACCAAATCGTCGAGCCAGGCTTGTAAACCCGGATTCTGTCGACGGACGGCTCTTCGTTATCTTGGCGAACTTCTGTTCAAATGAATTGGATGTCGGATCGAGGATTTGAATTCCTGCCTCGAATCCTAATCCCCACATTTCGGCTTCCTCGCTCATCATTAGTGTTCATTAGTGTTCATCAGTGGTTTCCCAATCTCCCCTCCCGATTTCCGTCGTCATCGTCGCCAAAAACGAGACTCACACCCTGCCGCGCTGCCTCGCCAGCGTGCGGGGCTGGGTGGCGGAGACCGTCGTCGCGCTGAACGACACGACGGATGACAGCGCCGCCGTCGCCCAAAGCCTCGGCGCCACCGTGCACCGCCTGCCCTGGCAGGGCTACCGCGACACGAAGAACGCCGCCCTCGCGCTCGCCGCGCAGCCATGGGTGCTCTCGCTCGACGCCGATGAGGAAGTTTCACCCGCCCTGCACGATGCCCTCACTGCTTTTTTCGTCCGCCCGGATCACGACCGGTTCGCCGGCGCGCGTTTTCCGAGGAAAGTCTGGTTCATTGACCGTTGGATTACCCATGGTGACTGGTATCCCGACCTGAGCCTGCGGCTGCTCCAGCGCTCCCGCGCCCGCTGGGGCGGCGATGCCTTTGTCCACGAGAAGGTCGAGTGCGACGGCCCGGTCGCCACCCTCGCGGGCGACCTGCACCATTATTCGTTCCCGACGCTCGCCAGCCACGTCGCGAAGATCAACCCGTTCGCCGACCTCTTCGTGCGCCAGCAGCAGGACAAGGGCGGGCGCTTCTCCCTCTTCGCGGCGGTCTTCCGACCCTTCTGGCGCTTCGTCCGCGCCTATCTGCTGAAGCGGGGCTTCCTCGACGGCTTTCCGGGCTTCTACATCGCCTGGGCCACGGCCTTCGGCGCCTTCGTGCGCTACAGCCGGTTGTATGAACTCGAAAACCGCCGGGCCCCCAAACCGTGATGGCCACGAAGAGGCACAAAAATTCCCAAGGTTCCGAATCACCTCTTCCGCGGCCTATAGGCGCAATGGGGATATTTCCGCAGCCCCGCACCCTTTGCGCCTTTTCGCGGCCAAATCCGCCTTGGCTTGATTCCCGTGCCTGACAAGGACCCCTACCATTTCAGCAAGACCGCCGAGGAACTGATCGGCGAACTCCGGGGCGTGCCCTTCCGCGAACCCCGGCGCCAGGTCAAGCGCGCGACCCAGCCGCTGGCCGGGCTGATCGAGCAACTCATGGTCAAGCACCAGGTCGGCCGTCCGTCAGCCGAGCAGACCATCCGCGACCACTGGGTCGGACTGGTCGGCGCCGCCAACGCCACCTACTCCCATGCCGTGCGCGTCGACGGCAAACGGTTGGTCGTCGTCGCCGCCCACGCCGTCGTCCGGAACGAGATTTTCCACCACCGGGAGGAAATCCTGCAGCGCCTGCGCCAGTTGCCCGGCTGCGAGGCCCTCAAGTCGTTGAATATCCGGGCTGGCTAGCCCGGCGGCGGGAAATCCGAAGGTCAAAACCTGAAATTCGAGGGAATCACGGGCCAGCAATCAGGAAGGAAGCTGCTGAAAGCTCGGTGCTTGGCCTTGGTGCTCTTCGCGTCCTTCGTGGTTAATTCGTTCCCCCCAGCCAGCCTGAAAGGAAGCCTGCTATCGGGGTGGTGAATCCCCGAAAAATACGCTTGCGCCGCCGGGGCGGGTTTTGGATTCTGGCTCCTTGCGTTAGTGGAAATCCGTCGGTTGCGGATTCCCACCATGACTGGTCCGGCATTCCGCCGGATTGGAACGGTGACGCCGGCTCAACCGCGGTTTACGCCGCGGCGGGGCGGGTGTCACGGAGCCCGCGAGGGTTCCCTACAGTCGTGTAACCCTCAGACCAAAACCATGCCAACAGTCGTTAAACCCGAAATCATCGCAGAATACAAAACTCACGAGAAGGACACCGGTTCGTCCGAAGTCCAGGTCGCGCTGCTGACCGCCCGGATCAATCACCTGACCGAGCATCTGCGCACGCATCGCAAGGACTTCCACTCGCGCCGCGGGCTCCTCCAGATGGCCAGCCGCCGTCGCAAGCTCCTTGATTACCTCAAGAAGCACGACCTGCCGAAGTACAGCGAACTCCTGCAGAAGCTGAACCTCCGCAAGTAACCACCTTGATCGCACGGGCGACCCGATCCGCGGGTCGCCCGTTGTCTTTACCGACACTCGCATCAGGACCGGGACATTTCCGCTTGCCGCTTCGCGGCCCCGCCCAGACGGCGGCAAACGGAAATCTCTCGAGTCTCAAACGAGCAGATTAAGTGGGTTCGTGAAATCCACCGCAGCGGCCTTCCGGCCGCCGCCGCTTCCCTCCCGGGAAGCCCCCGGGTCGTCGCCAGTCTCGTGTCTCTGGCCCGATCCGTCCTATCCGCCGACACCCATCCGTAATCCGAAAATCAGTCCGAAAATGAATCAGAAACATAATGTTACCGTCCCCGGCCTCGGCCTCACGTTCTCGACCGGCTCCATCGCCCAGCTCGCGGGCGGCGCCGTCAACGTCAACGTCGGCGAGACCAACGTCTTCGTCACCGCCTGCGTCGCGCAGACCATGCGCCCCGGCCAGGACTTCTTCCCGCTCACCGTCGACTACCGCGACAAGTACGCCGCCGCCGGCCGCTTCCCCGGCGGTTACTTCAAGCGCGAGGGCCGCCCGTCCGAGCGCGAGATCCTGATCTCCCGCCTCTGCGACCGCCCCTGCCGTCCCCTCTTTCCCGAGGGTTTCCTCAATGAGGTCCAGATCATCGGCCAGCTGATGTCGGCCGACCTCATCCACGACTCCGACATCGCCATGGTCAACGGCGCCAGCGCCGCCCTCGCCATCTCCGACATTCCGTGGAACGGGCCTATCGGCTGCGTCCGCGTCGCCCTGATCGACGACCAGTTCGTCGCCAACCCGACCATCGAGCAGATGTTCTCGTCCTCGCTCGACCTCATCTACGTCGGCAACGCGAAGGACATGCTCATGATCGAGGGTTCTGCCGACCAGATCTCCGAAGAGAAGTTCGTCGAGGCCCTCGCCTTCGGCCACCAGGCCATCCAGCCCATCATCACCGCGATCAAGGAGCTCGTCTCCCTCGCCGGCAAACCCAAGGCCACCTTCAAGCTTGTCGGCGCCACCCCCGAGGCCCGCGCCATCATTGAGCGCGTCGTCCCCGCTGAGCGCGTTTCCGCCGCCATCTTCGGCTTCGAGAAGAACGTCCGCTCCGCCAACGTGAAGCTCCTCAAGGAGGAGGCCAAGGCCGCCCTCGTGAAGGAACTCGGCGAAGGCAAGTTTACCGACGTCGACCTCAACGTCGTGTTCGAGGATCTCCAGTACAAGGCCTACCGCGCCACCGTGCTCGCCAAGGGCATCCGCTCGGACCACCGCGACGCCAAGGCGCTGCGCCCGCTCAGCTCCAAGGTCGGCGTCCTTCCCCGCGTGCACGGCTCCGCCATGTTCCAGCGCGGCGATACCCAGAACATCGCCATCGTCACCCTCGGGCCGACGAAGGAAGCGCAGGACATGGACGGCCTCACCGGCGGCGCCACGTCGAAGAGCTTCATCCTCCACTACAACTTCCCGCCGTTCTCCGTCGGCGAGGCCGGCCGCTTCATCGGCCCCGGCCGCCGCGAAATCGGCCACGGTGCGCTCGCCGAGCGCTCCCTCGTGCCGGTGCTGCCCGCCGAGGACGTGTTCCCCTACTCCATCCGCGTCGTCTCCGAGATCATGGCCTCCAACGGCTCGACCTCGATGGCTTCGATCTGCGGCGGCTGTCTCGCCCTCATGGACGCCGGCGTTCCTATCATCGCCCCCGTCGCCGGCATCTCCTGCGGTCTCATGACCGAGATGGCAGCCGACGGCTCTATCACGAAGTGGACCACCATCACCGACATCCTCGGTGAGGAAGACCACTTCGGCGACATGGACTTCAAG